>JAOZFH010000061.1 GCA_027491415.1 Thermoproteota archaeon | reverse complement strand
ACGCGCTTGCGACCGCCGGAGGTCCACACTCTGGCCGAGTTGTGGTCGGCTGGCGACCCAGAAAGCTCCTCTTCTACTACGGATACCCCAGTCTGTTCAACGGGGCCGGCGGGAATCTGGAGCGGGCCGCCGCCCAGTTCGACCGCTACGACATCGTGGTCCTAGGGGCCGGCCTCGAGGACCCGGCCCACCCCGAGCACCAGGTCGCCTCGGCGGTCATAGGACTGAGCGAGGCGCAGTTCTATGGGTACGTCCCGCTGACGCTGCTGATCGGAGAAGTCTGCGAGAGGATAGACGAGTGGGCCGACATGGGGGTCGCGGGGGTGTTCCTCGACGAGGCTGGGTACGACTACCTTGCGCCTAGGCTGGGGGGCTTCCTACAGGCCAGGATGCACCAGGTCGAGGCCGTCCGGTGTGCCAGGGAGAGGGGGCTGGCGGTGGCCCTGAACGCCTGGAACCCCACAGACGTGCTCGCGTCCCTCCACGGGGAGCCCCGTCTACCGCTCGGGGAGGGAGACGCGGTGCTGATCGAGAGCTTCGTCTATGGCGCGGGGGAGACTAGGGAAGAGTACCTCAGGCACGTCGACGAGTACGCCCGAATGAAGGTGAGTGAAGGCCCGGAGTACTGGTGCCTCGTCACCACCGGGGCTGGGAGCGAGCACGAGAACCGACTGATGGGGTACGACGCCCTGACCTACGCTGGCAAGATCTGCGACGCTGTGGCCGTTCAGGAGGACCTTGGGGAGGATTCCACAGTGTTCTACGCGTTCGCCGAGCGGGAGGGAGCGCCTGGATGGCAGAAGATCAGGGGAATGACGCTGGCCGCCTACTGGGTCGGCGAGTTCGGCAACCGGACCGAGCTAAGGATCGTGCTGGAGAGAGCCAAGGGCATGTGCCTGAACACGATAGCGATCTCGCCCTACTGGGCCACTCCCAACCTGCGATCGACCGAGATAAGGCCGACGGGAGTCACCGTGAGCGACGACGACCTTCGGGCCCTCATCAGGATGGCGAAGTCCCTGGGGTTCCGAGTCATGCTGAAGCCCTCCCTGATAGTCGAGACGGGCGAGTGGTTCGCCCTCCTTGATCCGGTGGACAGGGACGCTTGGTTCGAGTCCTACAGGAGGTTCCTGCTCCACTACGCCGAGATCGCCCAGGAAGAGGGCGTCGAGTACCTGGTGGTGGAGGTGGAGCTCAGCTCGATGGTCTTAGACGAGAGGTGGTTCCGGCTCATCGACGAGGTTCGAGCCGTGTACTCTGGCCTCATAGGGTACGCCCAGCCGCAGGGTGGGGAGTTCGACCCCCAGGAGGCCCTGCCCGTGTTCGCAGAGGAGGTCGACTTTATCGGGATAGACGCCTACTACCCCCTGCCTGCAGGGAACCTCTCCGAGATCGTGGAGGCTTGGAGGGAGATTCACCTGAGGAGGATAGAGCCGCTTAGGCTCCTGTTCGGGAAGCCCGTGGTGTTCACCGAGATAGGCTACAGGAGCGTGGTTGGAGCCGCCGATGCCCCGTGGGACTGGCGGTCCGACCTGCCGATGAGCGAGGAGGAGCAGGCCCTCCTCTGGAGGGCCTTCCTGGTGGCCGAGGAGCCGCTCATAGACGGGTTCGTCTACTGGGCCGAGACGAGCGGCGAGTGGGACCCGTCTCCCGACAAGGGGTACTCGATCCTCTACAAGGAGGCTGAGCTGGTCGTGAGGGCCGGGATATGCGGAATCGGAGAGTCTCAGGGCACCCTGAGTCTTCCTGGGCCATCAAGGTTTGGGCTGTTCCCCCTCTAGGGCTTCAGGCCGAGGCCTCGATCGTAGCGGCCTAGGATAACGTCAGATCCTCCCCGTCAGCCTGGCCTTGAGGGTCATCCTCTTGAGTTCAGCGATCAGGCTCCCCGGCCTGATGTGCTTGGGGCACACCTCGGCGCATGCGTAGACCTGGTGGCACCTCCAGACTCCGGAGCCCTCGCTGTCGGCCACCAGGAGCCTCAGGGGCTTCACATCGTCCCTCTCCCTAGAGTCCACGGCGAACCTGTACAGCTGGGTCAGCGCCGCGGGCCCCAAGAAGAGCGGGTCCGTTGCGGCCACCGGACAGGCGGAGACGCAGGCCCCGCACCATATGCAGTCGGAGGGGGACTTGTACTTCTCGAACTCCTTTGGGGAGACCCTTGGCTCTCGCACGTCCTCCTTCGGGTAGAGGTAGGGCATTACGGCCTCCATCTGCCTGAGGAACGGCTCTATGTCCACCACCAGGTCTTTGAGCACCCGGAAGTGGGCGAGGGGCTCGACCTTCACCCTCCTGCCCAGGTCCGCGACCTGGGTCTCGCAGGCCAGCCTCTGCACCCCGTTTATCATCATGGCGCAGGAGCCGCAGATCTTGGCCCTGCAGCTGTACCTGAACGCCAGGGTGGGGTCGAGCTCCTGCAGGATGTAGAGCAGCCCGTCGAGGACCGTCATGCCCTTCCGGTAGGGGACCTCGTACTCCAAGTAGTAGGGGACCTTGTCACTCTTCGGGTCGAATCGGAAGACTGTGAACCTGACGGTCTCGCCCTCCCGAACCCGCCCAGGCATTCGCTGACTCACCCCCTCCTCAGTACTTCCTCTCCGTGGGCTGCCACCTGGTGATCACCACCGGCTTGTAGTCGAACTCCGGTCCTTCCGGCGTGTAGAAGGCCAGCGTGTGCTTGAGCCATTTCTCATCGTCTCTCTTCGGGTAGTCCGTGCGGTAGTGCCCGCCCCTGCTCTCCGTACGCCTCAGCGCGCCCTCGGCCACCACCAGCGCCACGTCGAGCATCCCCTCAATGATGAGGGCGTCCAGCAGGCCCTGATTGAACGGCCCGGGCGGAGCCGGGACACCGGCACTCTCCCGATACTCCTTTCTTAGCCTCCTGATGGTCTCCACACCCTTCCTGAGACCCTCCTCATCCCTGAAGATCCCCACGTATTCCCACATGGCCTGCTGCATGTCCCTCCTTATCCTGTAGGGGTTGGAGTGTCCCTCCTCCCTGCCCCTCTCCAGCAGGACCTTGATCCTTCCCTCGACCTCCTCCAGGGCCCTCTCAACGGCCTCCTTCCCGTCGAACCCCCTGCGCTGGACGTCCTCGGCGGCCGACGCCCCCGCCCTGGCCCCGAAGACCACGCACTCCAGGAGGGAATTGCCCCCCAGCCTGTTGGCCCCGTGGACGCTAACGCAGGCACACTCTCCAGCCGCGTACAGGCCCTTGATCCTGGCCCTGCCGTGCTTGTCGGTCTCTATCCCGCCCATGGTGTAGTGCTGGCCCGGCTGGACGGGGATCGGCTCCTTCCTCGCGTCGACGCCCGCGAACTTGAGGGCCAGCTCCCATATCTGCGGGAGCCTCTCCATTATCAGGTCGGCCCCGAGGTGGGATATGACCAGGTGAACGTACTCGTTCTCGAACCCCCTCCCCTCCAGCACCTCGGTCCATATGGCCCTGGCCACTATGTCCCTGGGGGCCAGCTCCATCTTCTCCGGGGCGTACCTCTCCATGAACCTCTCGCCCTTGGCGTTGAGCAGGATCCCGCCCTCCCCCCTGGCCGCCTCGCTGATGAGGATGTTCGTCCCGTAGAGCGTCGTCGGGTGGAACTGGACGAACTCCATGTCCTCCAGCGGGGCGCCGACCCAGTAGGCGAGGGCCATGCCGAAGCCGGTGCTTTGGTGGCTGTTGGTGGTCCTGGCGTAGATCCTGCCCGCCCCTCCCGTGGCCATGATCACGGCCTTGGCCTCGTAGGCCTCCAGCTCCCCGGTCTGGAGGTTCATGGCCACCAGGCCCCTCACTCCATCCTCGTCCCTGGCGAGGCGGAGCACCGCCCTCTCGTTGTAGAAGGCGACCCCCAGCCTGAGAGCCTGCTGGAACACGGTGTGCATGACCGCGTGGCCCGTCTTGTCGGCCGCGTAGCAGGTCCTCGGGAACCCCGCCCCGCCGAAGGGCCTCTGGGCTATCCGACCATCCTCGAACCTGCTGAAGGGGACGCCCCACCTATCTAGCTCCAGCACCCTCTCGATGGCATCCTGACAGTACTCGAGCACCGCGTCCTGGTCGGCCAGGTAGTCCGCGCCCTTGATCGTGTCGAAGGCGTGCCTCTCGACGCTGTCGCTGGGGTCGGCGTTGCCGAGGGCCGCGTTTATCCCCCCCTGGGCCGCCACCGAGTGGGACCTCATCGGGTAGAGCAGGCTCACGACGGCCACATCCGCCCCGCGGAGCTTGGCCTCGACCGCGGCCCTGAGGCCCGCGAGCCCACCTCCGACGACGATCACGTCGTGCCTCTCCAAGGGGATCCCCCTAAGCCGGCTCAGAGGCCCACTGCATAGGCCCAGTAAACCATGAAGATCACGGTGGCCACCAGCACGGCTATGAACAGCTTGTCCTCCCTCTCCGCGGCCCACCCGAAGGCCTCGATCAGGATCACCCTTATCCCGTTGAAGGCGTGGTAGGCTCCCGTGAACAGGATCAGGTCGTCTGTAAGGAGCGTCCCGCCAGGGAACACGTAGCCGAAGTGGTTGGCCAGCACGTGCACGACGGCGCCGAAGACCATGAGGGCTCCGGTCACCCTCTGGAGGAGCCAGGCCCACATGCCCAGGCCCCTCCTCCTAACGTGGGTGACCCAGTGGACCACGTTCCTGAAGTCCGCTCCGGGGTTCCTAACCTCCCGCGGCGCCGGGGCTGACTCCTCGTCGGACATGTTGGCTCGGGGGGCCGGGGCCCATTTCTGTTAAAAGATTGTCTTTACCCGAAAGGGGAAGCGCCTGAAGCCCGGGATCTCCCCCATCGCCCCCTCGATCCGTCGTTCTGGGATGGTGAGTGCTGGCGGACTCAGTGGATGAGCTTGAGCCTCTTCGCGATCTCGACAACCAACCTGCCCACCTGATCCTCCCCCTCCAGGGGGAACACCGGGACTTCTCCCCCCGAGCTGGATCTGAGCGGGCCCCCGACCTGAGCGGCGCAGACGGCGGCGACCACCGGGTCCGCCAGCCCACGGAGGATCGCCTGCGCCTCCCTCGGACCGTGAGCCACCACCACCTTCAGCACGTCTTCCCTGCGCCCGGCCAGTCGGTCGAAGCCGCTCAGGACGACCGCGTCGGGCGGCACCCTCTGGCCGGCCTCGAGAAGACGGAGTAGGTCCTCGAGCGACTTTGGCGCCGTTACCACCGTCACGCGACTCCTCCTCCTGCCCACGAGGGCAACGAGGCTGGCCCCGGAGTTCTCCAACAGGCCTGCCTCCGTATCAGGCCTCTCCCTCACAGCGGACTCTGAGGCGGCCCTGGAGGCGGCGCCGACTCTGTACCCCCTGGAGCTGAGCGCCCTCACGAGCGCGCCCGCGATGCGGGCGCGCTCGGGCCCCCTTGGACCTGACACGAGGACCACGAGCAAGCAAAAATCCCCCCACAGTCAGGACTCGGTGAAGAGCCTCCGTTGAATGGCCATCTTGATTCTCAAGAACCAGTTCTGAGCCTCCTCCCTCGCCTGGGCGGAGGCGTCCTGAGAGGCCAGCATCGAGCTTAGGGCGCCGACCGTCTCCCTGAGACCGAACCTCTCCAAGGGCTCCGAGAGTGTGTCTGCGGCCTCAATCGCCTCCTCGAACTTCTCCGAGGCGAGGAGGTCCACGAGTCTGAGGAGCTGGGCCAGGTACCTCTGGTCGGCGTAGCTGCAGGCGACTGCCAGCCTCCTGAGGTAGAACTGGAGGTTGTCTCCCCCGCCGCTCAACGTCGGGAACCACCCCGGTGGTTCAGATTAACCTTCACCGATCCGCGTGGGGCTCGAACTCGCCCTCCTCGCATACCCTCCCGGTGAAGAACAGCTCCGCTATCTCCCCCGCCGACCTCGCGAAGACCTCCGGACCATCGTCGTCGGGGAGGCCGACCGACAGAACCGTGATCGAGCACCCGGTGGGCTCCTCCAGGTGTATGGAGAGGATCAGCTCCCCGTCAACCTCCTCCCACTCGTCTCCGTCCATAAGGGACTTCCTGTAGTACCTCGCCCTCCACCTCCCGAACTCGATCGTGACGGCGGAGGCACCCACGAACCTGGCCAGGCCCTCCACGGCGCCCAGCAGGTAGGCCCTCAGCTCCTCGACGTCCATCGAGAGGAGCGACCATGGATCGCTCCTCGCCCTGCTGACGAGGTCCTCCCACTTTCGCTCGATCGCCTCAACGTCCACCTCCGCGTCGGCCAATTTCCCTCCCCCCTCCGGGATCGCGCGGGTACTAAAACTCTGCCACCCGCTGCGAATCGAGAGCGTGCCTTATGTCTCGGGCCGCCCTCCTCAAGGCCTCCACGACCTTCTCCCTGACGCCCCGATTTGACAGGTGGACCTCGGCCTCCGCTATCGCCGCCTTCACCTCCCTCATGGCCTCGACGACATCCTCCGGGATCTCCGACTCGAGCAGGACGCTG
Source organism: Thermoproteota archaeon (assembly GCA_027491415.1). Lineage (GTDB taxonomy): Archaea > Korarchaeota > Korarchaeia > Korarchaeales > Korarchaeaceae > DRBY01. The sequence continues at coordinate 9,870 of JAOZFH010000061.1, read as the reverse complement.
GCGGCCTCCACAAACCTCTCGTAGTCCCTCCTGAGGCTGACCCTCGCCTCCTCCAGCCTCGAGGCCAGTTCCCTCCCGCTCGGGGTGAGGTAGTAAACCTTCCTCCGGCCCTCCTCCCTCCTGGCCACGATGCCCCGTGACTCGAGGTCTCGGAGGAGCGGGTAGACCGTTCCGGGAGAGGGTCTCCAGTACCCGGTCCTCCTCTCAATCTCTTTGATGATGTCGTACCCGGTGAGTTCCCCCTTCTCCCTCAGCATCCTGAGTATAACGATGCGGAGGAGGCCCATCCCGGCCATCGTCCGTGGGCGTCCCTCGTCCTCCAGCCCGCTCCCTTCGCAGCAGCCCCCCGACACCTGTCGTGTTTCGAAGGACTCAGTTTTAACGTCTCCGAGCGCCGTCCCGGTGGGAGGCAGGCACTTATAGCCCACGGGCTAGACGGACCCACGATGAAGCCCCGCTACGACCTCCTCATCCTAGACTTGGATCTGACCGTTTGGGATCACGAGGACGCATCTTCGCTCGTGCCTCCCTACCGGAGGGTGTCTGAGGGCGCCGCGGCGGACTCTCGCGGAACGACGATCCGCCTTCGGCCCGGGATAAGGGAACTCCTCTCGCGTTGCGCCGAGTGGGGGATACGCGTGACGGTCGCCAGCTGGAACAGGCCCGATGTGGTCTTTCCCCTCCTGAGGACCCTGGATCTCGACCGGTTTCTCTGGAACCCGGTGATAGAGTTCCACCCGGACAAGGTGGCCATGGTGGCCAGGATACTGCGGGCCCTCGGGCCCGAGTGGGATGGGCGGGGGCTGTTCGTGGACGATAGGGAGGAGAACGTTCGGGCGGTCGCCGAGGCCTTCGAGAGGGTGGACGCCGTCCGGTTCGGCGTGGACGTCAAGTCCTTCCGAGACCTGACTGAACTCCTCGTGGGCGGCGGGGAGGTGTGAGGGGGTGGAGTACGCGGAGCTGGGTCGGACGGGCATCAGGGTTTCAAGGGTCGGGCTGGGGACCTGGCAGATAGGAGCCTCTTACTGGGGCTGGGGGAGGGAGTACACCCGGGAGGAGGCTCTGAGGGTGATAAGGACCGCCATCGAGCTCGGGGTGAACTTCATCGATACCGCCGAGATCTACGGCGGGGGAACGTCGGAGAGGATCGTGGGTGAGGCCATAAGGGACGTGAGGGACGAGGTGGTCGTGGCCACCAAGGTCTCCCCCCTGCACCTGACCTACCGCGGGGTCAGGAAGGCTCTGGAGGGCAGCCTCAGGAGGCTAGGCCTAAGGTACGTGGACCTCTACCAGGTGCACTGGCCCAACCCCCTGATCCCGCTGGGCCAGACCATGAGGGCGATGGAGGACCTGCTTGAGGAGGGGAAGATCAGGGCCATAGGTGTCAGCAACTTCTCACTAAAGAGACTTGAGGCGGCCAGGGGGCACCTGAGCAGGCACGACGTGGCGTCTAACCAGGTGGAGTACAACCTGCTCAAGAGGGACGTGGAGAGAGACCTCCTTCCGTACTGCGAGGGGGAGAGGATAACTCTCATCGCCTACAGCCCCCTGGCCCAAGGGCTCCTCACGGGAAAGTACGGCCCGGGCAGGATGCCGAGGGGGCTTCAGCGGAGGGTCATGATGGCGCTGAAGTACGGAGGCGTCAGGAGGCTGACCAGGGTCCTGGAGGTCCTCGGAGAGATCGCGAAGAGGCGGGGGGTAACCGTACCCCAGGTCTCCCTCAACTGGGTGCTCAGGAGCCGCGCGGTGGTCGCCATACCCGGGGCCAAGAGGGGGGAGCACGTCAGGCAGAACGTCGGCGCGGTCGGCTGGTCGCTGACCCAGGAAGAGCTGGAGGCCATCGAGGCGGCCCTGTCCCCGTGAACCCGAGCCTCAGGGCTTTCGGAGGACTACCAGGCTCTCGGTGGGGATCGCCCCCCTCTCGCTGGACTTGGCGAGGTGCACGTCGAACCTGACCTCCGGCTCGAGCCCCACCTGACTCGCCAGCTCGGTCATCCAGTCGGCCACCGGAAGCCTCCTCCCCTCCCCCCTCACCCTCATGACCTGCTCGGCACCGATCACCCACGTGACCCTGCCGCCCGGCCTCAGGACCTCGCCAATCTCCTTGAAAACCCTCAGGACCCCCAAGAAGTACCTGAGGAGCGCCGCCGACATCTTGGGCCTGCCCGGCCTGAGCCAGAGGAGGAAGTCCCTCACGTCCTCTGGCAGGGAGTCCAGTGCCGACTCGCTCCACTCCCTCGACCTGGATCCCCTCATCGAGCCCAGCGTCTCCCTGTCGACTGCGAGGTGGTCCGAGGTGAGGCCCAGGACGTAGAGCGAGTAGAGCTGGTTCCCCACGTAGTCTATGGCGGCCAGGTAGGGGGGGCTGGTCACGACGCCGTCGAATGGCCCCCTCAGCTCGCCGGGCACCTGTCTGAGCACCTCCCTGAGCCTCGTGGAGTCCCCACGGATCACCTCGGCCTTCGCGGGCTCTATGGGCCTCACGTTCTCCCTGTAAAGCTGGAGGAACCTCAGGGCAAACCACATCCTCTTCAGGTGATCCAGGTAGGTGGAGATCGCCTTCTCCGGCGCCTGCTTCGTGAGCATGCTCCTCATCCAGTAGGCCAGGGGCACCTTGAGGAAGTCGGACAGGTCGGGATCTCCCACACTCTGAGAGATCTCCAAGACCCTGACGACGACCGCGAGGGAGCCCCTCCTCACCCTGGAGGCCAGCCTCTCTGGCAGCCTGGAGAGGGCCTCCTCCAGAGATCGTCTGTCGGCCGCCGGGCGGGAGCGCAGCTCCTCCTCGACGCGCGATATCAGCTTGGAGACCTCCGACGGATCGGCGCCCAGCGCTCTAACCTTCACCCGGCTCACCATAGCCAACAGGGGGTTCACCTCGACGCCGACGGACCTGATCCCCATCAGGGAGGCCTCGACATTCAGCGTCCCGCAGCCCGTGAATGGGTCCAGGACCAGGTCCCCCTCGCGGAGGCCCATGAGGTTCATGGCGGCCCTGATCATCCTCGGGAAGAACTTGCCGCGGATCCCGAAGAACCAGTGGGTCAGGTAGAGCTGGGGGGCCCTGCGGTCGTCCATGAAGTCCTCTATCGTCTTGAAGAGCCTGGCGGACTCCGCCGAGTAGGCCCTCTTCACCCCCACCCGGAGGTGTCTCAGGCCGGCGCGGAACATCCTCTCGACGTCTGAATCATCCCTGGCCAGCCTGCAGACGAAGTCCGAGAACTCGTAGGCCGCCTGGTCCGGGACCACCCTGAGGCACCTCCCGCCCTCCAGCCTGTAGAGCGTGGTCAGCGGGTCGAGGCTCACCTCGCTCCCCCCTGCCCCTGGGCGGAGCCTCATGTCCTCGGCGGGAGAGTCGTCGTCCCGCTCCCAGGCCAGGTAGACCTCCCTGAAGTAAGAGAGCCTCCTAATCGCTTCAAGTAGCTCCGGGCTCGGCTCCAGCCCCCTGGTCAGGAAACCCTCGAGCGCCCCGGGGTAGGGGTGCCAACAGATCCTGTCGTGGATTCGGAGCCTCCGATCCATCAGGAACCTGAGCTCGTCAACCAGCACGTCGGCGGCGTTCCTCACCTCCTCCACGCCGGCGCCTATCGAGGACTCGACCTCCGCCCTCGCCAGAGGAAGCTCAGAGTCGTTCTGGATGTCGTGCTTGAGCTTGAAATATCCGACGAGTTCGCCCTCGCCCACGCGGATCGACCGCCCACCGCCTGACGTGGCGCCGAAGCCCCTGGACCGGCGGGGACCTTCGGCGCGAGGGTATAATAAATTCGACGAACCCACCCGCCCGGTGGGATTGCGGGTGGAGCTCAGGGGTCCCCGCGCGCTCACCGCGCTCACTCTCGCAGTGGCTGGCGCTTTCTCAGCAGCAGTCTTCTTCGCGTGGCCCCCAAAGCCATACGAGGTGGCTCTGGGAGGGATTTTCGTCGGCTGGATACTCCTGATGGTCTTCAAGGCGGCCAAGGTGGTCTCCGCGAGGCTCAACAAGTACATCGCCAGGAAGTTCATCCACTTCACCACCGGCGGCCTCGTGGCCGCGCTGTCCCCCTTCATCTTCGAGACGCCCACAGTCCCGATAATTGGGGCCGTCGGAATGGCCCTCATGACCCTCATCCCCAGGATATGGGGCAGGGAGCTGGACTGGTACCAGGTGAAGAACAACTTCGGCGACACCTGGTTCTGCGTGAGCTTCGCGGCCCTCTACACCTCTCTCTGGTACGTGGACAAGTGGCTCGCCGTGGTGCCGGCTCTGTTCATGGCCTACGGAGACGGGGTGACGGGGGTGGTGAGGAGCGTAGTCTACAGGGACTGGGTGAAGGGCGCCTGGGGGAGCCTTGCCATGCTCCTGGTCTCGCTCCCCATCGGGGCCGCCGTGAAGGGGGTGGCCGGCGTGGCGTCCGCCCTGGCGGCCACCGTGGTTGAGAAGCTCCCCTACATAGACGACAACATAACCGTGCCCGCCGTCTCGGCCGCGGTGCTCTACGCCCTCCACGCGCTGGGGGCTTGAGCCCTTGAATGTCGTCTCCGGCTTGCTGCCGATCTACGCGATGCTCACGCTGGGCTACTCGGCCGGCAGGGTCAGGCGAACGGATGCCGCCCGCTATGTTCAGATTGCAACGCTGGTCCTGCTGTTCTCGGTTGGGGTCGAGGCCTCTCCGGCGCTCAGAGCAGGCGCGGCGCGCCTCCTAGGGATCTCAGCCGCGCTGGGCCTCTCCACGGGGCTCGCGTCCGCCGCGCTCGTGTGGTCGATCTCGGGCCGATCTGAGCCGATTGAGGCTTCGGGGTCATACGGCGCGCTCGGTTGGACCCTTGCGACGGTTTCGGCAGTGGCCCTCGGCGTGCTCCTGTCGGGGAGGGTGCCCTGGGCCTCCGGACTCCTGATGCCCTCGCTATACCTCCTGATACTCCTCGTAGGGGTAGACCTGGCCAGCGGCTGGAGCCCCAGGGAACTCTTCCGGGCCGCCGCAAAGTCTCTCTGGATCCCCGCGGCCGCCGCAGCGGCCTCCCTCTCCTCTGGGTGGGTCCTCGGTTCGGCCCTGGGGATCGGGCCGAGGCTCTCTCTGGCCGCCTCGGCTGGGTTCGGTTGGTACTCCCTCGCGGGTCCGCTGATGGCCGCCTCGGCGGGACCGCAGGCCGGGGCCCTTGGGTTCTTCTCGAACCTCATGAGGGAGATCTCCACCGTGGTCCTGGCGCCCGCCGTCGCCAGGCTTGGGCCGGAGGCCCTGGCCGCCATGGGCGGCGCGACGGCCATGGACACGACGCTGGGTCCCATATCAGTAGCTGGCGGGAGGCGGGCCACCGTTCACGCCATAGTGACGGGCTCCCTGCTCACGCTTGTCGCGCCTGGACTGGTCTACCTGCTCGCTAGCTCTCCCGCCTAGCCCTCGGCTCCTCCCTCGCGATAACGGGTGGCAGGACCCCCTCCCGGTACTCCGCCACCTTGCCGGCTATCCTGAGACACGCGCCCAGGGCGAGGAGGAGCACGATGGTCCTCAGCCTCAGCGTGACCGATACGGAGGTGCCGTCGGTCGCCACGTGAGCCGTGGGGTTGCCTAGGGACCAGATCTGACCGGCGCTGACCACGTAGACCGCCAGCACCAGACCAGTCAGGGTGGAGGCCGAGGACGCCAACAGCCACTCGAGGCTCCCCCTGTCCGAGAGGCTCTCGACGACGGCGAGCGCGGCGAGGATGATTCCGAGTGAAGACAGGGTCTTCGCGAAGGCGATGGGGTCTATCTCAAGTCTGCTTAGCGCTTGGAGGAGCTGGGGAGGGGCCCTCCAAATGGCCGCGATCGGGAAGGCGACCAAGCCCAGGATGTACACGGCGGCCAACAGCAGCCCCTGCTCTACTCCCTCCCTCAACTTCAACCTCCCCCAAACCTTCCTGAGACCTCCATTCCCAGGAGTCCGTGAAACGCCTCGATCTCAATGCGGAGGTTGAGCTCTGCCTCGGCCTGATCGGGGCCCCCAGGAATCGGGAGCCTCAAATCTAGGACGGTCGATTTCCCGGGTGGGACGCTCTCAATCGCCTCGTCCGCAGATGAAATCTGCCCGTCCACCCTTATCTCCACCGAGGCCGCCACATCCACGGGGACAAACCCGCCGTTACGTGCCGGCACGTGAACCTGCAGGACCCCATCTTTTCGCTCCACGCGGATTCCGGACTCGGCCACGTTTGAGAGGGTCGCGATCGCGGCGTCTATGAAGAGTACCAGCAGGATCACGGCGGCGAGTTCGACCGCGATCGCCGAGGCGGCTAGGACGGTGCGGGCCCTCAAATGTACCCGACCCCCCGGCAGGGGACACATATTAACTGCGGGATCTACGCTCGTCCCCACCAGCCAGTGGAGGGATGGCCGCTCTTCAGCGCCCGGTCGTCCAGCCTAGCGACCCCCACGGCCGCGCTTCCGCGCGGCCCTCTGAGGACGAAGGGGACCCCCTGAGACCTGGGAACGGGCTTCCAGCCCTTGGCAGTGTACCTCAACAGGAAGAGCGTCCTCCTACCCTCCGGCAAGACCTCAACGAAATCCGGAGCCAGCCTGTCTCCTTCCGGTAGGCTGAGTGACCAGCAAGATGGGTCAGAGGCCTCTCTGGCCATCTTCCAGTCCCCCCGACCGGCCGCGAGGACCTCTATCACGACCCTCCTCCCCTCGACCTTGGCCAGCGCCCCAAGAACGGCGAGAGCGGGCGGCCTCCTCAGCCGAGTCGAACCGGCCATGGCCGCCAGGGCGGCTATGGCAAGCGCCGCAGAGATCCCGATCAGGGGGAACTCTGGTGTCCACGGGAGAACCGCCCACATCACGTTTAATCGTGAGCGCTCCCTCTATTAAATGATTTGATCCTAAGATTCTGTTCAGTTCAAACTGATTGGAAAAATAACGGAATAGATTTATCACTCTATTAACTCGCTCGACGTTCAAGCGACGAGCTGAAAAGACGTTACGGCTGGAGGGCCACGAACACCCTCGCTCCCCCGGGTCCGTAGATGGCGACCTCGTAACGATCCGACGGCTGAACGGAACTCTTTGGGCACCTAAACCCGAACTCCCAGACCTCGCCGACATCCATCGCTGCGTTATCCTCGAGGGAGGGATCCGGGGCGTGTTGGCGGATGTAGCTCCTTCTGACCACGCAGCGTGCGTCGTTCACGAACACCTGCCACATGCCGGGGATCTCGGATGGGGGGAGGGATGGGTCTCCCACGGTCGTCGGTCCCAGGTTCCTGACGTACACGACGAAGTAGATGCTGCTCGACGTCTCATCTACTACTCCTCCGCCCATGGCCTGCAGGTGGGCCGAGGAGGCCGCTCCAAACCTCGCCGTCGCGGATCCAACCGAGCCCTTGCCGTAGCTGACGAGGGCCACCGCCGCCATGATCGCCATCACGATGAGGATGGCCTCCGTGGCCGTTCTGGATATCCCGGGCCTGCCAGCCGGAGTCCACACGGCCATCACCCCGGATAGTAGGAGTATACAGCGAACGTGCCCTGGGGTCCGTAGAGCTTCAGCATGTGGTGCTCCTTCGATGTGGCGTAGATTGACGTGTAGCGTCCCGCATACCTGGTGCACTGGTTGTCCGACCACCTGAGGGTGGCCACCTCGCCTACCCCTAGGACGTCGTCCCCACCGATGTAGACGTAGTCCGGCTCCCCGCAGTAGTAGTCGTCCACGATTAGTATCCAGGCCCCGCGCCGACTGGCGTTCCGCAGCTCCATGGGCCCATCGTTCTTCACGCTCACCTCCATGCACGTCCCGGAGGTGCAGCTAGACTGGGCAAAGTAGGCCCCGTAGATCCCCAGAGTAGACGGAGCCGAGATGGAGGTCGTCCCAAAGAGGGCGCTCGAGGCGTACGAACCTATTGGGCCGAAGACCAGCAGGGCGAGAATCAGTCCGAGTACCAAGAGGAGGGTCTCCGCGGCGAGCCTCGACAGGCCTGCCCCGCCCTTTACCGGGGGAGGGTACATTGCGTCTCAAGTTCAGAGGAGATGTGGAATTATTATCTCTAACCGTGAACCGCCCGCCGCGTCTCCACAATCTATTTGAAACTCATGGCATTCGCTTGAGCGACCGACCGCACCCGCCTCGCTTTTACCCGAGTCCGACACGAATGCCCCCCGGGCGATGATGACGCGATGGGGCGCGGAGGCGTGAAGATGCAGTGCCGACCTGAGCCCGCTCTTCCCCTTATCTCCAAAGGGGCTCAGGAGAAATCCAGGTGTGAGCCTAGCCACAGCAGCGCCGCTCCGACGGCGGGGGCGAGCAGGGCGGGGACCACCGCAGCGCCCCGGGCCACCGACATCAGGGGCACGAACGACGCCATGTAGGCGACCCTCCACATCGGGCTTGTCCGCGGCGGGAGGGCGCCACCGAAGATCTTGGTGAAGAGGCAGAGGGCCACGGCCGAGACGGTGAACCAGCCCAAGAAGTTGGAAAGGGGGATCCCGAACCACGGACCCCCCTCCTCCCAGGACCAGGCGCCCTGGGCCACCATGACGGGGTCGACGGCCAGGTCCAGCGCAACCATCATCGCCGAGGCGAGGGCCACCCTCGCCCAGGCCCGACGCGTCAGGGAGGAGGCGGCCGAGTAGCAGACGAAGAGGTAGACACCCCAGGCGATCACCACCGGAACCGGGACCCCGAGGATCTCCGGGCCGAACTCGGAGTAAGAATACCTCCCGAACGGAATCCCGTAGCGCACTCCGACGACCTCGAACGCGAGCCCAACCGCCGAGCCGATTGGTGGCAGGGCCAGCCCCGGCCTCCAGTACCGCGCCCCAGTGAGAATCAGCGCCAATGCGAAGCAGGCCGTGAGGATCAGGTCCGACTCCGCCCTCCTGCCCCTCAGCGCTATCGCGGCGTTGAGGATGAACCCAAGCGAGACCACGGCGGCCGGGGCCCAGTCAGATTCCTCCGAGACCCTCACAGGCTGAGGCGCCTCCGGACGCAAAAAAGTGCGCCGGCGCCTTCGGCCATCTATCCCGAAGGTCCTGCGCGGACGGCCCCGACCGGAGCCACTCGGCCCTATAACCTCGGCTCCAGCGGTCACCGGGGTGAGACGCGGCGCCGCTTCTAGGTCCAGACATCTGTAAAATTGTTAATGTTACGGAAATCCTTATTTGGTAACAATTGTTTGGGTGGGACCGACCTGGGATGGGTCGTCGGTGGCTGGCGCTTATGGCCCTGCTGGTCGCGTCCCTGGGCGCCCTGGCCGCCTACCAGTTTAGGGAAGCGCGAACTGGAGGGGGCCGGGGAGAGAGATTGGTCCTGGCCTGGGGAGACTGGGGTCAACCAAACCCGTTCTCCTTCTACCCCAGGGGGCCGGGCTACGTGGTGACGAGCCTGATCTTCGACACCCTCGTGTGGAAGGACGAGGATGGGCTGATACCCTGGCTCGCCGAGAGCTGGTCGGTATCTCCCAACGGCACGGTCTACACGTTTCGACTGAGGGAGGGGGTGAGGTGGCACGACGGGGAGCCCCTCACCGCTCGAGACGCGGCCTTCACGTTCAACTACCTGAGGGAGAAGGGATGGAGGTGGAAGAACGTCGACCCATCCCTCATACTGGGGGCGGAGGCCCCGGACGACATGACCCTCGTGATAAGACTCTCCCGGCCTTTCCCCCTCTTCCTGGAGACGTACGCCTCGACCGTGTTCATCATACCCGAGCACGTGTGGTCCAGGGTTGACAACCCCTTCACCTACGTGGAGTCCGACTCCTTCATCGGCAGCGGGCCCTACGTGCTGGAGGCGTACGAGCCGGGCGTCGGGTACAGGCTGAGGGCCAACGAGCACTACTTCGCCGGGAGGCCAGCGTACGCCGAGCTTGAGCTCAAGGCCATAGCCGACCCGAACACCGTCGCGGCGGCGATCAGGCAG
>JAOZFH010000051.1 GCA_027491415.1 Thermoproteota archaeon | reverse complement strand
GAGAAGAGTGCGGCTGGAATGATTACGGCGATCCAGGGGGTAGCCCTCGGGCCTGCGCCTAGCGTCGACAGTAGTGGCCCTCGAGCAGACCCCTGAAGAGCATCTCGGCCAGGCACTACCAGCAGGTCGGACCACCTCATCCCTCCCGCGGCCTCCGCGTACTCCGGGAACTCAAGCATGTCTCTGATCAGTCCTTCGGGAACGTCTATCCTCCTCCATAGGAAGTCCTGGGCCACCCTCTCGGCAAACTCAACCTCGAGCCCTGCGGCCTCGACCAGGTCCACCCAATACTCCAGTGACCTGTACTCCTCGAACCGCCCCACGCTTTCCATGGCCTCCCGCCAGAGCTCGTAGAACCGGCGAAAGGCCAGGCAGCCCTCGGGAGAGGACTCGACTATCGGTACCCCCTGGGCTATCTCACGGGTGATCGTGAGGGACTCGCTGTGCCTGGTGGGGTCGACCTCGTGGAGGGTGAAGTGGAAGGCGCCCGGTGGACTCTCCAGCCCCGAAGTCAACGACCTTCAGGCCCCTGGAGTTTAGGCCGAGGATGGACCAGACATTCCTCAGGCTCACCACCGAAACCTCAGCTCACACCCGACCGTTGCTCAGATCAGCCTGAGCCCCTCGGCAACGAGCCTCTCGAAGTGCCTCCTATCGTTTGTCTTGAGCGGTATCCCCCTTGAAATCGCCGTTGCCGCGATCACCAGGTCCCTGTCCTCCACGGGCTCTCCCCTCTCCCTCAGTCCCCTCCAGAGCCTGGAGGCCGTGAGGATCACGTCGTTGTCGACCCACAGCACCGAGAAGGTCTCTTCCAGTAGGGCCTTGGCCCTCCTCAGGTCCCTGGTCCCCCTGACGAACTCGTAGAGGGTGATCTCCGAGATGTAGTGCACCTTGGCCCTTGGGAGCTCTGCCCTGCCCCTCACGAAGTCTATGAGGACGTCCGTGTCTATCAGGACTCCCTCGTCCATCTCCTGACCCTCACGTCCTCGTACTCGAGTTCGAGGAGTTCGTTGAGCTCCCTCCTGGCGGCCTCCATCCTGCTCCTCCTGTACTCCGACACCAGGTCCAGGAGGAACTCGTCCCAGCTCCTGGGTCCCTTCAGCTTCTCCAGCTCCCTCTTGGTCCTCCTGCTCACCGGTATGGTGGTGCTCATCAGGCGTCATCCACGATTCATTGATTATTAACTATTAGCCGATTTCATGGCCGCCGACCGGGCCAGCAGTCCGCTCCGCGGCGCGCGGCTTCTGCCCAATTGGCCGCCGCCTGAGAGGGGAGAGATTCGCCGATCGCGGAGTGGCGGAGCGGAGTGGATGAGCCCTGTCAGCGCCGACACAGCGTCAGGTGAGGAGACGCTCCGGAGGGCAACTTTTTCAGTCAGGGAACTACAAATCGCTTGAAGGAGGAGGACAGCCGGAAATGAGCGAGGCTGAACTCAAAGAGAGGTTGCTGAATCTGCTGGAGCGTGACAGGGAGTTCAGGCACGCGGTGGCCGGACTCATCGGATACGGAGATCTGCTGAAGAAGATGGAGGAGCACGACAGGAAGTTCAACGAGATACTTGAGGAGCTCAGGAGGCTGAGGGAGGGGCAGGCGGAGCACTCGCGCAGGCTGGAGGAGCACGACAGGAAGTTCAACGAGATACTTGAGGAGCTCAGGAGGCTGAGGGAGGACTTCCAGAGACTCGACATGAGGGTGGAGGTCACCATTGGGAGCATGGGCAGGAGGTGGGGCAGGGACCTGGAGAGGACCACGCTGGAGATATTCAGGGAGGTTCTGGAGAGGGAGGGGATAGAGCCGGGGAGGGTCAGAAAGTTCAGGTACAGGGATGCAGACGGGGAGTACACGGGCAGGCCAGGATCCGTAATCGACGTTGACATCCTGATCGAGGACCAAAGGCTCTACGTTGTAGAGGTAAAGTCCAGCGCCGAGCTGGACCACGTGGAGAGACTCGCCGACAAGGTCCCCATATTGGAGAGGATACTGAACAGGAAGGTGGATCGCGTTTACTTGGTGGCCGTCAACGTGGATGACGATGCCTTGGAGAGGGCGGAGGAGCTTGGGTTCAGGGTCATCTACGGTAATGTGATAAGGCTGGAGGGCGGTTGAGGGTAGAGGAGACCCCGGGGGGTGGGGGACGGGGCCGCCGGGGGGTAAAGGCCTCTGTCCATTGGTCCTGCTAATCGCCCTCTAGCCCCAGCTCGCGGAGCCTCTCCTCTATCTGCCTCAGGCGCTCCTCTATCCAGCGCTTCTGCTCCTTCAAGAGGCGAATCTCTTCCTCCCTAGAGACCGCCCCAGTTGGGAGGGGGGCTGGCGGTGGAGGGATCGGCGGAAGCGGCTGAGGCAGCGGGGCGGGAACGCCGAGGGGGAAGGTCGTCGGCTCCGGCGGGGGCGGCCTGACCGGAGGCGGCGCTACCCTTGGCCCCCCCTGCAGGTAGGCCTCGACCGCGTCCCTGACCCTCATCCCGGCGTACCCAGGGACCGGCCGTATCCCGAGGCCCATCAGGGCCTGAACGGCGTTGATTCCGAAGTCCCCCGCTATGGCCACCTGAGCTCCGAGGCTGGCGACGAGCTGAGCGGCTGAGGGCCCGGCCGCGCTCGGCGCGTCGGCATATGGGTTGGAGTGGGACGTCGCCCCGGAGATCCGGCCCTCGACCACCTCTACCAGCACGAAGTAGGGGGCCCTCCCAAACGTGTAGGACACTATGGCGTCCAGCCCCTCGGGACCCTCCGCGGCGACCGCCACCCTCAACTCAGACGCCCCCCTCGAGCTCCCTGAGCCGCCTGTCGATCTCCTCCAGCTGCCTCCTCAGGTAGTCTCTCTCCCTCAGCAGGGAGTCCATGTCAGTCGGGAGCGGCGCTGAGGACGGCGAGGTCGGGGTAGCTGGGAGGATCCCAGGAAACGGGAAGGGGGGCACCGCCGGGAGGCCTGCCACGCCAGTGCCGTAGACCTGCCACGCGTGGACCAGCCTGCCGTCCGGGGTAATGTAGAACGCGAAGGGGCCCAGCCCGCTCCTGCAGGGGCCGACGTAGTAGTAGCCCCTAGACGCGGCGGAGCTTATCAGGGGCCAGCCGAGCATCGCTCCCCAGCCCGGGCCGCCCCAACTCCACCCACGGCCCCAGCCGGGTCCTCCCCATCCTCTGCCACATCCGAATCCGGCCCCGAACCCCCAACCCCCCCTTCCCCTACCTCTCCTACCCCTGCCGTAGCCGTACCCACCCCAGCCGAACCACCCCATGGGCATCACCTCAAGTGTAACATTGTTACCTATTGGTGGTGTAAAAATGTTGCGGCCGGGGGAGGGCTCAGGACTCGCCCTCCAGCTCCCTGAGCCGCCTCTCCACCTCCTCCAGCTGCCTCTTTAGGTAGTCGCGCTCCCTCTCCAGAGCTTCTCTTGTAGAGTACCCGGCGGGAGGCACCCACGGAAACGGCCAGAGCCACGGAACGGGTGGGATGTACTGAGGCCAGTGCTGGGTCAGCAGCGGGAGCCAGAAGAACCACCAGCACCAGCCCCTACCTCTGCCCCTCCCCCAGCCCCACCACCAGAACCACCAAGGCCACAGGTATGCAGAGCCGGAGGTCGGGTACCACCAAGACATGGGCGTCACCCCCTATAGGTAACATCACTATCCATATTGTGACTATTTATAGTTCGCCCAGGGGAGGGGCCTGAGATGGGAAGGAGGTGGAGGTGGGGGGCCCGGGGTGCGGGCCTCTACGGCCTGTACCCGACCCTGGTGCTCCTGATGATCTCTAAAGGGCACACCCATGGATACGAGATCAAGAGGAGGATCGAAGAACTCACGGGCTCCCCCCTCCCCGAAGGCTTCATCTACGTGACCCTTCGGCGCCTCGAGGCGTCCGGGTTGGTCGTCTCGGCGCTGGTTCCCGGCGACCCGAGGAGCAAGAGGGTGTATCAGCTCACGCCGGCCGGTTGGCAGGTTCTGTCGGCGAGGCTGGCGGAGCTCAGGGCCATGAAGGGGTTCATCGACGCCGTCTTGAGGTTCTATGAGTCGGGAGAGGTGTGAGTGCCGCCTCTCCCGGCTTACCCGACCGCCATTTCGGTCTTTGAATCCCTCCGGTAGGTTAACTCTGAATAACCACTGAGACGGGCCTCCCGTTGACTACGATCGTCCACTCGCCGGGCTCCAACGGGCCGATCTGAAGCGTCGTCGTTATGACACCGACGCACTGAATGCAGATGACCGGTTTCCTCTCAAGCGCCAGGGTGACCTCCACGGTCCTGCTCGACGCGGAGACCGAGACTGAGGAGATCACGTGGAACGCGCATGGGTTCGGCCCGCCCTCCCGGTACGTGACGAACGCGTACTCCCCCTCAACGGAGGCCGCGACGCCGATCCCCTCGCCGACCGCGCAGCTCCCCGAACTCGAGACTATCCTCACGCAGACCCCGCCGGGACACGCCAGGGCGGTCGCGAGCCTCTCTGGCCACCCCTGCGAGATGAACTCCTCCACCGCCCCCCTGGTCTCCCAGCGATCCGCGCCGGCCAGGACGACGATGGTAACGCCGCTGACCGACTCCACTTGGACCAGCCTTGGTGTTTCCCCAGTCGCGAGCTCCTGGGCCGCGGTCGGGTCCACGAAGGGCCACACGGCGGGGCCGGTGCCCGGGGCTAGGTGACCGCCGAGGAATATAACGATCGGGTACCTGAGAAGCGCCTCTGCGGCCCTCTCCGGAGGAAGTAGGACCGTGTTGAGGCCGGCGCCCTCGAGGGCGCTCCTGAGGAGCGGGTAGCTTATGTTGGCATCTATCTCGTTAGCCACGACGGCCGCGACGCCGCCCCACAGTGACGGGAGTGTGGGGGCCACGCCTAATGGTCCGCCGCACTTCCATACGAGGATCTTCTCTCCGAGCTCTATGCTCATCTCAAGCTCAGCCCACCTCACGACGGCCTCTGGAGGCGACTCGTTGTTGGGCGACGCGAGGGGCCCAGCCACCGAGGTTGAGGGATCCAGGACTCCGACGGAGGCCAGGATTGAGGTGGCCAGCCTGAGCCACCCTGCGTCGAGGCTCGCCGAGGTCTCGGAGAGGACGAGCGTCACCCGCCGGCCGGGGATGATGTAGGCCCTGAGGGGCCTGCCGTCTGGCCAACGCCCCATCACGAATTCTACGGCCCTCAGCTTCAGGACGCCGCCAAGGTAGGGGAAGGTCACGTTCACGATGCTGGCTCTTACCCCGGCTTCTCTGAGGACCTCCATCGCCTGCTCGGCGTCGACCGTCCCCGAGAAGATCGATCCCACGTATCCTCCCGTGGGGGGACACGCGAGCGACGGCGTCGCCTGTGGGAGGAGGATCAGCGGGAGGGTAAGGGCGGCGATAGCGGCTCTCCGGGGCACACTCACTACTCCCGCCTGGGCGATAAAAAGTGGAGCGGGTCAGGTGCGAGGATCGTCGCACCAGATCGACCGGCGCCTCCTCCGGGGCATACTCACCCTGACACGGGGAACCTGGCCACCTGCCTCACCTCCGAGGACTCCACCTCCCCGTCCCCGTCGTAGTCCCTCCACTCTATCACGGATCCGTACCCACCAGTGAGCCAGCCGCAGTGGGAGTCCAGCCAGATGGCTGCCGCCCTGGTCCCGTACCTCGTAAGGCCCATCGCGGCGTAGACCCTGTTGCCCGCCTCGTCCACGTAGGAGAAGGCCACGGCGTAGTCCCGCACGCCCCAGTCTGACCCGTTCACCCTCCACGTCTGGTCTATGGTGGCAACCCTCATGACGAGGTACCCGTCCTCCCTGTAGAAGAGCACCCTCGCCCTGCTGGCTGCCTCGGCCCCGAGCTCGTGGGCGAACGGGCCCCCGAGGATCACGTAGTCGCCGTCGGCTGGCACCTGCGACGTTATCGAGGCGCCCCTCGAGCTGGCCAGCGCGAGGGCCGCCTCCATGTCCGCCGGAGAGGGGGAGAGAACGTACCTGAACGGGGGAGGCGGGGGAGTCGGCGGCGGGGTCGTCGAGGGCGGGGCCCCCTCCTGGGAGCGGTAGGTGCACCCACAGTACCTCACCGCGACGTGGGTGCCGGGCGACCAGCTCTTGACCTCTAGGGTCCTCGGCGAGTAGGTCGAGGAGATGGCCAGGTATCCGACGGAGGTCTGCAGTTCGCACCCTCCCACGGGCACGCAAAACCCTTCCACCAGCCTGTAGATGCCGAACCTTCCCCAGCTCGTGCAGTTCATTCCGCAGCAGGTTTCGCTCGGAGAGACGGACACCACTTCGATGGCGGTGAGCGCATAGACATCTCCTCCATACTCCCTCTCCTCCCCGACCCCCCAGGTGCCGTTCTCGAACACCACGTACCACACCGGGTCGTGGACCTCGACGGGATCCCCGTATACCCAGGTGTACGAGGTGACCCCGTGGATCCTTCCGAGGGGCTCCCAAGTCGCGGCCCTGACGGCGAAGGGCCCCCTCCTGACGCCGTCTAGGATCGCGTAGCCGACGAAGTAGGGGCCCTCGGAGGTATACTGAATCCACCAGTCGAACCCGGAGGGCTGAGACTCTGAGGGCCAGCTCTCCTCAAGGTCGGTCACGTCCGGGTAGCCGTCTCCGTCGAGGTCGACCCTCTCGAACGCCTGGACGTCTATCCACGGGCTGCTGAGGAGGACCTCAAGGTAGTCGTGATCCGTGTCCACTCTGTAGACGTGCAGGAAGAATATCATTGGCACCTGCTGGCCGCCGAACCGGACGGGGGACGAGAGCCTGTTCCCCCCGAGGTCGTCGTAGTAGATGAAGAGCTTGTTGACGGTGCCGTCCGGCTGAGAGGAGTACTCTAGGTTGAGGATGGTCACCGGGGAGAGGGATTGATCCAAGATCACGAACTGGGCGCCCGTGTCCGTGACGTTTCTGAGCTCCAACCAGTAGCCCAGGAACTGGACGAAGTACTTGTCTCCTTCCCTCAGGGTCGTCGTGGTCACTGACCCGGTGGGGGCGAAGGCCAGGAAGAAGCCAGGCCTGTTGAGGGAGTACTCCACATCCACCCCGGAGTAGATGTCCGTGGCGTTGACCTCGGCGTCGGCGGTTGTCCCTCCTCTGTAAAAGTTGGAGTCCCCGTACCTCACCACGACCTCCTCGTAGGTCACTGTGGGGGTGTCGGCGTCATTGTAGGCTTCTATCCAAGTCACTCCGTCCAAGGTTGCCGCATGAGTGTCGGCGGGGAGTGAGCCCAGTTTGGACGCCACGCTGTAGATGACGATCGGATGTTTGCAGGTCACCCCGCCGAGACCTTGGCACGCGGGGCACGTGGACACCTCCCTCTCCTCGATCCTTAGGTCCCTAGGGACCAGGAGGTAGTCCGGCTCTGTTGGGTCACCAAGCGGGTAGGCCAGCTGATGTGGATAGCTCGAGGAGAAGGGCGGGGTCGCTGGGCCAGATGACAGGCTAAACCAGAGCCCGACCCCGGAGGGGATCTCGTGAATGCCGCATGGGGTGGCTGGACTGGTCTGAGCAGGAGCGGGCAAGGGGGCGGCGGCCAGCACGAGCGCCGCGAGGGCCGCCCAGGCGCGCCTCATCGGGCGCTTAGGGGGTGGTGTGGGGTAATAATACCCCTAAGCCAGGGGTCGTCAACGCCGCCACTCGATATCGGTGGGAGTCAAACGATAACTTCCCCAGCCGACGACAGCCTGAGCGCAGCCATCGCGGGCCGGGCGACGCGCCTCTCTCCGGACTGGGCCTTCTTCTGGACATTATCGATATCTATAGGCCGCCCGGAGAGCACGTCGGACAGCGCCTGGCAATTGGATCTGTCGGGGTCGTTCTTCAGGGCCCTCCTGACCTCGACCGCCGCGCCTAGGAGCCAGAGGCCCAAGAGGTCGCCGCCTTCGAGGACCTCCACGCCGAGCCCCGCGGCCTCCTCCACGTCGGCATCCTCCAGCGAGGCCATCCCCCTAAAGGCTTCGCCCACTTCCAAGCGATCCTCGATGGCCTTCCGCGCAGGAACGCCCCTAGACTCCACTCCGGCCAGCTCTAGGTAGGGCCGAGGGTAGCTGCAGAGGAGCCTGTGGCCGGCGCCCGCCCACCCGGCGGCGACCTCGAGCTCCGAGAGACCCGTCTCCTGACAGACCGAGGCGGCCGTCAGACAGCGGAGGAGCCTTGGAAGGATCTCCCGCGCGGCCTCCTCGCCCAGCTCGGACCTGACCGACACCTTCCCGGTGATGAAGACGTTCACCCTCAGGTCGGCGCTCTCTCCTATCACCATCTGCCCCCTCAGGGCGGTCCTTGTCCTAAGTCCCAGCGCCGGGAGCGTCAGCGAGGCGGCCTCGTGATCCAGCGGCCTGAACCTGGCGCCCTCCGGGGAGAGGGAGAGAACCACCTCCTCCAGGGTGGGCCTAGACGGACATGGCCTGACCACCCTGAGCTTGGCAGGCCTAGCTATCCAAGGGGGGCCGATCGAGGGCCTGACGAACGGGCACTTCACGTCCCGCTCCCCCAACTCCATGTGGCGTGCGGCCGAAGAGCACGACGGAAACCCGCAGAGCCCGCAATCGTAGCCCGGTAGACCCACCCAGCTCATGGTCATACCTACTGGTGAACTTTGTCACATTTTTAACGCCCGCTCACCTCGCGGGCCTGATGGCAGAGGCAGCCCTAGACCTACTTAGGGACCAGGGCCCGCTGATTCACCTAGGAATAGCGTCGCTCCTTGCCCTCGTCTACGCCAAAAGGAGGCACGTTGTCATCCTTCCCGTCATGATGTTCGCCTCTCTGATCTCATTAGTGTTGGGGATCGAAGCGCACGAGAGCCTCCTGGCCCTAGCGCCCATAGCCGCGGCCCTAATAGTGTTCATCGCTGGTTTAGAGCTGGATGTCAATGTGTTCATCGCCGAGAAGGAGAGACTCTTCCTAATGTTCACTATAGAGGCCTCGTTTCTCCTAAGCCTGCTGTACATCCTTTCTACGATCATTCCAGGCCCTACTCCTTTCGCCTTGGTCGCCCTCATGATTGCCTCCAACGAGTACTTCGTGCTCGAGCTGAAGAAGATAGGGAAGGAGAGGATCGCCAACGTTGGAATAGCCCTCTCCGTTATGGAGGACTCTCTGGCTGTCGCCCTAGTGTCGTTCGGGGTGCTGGCCGGCGAAGGGGAACTCACATCCATAAGGTCTGAGGTCATAGACCTCTTAGCGATCACCGCCCTCCTGGTGCCGATCCTCTACACCACCGCCGATCCGTTTGATAGGTTCCTCAAGGCCATCGACAGGCTCGACGCCAGGGTGCTCACGACCTTGCTGTACCTCTTCCTCTTGATCTCTGTAGGACACAGCCTCCACCTGCCAGAGGCTATACCCGTATTCATAGGGTCTCTGATGCTCTCCCTAAGGGGGTTTGACAGAGAGACGTTCCACGTAGTCGAGGGCTACCTGATGTTGGCTCTCCTCGGGTTCGTCTCCTCATTCCCCTTTAACCTGAACACCAGGGTAGACCTCACGACGTTCCTCGCGGCTGCGGCGTACGGCTTGGCCTGGGCGTTCCTTGCCTACGTGCTCAGAGGACTCATCCTATTCTTCTCCGCGATCCTGGCAGGCTTCGAGCTGGAGGACGCAGCCGAGATGGCCATGGTCCTCGCCAACACCGGTGAGTTCGGCCTCATAGCAATCGCTGGTCTGCTGAACCAGCTCCCACTAGTAGTGGCTCTAGCGGCCATGTTCGCCTACGGCTTTAACCTAACCCTAGTCTCAGAGGTGACCAACAGGGTGCACAGGCTGGCCGGGGCAGCTATAAAGGGCCTGCCAGAGGCCCTGAGGTCCTTCCTTGAGGATCTCAGCGAGGACGCCAACAGAGTCGTGGGCGACCTGGACTTCAGGAGGTGGATGTACGGCTCGCTCTTCAGGCTGATGGTCATATACCTCATACTCAGCGCATCGAAGCTCCTCTTCACTCAAACCCCAGTCTTCCAGCTGCTGCTAACAATCCTGTCGATGGGCGTGTTCATCTCTACGATACAGCATGCTTACACCTACTTTGAGCGGGGAATCATCACGGTGCTCGCCAGGGGTGCGGCCTCGCTGATTCTAGCACTGAGGCTGCTGTTCACCTACCTAGCCCTAGCCCCGGTGATGAGCGTCCTTGAAGGCCTGCTGCCCACCGTCTCGAGGGTGGGCGGACCGAGGATATCGCTCTCTTCGCCGATCGCGATCCTCGGGATGTTTGCCATAGCCTACGTAATCAACAGGGCCAGCAATATGGTAGTGAGGAGGTTGGTACCGGAGAGACCGGCTGAAAGGAAAGAGCCGCCGCCAGTAAAGTGCACGTGATGCAAATCCGATCCGTTTTTTACCTCACGCCAGCCGGTTGCAGCGGGTAGGATGTCGAGTAGGGCTTTGGCGATCCTCCTGCTGGTCTTGTCGGCGGTCCCCTCCCTGCCCCCATCGGCAGCACAAGAACTCTCCTATCGGATCGTCCGGGAGTGGGTTGTACTGCAGATCGAGCGAGGCGGCACCGTGCTCCTGTCCTACAACCTGACCGTGGCCGTGGACTCTGGAGCGATCAGGAGATTCGTCAGGGTTGGGATGCCCGCAGGGAGCTTCGAGGTGCTGGAGGCCCGGGAGCTGGAAACGGGATTGGAGGTGAACTACGACGAGATCAGGGAGGGAGACTACTACGCCGTGGAGCTCCACCCTAGCAGCC
This sequence comes from Thermoproteota archaeon, assembly GCA_027491415.1. Taxonomy (GTDB): domain Archaea; phylum Korarchaeota; class Korarchaeia; order Korarchaeales; family Korarchaeaceae; genus DRBY01. The sequence goes on along the minus strand of JAOZFH010000051.1, from coordinate 3,315 downwards.
CCATAGAGGCCGGGCAATCGAGGACCTTCACTTTCACCTTGCTGGTCGAGGACTTCATCTATGCAGACGAGACCAACCCGGGTAACGTGGGGGTGCAGTTCACCCCCTCTTGGTTTGACGACGCGCCAGTGGAGGACCTCAGGGTCCTGGTGGTGCTTCCGGAGGGCGTGCGATCCTCAGAGGTCAGAAACTACCCGGACTACGACAACCTGATGAACCTAGACGGGAGGGTCGCCCTTTACTGGGAGAGGCGGAACCTATACCCCGGGGAGCGGTTCGAGGTCGGAGTAAGCTTCCCATCGCGGTATGTGGAGCATTACGTTGAGGCGCCGGGCTCCAGTGGGATACTCTACAGGATCGGCCAGATCCTGGGCGTACTGATCATGCTGGCCCCGTTCGCGTTCATCTTGGCGTACATCCTCTACGCGCGGACCAAGAAGCCCCTGGGAGAGTACGAGCCTCCGTGGATTGGGATCGAGGCCCTGGGCCCGCAGAAGCGGCTGAACCCACCCGAGGCAGCTTACCTGATGCTCTTGGAGTCCGGGAAGAGAGAGTTCTCCAGGGTGATAACGGTCGCGCTGGTCGAGGGCCTCAAGTTGGGCGTCCTTGAGCTTGAGAGCCTGAGACCCCTGAGGTTGAGGGTGAGGGACGACGGGGGCCCGCTGAAGTACTACCTGAGAAGGCTCGTCCGCTGCATCCAGGACGACGGATCTCTGAACGAGGACTGCCTCGCGAGGCTGATCAAGGCCGTGCACAGGGCCACCTACCGCAAGCTGTCTGGCTTCTCTAGGAAGGAGACTGTAGACTTCTACCGCAAGAAGATCGCGGAGGGGTGGAGAGAACTCCAATCTGCACCTCCCGAGAAGAAGAGGGAGGTCCTAGATGAGTGGATCGAGTGGCTCATGATCGACGAGAACTTCTTCGAGAGGCTTAGGGAGGCCCTGAGGGCCCCCGAACCGGCTCAGGTCGTGCTGCCGAGCGACTGGTGGATGTATAGAATCTGGAGGTGGACGTGGCCCGGCTGGGACAGGCACGTCGTCATCGTAACCAGGCCGGCCCCCGGCGCTCCCCGAGTAGAGCCCGTGAAGGAGCCCAGAACCGTCACCGGGATAGAGCGGAGGGCGGAGGGGCCGGTCGTCTCCCTAGAGAAGGCTGCCGATGAGGTGGCCAGGGGGGTTGAGTCAGTCTTCGACTCCGTGGCGGACAGCGCGGAGGGGCTGGCGGACAGGGTGACCCGGCTCATAGCGCCGGAGCGGACTAGGCCAAGGAGCAGGACCAGAACCGCCGTGAGTTCCTGCGTCTGCGCCTGCGTGTCCTGTGCGTGCGCCTGCGCCTGCGTGTCGTGCGCTTGTGCCTGCGCCGGAGGAGGTGCTGGCTGATGGGAGTTAGGGGAAGGAGAGATGCTAAGAGAAGCGCGCGTATGCTCAGCTTCGTCTACAAGGGCCAGAAGGTCCACCTGAGGGTAGATCCGTCCGGCCTCGGCGTACTGGTGGTGGCCGCCAGGAGGTCCGCCTACCTGAACAGGTCAGGCACGTTGTTCGCCCAGTCATTCCTGAGTGGGGAGCCGCCGGAGGCAGCGGTGGAGAGGGCCGTGAGGGCCTTTCGAGGGCTCACGAGGGAGAGGGCGGAGAGGGACTACAGGGACTTCGTCAGGAGGCTCAAGGCCTTCTTAGACGCCGAGGAAGTCTGCCCCATCACCGACCTCGGGTTCGCGAGGGTGGACCCGCTCTCCATCAGGACCTCGGCGCCGTTCAGGATGGACCTCGCCCTCACTTACAGGTGCAACAACAGGTGCGTGCATTGCTACAGTGGATCTCCCGAGTCCCAGAAGCCCGAACTGGGCACCAGGGAGTGGAAGGAGGTCCTGAGGAGGGTCGAAGACCTCGGCGTGCCAAACGTGGTCTTCACTGGGGGAGAGCCAACGCTGAGGGACGACTTGGTGGAGCTGGTGGTGGAGGCCCAGCGGCTGGGCCTGGTCGCGGGACTGGTGACCAACGGCAGGAGGCTGGCGGACAGGTCCTTCGCCGAGGAGCTGGTGAAGGCTGGACTGGACTACGTTCAGGTCACGCTGGAGTCCCACAGGCCAGAGGTTCACGAGAGGATAACTCAGGTCCCCGGGAGCTGGAGGGAGACCGTCGAGGGGATAAAGAACATCGCGGACCTCGGGATATACGTGGACGTCAACGCCACCCTCAGCAGACTGAACGTTGGCGACGTCGTCGGGCTCGTCGAGCTGGCCGACGAGCTTGGTGCGGACGCCGTATCCGCGAATCGCCTCATATACAGCGGCAGGGGGCTAGAAGTCAGGGAGTGGTTCGAACCCACGCCGGAGGAGACGCTCGAGGCCCTGGAAGAGATGGCGGACGCCGCGGCCGAGAGGGACATGGAGTTCAGGTGGTACGGGGTCACCAGGTACTGCGAACTCAACCCGCTGGAGCACCAGTTCGGGGTGAAGTTCTGCTCTGCCTGCTCGATAACGATGGCCGTAGAGCCCGACGGAACTGTGATACCCTGCCAGAGTTACTACGAGCCCCTCGGCAACATCCTCAGAGACGACTGGGGAGCCATCTGGGACCACCCGCTCTGCAAGGAGATAAGGTCGAGGGCCTTCGCCGGAGAAGCCTGCGCATCTTGTCCGCTCTTCCAGGCGTGCGGGGGAGGGTGCCCCCTGGAGTCCAAGGTGAGGCCGTACCCGGGGTCTCCACCCGAGATCGCATGAGATCCGGCAGGCGGTCCTCTGAGTGCCAATCTCCCGGCACTGGATGAGCCGGTAGGTTTTTAGCGCAAGCTCCAGCCTGCCACCACCCTGGCTCGACGCCGAGGGGTCCGGAGCGTCGAGGTGTGACGGTCGGAGCCGAAGTCCTCGACCTGCCCTCCAGGCAGCGGTCCGGAAACCTCCCCCTGAGCGGCCCATCGCCAGCGGCGTGCAGGGTCTGTGCGGCGACCAGGGCTGGGGCCGATAGCCGGGGATCCCTTGGCCCGGAAGCGGGCCATCGTTTAAATTATGTGATTCATTTCGCGAAATAATGGAGAGGGCTCCTATCTTGGCGGCCGCGCTGGCGGCGCTGCTCCTCCTGGCGCCCCACACGGCCGTGGGGGGCCAGGGCCGCGTGTACCACGTGTCCCCCGGAGGGAGCGACTCCAACCCGGGGACGGAGTCCCAGCCCTGGGCCACGATCTCTCGCGGGGTAGCCGCGCTCGGGCCCGGGGACAGGCTGGTCATCCACGGCGGGACCTACCACGAGGTAATAGACATCGACGTCTCGGGCGCCCCGGGCGCCCCGATAGAGATAGTGGGGGCCGAGGGAGAGCTGG
>JAOZFH010000045.1 GCA_027491415.1 Thermoproteota archaeon | reverse complement strand
CGGGAAGAAGTGATCCCCCGCCCCTCTTCTTCCCTCTTTTTATTGCGGCTAGCCTCCCTGAAGTTTGGTAGGTAAGGAGGGACGCTCTCGTGAGCGAGTCAAGTAGAGGCAAGGAAGTTCTAATGTCCTACAAGAGAGAGCTGGCGGTCATCCTAGTGGTCCTAGTCCTTGCAGCCATGTGGCTTCACTCCGCCTTCAGCGTTCACTACAACCTCAGGCTCGTGTCCGCCCAGCCCTACGTCAGTGGGAACTTCACTGGGCTTGCGCTGAACTTCACCTTAAGGAATGACGGCTTTTATCCTCTATTCGTTTCCGCGGGGATGAGCCTAAAAGATCCCGAGACGGGGGAAGTGATCGAGAACTTCTCGGCTTCACTGGGGCTCGTCAAGGGCCGCAGCGACTCTTACAGGATACTACTTCTTCCGCTGCCGCCGCAGACGATTGAGCATCTCCCCCCGAAACTCGAGGTGGATATGGTGGGGTACTATGAAGCCAAGCTGTTTTGGCTGCCAGGCATACGTGTGCCTCTCCACAAAGAGTTCATAGCTCCGGTGCTGAATGAGACGTGGAGGGGCTGATGATCTTTATCTCCCGGAATAAGGAGACGCGTTGGAGGAAGAAGCAGAAAAATAGGGGGCTCAGATAAGCCCCTCTGGGTTCTCGAGAAGTTCGACCACCCGCCTGAGGAACCTGGCGGCGGGGACGCCGTCCACCACCCTGTGGTCGAATACCAAGCAGAGAGCCATCTGAGGTCTGAGCTCGATTCCAGTCTCACCTCCGACCGGCGTCGGAACGATCGCGCCTACGCCGAGTATGGCAGACTGCGGTGGGTTGATGATCGGTGTGAAGATCTCCACCCCCTCGGCGCCCAGATTCGAGACCGTGAAGGTCCCCCCTGAGACGTCCTCTGGGCTGAGCCCCTCCTCACTCCGAGCCTTGCTTGCCAGCTCCTCTATCTTCCGGGTTATCTGCATTACGTCCTTCTTGTTGGCGTCCCGGATGACGGGCACCACGAGCCCGTCTGGAACGCTCACGGCGACGCCCACGTTGATCTCGTCGTAGACGATGATCTTGTCTCCCACAACGCTCGAGTTGAGTTCTCTGTGCTCCTCGAGGGCCTTGGCCGCGGCCTTCACCACAAGGGCGGTTATGGAGAACTTCCTGCCCTCAGCAGCCTCGCGCCTCCTGAGTTCGAGTGCCCTTGACATGTCCGCTCTCATGACGATTGTGACGCTTGGGATCTCCCTGTGACTCTCAGTCAGCCTTCTTGCGATGGTACCCCTCTTACCGGTCAACTCGATCTCCTTCAGAACTCTTGGCCCCTCTTCGCCAGGCTCAGCTCTCAGCCCGGCGGATTCCACGTACCTTAGCACATCTTCCTTGGTGATTCTCCCACCTGGACCAGTGCCCCGCACTTTTCTGAGGTCGATCCCGTAATCCTTAGCCAGCCGCCTGGCGGCCGGGCTGGCCCTCACCTCCACCGCCTCGCGTGGAGCCTCCCGCTCAAACTCCTCTTCCGAGATCTCCTCCCCCAGAGCCGCGACGATGGCCAGCGTCGTGAGCACAGGAACCTCCTCTCCTTCTTGGACGAGAATCTTGGCGAGCACGCCGTCAGCTGGCGATTCGATTGGAAACGTGGTCTTCTCCCCCTCGGCGGTAGCTATCTCCTCGCCCTTCTTGACAAGCTCACCCTCCTTCTTCAGCCACCTGATTAGCTTACCCGTCTTCATTCCAGGGTCAAGGCGGGGCATCACGACCTTCCAGGGCATCTGCGATCCTCCCGACAGGTTAGACTATGCTCTCCACCGCCTCAACTATGTCCTTTGCCCACCGCATGTACTGGTTCTCAAGGGACGGGGAGAACGGGATGGGCATGTCAGGCGAAGCCACCCTCACCACCGGGGCGTCTAGGTAGTCGAAGGCTCCTTCAACTATCGTGGCCGCTAGCTCAGCGGTGACTCCACCGGTCTTGCAGTCGTCCGCCGCCACGATGGCTCTCCCCGTCTTCTTTACGGACTCCACGATTGTCTTCCTGTCCAGGGGGTTGAGGGTTCTTGGGTCGATTACCTCCACACTTATCCCCTTCTTCTCTAGCTCCTCCGCGGCCTTCAGAGCCTCGTGAACCAATCTAGACACCGCCACAACTGTGACGTCACTACCCTTTCTCTTCACATCCGCCACGCCAATGGGGATTTCATAGGACTCCTCTGGCACGGGGCCCTTTACCCCGTAGTATAGGACGGCGCACTCGATGAACAACACGGGATTGTCGTCCCTTATGGAGCTAATTATCAGCCCCTTCGCGTCATAGGGAGTTGAGGGGGCCACCACCTTCAGGCCCGGGACGTTCATGTACCAGACTGGGAAGAAGTTGGAGTGCTGGGCGGCATGCGCCCTCCCCAGGCTGTACTGGGTCCTCACCACGAGCGGGATCTTCAGCTTTCCTCCGGAGGAGAACCTCATCTTGGCTGCCTGAATGACCAGCTGCTCGGTCGCTATTGGCAGGAAGTCCATGTACATGATCTCGGCCACGGGCCTCAGGCCCATTATCGCAGCCCCTATGGCGGCTCCCACGATCGCGATCTCTGAGATGGGAGTGTCCCTGACCCTCTCTGGGCCGAACTCCTCTAGGAGACCTTTAGTGACCTTGAAGGCGCCCCCGTACGCGCCTATGTCTTCCACCATTAGGATGACGCTCTGATCCCTCTGCATCTCCTGCCTGAGGCCCTCCCTGATGGCCTCGGCGTAGGTCAGGATCCTCTCCTCGCCCGAACTCACGCGTAGATCACCTCCCAGAGCTGGTCGAACCTGAGGACCTCGCTCTCCTCGGCGAACTTCACCGCCTCCTCGATCTCCCTGGCCACCTCGTCCCTGATCTCCTTCAGGCGATCTTCTGTGGTAATTCCAGCCTCAATTAACTTCCGCTCGAACCTGGGGAGCGGATCCCTCTTCTCCCACTCCTCGACCTCGCCCTTAGGCCTGTACGTGGCCTTGTCGTAGACGCCGTGCCCCTTAAGTCGGTAGGTGATGAACTCTATTAGGGTCGGACCCCCTCCGCGGAGCGCCCGATCGGCGGCCTCCTTAGTGGCCTTGTAGACGCTGAGGACGTCGTTGCCGTCGACGATTACGCCGGGCATACCGTAAGCCGCGGCCCGGTAGGCTACACGGCCGCACGTTACCGACTTTCTCGCAGGCATGGACATGCCCCACTGGTTGTTCTCGCAGGCGAAGATGACCGGGAGCTTCCAGAAGGAGGCGAGGTTGAGCCCCTCGTGGAACGCGCCGGTGTTCGCGGCGCCGTCGCTGAAGAACCCGACGACGACGCCCCTCTCTCCCCTGTACCTCAGGGCCAGCGCGGCCCCTGCCGCTATGGGTATCCCGCTCCCCACGATCGCCGAGGCCCAGAGGGCGCCTCGCTTGGGATCTATGGCCACGTGCATTGACCCGCCGAGTCCCTTGACCACACCCGTTTCCTTGCCGAACAGCTCGGCCATGACCTCCTTCGGCGGTATGCCCATGGCCAGCGCGTGCCCGTGGCCCCTATGGTGGCTTACTATGTACCCGAACCCTTCTATTGCCCGGGCCACGCCTACAGCAATGGCTTCCTCTCCGGTGTAGAGGTGGGCGGTTCCCTGGATCCTGGCCTCGTAGAGGTAGAGCTGCTCCACCCTGTTCTCGAAGAGGCGAAGCTCGACCAGCTTCCTGTACATCCGAAGGAGGTCTCCCGCGGTCAGCCCGAGTGAAAGAGCCTCTTGAACTGAGACCTCTCCAATCTCCTCTATCTCGACCTCGAGCTTGGCCAACGTGGAAGCACCGCTGGAAAGTATAGGACAATCTTATAGTTTTTGATATATCGAGTCGGGTCACGCCCTGCCCTCCGCGCAACTCCTGAGCAACCTCGCGGCTTCAGCCGGGTCTTCCCTACCAAATATCGCCGAGCCAGCGATCAACACGGCGGCTCCGGCCTCGACGACCTTACTGGCGTTCGAGCAGTTTATCCCTCCATCCACGGCTATCTCCAGATTGAGTCCCCCGTTCTCTATCAGCCGCCTCAGCTTCGATATCTTTCGAAGCGTTCCCTCGATGAACCTCTGACCCCCAAACCCGGGCTCAACGGTCATAACGAGGATCCGGTCGACCGAGTCGAGTAACTCTTCGATCGTCGAGAGAGGAGTGCCGGGGTTCAAGGCCACCCCGACCTTAACACCAGCAGATCTGAGCGACGTCGAGAGGGAGATCGGCCTGCTTGCCGACTCTACGTGGAAGTAGATCACGTCCGCTCCGGCCTCCACAAACCTATCAGCATACCTCTCTGGAAGCTCTATCATCAGGTGAGCCTCTATCGGGAGGTCAGTTGTCCGCCTGAGAGCCCTGACGACGGGGAGCCCAAATGAGAGGTTGGGAACGAAGTGGCCGTCCATGACATCCACATGGATGCTGTCCACCCCACCTTCTTGGGCGCGCGCAACCTCCTCTCTGAGATTCGAGAGGTCTGCAGAGAGTATGGAAGCAGAGAGACTGACGGTCATTCGACTCAACGTCCTAGACAAGTATTTAAGGATCCTTTCCCTTCGGGTTGGCCTCGGATGTGCTCAATGGCCCGGGCTGAAACGACTGTTCAGCTGAAGAACAAGGTGGGCCTCCACGCCAGACCAGCATCCCTCTTCGTGCAGACGGCAAAGAAGTTCAGGTCAAAGATCGTCGTCAGAAAGGATGATAAGGAAGCCGACGCGAAGAGCATCCTCGGAGTGCTCTCTCTGGGCGCCGAGTACGGGCACTGGATAACGATAGTGGCTGAAGGTGATGATGCCGAGGAGGCGGTCCAGGCCCTGGCGTCTCTAGTTGAGAGCCGCTTCGGGGAGGCGGAGTAACTTGCGGGCTGGCCCCCGGGAGTTCAGGGGTATTCCCGCCTCACCAGGCGTCGCGGTGGGGAGGGCCTACCTCTACGTCCGGGGTTACGTCGAGATCGAGAAGAGGGAGCTGAGCGAAGAAGAGGTCGAGGGCGAGATACTCAGGTTTGAGAGTGCCATAACGCTCGCTAAGGGTTACCTGAAGAAGCTCTACGAGCGGGTGAAGTC
>JAOZFH010000027.1 GCA_027491415.1 Thermoproteota archaeon | reverse complement strand
CGATCCGCCTAAGGAGGGTCCTGTCGGCCAGCCCCCTCTTCCTCCGAAGGTGTGTCAGGTACCTCCAGACGTCGTCGGGCGTCGCGTCGGCGGCGTCCTTGTCGAGCCACCTCAGGAACCTCCTCACGTCGTATGCGTACTGACGGATCGTGCCAGGCCTGTAGCCCTTTACCTCCATCCAAGTCACGAACTCGTCGAGGTAGTCCTCGTTGTCCATGCTCTCGATTTCTGGCGTAGGCAAGTTAAAATGAGTTCAGGAGGGTTAAGATGCGCTGACTAAGTGATCCTGTTAGTCGGTGAGGATAATGAGGCTTCACCCGCACACGCCCCTTCGTCCGCTCCTCTCACTGAGTCTGGTGGTACTGCTGGCGATCTCGACCCACGCAATCTCGGCCAAGCAGCCTGCCGCTCCGTCCGCCCCACAGTACGAGCCCGTCAGTATGGTGTGGAACCACACCGTGTCCGGCTACATTCCGGCCGGGATGAGGCTGCCGTCCCCGGTGGCGACCAGCGTCGGATTCGTCTGCGTCTACCCCGACTTGGGCTCCGTGTCTCTCGTCGACCCGTCCACCTTCTCGGCGAGCTGGACGTTCAGGGTGGAGTCCACGCCGACTCAAATCGTGGTGGGCGGAGGGTCGGTGTACGTCCTCACTGAGTGGGGGAGGATGTACGGCCTCAAGCTTCTCGACGGCACGGTCGTCTTTGACTCCAAGGGCATCGAGGTCGAGGGGGTCGACGTCTCGATTCGGCCGGCCTACGCCTCTGGTGTGGTCGCCCTATCCTCTGGGAAGGGACTCATCGGCCTCGACGGATCCACGGGGAAGATCAAGTGGAGGATCAAGCTCCCCTGGAGGGTCACGCTGGCCCTCAGCGGGGGAGGGAGGATAGTAGTCGGTCACAGCTCTGGGGTCGCGGCGGTGGATCCCATCTCCGGAGCGGCGCTGTGGAACGTGACGTTTGGCTCCCCCGTGAGGTCCGCGACAATAGTTGGGTCATCGGTGTTCGCGGTCACCGATGCGGGGACCCTCTATGAGCTGGATCTCGCCACCGGCAGGACTTTGAGGAGCCTGAGGCTTCCCACGCCCGACCCGGCTCCGGGCGAGATCAAGGCCGGTCCCGACATACTCTACGTCGTGACCAAGCGCGGCAGGATCTACCCGGTGGGGATAAGGAGCTTCAGGAGGCTCGACATAATCTACCTCGAGCAGAGCCCCATGGCTCAGCCCGAGATGTCAAACTACCTGATGCTTCTGTGGACCGTTCAGGGAATCCTGCTCGGCGTACCGGCGGTACCATCACCCGTCGACGTGGTGTTCGAGTACCCGGTGGGGGCCAAGTTCATCTCCGGAGTCGGGTTCGACTCGATCTCCCAGGTGGCCATGTTCTACCTATCCGACGGCAGGCTCGTCGCGCTCAGCGTCCCTCTATACTCGGTGAGGGTCAGGAACTACCAGGTGAGGGAAGGCGAGCTCACCGCCGACCTGCTTGTGTGCGCCTTTCCCGGCGGCGAGGGAGACCTGAGACTCGTCGCGAAGGATGAGCTCGGTAGGGAACTCTTCTCCGACACCATTTCCGTGTACGGCGGGGGCTGCTTCCTTCGAACGGCCTCTTTCGAGGTCGAGTCGTCGAGAGAGGTGAAGTTCCTCCTCTCGGGGATGGGCCTCCAGAGTCCACCCGCGTCCGTGGAGCTAGCCGCGGAGGCCCCGCCCCAGCCGCCGGCCCGGCCGGGAATGGCCATAGGCGCCCCACCGTCGCTTGTGGTAGGAGAGCGCGCGGAGATCTCGATATCCGTCACCAACGGCTGGAGGGAGGGGCTCGCGTACGTCTCCGTCGACTGCGAGGGGCTGGATAAGGTGAGGTCCGAGGAGGGTTACATAGCCGTCGGGGCGTCGAGGACGTTCGCGGTAGAACTCCTCCCGAAGAGGTCGGGAGATCTCCCGTGCAAGGCGGCTTTGGTGATCGAGTCTGAGGTCGTGCACGAGGAGGAGTTCTCGCTGAAGGTCGAGAGAGGGTCGGTCATCGAGGGGGCGCCCGAGGTCTCCCCTCAGAGGATTACGGAGGGGGGGAAGTTCACCGTCAAGCTGACTCTCGTCAACAGGTACGAGGACGGGGCGACCTTCACCGTGAGCGTGGGCGGGCAGGGAGTGGTCGGCGAGGCGACGCAGGTCGGTCCCCTGGCCGCGGGTGAGGAGAGGCAGGTCTCCGTTGCCGGGAGGGTCACAGGCACGGGGAACAAGGACGTGACGGTGACGGTCTCGGTGGGAAGCACGTTGGTGGACTCCATAACGCTCCCTGGGGCAATCACCGTGGTCGCCCCCCAGGCGGGCACGACCCCGCCCCCCACCACCACGGGGCCTGGCGCCGGTCTCCTCTCGAGGATCCCAGAGCCGATATTGGACTACCTGCCCTTCTTACTCGCGGCCGTGGTGGCCGGCGCGTTAGGGGTCATGATCTTCAAGAGGAGGCCGCGCCCGTCGCCCAAGCTGAGGAGGGTACCGCCGTCACCCAGGCCGGGGGTCGACCTGCGCGGGGAGGTCCCGCGCAGGATCTTCGAGGAGGAGATCCCGCCGAGAGGGGCGCCGACCCCCGCTCCAGCTCCCGAGGTGAGGGAGGCGCCCGAGGCCGCCCCGCCCAGAGCCGCGCCAGAGAGGGAGGCGATGACAGTCAGGCCGGAGCGGGAGGTCCGCGCAGAGGAGAGGCCGAGGGCGCCTCCGGAGGGGGAAGTCAGACCGGCCGCGCCAGCCGTGAGCGCCGAGGAGTTCGCCTCCAAAATCGGCATGCTCAAGGAGAGTCTGCAGAAGATCGTCGCTGAGGCCAAGGAGCTGGAGGGCGAGGGCTTGGTCGGGGTGGACGAGAGGGCCGCCGTCGTTGAGAGGAAGCTGGCGAGGGCCGAGGTTTTGATGGACATAGGGGATCTCGAGGAGTCCCAGAAGATAGTCAGGGAGGTCGAGGAATCCGTCAGGGCCCTCGAGGAGACGGTGCGCCAGTTCAGGGAGATACTGATGGGCGGCGTGTGGCCCAACGTCGAGAAGAGGATCTCGACGATGCTGAGGGTCTGGGGCCGCGCGCCCGCGTCCATGCTGACCATGATACCCTCCGAGCTGAGGATGGCGGCTCTGGCCAGGTTCGTCAAGCTGCACCCTGAGATGAGGCTGGAGCTCAGGGGGGACGAGCTCTACACGCTGGAGGAGGGTGCCTGACCGGTCCCCCCTCCCACCTTTGTCTTGATCTCTCGGTACACCTCAGCCAGCACATCTTGGTAGTCGAGCTGGCCAGACTCGACGGCCTCCATCCTCCTCTCCAGGTCGGCAGTCCTCTCCTCGCTGACCAGGTCGCTGTACCTCTTCACTAGGTACTCGTAGACCGCGATCCCTCGCCTGGTCGGAATGAGCCTCCCCCTCCTGTCGACGACGTACCTCCTGGCGAGGAGCCTGTCCACGATCGTGGCGTACGTGGAGGGCCTTCCGATCCCTTTCTCCTTCATCAGCCTGATGACGTCTCCCTGGGTATACAGCGGAGCGCCCGGAACCTTCAGGTGCCTGATCTCTGCGTCGAGGTA
>JAOZFH010000026.1 GCA_027491415.1 Thermoproteota archaeon | reverse complement strand
CTGAAGGATGCCCTCTACGTGGTTAGGAACGTCGTCGAGGACGGCAAGGTCTGCTACGGCGGCGGCGCGGTGCAGATCGATCTTGCCAGGAAGCTAAGAGACTACGCCGAGACCGTCGGGGGCAAGGAGCAGCTGGCCATGGAGGCCTACGCCGCCGCGCTGGAGTCCATCCCGAGGATACTGGCAGAGAACGCTGGCATGGACTCCATAGACGTCCTCGTCAGGCTCAGGCAAGCCCACGCCGAGGGCAAGGTGTCTTACGGCGTCGACCCCGTCAGGGGAGAGATCGCCGACATGGCCGAGCTGGGCGTCTACGACACCTACAGGGGGGTGAAGAACTCCATCTCCTCCGCCACGGAGACAGCGATCCTGATAATCAAGACTGACGACATAATAGCCGCCAAGCCGTACGAGAAGGAAGAGAAGAAGGAGGAGAAGGAGGAAGAGAAGGAGGAGAGCAAGTTCGAGTTCTGAGCTCTCCTCTCTCAAACTCTTTTTCTACCCATCACCCCTTGTCGGAGAGGTTCCCGTCTCCACCCCGGCGGAGCGCGCCGGACACCAGCAGGGCAAGCGCCGGCGCGAAGAAAGAGTAGAGGTAGGGGTGCACGGGGCCTGACTCAATCCAGACGAGGCTGGCGCTGAGGAGTATTGGGTAGAGCACCTTCGCAGCGGAGTCTCCCGAGCGAGCCAGCTTGAGCACGCCGCCCGCTATTGCGCCGAGTACTAGGGGAACCACCGCGACTCCGACGACACCGAAGTCTATCCAGATGGGCCCCACCATGGAGGTCGTGTAGGCGACCGGCAGGCCCACGACGGCCTCGCCCGTCAGCGCGCCCACGAGAGGCCTTGGAATTCCAAGCATGGTCAGCAGAGGGTTAATGAACAGGAGAATTCCATAGGTCATCCCCCAGGGCGAGTAGGTCTTCAGGATCAGCGTCAGGGAATACAGTGTGAAGCCGGCTCTGCTAACGAGGACGTAGTAGGCGTCACCAGTGAGGCCGGCCCTTGCCATGAGTATTACCTTCTGAAAGGTGAACATCAGGAGGCCGGGGGCCGCCAGGTACGCGAGGACCTGTCTGACCTTGATTAGTCCACCCAGCCACATGGCAACGATCAGCGTTCCGAGGGCAACCACCATGTCCAGCCTGAACCCCGACGGGAACGTGAGGGCGAGAGAAATTCCCATTAGGCCGGCGCAGGCAATAAGGGCGTCCTCCCTTCGAATTGATCCCTTCTGGCCAGCCGCGGAGGACAACCAAGCAACGAGGGCAGACAGGCCAAGGAGGTACGCGTCGTAGCTGATCATCCAGAATGCGTCGTGCCTTCTCAGCTCTGGGTATAGGAGGGGAATGGCGCCCAGCCGCAGGTAGTTGACCAAGAGCCCCACGCCACCGGCGATAAGCAGAGGCAGGGAGAAGTGAAGGAGACCCTCGCCCCTCAGCCGTATGACCGCGCGGCCGGGAACCCTGGAGATCGCGGCCCTAGCGCCCAGCGAGTACGCCGCCACGGCTAAGGTCCACAGCGCGATGCCTGCAACCCACAGCGCGGGGTCCACTATCGGCAGGGGGCTCACAAGCGCCAGCGCTAGGTACAGCGCGTAGGCCAGTGGGACGGCCAGCACGGGAGAGGCCGCCCCGTATCTACCAGAAGCCACCGCAAGTGGTCTGAGAACGAGGCTCGAGGCCGACGCCTCGACGAGGCGATCGGCGAGTTTGTTGACGAAGGAAAAGACCCTGCGAAGCGTGCCCGGAATCCGTGAGATTCCGAGACCTTCGTGGACCTCACGGGCGTGGGCTGTAGGCGCTACGGATGCCAGAATCTCCGCGAGGAATCTGCCGACCGCCATCTCAAGCTTTATGAGGATCCTAATGGCTCTCCAGGTTAGGCTCATCGAACCCACCCCTTATCCCTTGAACTCGACCATGAACTTGGCGTAGCGGACCCCTTCCACAGAGGAGACGGCCCCGTATATGGCGGACTTCTCTCCCGGGCTTGGTGGTCTGTCGAAGACCACCTTGACCCGGATGTCATACGCCAGCATCTCGCGCGCGTCTGCAGGCAGCCATGCCCTCAGGATGGAGTCGAGCTTGGTGAGGTCCTTCCAGTTCATGTTCTCCACGACCAAGTAGAAGGGGGCCACCGTCGAGCCTACGAAGAGGAAGAGGCCGGAGCACTCCTCATTGACCTCACTCTGTAGCCAGTATATCGGAACCTCGTTCCCCCTTATGGCCTCAGAGAGGCCCCCACCGTGCAGCTTGAAGGACACGAACAGCTCGTAGCCCACGCCGCCACTCGACACGGCGCCGGCGACCTCCCCCACCCTAGAGATCAGGTCATCTAATCCGTCGGTCCACAGTGGGTCCAGGCTCACCAGGAGCCTGTCTACGTTCCTGTCTACCTTGAGAGCGAGTTTGAGGGGGTCGACCTCCTGCGGAAGCGGGTCCCTTACCTTCTGGTCGGAGGAGTAGACCAGGAACACGTCTCCCCCCGCGCTGAAGTATATGGTCGCCCTGGCTGAGTCCAGGACGAATCCCGTGGAGTTTATTAGCGTTCCATTGACGTGGACGCCGAGTATTCCACCTCTCAGCGAGTATCCCCTGGACCGGTAGAAGTTGGCTATGTACGCGGCCGACTGGCCGCTCCTCACGTCTCCTCGGTAGTATGAGTGAGCGTTCACCTTCATGTAGGCGACTCCCACCGTGGCGGTCACGACGAGAATGTCCAGCGCGACCCCCAGGAGTCTCGACGCCCTATCCGGCTCCACGGCCACCTCACCCCTCGCGCCTAACCCTGATCCTCTCACCCCCAATCTCCCGCAGAGAACCTCCGACGGCGTCTGCGTCCACCCTCACGGGATCTGTGAGTACGGTAAGCTGGATTGGTCCCGAGATTAATCCCTTCACGGCGACCCCCTCTCTCTCGAGTATCTCAACGATCCTTCTGAGCAGGGTGGAGGAGTCTTCGGCTGGCACGAATCTCATCTTGACGAGGATCTCATTCCCAGCCGTCTCGACTTCTATGATCCCCCCCTGCCCGGCAGCCACGTCCTGAATCAGGCTGGCCGGGATCGTCACGTTGGACTCCTCCATCCATACCCCGACCGTAGCCGACACGAGGCAGGCTTCAACGCCCTCGAAGCGCTCGAGGATCGTGCAGAGTGACTCCAGGGAGTCCGGTCCTATGGTTTCACTCGGGACTAGGGCGTCGATCCTGACCACACCGCTGGGCTGCTCTATTCTCATGAGTATTCTGCTGGGAACCCCGTTGACGTAGGGCCTGTCGAACTCGTCCGACAGCACTAAGACCCCCCTCTGGGGGTCGAAGAGGACCAGCCTCTTGCTGTCCGCGTACACGACTCTCCCAATCGCTTTGAATGATCCTCCCGCGTACCAGGCCCCCTCGACCTCGAGCTCCACGGCGTACCCGCGAGATGCCGAGCTGTGATAGGTGGCGGCTATGCCCACCATGTTGGCGCCCCGGATGTCGAAGTACCTGTCCCTGGGGGTGACGGCTGCGTAGGCCACCCCGACGGCGACGGACAGAACCACTATGTCTAGGACCAGCCCGAGCGCTCGCCTCTTTGCCCCACCCTCACCCAACGCCTCAACCCTCCATTCAGTCAAGCCTTCGCCAGCGGTATGCTTATTTAACCGAGGGTAGGCTGGGACCGAGGAGGTCGTGGATCAGTGCCGCACTACTACCACGGACCCGTGGCCATCCGCGGAAGAACCCCGACGGGAGGGAAGATCCGGAAGACTCGCAAGAAGAGGAAGAGGGAGATGGGCAGGTTCCCGGCTCTCACGAGGATAGGAGAGAGGAGACTGAAGCTCATCAGGGCGATGGGAGGGGACTACAAGCTGAGGCTGCTGAGCGACAGCTACGCTAACGTCGTTGTGCCGGGAGAGGGTGCGAAGAGGGTCAGGATCTTGGACGTGGTGGACAACCCGGCGAGCAAGGCCTTCAAGAGGTTCAAGATCATAACTCGCGGGGCGATCATCAGGACCGAGCTGGGTCTGGCCAGGGTGACCTCCAGCCCGGGGCAGCACGGCGTGATTAACGCCGTCCTGATGGAGGAGGAGCAGTCTGCCTCGTGAGCGGAGATCACCCCCGCCACCTCTCGACAGGGCCCGCCTGAGGCCCATCGGGGTCGTCGAGAGGGTCACGAACTCGCGAAACTTCCTTGTTAGGTATGGAGGACCCGTGGAGTATGATCCCAAGGATCTTAAAGTCGTAGACGAGGAGCTTCGGGTGGTCGGCGTGGTTCGAGACGTGATCGGCCCGGTTTCCGCGCCGTTCTTCCTGGTCAAAGTGACGATTCCCATCGATGAGGCCAAGGGCTACGTGGGCAGGAGGCTCTACCTCTTGGAGCCGCCGAGCATTTTGGCAAGGAAATTAAGGAACAGCGGATAGGTCACTCTAGGTGAGGATGCCAGCTAAGTCAGAGCGGGCGGCGAGCGCGGCGAGGTATGAGCAGAGTGCGCTGAAACTGATAGAGAGGCTCTTGAGCCTTCCGTGCACCAAGTGTCCAAATCTAGGAAGGTGTTACGACTCAGCGGCGTTAGAGTGCGGGGAGCTAACTACTTACCTCCTACGAGATCCCTGACGACCTCCTCGATCTCGCCGATGGAGGCATCCGTCTTGATCGACTTTTTCTCGCAGTGAACCAGGCTCGCCCTGAATCCGCGGGATCTCAGTGCTTTCACCGCGGCCCGGGGGCTTGGCGAGGGCAGCTTCCTCCTACTCGCCAAGAGATCTAGGTCGTAGTAGAGTGGAGGCATCCCGAGTTCCTGCGAGAGGGATTCAACTATCTCTCTAGCCTCCTCTGAGAACCAGACGCACTCATTCAGCTTTTTGAGGGTCGGTTTCACTACCCCCTCGTCGAGAATGTCCCCGACCCAAAGGGGTCCCAGCTTTTCGAGCCTCGATCCGCAGCGGGGACAGGACTCCTCCTTAGGCGGGTACCTGCCCTGCTGGATCATCCGCCAGCCGCAGCGGAGGCAATAAGACACCCACCCGAGCATCTCCCTCAGGGACTCCGAGGCCTTCGTGGCCCCCCTCTCCACCCTGAAGTAAACCCTGGCGTAGTGCCGCGTCGCATGCGCCAGAACGGGCCTCACCGCGAGGTCATAGACGGCGGCAACCCTAGCCGCGTACGCCGCCAAGATCCTGAGGCCCGCCTCCTTGTGAAATTCCACCTTCCTCCCGTGGGCGAAGTAGACCCGGAAAAGCTTGTCGGGATACACCCCGTACAGCACAGGCGTGTCGGTCGCGGTCACGGCCAGGATACCGCCGATCCTGACCGCCCCCACGGCCGCCCAGAGGAAGGGTGAAGGGGTTCCGAAGGGGTCCACGTCTAAGTAGTCTACTCCCCCGCTCTCCTTGAGTGAGAGGGAAGCGAGGTTCGCGTCCATCAGCCACGCATCTACTGAGCCCTCAAGCCCATTTCTCCTTATCCCGAGCCTTATGGCGTGGTACGCCAGGGGGTTCCTGTCGTTCGCGATCACCGCCGCGCCGGCCTCTGCGGCGAGCCTCAGCGCCCTCACGCCTGATGCGGCCATTATGTCGGCGGCGACGACCTCTTCACCCAGCAGAGAGGCGACGGCGACCGCGATATCCCTGTTGGACCTCATGTCGGGGTTGTAAAAGACGCGGGCCTTGGTGTAAGCTAGCCCCAGCCTCTCCAGCTCCTCAAGGTCTGAGGCGTAGAACCTCACAGCGCCCTCCTCGTACTCCGCAAGCGAAACCGTTATTCTGCCCCGATCCACCAGCCCGCGGGGGCTCGTTGGCAGTAAAAAACTTCATTTTGAGGGGCAGACCCGGCTCTGGAAAATCCACTGCCGCCCAGATCGCGAGGCAAAGGCTGTCAGAGGTCGGACTCAGGGTAGCTGGCATCGTGACCCCCGAGGTTAGGGTGGGCCGCTCTAGGGTGGGCTTTGAGGTTGTGGACCTTGCGACAGGGAGGAGGGCAACGTTTGCCCACGTTGACATCCCCTCGGAGACGAGGGTCTCCAAGTACGGAGTCTCCATCGAGCTCTTCGAGCAAGTCGCCGTCCCTGCCCTGGAGGCCGCCCTCAAGGCTGACGTGGCGCTCGTCGACGAGATAGGAAAGATGGAGCTGTTCAGCGATCTCTTCAAGTCGCTGGTGGTGAGGTTACTGGACTCAGACGTCCCGGTAATAGGGACGGCTCCGTTCTACGACCTCCCATTCCTTCGGAATGTGTTGAGGAGGGGAGACGTGAGGGTGATTTGGGTTAGGCGCGGAGAGGCTGAGCGGGTGGCGGAGACGCTTACTGGCGAGGTTATGAGGCTTGTGAGGTAGCCTGCGTCCCGACCGCGGGGCCCGGTTCACTTCTTGGCCACTATCATGGCGTGCTTCGGATCAAAGGGCGCGAGGTCCACCCTCTCCAGTACCTTCAACCCCCCGCGCGTTAGCCTGTCCTCCACCAGCCTGTAGACTTTCTTGGGCGGCAGCGTCACGTCTATGCTACTAGCTTTCACGGCGATCACCGCGTAGCCACCCCTTCTCAAGTAGACCCCCGCGTTCTTGAGCAGGATCTCAGCCTGATCCGGTTGGGCGACATCGACGTACAGGACGTCCACCATCTCGACGACGTGAGCGTACTCCTCCGGCCTCCTGGCCGAGGCCAGGATCGGGACGATGTTCCGTCTCGCGTCGGCCACAGGGAGGAGTTCTCTGAGCACCCTCTGGGAGATCTCGACGCCGTATATAACGCCCTTCCTCCCGATTATGTCGCTGAAGTGAGAGGCAGTCGTCCCAGACGCTATTCCCAAGTAGAGTATTCGGCTCCCTGGCCTAATGGGGAAGTTCTTCAGGCCGTTGAGTATGGCCGCGGCGGGCTTCGACCTCCTGGGAGGCCAGATCCGGTATTCCTTCCCGTTCACGACTACGCTGACCTCGTCATAGCTCCTGAACCCCGGGACTAGGTTCAGCGTGGCCAGATTCCTCCGCCGGCCGTCTTGGATCCAAAAGACGCCCTTAAAGCTCTTGTGCGGGGAGGCCCTTGGACCCCTGCTCATCTCTTACCACCCCTCAGCTCCGCCAGCCGGCGATCGATCTCGGCCCGCAGCTGGTCTCCCACAAACCTACCCCTTCCAAACGCGTCTACCCTTGCGGCTATGGCTATCTTGGAGGCCAACAGCCTGGCAATCTTCCCTCTGAACTTCTTAGGAGCGGTCCTCACTTCTTTGGCCTGGAACAGGACGCCGTGCTTCGGTGGCTTCGTGCCCCTGGTTAGGTGGAGGAAGATGGCCTTTTGGGCCCCCAAGATTTGGATCGAGCTTGCTGGGAGAGACGCCAGCCTCTTCAATCCACCGGCGATCGCTATCAGCCTGGCGGCCACTAGAGGGGACACCACGGCGGAGAGGTTTGGCGCCACCTGGCGCATGAGGTCCTCTATGTACCCCTCGACCTGCTCCCTCGCCTCGTAGAGCTTCACCCACCTTTTAGCCACCGTCGCTATTGCGTTAAGGTCCTCTGCAGGTAGATCGGCGCCGATTGAGTTCTTCGCCGCTTCCTCTACCCTCTCGGCGAGGGCCTTGTCCACGCCCATCCTCCTGAGCGCCTCCTTGGTGATCCTCTCCCGGGCCGTCAGCTCGGCCGCGATCAGCGCGTAGGTGTAGTGATCCTCAACCAGCGAGTCGAGTTCTGGGAAGTATATCGAGTACCATTCCCTGATGGCGGGTATGAGCACGTTTAGGGACTTGTTTAGATGATCCACGTAGTCTATGGCCCTGATAATCAGGTTGTCCCTCTGGGACAGATCGTCCTTGATTCGCCTTCTGCTGATCTCGATTCCAACCTTAGTGACGTAGTCGTTGTACTCCCTCCTATCGCCCTGGAAACCCATCTCCTTAGCGATCTGGAGAGCCCTCTCTCGAACGGCCCTAGCGACCGGGGAGGTGAGGTCAACGATCACGCGCCCCGAGTAGCCCAACGAGGATGCGAGTTCGCGGGATGGAACCACGACCTCTTCTACCTCGTCCCCCATGTTTTCTATAGCCGCTTGGACCTCCTCAACCTGGGGAAATGACCTTCCTAAGCTAAGGAGGTAAAGCGACTCACCCGCATCTTCGGGGGAGGAGAACACCGAGTAGAAGAGCGCGTTTCCATCTCCGTCTAGGAGGAGAATTCCAAACGGGTGGGCGACGACGTGAACCCTCAAGAGAACCTCCCGGCCCTGGCGAATTCAGAAGGGATTCTGACCGGGCTTTCTACCTAGGATGTACCTCTTCCTATAGAGGGACTTTATTCTGACCCTGGGCACAGGGGATCTCCTCGGCCTGGCCTCCACCTTCGGAGTCAGCGATCGAACCTTACCAGCCTTGTTGAGCGCACCGTGAGTTCCTCTGGGCATTCACATCCCTCCCGATGAGCTCTCTGGATCATCATATTTTAATGTGTCGCGCCCTCCTCATCCAACAGGCTCCTCCTGTACTCCCAGACTATGCTAAGGATATCTCCTCCGTCCTCTCCCTCTCCAGCCTCGCTTTCCTCCTTAACTGGCTTGGGAGGCCTCCTTCTCGCGGCGACCCGCAGCAGGAACTCCTCGCGAACGTGCGGGATAGCCCCCTTCCAGCGAATCTCCACCGAGTTGGTGCTGGTCACAAAGATTCCCCCCTCCTCCAACATGGAGAGCACCTCGGGCGGGGGAGGTGAGCCGGAGTGGACGATGGCCCATACCCCTGCGTCTTTGAGAAGTCTCACTGACCTCGG
Source organism: Thermoproteota archaeon (assembly GCA_027491415.1). GTDB lineage: Archaea > Korarchaeota > Korarchaeia > Korarchaeales > Korarchaeaceae > DRBY01. The sequence goes on along the minus strand of JAOZFH010000026.1, from coordinate 117,311 downwards.
TCCGGCGGTGGAGGCGTCTCCGACTAGAACGACGTCTCCTTCCGAGAGAACTCCCCTCACGATCGCCTCCTCCAGTGTAGACCTCGAGAGATTCTCCACGGCCTTTATAGGCACCCAGCCTGGCCCCAGGTCGCTTCTCGCCACGTCCCTCCTGAGAGATCTGAGCTCGGCCCTCAGCGAATCTATCATCGCGTCCCTCCTCCCAACGTCTGCCTCTAGCTCGCGAATTCTCTCCCTGAGCTGAGACACCAGTCTGTCCCTCTCTAGCTCTCTCTTCCTCTGATGTCTTATCTTATCTAGTTCCTCCATGAGTTTTGTGATCTCTTTCTCCAACTCTCTGACCTTCCTCCTGTAGTACTCCAGCTCCTCCTCGAGAGACCTGATTTTCTCGGTCTTGGACCTAAGTATCCTCCTTAGCTCTATGATCTCCCTCTGTTTGGCCTTAAGCGTCTCAATCTGCTCTTCTCGACCGTCTTTCCCTTCACTCCTTATCCTGGAGCCCTCTATCGCCTCCACTATAGAGGCCCCCCTCGTCAGGAGTTCATACAACCTGGTCCTGTCAACGAGTCCAAGGCTGCCGCCCATCTCTCTAAGGTGTCCCTCCGCCTTCTCAAAGAGGGTTCTCATCCTTTGATAGACCTTGATCAGTGGGGCGAGGGCATCCCTTTCGTGGGAAGATCCCACCGAGATTCCTTGCCTCTCCTCGAACTCTCTTACGATCTTGATCTTGTCCTCTATCTTCATGTGCTAGTTCAACGCAACCAACCTTGCCCCAAAGGCTTGGGCGATCTTAACGACGTTTTTCGGTGGCGGAGACACGTCGGTCGTTATGAGGACCGGCCTACCGTACTGCGCCAGAGTCTCGATAACCTCTGATCTGGAGGCCCTCCTCAGAGTTTCAAGGCCCAGTATGCGACCGTAGAGATCCATCACGGCGATCCCGATGGACATTCCCGGATCTATCCCGACCATTATGGGTCTAGGCCTTCTGCTGAGTTCGGTCCTCGTGAACTCTATCTTCTTCCTCCAGGAGGGCTCTATTTGAACCTTGACGGGCCCCCACTCGTGCTCCCTCACGATGGAGAGGATGCTCTCCTTGGGCGCGTAGACGATGAACTCGGCCCTCTTCAGCCCACCTGGTCCCCTCTCCACGTAGAGGTCGTAGTCTATTCCCACCCTGTCGAACTCGGCGGACACGCGATTTGCCTCGCTGAGGATGGCCGCCTCGATGAACCTCTTCCACCTGGCGCTCCCTGATCCGCCCTGCCTCACGCTCCTGTTCTTCGATATCACGACCCTGTACTCAGGGTTGAAGGCCACCACCTCGGAGCCGTATCCCAACGCGGCCAGCTTTGCGATGAGTTTGGCGCTCTCAAGAGAGCCGGGCTTCCCATCGTACTCCAGCCCGGCGTCGCGCGCGAGCTTTCGCAGGGGAACTCCCTCCCCGGGAGGACCGGTTACTTGGATGATCTTGACATCCTCAGGGATCGAAGCCACAAGCCTCTTGAGAGATCTGGAGTCCTTTGCCAGTTCGAATATGTTGTCGACCGCGAGGTATCCCCTTGACATCTGTCTGACTATTCGAAGGATCTCGGCCAGCGTGATCCCGTCGAAGAACTCGGGCTCCCCACTGTCTCTCAGTAGGCAAGCGGAGTACTTGGGTGCTGCCTTTCCCCTGGGGGAACCAGCCTTGATGTCAACCCCCAGGACGGGAGTCCGCAGGTATCTCAACAGGGGGCGACCCTGCCTACGCGGCCCGCGCCCGGCGTTTTAAAGGTTCGGCGGTGGGAGGAGCGGCGACATGAAGCGCGTTCGCGCGGCGCTGATGTTCCTCGTGCTACTGACAACGCTGGCGTCAGCCGGCGCCGCGCAGCAGGTTGGGGTCTCCTTCCAGACAACGATCTCAAGCCCCTGCTACATAGGGCTACCCTGCAGGGTCAGGGTAAATCTCACGGCGACCCCTCCCGGGGTGACCATCACCGGCCTGAGGTTGTCACTTCCGTGGGGTCTGGTGAACCTCCTACCTGTTGAGATCTCGCCAAACGTCTTGGAGACGACCTTCACCCCCCCGTTGGAGGCTGAGCCTGGAATCTACTACGCCCTGCCCCAGCTGGTGGGGAGGGAGGAGGGCAGCGGGAGACTCGTGATATTCAGCGGGTCGCCCACGATGCTCAGGCTCAGCGAGCCCGACCTGGTTGGCAGGCTGACGCTCCACGTGGATGAGGCCACGTTACCGCCAGGGGGGTCGACAAGGGTTAACGTGACGTACCTGGTTCTCAACTTGCCGCAGGAGGTCTCTCCAAGGCTCGACATACTAGTCAACGAGACGGAGGCCTACTCCTCCCCTCTGGCCGAATCTTCTGGCAGCGTGGTTACGTCGGTAGTCGCTCCCGAGAACGCGAGATATCTCCTGATAGCTGCCAAGCTTCGTGTGGGACTCTACGTCTTCGAAAACTCGACCCTCATATCTGTCGAGCGAGAGAAACCCGCCGTCAATATCGAGGAGGCGATAGTACTCATCGAGGCAGCCAATCAATCCCTAATGCAGGCCCAGCTCCTCTTAGGGAGGGCCGCCTCGCAGGGGGTCCCGGTTTTCGAGGCGGGCGCGGCAGACCTCCTGGCCTCCGCGGACTACCTCCTGTTCGAGGCCCGCCGCGCGGCGTATCAGGGAAACGGCAGCGCGGCCAGGATCGCGATCCTGGCGTTCAACCTCACTCAAGAGGCCTTAGGGAGAATATCGGAGGCGTACCTATCCTCCGCGGAATCTAGGGTGGTCGACCTCAACCTGACCCTCAGGCGGCTGAGGGACTTAGGGGCGCCAGAGCAACCCCTAGACCTTGCTGAGGAGAGGCTGAGAGAGGCGATCAACCTTACCCAGGAGATGAGGCGGACAGAACCAACCAACTTACCAGATCTCTATGAGAGGCTCGACGCCGTCCTACTAGAGGCTTCTTCAGCGCTCGAGGAGGCGGAAAAGTCCCGAGAAGATCGTGTGTCTCAGCTAATCGCCATGACGATTACCCTCACCGCCCTGATGCCGATCCTCTACAGCTACGTGGCGCTCAAGGCTTGGAGGCGCCTGCTGCGCCTAGGCTGACCAGGTTGGAGCGCTATTCCTCCACAGTGATGAAGAGGACGTTATTTCCCCTTATGAACAGCGTTCCGACGTTCCTCTTGACCTCCTTGCTGTGGGGATCCCTCTCCTTGGCGGAGTCGAGCACCAGGTTCATCATGTCGTCAAAGCTACGGAGTCTACCCGCGATCTCTATTCCGTTCTTCAGGCGAACGACGATCTCGCCGCCATAAGCAGCCTTAAGGTAGGATAGGGGAGACTGCTGCCCTTTCTGCATTCCATATCACCGCTTCCTCTAACTTCTCCGGTAAGAAAGAAGGTAGCGCCCCGCGAATAAATAGGTTCCTACCCCCAGCTCACCTGGAGCTAAGGGCGATCCTCTCGACCTCTTCCTTCCTCCTGATGGCGTGGCTCCTGGTCCTGTCGTACTCGGCGGCCGCTATTATCTCCTCCGCGAGCGCCTCGGCCAGCGATGTGGGGCTTCTGAACGCCCTTATCGCCGCCCCCTGGGCTATGTTCCTCAGAGCGAGGTCCACCATCCTCGTCGGTGCCGTGTCGACCGCGTGGAAGTAGGTCACTCCACCGTACATGATCCTGGTTACCTCCTCCCTTATGGCGGCGTTTTCTATGGCCCTCAAGAGGACCTTCACGGGGTTCTCCCCAGTCCTCAGCTCGATTATCTCAAACGCGTACTTGACGGTCCTGAGCGCCTTGAGCTTCTTACCCTGGTTCTTGCTGTTCACGTGATCCTTCTTGACACCAGCGTTCTTCGCCTGCATCATCAACCTGTTGACCAGCCTCTCTACTATCATCACTTCGAGCTTGCCGAACGGCTTATGCTCGTGTCTCCCGCCAGAGTGCGGCAGGTAGACTGGTTTGACGGAGATGACGCCCTTGAGAGCCGGGTTCTCGACCTCGACGTCGTCGAGGGGCCACCTGCCGAACAGCTTTATCTGGGGACCTTCCTCGACCTCTACGACTTCCTCGACCCTGTCCTCCTCGCTCATGCAATTCACCTCGTTGGCTTCTCCTTCTTACCCGTCAGAATCGCTTGGAGGGAGACGTTGTTGACCTTGATGACCTTGTACCTGACTCCCGGTATGTCGCCGTAGCTCCTCCCCCTGGAGCCCCCGATCCCCTCAATGATCACCTCATCGTGCTCGTCAATCACGTTCAGGGCGCCGTCGCCGGGCGCGAAGGCGGTCACGACTATGCCGTTCTTCGCCAGCTGGACCCTGACGGCCTTCCTGAGCCCGGAGTGAGGCTGCCTGGCCTCCAGGCCGACTTTCTCTATCACGATTCCCCTGGCCATTGGGGCGCCCTCGAGAGGGTCGAACCGCTCCTTGAGCCTGAGGATCCTCCTCCTGTACTTCCAGTCGTGCCACCTCTTCTCCTTGTACTTCTCTCTTAAGGTCCTAGCAGCGTACAGCCCGACCGGAGATTTCTTTCCCATCATCAGCTCCCCTCTTGAGCCCGCTTATTCTCACTCCTTGGCCAGGGAGTCTCGCTCAGGCTATTTTAACGTTATCTATCCCCATCCAACGCCTCGCCAGTATCCTCGCGCGCTTTATTCTCCTTCCCCCAGATCCAATGGCCACGCTCTTGTCCTCTTCCGGCACCTTGACTATAGCCACCTTCGCCCTCCCCCTCTTCACTATCCTGACCGAGCTGACGCGCGCCGGGCTCAGGAGGTTCTTGATGAACCTCACCGGATCGTCGCTGTACTCCACGACCTCAATGTCCTTCTTCAGATCTCTCCAGAGCATTCTTCTCATTGCCTTCAGCTTCGATCCGTCTCTGCCCACGGCTACCCCCAGGTTTCCCGCGGACACCACGAAGATGAGTCTGTTTGCCTCTGGATCCTCCACCACGTCGATGGCCGGCACCCCGAGCATTGTCTGAAAGAGCTGGAGGTACCTCACCTGCTGCTCGGTGAGCACTACCTTGCCCGGGGCCGGACCCCTCCCGCTCAAGTGGAGACCACCTCAAGGATGGAGGACTCGCCCTCTTCCATTATGGCAGCGGCCGAGACGAAGAACGGCTTCCTCATCGCCCTTCCCAGGCTGAGGCTCCCACCTTCGTGGAAGATCACAGGAACGCCCGCCATCTGGGCGAGGTACTCTATCTCCTTCCTTATGCTCTCAGGCGCGTTTTTCGCCAGCACTACGAGCTTCGGCTTTTCCGTCCCCGCCTTCAGCAGCCTGATGACTTTTCTGGCCCCTATCAAAACCCTACCAGTGGAGTACGCCAGCCAGATCTCCTTATCAAGGTCCGGCACGATCAGGTCACCTCCTTGAGCAGCTCTTCAGTCTTCCGCCAGTCCCACCTGACCTCGACCCTACCCGTCCCGACGGGTGGGGTCTGGCCCATAATTAAGGCGTCGAGCGGTCCCTTGATGGGGTTGTCCTCGCCCCTCCTGGCCGTGTTGAGGACGACATGGTAGACCCACTCGTACGCCATCTTGCTCAGGGGTGTCTTCATCTCGGAGAAGAACCCAGAGGGAACTCCGGAGGCCTGCAGGCTCAGGGGAGTGGGCTTGCCGGTGTGGGTCATCGCGTCGGCGACCAGCGACACGTACCTCCTGTCCACCTCCAGACCCTGCTCGCTCAGTATTCTGGAGAGTTCGTTGAGTATGCACGCCCTGGCCGCCTCCACGCCCAGAACCTCGTATATCTCCTTGCAGTCGTTGGTTATCGTCCTGGTCGGGTCGACGAAGTCCAGCTTCACGACCTCCTTCAGGTTAGACCCCCTGGTCTTGATGACGAACTCCCCCTCCTCCGTGGCCTCCACCCAGACTCTATCAATGCCCCCAATGCCCCTTATCCTCTTCTCCATAATCCTCTGCGTCCACTGCCTGAGTGTCAAGTAGGGCTTCTCCCTCCCGGCTGCCTCTATCATGGATATGCTGATGACATCGCCCTCAAGTTCGACGGACCCCTTGATCCCCTTGACGGCCTTCTTGAGGAAGTTGACGAGCTCTTCGTCGTCGACCCCGCTGTCGCGCATCTTCTCGCGGTCGAGCACGAGTTCGAGGCTGAACGCCAGGTTGTCTATCCTGTACTCCCTGAGGAGGTCCTTGACCCTGATCTCCCTCAGCCTCTTGGCCACCTCCTCGGCCTTCTCCTTGCTCTTGGCGTATTCGGGCTTTAGGTATACGGTCATGGTGGGCGTGCTGGTGCTCACGTAGAACACCAGCTCCTTGAACCTCTCCACGCCGTGCGTGACGTCCATGGCGAGCACTCCCGGGGCGTGGAAGGTCCTAAGAACCATCTGGGTCGCTGGCTCCGCTATGCTCTGGGCGCTGATTACTCCAATGGGGGTCAAGACCTCAACCTTAGCCTCCTCCAGCCTCCTCTTCACCTCTCTCACGACCTCCCTTGCCTCCTTCTCGCTGGCGTTGGCCTCGTACAGCAGGTCGGCTAGGTGTGAGGGTAGCTCCGCCTTCTTGACGATCTCCTCCAGCTTCTTCTTTGAGGCCCCCCTCTTCTTCCCCGGCTTTACGATCTCACCGACGACCCTCCTCAGGTTCACGGGCTCGCCCTTGAACAGCTTGACGGGATCCATCCCGTCTCCGCCGAAGGCGAACTGGATTATCCTGCCCAGGCTGTCCCTCACCGTCTCGTCGTACTCCACGTAGATGTCCTTCAGCGAGTTGGCGACCCTCCTGTAGAAGTACCCGCTGTCCTCCGTCCTCCGACCCTTGTCCACCAGGGACTCCCTGCTGGTCATGGCGTGGAACACGAACTCCGCCGGGTTGAGGCCGACCATGTAGCCGTTCTTGACGAAGCCCCTGGCCTCGAGCCTAAGGTCGCCCCTCTTGAAGTAGGAGAGGGCCCTCTCCCTGAACCCCTTCTTTGGCCTCCCGCTGGTGAGCACGAAGCCGACCCTGCTCTTGACGGTCTGCTGGCCGACGAGCCCCATGACTTGGGCCAGGTTCGCTATGGATCCTCTGGCACCGGTCTTGGCCATTATCATGGCGTGGCTCTCCGGCTTGACGTACTTTGCTATGGCCTCGGTGGCCTGGGTCCTGAGGGCGTCGAGGGATCTGACTATGTCGAACTCAAGCATCTGCTCCTCCAGCGTGGCTCTGAGGAGTTCCTCCTTGGTCATGTACCTCTTGGCGCCCCTGGTCTTCTCGAACTCGGCTACCTTCCTGTCAACCTCCTCCGCAGCCTTCTTGAATAGCTTCTCAAGCTCTTCCCTGGCCTCGGGAGGAAGGATGAGTTCATTGAGCGTGACCGTCACTCCGTAGAGCAGTATGCTCTTGGCTGCGAGCCTCAAGAGCTTGTTAAGGAATTCGGCCGCCCTCTCCTCCCCGTAGTCCCTGATGAGGATGTCTATGATCGTCTGCCTGCCCTTCACTAGTGTGCCCACGGATCCCTCGTCCAACACGCCCGCGAGGAGCTTTCCGTTGATCACGAGCACGTAGCCCTCGATCGGGCTCTCGGGAGACTGGCACAGCTCCTTCTCCTTGCAGAGCTTTGCAGTCGTCTCATACTCAAGGTCTGGAGGTAGGAGCGTGGAGATCAGCTGCTTCCCGGTCCAAAGCTCGACCGGAGACTGTATCGCGGGCTCTGGGAGCTCCGTTATCCCGACGGTCGCCAGTAGCCTGGATGCCTCCTCCCTGTTGAACACGGTCCCCTTCTTCGTCAGGAGGTAGAGGGCGGTGATCATGTCCTGCCTGGCGCCGACTATGCTGCCACCAGTCCTAGGGGACAGCATGTTCTTCACGACGCTCATCAGCTCTCTGGCCTCGATTCTGGCCTCCATCAGCTGTGGGGCGTGAAGGTTCATCTCGTCTCCGTCGAAGTCCGCGTTGTAGGGCAGGCATGTCCCAGGGTTTAGCCTGAACGTGGAGCCGGGGAGCACCCTCACCCTGTGGCCCATGATGGAGAGCTTGTGCAGGGATGGCTGCCGGTTGAATATCACGTAGTCGCCGTCCATCAGATGCCTCTCCACCACGTCTCCCGGCTGGAGGCTCTCTGCTATCTCCTCCAGGAGCCCCCTGGCCTTGACGACCTTCAGGCTTATGGGCATGCCTCCGCCCTTCCTGACGTAGTTCGCCCCCGGATACTGGTCTGGGCCCCTCATCACCAGCTCCTTGAGCCACTCTATGTTGCCCTCGTTCACGTACTCTGGTATGGTGAGCGTCATCGCTATCTCGACGGGAACGCCCACCTCGTCGATCCCGATCATGGGGTCTGGCGAGATGACGGTCCGGCTGGAGAAATCGACCCTCTTACCCACGAGGTTCTTCCTGAACCTCCCCTCCTTGCCCTCCAGCCTCTGGAACAGCGACTTGAGGGGTCTCCTGGTGCCCCTCTGCATCGCTACGGGCAGGCCGGCCATGGCGTTCCTGTAGAACACGGCTACCCAGTACTGCAGGAGATCCCACTCGCTCTCAACGACGCTGTTGGGGGCTCCCGAGTTTATTGAGTCCCTCAGCTTCTTGTTGGCCTTGAGGATCTCCACCAGCATGTGGGTCAGGTCGTCTTCGGACCTCTCACCGGTTTGAAGGAATATGGACGGTCGTACGCTGGGGGGCGGAACTAGGATAACAGTCAGAACGGCCCACTCTGGCCTAGCCCTCTCAGGATTGAACCCCAGGACCATCGCGTCCTCATCAGGTATCTTCTCCAACCAGTCCCTTATCTCGTTGGGCCTGAGTCTCCTCGGGGCCGGGTCCTTGACGATGAACTTCAGCACCTCCTCTAGGTCGACGCTCTCGACCCTCGCCCCGCAGTGCGGGCAGACATTGTGATTTCTCAGGTATTTCTTCACCGCCGCCCTGACGGTCCTCGTGAGGCTGTCGTTGATCTTCTCCTCGGGGTGCTCCTCCCAGTACCTCTTGGCCTCTTCGATGAACTTCTGCCTCTCCTCCTCAGGGAGCAGCAGCTTCCCGCACTTGGAGCAGGTGGCGTTTAGAAGGTCCTTGATCTTCTTGACGTACCCCACGTGGATTACCGGCCTGGCCAGCTCTATCCTGCCGAAGTGCCCGGGGCACTGATTCTGGAAGTTCCCGCAGGTCGGGCACCTCTGCCTCGGGTTCATGGTGCCCAGCCTTGGGTCAAGCACGCCTCCAGGGACGGGGAGACCTCCCTCGTCGTAGGCGGTAGGCTCCCTTATCTCGATGAACCCGATCTTCCTTATCTCGCTGGGCGAGAGGAGTCCGAATAACACCCTATCCAGCCTGTGGGGCAGGGCCTCCTGATCCGAGACCGGACTCGTGAAGCTCACTCAGGCCACCCCCCTATACCTCCTCCTCCACATCCAGGCGCACGTCTACGAGGCCGGATGTGAGCTCCTGGATCAGCAGCCTCGTGGCGTGAGCTGTTATCAGAGGCCTGACCTCCACGGCGTCCTGGCACCTGGGGCAGAAGAACTGGCTGGTTATGGCGTTGTAGAACGCCAGAGACCCGCACCTCTTGCAGACGTAGACTATCGTCTTGTCAGAGTGCTCGACGTACCTGTCCCTCAGCATAGCCGCGGCGCCGTGGGAGATGAGGACCTCCCCCTCCATCTCGCCCAGTCTGAGCCCTCCTCCCCTGGCGCGCCCCTCGACCGGCTGCCTCGTGAGTATCTGGACCTGGCCCCTCGACCGGGCGTGTATCTTGTCCCTCACCATGTGCTTGAGCCTCTGGTAGAAGCTCACCCCTATGAACACGGGGGCCCTCAGCATCTTGCCGGTTCTCCCGTCGTACATGATCTCCTCGCCGGTGTACTCGAACCCAAGCCTCTTCAGCGCCTCCATTAGGTCTCCTACCGGCTCCTTCGCGAACGGCGTTCCGTCTATGAACCTCCCCTCAAGCGCCCCGATCTTGCCCGCCAGGATCTCGATCAGCTGGCCGATCGTCATCCTGGACGGTATGGCGTGCGGGTCCAGGACTATGTCCGGGCTTATCCCGTCCGCGGTGAACGGCATGTCCTCCTGCCTGTAGACCATTCCGATGACTCCCTTCTGCCCGTGCCTGGTGGCGAACTTGTCTCCCAGCTCTGGTATCCTGGTCTCCCTCACCCTCACCCTCACCATCTTCTCGCCGCTCTCGGCGGTGGCTAGTATCACGTCGGTCACCACGCCCCTCTCCCATGCCCTCATGTCTATGGAGGTGTCCCTCCTCTCGAAGGTCATGGCGAGCCCGGCAGCCCCGCCAGCGAGTTCGGGAGAGAACCTGGGCGGGCTGGTTCTGCCGATGAGCACGTCCCCACCCTCGACGTCGGTCTCGGGCTCGACTATCCCGTCGGCCGCGAGCTTCCGGTAGGCCTCCTCAGCCCTCCTGCCCGTGACCCCCTTGACCTCGTAGGGGTTCTCGAACTTGTCTCCCTCGACTATGGCCTGCCTCCTGGCCACGGCCTCGTAGGTCCGCAGGAATATGGCTCTGCCCGCGCCCCTGTCTATTGCCCCCTTGTTCATGACGAGCGCGTCGTCCATGTTGTAACCGTCCATCGGCAGGAGGGCCACCACGAGGTTCTGCCCCGAGGGCCTGAGGTCGTACCCCGTGATCTCACCAGTCCTGGTCCTGACTATAGGCCTCTGCGGGTAGTAGAACAGGTAGGAGGAGCTGTCCATCCTGAGCCTCCAGTTCGTCGCGTAGTAGCCGAGGCCCTGCTTGACCATGTTCCCGCCTATGATGTCCCTCGGGATCGCGTTGTGCTCCGCGTAGGGGATCTGACCGGCGGCCACCCCCATCATCATGTAGGGGGCGAAGTCCAGGTGGGTGTGCTCGTCCGTGATCTTGTCGAGGTCGAAGGCCACGAGGGCGTCCTCCTCCTCGTCTGGATCCAAGAGTTCAACGATGCCCCTCCTCACGAGGTCGCTGAAGGTGACCTTACCCTCCTCAACCTCCGGCAGGAGCTTGATGGCCTCCTCGATCTTGTCCACGGGGATCAGCGGGCGCCTCATCCTGCCTGGGTCCGCGTTGATTATGACGACCCGCTCTTCTTCCCTGTAGGCCACGTTGATCTCAGGGCTGATCTCTAGCCTACGACGCTTGATCTCCTCGGCTACACCCTCAGGATCGTCCGTGAGCCCCACCAGGGCTCCATTCACGTAGACCTGGGCTAGGGAGCCGACCTCCTCCGGAGTGGCCTCCTCTATCGGCTTCACGCCCAGCTCGGGGAGCATCTCGATGATCGGGGTCGGGTCTATCCCGAATGTGACGTCCGCGAAGGTCGCCAGGCTCCTGACCAGCCCCACGTTGGTGCCCTCGGGGGTCTCGAGAGGGCATAGCCTGCCCACGGAAGTCCCGTGGATCTGCCTCGCCTCGTGGAGCGGAAGTCCCGGCGGCAGCGGCGAGTTGACCCTCCTGAGGTGCTGCAGGGCGGCGATGTAGTTGGTCCTATCCAGGTTCTGGCTTATCCCCAGCTCGCCAGTCGGCCACGTACCGGTAGCCAGGGCCCTCAGTATCCTGGGGGTTATCTTGCTCTGCGTGGTCACGATCCTCCTAACGTCTAGGTCGTAGACCCCGTGGGTGAGCTGCTCGTTGGCCTTCTCCTCCAGCTCCCTCACCAGGCGGTAGAAGGCGTACCTGAAGGCCTCCTGCATCAGCTCCCCAACGAGCCTCAGCCTCTTGTTGGAGAAGTGGTCCTTGTCGTCGGGTTCCACCTGGCCCTTGACGACCCTCAGCAGCCTCTCTATCATCTTCGCGATGAAGTAGGCTTTCTTGATGTTGTCGGATTCGCTCTGACCCAGGTGTGGAAGGAGGGCCCTCCGGAGGTAATCTCTGGCCGCGTTGATCCTCTCCTGCTTCGGCGCGCTCTGTATGAGCCTCCTCCCGATGTAATCTAGGGCCTCGTCTTGGGTTATGAACCCACCCTCTTGGTCCCTTTTCCTCACCTCGTCGAGGCTGTACAGGAACTCGTTCGCTATCTCCGGGTCCGTGGAGATCGCCTGGAGTATCTGCGAGTCGTCCTCCAGGCCAAGCGCCTTGAGGATTATCGCGACGGGCGCGCCTCTCACGGCCCCGAACGACGCCTTTATGGTGCCGTCCCTCGGGTAGTACTCGAGGAACAGGCGGCTCCTCATTCCGGCCCTGGCGGAGATTATGTAGGCGGCGTGTGAGTACGGCTTGCTCCCGGCGGTGGTCTCCTCGACGATAACCTTGTTCCTGGCCAGGTCGTCCCTGATGACGACCACCCTCTCGCTCCCGTTGATGATGAAGTAGCCGCCGGGGTCTGCGGGGTCCTCCCCCTTGGCTATCAGCTCCTCGTCGGTCAGGCCGTGGAGGACGCACTTCTTGGACCTGACCATGATGGGAATGTAGCCGATCTTGACCCGCTCGGTCTTTAGCTCCATCCCGTGCCCTATAACCTTGATCTCTAGGTACACGGGGCCCCAGTAGGTGATCTTCCTCAGCCTGCACTCAATGGGAGTCATCGAGGACCTGGCGCCGTCGAACTCCTCAAACTCAGGCGGGCCAACCTCTATCTTGCCGAGCCTCAGCTTGTAGTTCTCGATCAGCTCTATCTCCCTGAATGAGTCTACGACCTCCTGGAGTCCACGCTCGAGGAAGCTGTTGAACGACTCGATCTGGGCCTCGACCAGGCTGTGCTCCCTGAAGAAGGCCTTCACGATTGGGTAGAAGTCGACCTTCTTGGTCTCTAGGACCTGAGAGGGACCGGCCACACGGTCAGTACCCTTCCTATTTCGACTCTTATTCCCCAAACGCCAAACCCCCCGACACACACATGGGAGGACGGATCAAGCGCTAACCTCCCCTCACCACCACACGGTAGGCGGGGACCCTCTCACCAGGTCGCGTGATCTTGATCACGTCCCCAGGCTTGGCCCCCAGCTGTCTGACCACGGGATCCGTAGTCAGAATCTTCGGAAACAGCTTCAGAGGGCCATACCTCCGAATGAGCTCCTCCCTCTCATCCGGGGGGACGATCTCGTGCCTGGGAACGAGGACATGACTCATCAGGTCAAACCCGCCGGGTTCGACTGCTGCGGCTTCGGGGGCCCTCCGCGGTTTTATCTTTTTCGACCCTACCCTCTTTTTCGCGGCAGCCCTCCTCCTTGAAGAGGCCCGGACTGAAGAAGATCTCTTTGAGCGCGCTGGCAATCTGAATGCCCCCTCTCCTAACGGGCAGGTGCCCCTGGCCTCGATTTAAAAGGTTTGACCGGTCCCCCCCGGGGAGGTCGGAGATGCCCGACGTGGTCGAGATCCGGTGGCACGGTCGAGGTGGCCAGGGGGTGGTTTTGGCCTCTAGACTGCTGGCAAAGGCTGCCTTCTACGAGGGTAAGTGGAGCCAGGCCTTCCCATTCTTCGGCGCCGAGCGCAGGGGGGCCCCGGTGATGGCGTTCACGAGGATCTCGTCAAGGCCAATCAGGCTGCGCAGTCAGATCTACCACCCCGATGTGCTCGTCCTCGTCGACCCCATGTTCTTGGGCAGTTCAGACGTGTTTGAAGGCCTTAAGGCAGGAGCAACCGTCGTCGCGAACACCCCGAGGGACCCCGAAGAACTCAGCGTGCCGGAGGAGGTCGGGAGGGTGGCTACGGTGGATGCTACCGGCCTCGCCCTCCGACTGGGCCTGAAGGTGGCCGGACTTCCTGTGCCAAACACAGCCATGGTCGGGGCCGTCGCTAAGGCCACGGGGCTGGCGGAAATCGGGTCCGTCGAGTCGGCCATCAGGGACACCCTCTCCGGAAGGGGGGTGGAAGTGAACCTCTCTGCAGCCAGAGAGGGCTTCGACACGGTCAAGGTGTGGGAGCCAGGTACGTAGGAGCGGCGTCACACCTCGCCGATATACTTGTCGAAGAACTTGGCGTAGGCGTCCACTCGCTCGTCGGTGCTTGAGATCTCGACCGTGTCGGTAAGCTGGCAGTTGAAGCACTTTATGAGAGCGAAGCCCCCCTTCCTGTCCAGCTCCACCACGACGGAGTTGTGCTGGCAACGTGGGCACCTGAAGAATACGGACCTCCTGACTGGTCTCCTCACCCGCGTCATGGTCCTCCTCTTTCTCCTACCCAATCGGGGTTCACCTGCCTCGGTCCTTCGAGACCCATGGGGGTCCCCGACCCGACCGGAAAGTGAGCCGCCCCTCGTTATTAACGTCTCCGCCGGTGGGACACGGGAAGGGATGGACCTGGAGGGGTACTTCGCGGAACTCGAGGCGAAGGTGGAGGAGCTCTACAGGGTGGCCAAGAGGGCCAGGGCGAAGGGACTGGACCCCTCCACTGAGGTAGAGGTGGCCAGGGGCGACACCCTCGGTCAGAGGCTTGTCGCCCTGTTTGACAGGCCTGACCTCGCCGACGCCGTCGAGAGGTACCTGAGGCAAGGGTTCGGGAAGGTCGAGACGGCCTTCAGGGTCGCCGGCGACATGCTCGAGGCCGGCGGCGCGGACGAGGAGGAGCTGGCGGAGCTGGCCGTGAGGGTCGGGATGGCCATCATGACCGACGCCACCGTCTCGGCCCCCATTGAGGGCATAAGTTCGGTGAGGATCAAGGTGAACCCGCGCGACGGTACGCGGTACCTTGCGGTGTACTACAACGGCCCGATAAGGACGGCGGGCGGCACTGAAGGAGCGCTGAGTGTCGTTTTGGCGGACTTCGTCAGGCAGAAACTCGGCCTTGGCAGGTACAGGCCGACGGATGCGGAGGTCGAGAGGTACGTAGAAGAGATCGAGCTCTACCGCAGGGCCGTTCACCTCCAGTACAACTCTACCCCCGACGAGGTCAGGTACGTCGCGAGGCACCTGGTGGTTGAGGTCACGGGCCCGCCAACGGAGGATGTGGAGGTCTCCACAAACAGGGACCTGCCTACGGTGGAGACGAACAGAGTGCGGGGAGGGGCTGCGCTAGTCCTTAACGACTGCCTGCTGCAGAAGAGGAAGAAGCTCGCCAAGACGATACCTAAGCTCAGGGAGGTAGTGGACTTCGACCCGAGCGGATGGGAGTGGGTTAAGGGATCGAGCGGCGCGGAGGACTCCGAGAGGAGGGGGGAGTCGGCCGGAGGCTGCCCCTACGTCCCGCCGTCTTACAAGTACCTGAGGGACTCGGTCGTCGGCAGGCCCGTCCTGGCACACCCGTCGGCGGTGGGCGGCTTCAGGCTCCGGTACGGGCACGCTAGGAACACAGGGCTGGCGTCGGTGGGGGTGCACCCGGCCACCATGGTGATCCTGGAGAACTTCCTCGCGGTTGGGACGCAAGTCCGGATCGAGAGACCCGGAAAGAGCGCGATAGTGATGCCTGTGGACTCAATCGAGGGCCCGGTCGTGAGGCTCAAGGACGGGTCTGTGGTGAGGTTGGAAGATCCAGAGACGGCCAGGGCCCTGCTCCCAGATGTCGACAGGATCCTGTTCTTGGGAGACGTTCTCATCGGCTTCGGGGAGTTTCTAGAGAACAACCACGTCCTGTTGCCCTCGGCGTGGGTGGAAGAGTGGTGGCACGAACTGCTGATAGCGGAGGCAGAGAGGAGGAATTACCAGCTGCCCGACCCGCTCAGGGAAGACCCCTTCTCCCAAGTCGACTTTGACACCGCCGTAGAGCTAAGCCTCTCGCTGGGAATCCCGCTCCACCCGAGGTGGACCTACTTCTGGCACGACCTGACCGTCAACAGCCTGTCCGAGCTCGTCGAGGCCCTCAAAACCTCGACCTTCGACGGGCGCGCGCTTAGGATCCCCCTCACCGATTCACTCAGGGAGGCCCTCGAGACCCTCTGCGTCCCGCACAGGGTTGAGGGCGGGGCGATAGTGGTCGAGGGAGATGACGCCAAGGCCCTTCAGACGACCCTCCTGTCCAACGATGTGGACCTCTCCGCCTACGGTCCCCACGAGGTCATGCGCGCGGTGAACGACCTCGCCCCCTACGAGGTGATGCCAAAGGCCCCCTACTTCGTTGGCATGAGGCTGGGTAGGCCGGAGAAGGCCAAGCCCAGGAAGATGAAACCCCCGGTCAACGTGCTCTTTCCCATAGGAAGGCAGAAAGGGATGTCCAGGTCACTCAAGAAAGCCCTCCAGAGCGGCCTCGCGGCCGTGGAGGTTGCCCTGAGGAGGTGCCCCAGATGCGGCGCGGAGACGGTGCACTACGCCTGCCCATCCTGCGGGGTCAGGACGGAGCCCCAACTCTTCTGCCCCCGCTGCGGCAGGAGGCTCCGAGAGGGGCAGAGGTGCCCCGACCACCCCAGAGAGGACCCGGTGAACTACCGCCCAACCGAGCTCAACGTGAGGGCGATCACCTCCGAGGCCGTCGATCACCTGGGAGGGGGGTACCCGCTCGACGGGGTCAAGTGCGTTCAAGGGCTCACCAGCAATTCGAAGAGCCCTGAACCCCTCGAGAAGGGAATTTTGAGGGCGTATCGCGACCTGTATGTCTTCAAGGACGGGACGATAAGATTTGACGTTACAAACGCCTCTCTCACGCACTTCACTCCCGCAGAGGCCGGGGTCTCTCCAGAGAGGCTCAGGGAGTTGGGCTACGAGGAGGACATCCACGGGAGGCCGCTGGTCTCGGACGACCAGCTCTTGGAGCTGCGGGTACAGGACGTCATCATCCCGAGGAAGGCCGCCGAGTACCTGTACCAGGTCTCTAAGTTCATAGACGAGCTCCTGACGAAGTTCTACGGCGTCGAGCCGTTCTACAACCTGCAGAGCCCGGAGGACCTCGTGGGGCACATCCTGTTCACGATCTCACCCCACACCTTCGTGGCGAACGCCGTGAGGGTAGTCGGATTCACCGATGCGGACGTAATCCTCGCCCACCCCTACCTCCACGCCGCCAAGAGGAGGAATGTCGACGGCGACGAGGACTCGCTCATCCTCGGATTAGACTGCCTGCTCAACTTCTCCAAGTCCTACCTCCCGTCCAAGCCCGGAGGGAGGGAGGACGCCCCCCTCATACTGGTCACGAGGATCGACCTCGAGTACATCGACGACGAGTGCTACAACATCGAGGTGGTCTGGAGATATCCGAGAGAGTTCTTCGAGGCGACTCTCGAGTACAGGTACCCACAGGAGCTGGAGGGTTCGATTATACAGACCGTGGGGACCGTGTACGCCTCGGGGGACAGGTACCCGAGCATAGGATTCACACACCCCACGTCGCACTGCTGGCGTGGGCCGCTGATTACGGCGTACAGAACCCTCAACTCAATGTTGGAGAAGCTGGAGAGGCACATCGCCCTCGAGGAGAAGATCTCCGCCGTCGACCCTGAAGACGCGATAACCCGGGCGATGTCGGCGCACTTCCTCAGGGATATCGCGGGGAACCTAAGGAAGTATGCGAGCCAGAAGTTCAGGTGCCTCAAGTGCAACAGGAAGTTCAGGAGGCCCCCGCTCTCCGGCAGGTGCCCCTACTGCGGAGGCAACATAACTCTCACGATCCACCCGAGGTCCACGGTGAAGTACCTTGAGCCCACGAAGAAGATCTTGGAGGCCTACAACCTGAGGGGATACCTACTGCAGAGGGTGGAGCTGCTGGAGGATGAAGCCAATAGCCTCTTTGACCTGACCTCCAGCCTGACTCAGGGCGAGGGGTCCAGGGCTAGAAGCCTGACCGAGTTCAGCTTCGCCGCCTCGGATGGAGGGGAGACCGCATCGAGTTCCGAGTCGTCTCCCGGAGGGTGGAGTGGTGGGAGGGAGGCGAGCCGGGCCAGGCGTGAGGGCGAGGGGTCAGCGGATCTGTCGGCTTTTCTGTAAGATGGGAACGGGAGGGAGTTGGAGGTGCGGATCAGGCCTATAAGCCTGTTGAGGGAGGGTGAGCCCGCCGCGGTCGTGGGGGTGATTTTGCAGAGGGTCGAAAACTATCTGGTGCTCGACGACGGGACGGGCAGGGCGAGGGTCTACGCGGATCTGGCTGAGGCGTTTTCGCCCGGGGACGTGGTGCTGGCGGTTGGCGTAGTCGCCGCGGTGGGCCGCTTTGCGGAGATCCAGTCTGAGGCCGTCACGAAGGTGACCGGACTGGATCTGGACCTCCTGAAGGAAACCCTAAAATTGGTGGCGGAGGTTGAGGGACGAGACGCGATTTCGGGTCGTAGTGGATGAGCGGGAGTTGGATGGATATGGGCGTTGAAGGGGGAGAGGTCGTTCTCGTGTTTGAGGAGGGGAAGGTCATCCGCAAGATAGTGGAGGCGGTGGAGGCGCTCATCGAGGAGGCGACCTTCAAGGTCAGTCCGGAGGAGGGATTTGTCCTCCAGGCTCTAGATCCGGCAAAGATAGCCATGGTCCAAGTCTTCCTCCCGAAGCCCTTCTTCTCCGAGATTCAGGTTGAGGGAGAGTCCTTCTTCGGTGTTAACTTCACCGAGCTCGCCAAGGTGATGAAGAGAGTCAAGTCCGACGATCGGGTGGAGTTCCACCTCACCAGGGACTCCCTCACAGTAGTCCTCAGGGACGGCTTCAAGAGGACCCATCGGCTGGCGCTCCTGCCCCCGGAAGAGTTTCAGGTCCGCAGCCTGAAGGTCAACTTCACGGCTGGCATCAGGATGGACAGCAGGAAGATGCCCGAGATCATAAAGGAGCTCAAGGGGATATCGTCCGAGGTGGAGATAACCATCGACGGGGAGAGGACCGAGTTCGCGGCCCGGAGCGAGAGGCAGGAGTCCAGGATAACCATCGAGAAGACCGACCCCATCGTGCTGGACATCTGGGCCCAGGAGCCGGCCAGGGCCGTCTACGGGCTCGGGTACCTGGAGAAGATGGTGAAGCCAGCGGACATCTCGGCGGAGGTCTCGCTGGAGATCGCCACAGATAAGCCCATGATGATGAAGTACTCCATCGGCGGGTTCGCCGACGCGAGGGTCGTCTACTACCTGGCCAACGTGGCGGGGATGTGACGGGCCCCTCATGGAGGAGCACGACCCGGCGCTGGCCTCTCGATACCCCTTCACATCGCTGGGGGAGCGCCTGATAGAGTCGGAGGGCCTCACCGAAAAGGATCTCGCCTATGATCCCCTGCTGGAGCAGAGCAGGCGGCACGCGAGGGGTCGCCTGCTCTCGGCGGTGGGTGGCGGGCTGTACCTGGACGACCTCTACCTCCCACCTCTGGACGCCGTAGCAACCTACCTCATCGTCAGACTTGTGAGTTCCTGGATCGGAGACCCCTTCCTCAACCGGCTTGTCGCGGAGCACGAATCCAAGAGGTTTCACAGGCTTGCGAGGGACGAACCCATTCACGTACTTGCCTGGCTAGGCGGGGAGCTGGGGGCAGCGATCAGACTCGATGGAGAGAGGGCGTGGATTGACATCTCCAGCTACCTTCGCGCCGCGGCCGGTTTGGGCGGACCCAGGTGGAGACTCGCCAACCGGGATGTCCGAAGCGGTCAGGTACTGGTGGGGAGGAGGGAGCTCGCCAGGCTCCTGCAGGAGCTTCTCAGGACTCACCTCTTGGAGCCGACTCCTCGCCCCTCCCTGTCCCCTCCCCTGAGGGCCATAGGAACCGAGGTGACTAGACGCCTCGAGGAGAGGAAGTCATCCATCCAGTCCTCGAGGCCTTCTCGGCAGGCCCTGCCCCCCTGCATAGAGAGGCTCGTCGAGAAGGCGGAGAGGGGGGAGAACATGAGCCACCAGGAGAGATTCACCCTGGCGGCATACCTCCTCAGGGTGGGCTGGTCCGTCGACCGAGTGGTTGACCTCTTCAGGAGCGCCCCCGACTTCAAGGAGAGGGTGGCGAGATACCAGGTCAGCCACATCGCCAAGGGGGGATACAACCCGCCCAACTGCGAGACCCTCAGGAGCTGGGGAATCTGCGTCGAGGACTGCGGGGTCAAGTCTCCACTGTCGTATGGGAGGCGAGGGAGGAGGAGGCGTTGAACCCGCTTCGCGCCGCATTCAGAGAGTACTACGCCCTCCGATCTCGCTCGATCTTCGTCCCGCGGATCGACCTTCGCGAGATCATGATGGTCACCTTCGACGGAACGGTGATCAGGCATGTCTCCGTCAAGAACCTGGAGTCGCTGAGGGCTATGCTCGCGAGGGAGGCTCCAAGGCACGCTTACTACTCCGTGGGACTGTACGAGAGACCGGCGGCCAAGTCCATGGCGGAGAAAGGCCTCAAGGGGGCCGAGGTGCTGTTCGACATAGACGCGGATCACTTGGGCGTGGACGAGTGCGACTACGGACTCGCCTGGCGGTGCAAGTCGTGCGGGGAGTCCGGAGATGGGGCACCCCCCGACGCCTGTCCGAAGTGCGGATCACGGGACCTGGAGAGGCTGGACTGGCTCTCGGAGGGTTGCCTGGAGGCCGCCAAGAGGGAGGCGATCCGGCTCCTGGAGATCCTCGAGTCGGACCTCGGGGTCTCTGGGGATGAGCTGATGGTCTACTACACGGGGCACAGGGGGTACCACGTGAGGATCCTCTCGGAGCGCTTTCTCGGGCTCGGCAAGGAGGAGAGGAGAGAGCTCGCATCCCACGTGTCCGGCCTGTCGTTCGACCCGGAGGAGGTTTTCTACGTTAAGGGATCGGTTCTCACCACGCCCAGGGTCGACGAGGGGGGTTGGAGGGGTAGGATAGCCAGGGAGATGCTTCAACTGCTCGAGGGGTCGAGCGGCGGAAAAACGGCGCTGCCAAGCAGCGTGGCTGAGAGGAGGGGGGAGTTGGTAAGGGCGCTCGGCGAGGGGGTGCCGCTGATTAACCCTACCCGAGCGCTCGTCAGAGACCTGAGGAGGATGGCGGAGGAGATAGTTCAGGCACGCCGAGTGAGGATAGACGAGATGGTTACGCCCGACACGAGCAGGCTCACGAGGATACCCAACAGCCTGCACGGCAAGACGGGTCTGAGGGCCATGGCCCTCTCTCCTGACGAGCTGAGGGACTTCCAACCCCTGGGGGATGCGGTGGGGCTATCCGACGATCAAATAAGGGTGTTCACCACGGCGCCCGTGCCGAGGTTCAGGGTTAAGGGCGAGTCTTTCGGACCCTATGAGCCGGGCGTGGGGGTAGACCTGCCGATGTTCGCGGCCGCCCTGATCCTCCTGAAGGGCAGGGGTGTCATACCTTGAGCTCTTCAAACCCCTACCGAGAGCTGGTCGACGCTCTGATCAGGGAGCTGACCTCAGATCAGCTAGAGGAACTCCCTGAGGGCTTGTTCCAGCGGGTAGATGAGTGGATCCGATCACTCAGGAATTCGGCCACTGGAGAAGAGGCCAGGAGGGTCGTAGAGACCCTCGCCGGAGTTTGTCAGGAGCTGACGACTACGCTCGAGAGGATACGCAGGGCCAAATCTGGGACGGCTGGCAAGCTAGGGTCCCAACGCGGCGACTCGCCGACAAGCACCGAGGGCGGGTCAACGGTCAGGGGCGAGTCAGCCCTGGTGGTTGAACCCCTCAAGCCGCCGAAACTCCCGCGCGGGAAGGTTTTAGTAACGTTTAAAACACCCTTGGGGGAGTTCGTGGCGTCGGACCTGAGGGTTTACGGGCCCTTCCGGGAGGGCGATGTCTGCCTCCTCCCGGTCGAGGATGCCGCAGCCCTGGAGGCTAGGGGAGTCGTGGAGGTGTTGATAGGGAATGAGGGTGCCGAGCAAGATTAGGACCTACTGCCCCAAGTGCGGGACCCACACAGAGCACAAGGTCTCCCTCTACAAGGCGGGCAGGCAGAGGACCCTCTCGTGGGGAGCCAGGCAGCTCAAGAGGAAGAGGCGCGGTTACGGCGGAGAGCCGAGGGGAATGCTGAAGAGGAAGGCCAAGATCAACAAGAAGGCGGTGCTAGTCCTGACATGCTCTCGGTGCGGCAGGAAACAGCTGAGGAGTCTGGGCAGGCTCAGCAGGGTCGAGATAGTCAGGTGAGGTGGTGTTAGTGGGCAGGAGCCGGAAGAAGGCCCCAATCCCCCTGCCGCGCTCGTACTTCGTCAGGGTTAAGTGTCCCAAGTGTGGAAACGAGCAGACGATTTTCTCCCACGCATCTCGCGTGGTCCGCTGTCTGGTTTGCGACGAGGTACTGGCTGAACCCACCGGGGGCAAGGCAAGGATACACGCCCCCATCATGGCCGTTTACGGAAAGCTCGCGGAGTGAATGAGGATGCCCCGGGACTTCCCCCGCCGAAACGAGCTGGTCGTCGCAACGATCAAGAGGGTCGAGGAGCACGGGGTCATCGCCGAACTAGAGGAGTACGACGGCCTAGAGGCGTACATACCCAGAGGTCACGTGGCCTCCGGGAGGATCAAGGACATACGCGACTTCGTTAAGGAGGGAGACCGCGTAGTCGGCAGGGTAATACGGGCGGACAGGGCGAGGCAGCAGGTTGACCTCTCCCTCCGATACGTCAGCAGGGATCAGGCGGAACGAAAGCTGAGGGAGTGGAAGGAGAGGTCTAGGGCCCTCTCTTTGATCCGAGTGGCCGCAACGAGGGCGGGCGTCCGGGATCCGGAGGAGACCGCCAAGAGAATTCTGGCTCAGATCGAGGATGTCTACGAATCGGCCCTCGAGGCCCTAGAGGATGCGCTTGGGCATCCGGAGGTCTTAGACAGGCTGGGAATTCCCAAGGGCATTGCGGGGCAGCTGGTCCCCCTGATAAGAGAGCAGCTGAAGCCCCCGCTGTACATAAAGGAAGTTACGCTCAAGCTGGTCTCCACATCCCCCGACGGCGTGGAGGTAATCAGGGACGCCCTCCTGAAGGGCACGTCCATACAGTCCGAAAAGGTGGCGATCGAGGCCTTCACGGCGGGGGCCCCGAGATACGTCGTCAGGGTCAGCAGCAGGGACCCATCCCTCGTCAGGCGAATGGCCACCACGGCCACCAAAAGGATACTGGAGGAGGTCAGGTCCTCAGGGGGCAGGGCCGAGGTGGTTGCCGAGCGCGAGATCAGGAAGCGCACGGCGGAGGCGTGACAGGGGGCGATGGCCTTGCCCAAGGTCCTCATGAGGAGATGCAGCGTCTGCCTCACATACACGTTCAGGGAGACGTGTCCCCTCTGCGGCTCGCCCACATCTCCTCCCGGCCCTCCGCCATATAGGGGGCCAAGGAGAAGGTGAAGTGGCCCAAATCTTCTCGCTGGGATGGTTTGTATGGAGTGGCGCGGCCCCTCTGATGTTTGTTGTAGCAGATTGGAGCCCCGGGCGGGATTCGAACCCGCGGCCTGCGGATTACAAGTCCGCCGCTCTGCCAGCTGAGCTACCGGGGCTCGGGTCTGCGCGTTCAATTCCGAATATAGGCTTAAACTTAGTCGATCGTCGAATAACTGGTCGACGTTTCGCTCACAGATTCGGCGGCGGGATCGTTCACCTCGCCGTCTCGGCGACCGGCGCGGCCGTTAATGCGTATATCTCTCCGTTCATTCCTCTGAAACCGTTGTGCAACGGTTTGCAACGTTTAACTGGGAAACCCATTAATAGTCTCCCGACGTGGGTGATGCCAGCCCCCGCTCGACCGCCAAAAGGTCACGCGGGGGAGGTGAAGAAGTATGGACTGGAGAAAGGCAGCCTTCGCTGCCCTGCTGGCCGTGCTGGTGGGGGTCTCCGCGCTCCCGCTGGCAGCTGCGCCTCTGATAAGGGAGTTCCCGAAGCCCTTCGTGCAGAACGGCACCATCGACTACGACGGCGACGGAGTTCCAGACATCGCCATAATAATTGGCGGGCAGAAGCCCGGCATTGCCGCCGCCGCGGAGGACGTGAGGGGCGCCGCGCTGATCGGAGTCAAGATAGGATCACACCTCTACTACACCAAGGCCCCCAACCTCAAGGGCACAGACTACTGGATCGAGGAGCTGACCGCCGACCTGTGGCACTACGCCTACAAGGCCTGGAGCTGGGGCGGGACCTACGGCGGGGAGGGCCTGTGGTTCAGGTTCGGTGACGGAATAACCACCCCACCGTTCAGCGACAGCTTCCCGGACCAGGTGGCCTTCCCGCTCGACACCGAGACCTTCGCCCCCGACTACCTGTTGGTGGCCACCGGGTACTACAACGAGACCATCGAGAGCATCCCAGTCTGCCCGGCGTGCCCCGACCTCGGCGTCATGGAGTGCAAGGCCCCCGTGCTCGTCTACAGTGTGGGCTACAAGCTGACTGACGACGACTACGACATCCTCGGTGACAACGTTCTGTTCGCAAAGCTGACTGACACGGGCGGCACCGTCTGGATCATCAGCGGCTACAATCAGATGGGCGCCGGCCCGCTCGCCGGCACCGTGACCGTCGGCTACAACAACCCGGTCTTCGGGAGCACCGCCGGCACCGCAACCTACATAACCTCTGAGGACATCTACACGGGCTTCCAGGAGAACTACTCCCTCAACAAGCCCGGCTTTGCCATGCTGTTCTCCACGACCCCCGTTGGCACCGCCATCCTCGAGGAGGGCAAGGACTACTACGTGCCGTTCCTCGGCTACTGGGTCGAGGTCGACGACATCACCGACACGGACGCCTCCTTCATAGTCAGGGAGTCCGAGGGCGGCCCGGTCAAGACCATGCTGAACCTCGAGTACACCACCGACGCCGAGGGCAACGTGAACAAGCTGTTCATCTACCTCTTCGACTTGGGCGCCAACAGGCTTGAGGGCGGCGGCTACAACATGGTGTTCTTCCTGTACATCTACAGGATCGACACCGACGACGACTACATGGAGGTCATGCTCAGCAGCCCGTGGATCGACAAGCACGTCTTCGAGAGGATCGACACCGACGACGACGGCATCCTTGAGGTCACCGAGCTGGAGGACAGCTGGCCCGCTGATGTCTTCGTGCCGGCCGACAACGGCGCCCTCCCACAGGCCCAGGGCAATACCTTCGAGTGGTGGATCGAGGACGGCTACTTCGTGGGCTACATCTACATCAACGGAACCGCCGCCGGGAACGCTATGGGGCCGTTCTCCGTCAAGATGGACCCGTGGGACAAGCTGCCCTACGACCACATCTACGGCATCGTGAGCTACACCTACCCCGGTGACGACAACGTATACTGGTACGTGATACCCGAGAACGGCACCTGGCACCTCGGCGAGAAGAAGACCTACGGCGACAACACCTTCGTGTTCGACAACCTGGAGGTTTCTAAGGCCTACAACGACGGTACGGCCGACTGCGGCGTGGCCAACTGCTGGGAGTGGACCGACTTCGGCGTGTTCCTCTACGAGGAGGGCAACGAGGACATCAGGACGGAGTTCTGCCTCTGGACCGAAGCCCTGACCTTCCTTGAGATCGACCCGACCTTCGATCCCAACCAGACCCTGAACGACTTCTCCTATGCGGTCGACCCGGCCGTCTGGCTCTACGAGACCCACGAGATCTACCCGGTCAACGTGACCGGCGTCTTCGCTGGCGTCTACGACAGGTTCGAGAACGTCACCGGCAACTGGACCGGCACCACCCTGCTAGACGAGTACAACAGGGACATCACGCCCGCCAGCGAGAAGGACCAGGTCTTCGAGCTGGAGGACGTCTTCAGCTTCGTTAAGGCTCCGCTTGTATGGACCGATTACCAGTTCCTCGACGAGAACTACGAGGTCATCAACCCCGATCTCGCCGACAAGAACCTGATACTCATCGGCGGTCCAGTCGTGAACAGGGCCGTCGACTACCTGAACGACACCGGCCTGCTCTGGATAGTCTACGTCGGCGACAGGCTCTACGACATGAGGTTCTACCACGACGGCGTCTACGAGGACGAGGGCTACGTGGATCTCGAGAGGGTCAGGACCTGGATCGGCGCTCACACCGTGTCCTTCGTGGGCGGCCTGGGCGTGATCCAGTACGCTAAGGAGGATCCGTGGGGTGAGGAGGAGAACTACATCCTCGTCGTTGCGGGCAACAACAGGTACGGCACCTACGCGGCAGCCGTCGCCCTTGCCGACCCGACCAAGGTCGTCAGGGTGCCTGAAGACATCCCGACCTACTACTACCTCGCTGGCACCGACGAGGAGCACCCGCCGGCGCTGATAGTCGTGGCGCTCCTGCCTGGAGTCGCCCCGCCGGCTCCGTGGGTGCCGCCGGAGCACAACAACATCGTCGAGATCACCTGGCCGACGCCGATCACCGTCGAGCCGGTAATCTCTCCGGGAGGCTGAGCCTCCCCACCCCCTTTCTTTTCCCGGTCTCTGAGCGACGCGCCCTGGTTCTTCCTCGAGGTCGGCCTCGCCGAGGTCGTTAATTCACAGACTCCACCTGCACAGAGAACACACGCCGAGAGGGTAGAGGTCACCGGAGGAGCTGACGTCTTTCCCTGGAAAGTTTACTTGTCCCCCGGCAGCCTGTTGCGGCTGTGGCTAGGAACAGACGATCACTTGCGAGTGCGGCGCGCATATAGCGGGCCGCTCTGTAGCCGAAGGCTGAAGCCTATGAGACCTTTTTTAGTCCAGCACATGGACTTACCTGCGAGTAGATATGGGGCTCGTTGGCCCGAAATTATGCCGTAGGACATTGCTGCCGCCTCTCTTGACCCTTGTGCTCCTTCCCCAGCTCACCGTTCCGATCTCCGCGCAGCCCACGGGGGCTATTGAGGAGGCCTTGGCAAAGTACGTCGTCTTCCTCACGGAGAAGATACCCATTTCTCAGGACGTAACCTCGGCCCCCATAGTGTTCACGCCCTCGGGGATTGTGTACGTCAACGTAGGACTGTACAGGCAGGACCCCAACCAGATGGTCAACGCGCTGGTCCTAGAGACCTTCAGCATATTCCTGATTAACGCGGACGCCCTGGGGCTGTCGGGAGAGGCCGACAAGCTTGCCATGGCCAGAGACTTCGGGGCGGCGATCGCTGACTATCTGAATCAGGGAGGCCTCTGGTTCGGGAGCGAGGGCAACATCGTCGACGTCGACGCGTCCTATGGGATTTTGAGGGCCCTGCTGTGGGCCGTCACGGCCGGGTTGGTATCTCCGGACGATCCGAAGCTTGCCTCCAGCATATCGGCGATGATCTCGGCGCAGAAGCAGGACGGCGGATGGCCAATAAACCCGGTCAACCCATCTGCGCCGTCTTACACCCAGTCTAACCCGCTTGTGACGGCCCACGTCCTCGATGTGCTCATTCAGGCCCACAGCCTCGGCATGGGTAAGCGCGTGAGCGGACTCAACGCGGCCATCGAGAGGGCGATCGACTACTTGGAGGGGGGCGCCATCAGGTCAGGCGCCGAGGTCTACTGGAACGAGGTGACCTACAGGGGGTTCACCAGGGATCGCCTGCAGGTTACGGCCGAGGCGTCCGACGCCCTCGCCAAGGCGGCACTCCAGGGGTTTGAGGTGGATCAGTCGATCTTGGCGGGTTCGGCCAAGTACTTGATGTCCTACATGTCGATGTACCAGCCAGACTGGGACGTTGCCGTTCCGATCCTCCACACGCTGCTGAGGATGAGCAGCCTAGGGGTGATAGACACCAAGGAGGTCAAGGTGCACGCGAGGCTGTACGTCGACATAATCCTCGAGAAGCAGGACGATGAGACAGGGCTCTGGTCCCCCCCAGGTTCGCTGGGAGACATACTCACTTCACTGGTGTTCTCGAGTGAGATTGCCAGGTTCCTGTTGGACTGGTCTAAGGTGAGCACGATAGACCTCCGAGTCGCCGCGTCCGGGCTGGGCTACTTCCCTGAGTACGATCCACCAAGGCTTGTGGAGGGTGGCGAGGTCAAGATATCGCTGGGTGTG
Source organism: Thermoproteota archaeon (assembly GCA_027491415.1). GTDB lineage: Archaea > Korarchaeota > Korarchaeia > Korarchaeales > Korarchaeaceae > DRBY01. The sequence continues at coordinate 89,736 of JAOZFH010000026.1, read as the reverse complement.
GAGAACGGCGCCCCCAGGCCTAGGATCTTCGTCGTCGAGGTCCGGCTCCCGCCCGACCTCGAGCTCGTTTCCAACACGACGAACCCCTTCGTCGTCGGCGCCTACGGCAACGGCTCGTTCTCCGTCAAAGTGAGGGCGGCCGGGGCGGTTGAGGGCGTGACGAATACCAGGGTTACGTTCCTGCTGAAGGATCAGGCTGGCTACGTGCTGTACACGAGGCACTTCACGTTCGCGCTAGCCAGGGACGGGAGGATAGAGATCTTATCTAAGACTGTCAACCCTGGAAACGTCTCCCTCGGCGGCATAGTCACGGTTACGGTGACCATGAGGAACAGGGGCGACTTACCGATCCAGGGGTGTGTCATAAGGGAGATACTCGGGGACGGATTTGAGCTCCTGTCTCAGGGCGCCAACTACAGCGAGGTCGCCCAGGCGGCCACGGCGGGCTATCCCTATCTTGGGTACATAGAGCCGGACCAGACGATCTCCTACACGTACGTCGTGAGGGCGGCCGACGCGCCGCCCGGCACAATCCTCCTCTCTAGGACCTCAATTGAGTACTCCGACGCGCTAGGCAATCCGAGGAACGTGACTAGGGAGTCCTACGTAACCGTGAGGAGGCCGATGGTCTCCATGAGGCTGAACGCTTCGGAGCTTGCCGTCGAGTGGGGCAAAACAAGGGCGTTCGCTGTCACCCTGATAAACGACGGCAACGCGGAGAGCAAAGAGGTCGTGGTGGTGGTCACGGGCAATCCCAAGGTCTCCATATCCGTGGTGGACGGTCCCTCCAACGCCACGATAACCGCGCCATCAGAGAGGGAGCGTAGGATCAAATTGGGACCCCTGGAACCGGGAGACTCAGTTACTTTCACGGTGATCGCCAGAGCGGGGTCGTTCTACTTCTCGCCCAAGCAGAACGACATAATTTCGTTGAACATGAGATATTCCGATCCCGGCGGACAGGTCTTCAAGGGGTTCTCGGACAGCGCCATAGTGGAGGTAACGGTGCTGATGTCCACCAAATTCAAGGTCCTCTTCGCGGCCGCGACCGCACTCGTGATCGCACTATTGGTAGTTAGACTGGTCAGCTGGAGACGGTCTAGGGCGCGCCAGAGGAGGAGGGCGCGATATCCTGTAAGGAGGAGGCCCACCAGAAGGCCGTCGAGGCCTTCAAGGAGGGTCCGCAGAATATGAGGCTTCTGGGCGATGCGTCGTCCATGGCAGAGGTTTTGGGGGGGTTGTTGAGATGCCAAAGAGGCGCTCTAAGGTGGATGCCCGCCTCGGGGCCCTTCTAGCGGCAGTAATCTTGGGGGCGGTCGGGGCTACCTACGCCTACGTGGCCTTCACGTCTTCAAGAGCAAGCGTTCCATTTTCGATGGTCCTCGTATTCGATCCTCAGATAGCCGCCAACCACGTCGAACTCTACTCCAAGATCTCCTACTCCCTCTCTGTGACGGCTAACGTCATGACCGCCGGAGCCTTCGGGAACACCTCGCACCTCATCATACTCGAGCTGGACAGGATGGCGGAGGCTCCGCGCACCAACTCATCCTTTCTCGTGATCAGGGGGCCCGAGGGTTGGCCCCTGGAATCTGGCATCTACGTCATCAAGGAAAACTCAACCGTCGTCGTGGCTGGGCGAAGCGAGGAGGCCCTGGCCAAGGCGTTTGATAGACTCCTTGTATGCATGATAGGGAAGTACGCAATAGATGTGGATCCGAATGGTCAGTACCTCGTGGTGGAGGTCCCGGTAAAGGGTCACAAGGTAGGCATACCTTGGCTCAGCGGGCGCCGGCTAGATGAGGTGCTCAAGGTTCCGCTCTTCGGTGGGACCGACCAAGATGTGGCGGAGATCCTCCTGGACGGGCTGATGGTTAAGGGGTGATGGCGGGCCCGGGGGGACTCGAACCCCCGACCTGCGGCTTAGAAGGCCGCCGCTCTATCCTTGCTGAGCTACGGGCCCTACGTCTCTGGCCGAAGTTTGGAAATTAATAGTTGATCGAGCAGCGCGGCTGGAGGGTGGCCTCCGGTATGGGAAATCTTCGCGCTAAGGTCCCAGCAGCGCTAATTGTATTGGCGCTCTTGGTCTCCATCCCGGCGTCTACTGTCGTTATACCTGCCAGCGCAGCCACCAAGACCTACGACTGGCTCGACATAGAACTCGCCAACAACAGCGAGATGATGGTCGGACCCTTCAGGATAGTGGCCCATGTCTCCGCCGGAGTCGTCAACATATACATGCTGGAGGTATGGAAGGAGCAAGAACTCTGTGGAGTCTTCCAAGCCTCCAACCAGCAGGAGGAGGTTCAAGGCGTCATAAAGGCCTACTGCAGAGAAGGAGGGCCAGCCGTATTCGAGGTTCACCTGTACGGGACCGAGTCCACGACCGCAGATGGAGGTAAGGCGAAGTTCGACATAAAGAACAGCGTTTACTCTCCAGAAACGAAGCTGAGACTTCATCCCGTGACCCCAACCCAGCTGGTCTTCAACCAGACCTCTGCAGTCGTGGACCTCACGGTCACCGTGATGAACGAGGGGAGCGGCACGCCCAAGTGGGCCAGGCTGACGACCGCCTACGGACGGGTGGAGGGCACGGAGAACGCGACGATCGAGCTGGTAGCGACCCTCCCACCCGTAGACAATCCGACTAACTTCTCCATCCCCCCGCCGAAGCCCAGAGAGGGCGCGAACTACACGTTCGAGTTCTCCGCCTCGGCGAACGGCAAGGCCTACGCAAAGCTGGTGGCGACCATCGGCGTGAGCTACCCCGTTGACTTCAAGAAGGACGAACAGCACAGCACATCGACGCACGAGGTGTGGGTTTACGATCCCGGCAGGGTTCAGAGCCACACAGTTCGCTTCTACATAGTGGTGGGAGACATATACAGGGATGTGGGCGTCCCCGAGGTGAGGATCAACCTCAACCACTCTTCTCTGACGGCCCAGCCTGGGGACCAGGTGTCGTTCGAGTTCACGCTCAAGAACGCCGGGACTGGGGACGCGTTCAACGTGTCCATATGGCTCAGCGTCCAGCCCCCCCTGCCTCAGATCTTGGTGGTGAGCCCTGAGGTCCCTGGCCTGACCGGCAAGCCCTTCACGGGCACGATGACAACCCCAATGCTTGTTCCGAGGCTCCCGAAGAACGCCGTGACTCAGAGGATCAAGTTCAAGGTGATATTCCCAGAGGACATAACGATAATGGGCTCCTACTTCAACACGACGATCCTCGTCGAGTGGCAAGACAAGGTGGGCAAGAACTTCCAGGCCAAAGTGAGCAAGGTCATCGTCGTCAGCGAGCCGGAGCTCCCGTCGATATCGATCAACAAGCAAGCATCTCCGTCGGAGGTGAGCGTCAACGGGACGATCAATGTGATCGTCAAGGTGGTGAACGAGGGCGGGGCGCCCGCGACCGACGTTACGGTGACGGACTCCTTCCCCGAGGAGTACTTCGAGCTCGTTCAGGGCAAGACGTCGGCCTCGGTCAAGAGCCTCGCCCCCGGGAAGAGCATGACCCTCTCTTACAAGCTCAAGGCCAAGAAGGAGGGGTCTGCCACGCTCCCCGCGGCGGAGGTGCAGTACAAGGAGAGGGACGTCCCCCAGCTCAAGTACTCCAACACTCTCATTATCAGGATCGTGAAGCCCGCGGTGGGCTTGGAGCTGATCACGTCCCCCCCTAGCAGGCTGATAGTGGGCGACCTGGCCGAGATGGTCTTCAGCGTGTCGAACGACGGGAGCGGTCAGGCCAGGGACATAGAGCTGACCCTGGAGATCCCACCAGGGATAGACCTCCTCGAATCCGAGGGGCCGGTGACCGCACAGGAGAGGACCGAGGAGGGAGGTTGGAGGGTCACGTTTAGGGCGGACAGCATAGACCCGGGCGCCTCGGTTGAGTTTAGCATGAGGATGAGGGTCCAGAGGATGGGGGCCTACAACATCTCCATGATCAACGCGACGTTCAAGGGCGAGGCCGGAGAGCAGGAGTACAAGATTGGGGGAGCTGACGCGCTGGAAGTCTCATTCCTCGTGGAGGTCCCCAGGTCCCAGAAGATCATAGTTACTGCCGCTCTAATAGGCATGGTGGGCGCCGTGGCTGCGGCCTCATTCTTCGCGGCCAGGGGAATGCCCAGCCGCTACGCCTCTAGGAGACCCCGCCTCGGACTGCCGAGGTAGGGGGACAAACCTTTTTTATCGCGGCAGTGGGTGACGACGCCGAACAGGTGGTTGATCTATGGGGCTCGAGTACGTGTACGCCGCCCTGTTGCTCCACGAACTGGGCAAGGAGATAGACGAGAACTCGGTCAGCTCCATCCTCAAGGCCGCCGGGGTTGAGCCCGATCCCGCCAGGGTTAAGCAGCTCGTTGAGGCCTTGGAGGGAGTGGACATCGAGGAGGTGATCAAGTCCGCGGCGGTGGCGCCAGTGGCCGCCGCGCCGATGCCCGCCGCGGAGGCGGCAGCGGAGGAGAAGCCAACAGAGGAGAAGAAGGAGGAAGAGAAGAAGGAGGAGGAAGAGGAGGCGGCCATAGCCGGGCTCGGCGCGCTGTTCGGCTGAGCCCCCTAACTACCTTATTTTATTCGACCGATCAGCGCCCTTCCCGATTAACATGGCGAGGAGGCCGGACCCTGGAGAGTCCCTCAGGCTCGAATTCTTCGAGGAGAGGGGCTACGTGCGCAAGAGATGCCCCAAGTGCGGGGAGTACTTCTGGACGCTGGACCCTGACAGGGAGGTCTGCGGCGAGGCGCCCTGCGAGCCGTACGGTTTCATAGGCGGCGGACTCTCGAGGAAGCTGACAATTGAGGAGGCCCGCGAGGGATTTCTCTCGTTCATGGAGTCCCGCGGGCACACTAGGATAAGGAGATACCCGGTGGTGGCCAGGTGGAGGGACGACCTCTTCCTCACCAGTGCGTCTATAGTGGACTTCCAGCCATACGTGACGGCCGGCCTCGTCCCTCCCCCAGCCAACCCGCTCACGATCTCGCAGCCCTGCATACGGCTCAAGGACATCGACAAGGTCGGCCTGACCATGGGCCGCCATCTCACCATATTCGAAATGATGGCACACCACGCCTTCAACAGGCCCGGGCAGGAGATCTACTGGAAGGAGAGAACCCTCGAGCTGTTCCACGAGTATGCGACCAGGGTTCTGGGGATACCGGAGGAGGAGATAATCTACAAGGAGGGATGGTGGGAGGGAGGAGGCAACGCGGGCCCTGACGTGGAGCCAATAGTGAGGGGACTCGAGATAGCTACCCTGGTGTTCATGGAGTACAAGGTCACGGACGGCAGATACGAGAAGATGGACACCAGGGTGGTGGACACGGGGTACGGGCTGGAGAGGATAGTCTGGCTCTCCCAGGGTACTCCAACCGCATTCGACGCGATCTACGGGAGTCTGACGGACGCCTTCCTCGACAGGCTGGGGGTGCGGCGGCCGGACGTCGACCTCCTGAACCGCTACTCAACGCTCTCCTCGCTGACCGCAAAGGTCGAGAGGGGGAGTAAGCTCCGCGAGCTCAGGAGGGCAATAGCGGATCAGCTGGAGGTGGATCCCGACGAGCTCGACGCCGCTCTGACCCCTCTAGAGCTCGCCTACTCGGTCCTGGACCACACGAAGACGATTGCCTTCATGCTGGCGGATGGGCTCGTCCCGTCGAACACCAAGGAGGGCTACCTCGGCAGACTCGTGATCAGGAGGGCCTTGAGAGCCATAAGGGCCCTTGAGGCTGAGGTCCAGCTGGCCGAGCTGGTCGATCTCCAGCTCAACTACTGGGGAAGGCAGTTCCCCGAGCTCCTCGAGAAGAGGGGCAGGATCTTGGACATGGTCCAATTAGAGGAGCAGAGGTTTAGAGAGACCCTCCAGAAGGGGCTCCAGTTGATAGAGAGGGAACTCAAGCGAAGGAAGGGTAAGGGCCTCACGCTCGACTTCCTGATGGAGCTCTACGACTCTCACGGCGTCCCTCCGGAGCTGGCCGCCGACGTCGCCAAGAGGCACGGGATAGAGCTGGAGGTACCGGACAACTTCTACGAGCTGATAGCCGCTAGGCACGAGGCCCCAGAGGTCAAGCCGCCAGAACTCCCCAAGTACGTTGAGGAGGTGGAGGCGCTCCCGGGGACCGAACTCCTCTACTACGAGGACCCGTACGCCCTCAGGTTCGAGGCGAGGGTAGTCGGGGTCCTAGGCGGAGAGGCCGTGGTGCTGGACAGGACGGCCTTCTACCCGGAGGGGGGAGGCCAGCCGTCCGACATAGGGTTCCTCAGGCTCGAGGGTGGAGGCGCGCTGGAGGTAGTCAGGGCGGAGAAAGTCAAGGACCGGGTCATCCACTACGTCAAGGGAGACCTCTCGAGGGTGAGGGTGGGGGACAGGGTCGAGGGAGAGATAGACTGGCCAAGGAGGCTCTCCCTCATGAGGCACCACACCGGCACCCACGTCCTGCTCGAGTCTGCAAAGAGGGTTCTCGGCGACCACGTCTGGCAGTGGGGAGCTCAGAAGGGAGAGAAGGAGAGTAGGCTGGACATAACACACTACAAGTCAGTGAGCGACGAGGAGCTGAGGAGGATAGAGCTCCTGGCTAACCAGATCGTGATGGAGAACAGGCCGGTCAGGACCAAGTGGATGCCTAGGCAGGAGGCTGAGAGGATCTACGGGTTCGAGATCTACCAGGGTGGTGTCGTCCCGGACCTCACCCTGAGGATTGTGGAGATAGAGGACTTCAACGTCCAGGCGTGCGCGGGGACTCACGTCAGGAGGACGGGGGAGATAGGCCCCATCAAGGTCTGGAGGGCAAGGAGGATTCAGGACGGGGTCGTCAGACTGGAGTTCAGCTCCGGCATGGCCGCCGTGGAGAGGCTCTTGGAGGCCTACGACAGGGTCAAGAGGATCTCTATGGTGGTGGGATCTCCGCTGGAGAAGGTGGAGTCTGCGGTTGAGAACCTGGTCAGCGAGAACCGCGAGCTCAGCAAGAGACTTACGGCCGCCCTGGAGAGGCTCCTCGAGGTCAGCATAAGGGAGAGCTCACCCGCTGAAGTGAACGGCCTGGAGCTGCGGGTCGTCCCCGTGGACCTCACGGATAGGAAGGCCCTGACCGACGCCGCCGACTCGTTTGCCCGCTCCAACCCGAGGGCAGTCCTGTGCCTGCTGGGAGGGTCGGGCCAGAGGCAGGTCGTCCTCGCCGTCGGGGAGGAGGCCGCGAAGAGGGGCGTACACGCAGGCAAGCTTCTCTCAAGCGTCCTGAAGAGGGTGGGAGGTAGGGGAGGAGGTCAGGAGAGGATGGCCTGGGGGTCCATACCTCCCGAGGTTACACCTGAGAACTTGGCGGAAGAAATAGCCGAGGAGCTGAGGAGTCTCTGATGCCCGTCCGGATAGACCTCGTGAGAAGGGCGGCCAGGGAGGTCCTCGTCCTGGCCGCCCTGTCGCTCCCCAAGAGGAGGGCCGTCGACTTGGTCGGCGACAAGCTGTCTCTGACGAGGGCGGAGAGGGCTGCCGTCGAGAGACTCGTCAGGTGGCCGGAGGAGGTCGTCCTCGCCGCCTCGAAGTTGACCCCCCCGAGCCTAGCGACCGGCAGGTCGATCGGAGTCGACGGCTACAACGTGCTGATCACCGTGGAGGCCATGCTTCTGGAGGAGCCTGTCTTCCTCTGCACCGATGGGTTCCTCCGAGACCTTCGGGGAGTTTTCTCTTCATACAAGCCGTCGGATGTCACTGAGAGCGCGATGGATCTCATCGTGGATGCGCTGAGCGGGCTGAGACCGGCCGAGGTGCTCCTCGCCTTCGACGAGCCAATGAGTCGCAGCGGAGAACTTGCCGCCATGGCCAGGGAGAAGATGGCCGAGGCCGGGCTGACTGGGACATCTATGACGCACCGCCGGGTGGACACTCTGATATCGGGCTTTGAGATCGCCGCGAGTTCGGACGTGGCGGTGATCGAGAGGGCTCGCGCCGTGATAGACCTGCCGGCGCTGGTGGCGGATTCGATCGGGTGCAGGCCTAACGTTATCTGGTAGTTCCCGCAGATCGTCTCGCGGGAGGTTGGAGGCGAGATGCCACCTGCTCTGCCCTGGACTGTCAGACTGGAGGACGACAAGGTCGTTCTGATAGATCAGACGGCCCTCCCGGGACAGCTCAGGTTCGTGGAGTGTCGAGACGTCGAGTGCGTGGCCCGCGCCATCGAGACCATGGTGGTCAGGGGGGCCCCAGCCATAGGGGCCACTGCTGCGTATGGGTTGGCCCTGGTCGCGATAGCGTCCTCCTCGATGGACGCCAGAGGTCTCATGGAGGATCTCGAGGCCGCGGCCGCGAGGCTGAGGAGGACCAGGCCCACGGCGGTCAACCTCTTCTGGGCCGTCGAAAGGGTCATGGGGGCTGCCAGGTCCGCGTCGGGGTCCGGGGACCCGGAGGAGATAAGGAGGGCAGTCGTCTCGGAAGCTGAGAGGATAGCTCAGGAGGATGTGGAGGCCAACAAGGCCATAGGGAGACATGGAGCCGAGCTGATCGAGGACGGGATGACGGTAATGACGATCTGCAACGCGGGCACCCTGGCTACCGTGTGGTACGGGACAGTGACCGCGCCCATATACATGGCTTGGGACGAGGGCAAGAGGTTCTCCGTGATCGCGCTCGAGACAAGGCCCGTCCTGCAGGGGGCGAGGCTCACCGCCTACGAGCTCCACGCCGCCGGGATACCGGTGACTCTGATAGTCGACGGGGCCGCCGCGCACACAATCCGCGAGAAGGGAGTGGACCTCATCCTCGTCGGCGCCGACAGGATCCTGAGGGACGGGACGGTCTATAACAAGATCGGTACCTACTCGCTCGCCCTTGCCGCCAGGGCGCACGGCGTCCCCATTTTCTCGGTGGCCCCCACCAGCACGTTCGACCTGAAGTCAAGTCGCTCGGACGTGAGGATAGAAGAGAGAAGGCCGGAGGAGGTTACCACGGTGAGGGGTGTGAGGATCGCCCCAGAGGGAATCGATGTCTACAACCCAGCGTTCGATATGACGCCCCCCCACCTGCTCACGGGGATCGTCACCGAGAAGGGGATACTCTACCAGCCGCTCTGGTTGACTATAGCCAGGGCGTTCAACATCTCAACGACTGCCGGTCACTAGGATCCTCGGGAGGGCCCACAGATCCGTGAGCTGGGGGGCGCCGAGGGGTATCTCGGCCTCCCTCCCCCTCCTGTTCACCCACACCCCCCTCACGCCAGCTGACTGCGCCGACAGGACGTCCGACTTCAGGACGTCCCCGACCGCGATCGCCTCATCCGGCCGCGCGCCCACCACCCTCAGGGCCCGACGAAACGCCTCCGGACTCGTCTTGTTGACCCCTAGGTCCTCTGACGTAAGGACCGCCTAGAAGTATTGCTCTAACCCGATTGCCCTTAGCTTCTCCCTCTGCCAGCGGGATATGCCGTCAGTAAGGAGCACCAGCCTGATCCCCATCCCCCTGAGTTCTCTCAAGGACGCGACGTCTGGGTAAGGCCTCACGATCTCTAGGACCTCCTGCCAGTACTCTTCCTCCGCCTCCTCCGGCGGGGGAATCGCGCCGAGCCTGGCCCTAAGCCTCTCAAAGAGCAGGCGCTTCGAGTACCTCTCCGGTGAGTCCCCAAACTCTGCGTAGATCCCCCTCCTGACGGCCTCGTACTCCGACACGAGGGTCTCGGGGTCTACCCCCCACCTCGGCGCGAGCCTCCTGAGGGCGTCGTGCCTCTTCACGTCGTAGTCGCAGAGCGTGCCGTCTAGGTCCACGAAGACCAGATCACCCCGCTCGTAGTACTCCGGCGTGAGCCCCAACTTCCTCACGGCGCGCTCGCACTCCCTCCTGGCGGATGTGAGGTCCCGTCCGAGGTACTTGAGGTGCGTCTCCGCTCGGGAGTCGCTGCACCCGAACCGCCTGACCGGCTCCCCCGTCACCTCCTCCGCTAGGAGGTCCTCCAGTCTGGGGTCGTCGGTTCGGCCGACTATGGCCGTCATCGGGGCGAACTCGATCCTGCTGGTGAGCCAGTCGACGTGCCACCTCACGCGACTCGGCCTGAGGAGGTGTCTCCTTATCCGCGCGGACAGCCCCCTCATCGCCCGACCGACGTAGGCGTAGTAGCCGGCCTCGAAGCTCAAACTGCCGAGTGCCCCGACCCGGTACTCCCCCCCCTTTCTGCAAGAGATCAGCAGGGCGTAGACGCCGGAGTCCAAGGTAACCTCGTCTCCTCTGGCCGCCAGTCTCGGGCCTAGAAAAAGGGAGAGAGGGAAAATCTCGCGTCAACCGAAGCCTGGCGGCCTCACGTTCACTACGTCCTTGTTGACGAGGGTGGGCGGGACCTTGCCCTCCTTAAACGCGATCAGGTTCTCGGCCACTATGTCGGCCATCTTAGACCTGGTCTCTATGCTGGCGCTGGCGGCGTGCGGGGCGAGGACGACATTCTTGAGCTGTAGCAGCGGATCGTCGGGCGGTATGGGCTCCTGCTCGAACACATCCAGCGCGGCCCCGGCGATCCAGCCCTCCTTCAAGGCCCTGTAGAGGGCCTTCTGGTCGACCACCTTGCCCCTGGCCGTGTTGACGAGGAAGGCAGTGGGCTTCATCATCCTCAGCTCCTTCTCCCCTATCATGTGGTAGGTCTCGGGGAGGAGCGGCACGTGGAGGCTCACGAAGTCCGACTCCTTGAGGAGGGTCTCCAGGTCCACCCTCTTGGCGCCCACCTCCTCCTCTATCTCAGGTCTCGGCACCACGTCGTAGTAGAGGATCTTCATGCCGAACCCCTTGGCCCTCCTCGCGACGGCCTGACCTATCCTACCCATGCCGACGATGCCCAGGGTCGCGCCGTACACGTCTGTGCCCAGCATCATGAGCGGGTGCCATGCCACCTTCCACTGGCCGGATCTTACGTAGTGGTCGGCCTCGACTACCCTCCTGGCGACCGCCAGCAGGAGGGCGAACGCGAAGTCCGCGACGGTCTCAGTCAGGACGCCAGGCGTGTTGGTTACGTAGATTCCCCTCTCGGTGGCGGCCTTCACGTCGATGTTGTCGAATCCAACGGCGTACTGGGAGATTATCCTCAGGTTCGGCGCGGCGTCCATCACCTCGGCGTCGATCGGGTCCGTCAGCAGCGAGACGAGCGCGTCCTTGTCCTTGACCCTCTCGATTATCACGTCCTTCGGGGGCGGGGCCTCCTCCGGCCAGAGATCGACCTCGAAGTGCTCCCTGATCTTCTTGAGGCCCCTCTCGGGGATCTCCCTGGTCATGAACAGCTTGGGCTTCATGGGCTCACCCAGGCTCGCCGGCGAGTTTAACCTATAAACAGGCTCACCTGAAGATGAAGCCGGTCTTCATGTACCACATGCAGAGGTCCAGCTCGGCTAGGCTGAGGCCAGCCTCCGCGGCGACCCCCCGAAGGATCCCCTCCAGCTGGAGGTACCTACCCCTCGTCAGGCTCCTGGGGATGTCCCCTATGAGCCCATATTCGCGCATGACCCTCAGTATGTGCCGGTCGATTATGGCCACGTCTTTCCTCCCGATGTTCCTCAGGAAGTGGCTGGACTCCTTCATCCCCAGTCCCCGCACGTTCTCCCTCAGCCACTCTCTCGCCCTCTCAGAGCTCAGCTTAGGCACCACCTCCCTAATGCTCCGGAGGAGGGGTCTGTTCGACACTAAGTACTCGGCCCGGGTCCTCGGGAACCTGTGTCCCATGGATCGCAGGATCTCCTCGACCTCGCCCACTGGGGCCTCAAAGAGCGCGCCGGTCTCCCACAGGCGGCTAGCCATCCGGAAAGCCTCGACGGCCTTGAAGTTGGCGGCCAAGACGCAGAACGCCAGCTCTCTGGCCCACAGCCTCCAGCCTCCTCGCCCTATCTCCTCGAACTCCCTGACCCTCTCCCTCACCGTTCTCCCGACCTCGGGATCTCTTGCGAGTTCCTGAACGGCATCGGCAAGCCTTCTCATTTGGTCAAACTTTGTCACGCGCGACATTATTATCCCCGCGCCGCCGCGCAGCAGGGATGCCAAGGGCCAAGAAGAAGGTGGAGCCCGAGGAGGGGGAAGGGGGAGAGGAGGCCCAAGAGGAGCCCGAGTCTCCCCCGCTTGACGAGCTGGACGAGGCCGAGGCCTTCGAGGAGGTCGACCTCACCACCCTGAGCGGGGTCGGGCCGACCATAGCGAAGAGGCTCACGGAGGCTGGCTTCACGACCCTCGAGTCGATAGCCCTCACGTCCCCTGCGGAGCTCTCCGCCGCGGCCGGGATACCGATGTCCACGGCCAGCAAGATCATCGCGTCGGCTAGGAAGATACTGAAGGTCGATGTGATGACCGCCTTTGACTACTACCAGAGGAGAAAGAGCGTTCAGAGGATAACAACCGGCACCAAGGCCCTAGACGACCTGCTGGGAGGGGGAGTCGAGACCCAGGCCATAACGGAGATCTACGGGCCCTACGGCAGTGGTAAGACCCAGCTGTGTCACCAGCTTGCCGTCACCGTTCAGCTCCAGCCTGAGAGGGGCGGTCTCGGTCGCAGGTGCCTCTACATAGACACCGAGGGGACATTCAGGCCCGAGAGGATCGTTCAGATAGCAGAGAGGTTCGAACTCGACCCGGAGACTACCCTGAAGAACATTCTGGTGGCCAGGGCCTTCACCGCCGACCACCAGATGGTCGTGACGGAGAAGGCGGAGCCGTACCTGAAGAAGTACGACATCGGCCTGATCATCGTGGACTCGCTGATAAGCCACTTCAGGGGGGAGTTCGTCGGCAGGGAGAACTTGGCCGCGCGTCAGCAGAAGCTGAACAAGTACCTCCACAGGCTCCTGAGGTACGCCCTGGGGTACAACCTGGCGGTGCTGGTTACCAACCAGGTCCTCGCCCAGCCGGACGCCTTCTTCGGGGACCCCAACAGGCCGGCGGGAGGCCACGTCTTGGGGCACGGGGTGACCGCCAGACTCTACATAAAGCGGGCCAAGGGGAACCGCAGGCTGGTCAAGCTGGTCAAGAGCCCCTACCTGCCAGAGGACTCGGCGGAGGTCGCGATCACAGGGGGCGGCGTCGAGGACGTGTGAGGGCCCATCAAATGGGGCGGCAGGTTCGAGTTCGGCTGGAGGGGGAGGAGGTATCGGTCGACGCCCACATGAGGATATCTGAGCTCATGCGCGAACTCGGCTATCACCCTGAGGCCCACGTTCCCGTCGTGAACGGATCTCCCGCGCCCGAGAGAATGTACCTCTCCGATGGGGACGACGTGAGGTTCGTCAGGATCACCGTGCACCACCCGGGCGTGTGATGAGCCTTGCGTCCCGCCTGCGACCGGTGTGGATTGAGAGAGGCCATTCACACGGTTCATCGCACCAACGAGAACCTCTGCGGCGAGTGCCTCGTTCAAGACATCCGGAGAAGGGTATTCTCGATGCTCGACAGGCTCGTCGAGGACGGGGATCGGGTCGCCGTGGCGCTCTCGGGCGGGAAAGATAGCTCCCTCGCGCTGTACCTCTTGTCGGAGTACCAGAGCGTCGAGCGGAGGAAGTTCGACTTGATGGCCATCACGGTGGACGAGGGGACCGCTTACAGAAGGTCCGGCATAGAAGCCGCCCGCGAGCTGACCCGAAGGCTGGGCGTGAGGCACGTAGTTGTGGGGATGAGGGACATCCACGGGATAGACGTGGCGGAGATCAGGTCGATCCTCCCCAGGCGCTGGAGGAGGTCGGCCTGTACCTACTGCGGAGTCCTGAGGCGGTGGGCCATTAACAAGGTGGCCAGGGAGGAGGGCGCCACCAAGGTGGCGACCGGCCACAACCTAGACGACGTACTCCAGACTCACCTGATGAACCTGGCTCGGGGTGACGTCCCCGCCATGGTGAGGTCCGGTCAGGGGGTAAGGTCTCCGTCCCCCCTCATGGTTCCGAGGATCAGACCGCTTGCCGGGGTGAGGGAGAGGGAGGTGGCGGCCGCCGCCCTCCATCTGGGCCTCCCGGCGCACTTCGGCAAGTGCCCCCTGACCACCGGCATGAGGGTTGGGTTCAGGAGGTCGATCGACGAGCTCGAACTCGCCATTCCCGGAATCAAGGAGGACCTACTCTCGGGCCTGTGGGCCGTGATAGGAGAGGTCAGGGCCTCCGGGGCGATTGGTGTCGAGTTAAGGTCGTGTAAGCTGTGCGGTGAGCCAACGACTGGTGAGATCTGCAAGACTTGCCAAATGAAGCTGGAGCTGCAGGGGCTGGCCCACAGGCCCCTCCTCTTTCCGCGTCAACCCCAAGCTAACTCAAATTATTAGCAACTGAGGCAACGATTGGTCGAGGTAGTTGGCGAAATGGGCTGGCTGAAGTTCTCTATACTCGGTGAACCGGCAGGGGGCTACGGGCTGGCCATAGCCGGGTATCCCGGGGTGGCCAACGTCGGGGCGGGCGTGGTCACCTACCTCTCGGAGGAGCTGGGAGCCGAGCCGCTGGCGAGGCTTTACTCGGAGTACCTGTTCCTCCCGGGTAACGTTGCCGGCATATCGATATCCGAAGACGGCAGCTTCGAACTGCCCTCGATCGACATTTATCACACCAGAGAAAAAGTCTCGAGTGTCGGGAGACTCCTCCTGATCACGAGTCAGGTCCAGCCGGTCCCTTGGGGCCAGCTCGAGGTCGCGTCCAAGCTCTTGGGGAAATTGATGTCCCTCGGGGCCAGCTCGCTTCTCGTCGTGACCGGCTTCGCGGATCCGGACATAGCGGGGCGGGTGCTGGCCTTTGGAACCAATTCGGACCTGCTCCAGAGGATCATCTCCGCCGGCGCAGAGGAGAAGACTCCCATGAAGTCCATAGTCGGCCTGGCGGGAGCCACTCTCGCGTCTGCCAAGCTCTTTAACCTGCCGTACGTTTCCTTGACGGGGGTCTCCGAGACCTCGGCCCCCGACTTCAGGGCTGCAGGGGAGGTTCTGAAGATTCTGAACTCAGCCCTGAACCTTCAACTAAACTTGGGGAGCATAGAAAGGAGGATAAGAGAGTTCGAGGAGATGAAGAGGAGCATCCTACGTCAGCTCGAGGAGCAGATATCCTCCATGACATCGACCGGTTCGGATGAGACGGGATACGTGGGGTGATGGCTACGCCCATCGAGAGGCTCAAGAGGAAGCTCACGATAGAGAACCTCTGGCTATACATACTCACTCTACTCAAGGACGGGCCGAAGTACCCCTACGAAATACCGGATCTCATGGAGAAGAGATTTGGCTGGAAGCCTGCGCGCGTAACGGGCTACATCGTCATGAAGAGACTCGAGATGGACGGGTACATCCGCATAGTGAGGAGGAAGAGCAGCCAAGGGAGAGTCAGGAACTACTACGAGCTAACCGACAAGGGCAGGGAGGTGCTGAGGGAGGCAGAGAACTTCCTGAGGAGCCTCGTGAACTCCCTCTTCGGACCGGGAGAGGAGAGTGTGGGGAGTTGAGGATTTGGATAGACGTGATGACCCCCAAGCAGGCCAGGGTGTTCTCTCAGGTCTATCGAGTCGCCAAATCTAGGGGCCACGAGGTCCTCCTGACGACCCGCCTCCACGGAGAGACCACGCAGATTCTCTCTATGGAGGGGGTCCCTCACATCTCCGTTGGTAGACACGGAGGGAGGGAACTGCTCTCAAAGCTCAAGGCGTACGCCCACAGGGCCTTGGATCTAGTCGATCTCGTCACCGAGTTTGAGCCACACGTCCTGATGAGCCTGTCCTCTCCAGAGGCAGTCAGGGTGGCATTTGGCCTCGGCGTGAGGGTGATCTCGCTGAACGACACCCCCCACTCCGTACATGTGGGGAGGCTAACTCTCCCCCTCACCGACCGCCTCGTCTACCCGGCGGCAGTTCCCGCCTACAGGTGGCTCAGTCTAGGCGCGAGGGCTGAGACGCTGAGACCCTACTACGGGGTAGACGAGGTGTCTTGGGTTCTCCCGGCCCTGGAGCGACTCCGACGTAGACGCAGAGAAGGGGGCTTGGCCGTAGTTAGACCTGAGGAGTCTCACGCGGCATATCTGACCGGCGCAGCCGGCCAAGCCAGCGTCGTTGAGCCGTGCCTCGGGTTCCTTCTTGACAGAGGGTACAGGGTCGTGCTCCTCCCTAGGTACGATGACCAGAGTGAGTACTTTCGGAGGAGGTACGGAGATCGCGTCGTGATCCCCGACAGGGCGGTTGATCCCGCCCCCCTATACACGACTGCGGACGTCGTCATCTCGGGGGGCGGCACCATGTCAAGAGAGGCGGCGATGTTCGGGACGCCCGCCATCTCTCTATTTCCGCTGGAAGACCCACTGTACGTCGACGAGTTCCTTGCTTCCCTGGGGCTGCCCCTATTCAGATCCAGGGATCCGAGGGACGCGCTGACTCTCCTGGGGAGAATCGTCCACGACCCCGACGAGTTCAGAGTCGATCCTCGACCCGTGCTCTCCCTACTCGAGAGCCCGGTGGAGGTCCTGCTCCGGGAGGCAGAGCACCTGGCGGGATGAGTGCCCTCCCTATGGGGCCATCTTGAACCTCCTCAAGACGCTGTCCGCGAGCACGGTCAAGGGCTCACTGACCGGCGTGAGGAGTGGGTGATAGGCGAACTCCGTGGTCAAGAGATCCTGAAGACTCATCCCACTCAGTATCGCCAGCGCGGCCGATGATACCCTCCCCCACACCTCCCTGGCACCCCAGAACTGAGCCCCGATCAGGCGCCCCTCCCTAGTGGCAACCAGCCAGGAGAGCACCCTATCCACGCCGGGGGCGAACCTCTCCAAGTCAAGCGTAGAGAGTCTGCCGGTAACGTGCTCTAGCCCCCATCTCGTGGCCTGAGTGGCGGACAGGCCGACGCCGCCCAACAGGCGATCTCCGACGTGAATCACGTACGGAGAGAGGGCGCCGCGATACCTCAGGCCCCCCCCAACGGCGTTTCGGCCAGCTATCCTTCCCTGAACGAGGGCCGTGGAAACTAGCCCGGTGACCACGGGCCGACCTGTGACGTACTCCCAGACCTCCGCCACGTCTCCGGCGGCGTACACTCCGGGGGCGGCCCTCATCCTGTCGTCTACCCTGATTCCACCGGTCTCCCCTATGGGTATACCCGCCTCCGCCGCCAGCTTGGAGTTCGGCCTCACGCCCGCCGCGACTATGACGGTATCCGCCTCTATCACATGGTCTCCCGCCAGAACCTCGGAGGCCCTCCCGGTGGGCCCCCTGATCTCCTTGACGGGAGACTTCAGCAGCACCCTCACGCCCAGCGAGCGCAGGTACTTGGCCACTGTCGAAGCCACCGGCGGGTCCACCTTGCCCGGCATGAGCTGCTCCATCATCTCGACGAGCCACACATCCTTTCCACCCTTAGCGAGCGCGCCGGCAACCTCCAAGCCCGTGGCGCTGCCCCCGACGACGACTATCCGCTCCCCCATGTGCTTCAGGATGTACTCCGCATCCTCAACGTCCCAGAGGAGCCGCACCCCCTCGAGATCTAGCCCCGAGATCGGCGGCCTCGTGGGCCTGAGCCCAGTCGCTATAACGAGAGCGTCGTACTCCAGCGACTCCTGAGAGCCGTCCTTGGAGAAGTGAACCTTCTTTCCCTCCAGGTCGATCCCCTCTACCTCGGCTGATGTGATGACCTCTATACCGGGCCTCGGAACCCTGTCAACGACGCTCTCGAGAGGAATTTCCCCTGCCACCACGTAAGGCAGGGCGCACGGGTGGTAAGATGGGTAAGGGTGTCTCTCTAGGACGATCACTTCGCTCTCGGGGCTGTCCTTCTTGGCGAACCCGGCTGCCGTCTGCCCGGCCGTCCCGTTCCCGACGACGACTACTCTCATCGTCCCGCCCGTCAACACCATAGGTTAAAAGCCCACATGCGTCGGCAGGGCGATGCCCCACCTAGAGCTGGTCAGGGTTGCTGAGGTGAAGCCCGAGCGCAAACTGGTGCTCGTCCAGGGGGTGCCGGGGCTGGGGCTAGTTGGAAAGATTGCGGTTCAGTACCTAATAGACAACGCCAGCCCGAGGCTCGTAGCTAGGATCTTCAGCGACTATCTCCCGCTCCCCGACGGGAGCGCGGGGGTCAGCGTCTCGGACGGGGATGTGGTGCCCCCCGCTTATTACCTCTACTACCTCAGCCAACCCAGCGCTGAAGTGGACTTCCTCCTCCTCACCTCAGACGTTCAACCCATTCCGTGGGGCCAGTACTCGGTTGGCGAACTCGTTCTCGACTATGCTCAGGAGCTGGGGGTCGAGGAGCTCCTGACCTTCGGCGGCTATGTGCCGGGGAGCCCCGACGTGGAGGGCGTGTTCGCCGCCTCCAACGACGACTCGCTCTGGGAGAAGCTGGAGGCGGCTGGTGTGATGAGGCTCCAGGGGGGGTTCGTCACGGGCGCAGCAGGTTTGCTGGTTGGGCTGGGTCACCTGCGGGGCATCCCCAGCGCCTGCGTCTTGAGCACCACTGAGGGGCAGAGACCGGATCCCAGGGCCTCTAAGAGACTCATCCTCCTGTTAGAGAAGCTGTATGGGTTGAACGTCGATCTTTCTGGGCTGGACGAGCTGATAAAGGAGGAGGAGTCCGTGAGATCCCTGCTTGAGGAGAAGGCTAGGCAGGCCTTGGAGAGAAGGCGGGAGTGGGAGGAGAGAAAGGAAGGCGAGGAGGGTCTCCCATATCACCTGTGAGGGCCCTACTCCACCTTGACCTTCTTCTCCCTCACCTTGGTCCTCTTGCCCTCCCTCTTCGGCAGCCGCACCTCCAATATGCCGTTGCTGTAAGTGGCCTTCGCCCCCTCGGGCTTCACCTCGGCGGGCAGATCCACCTTAGCGCTGTAGGGCTTAGCCCTTATCGTGAGCCTCCTCTCGGTCGCAGACACGTCTATGTCCTCCTTGCTGACCCCCGGGATCTCTGCCACGACCACGATCTCGTCCCCAAAGTCCATGACATCGAGCACGGGCTCCCTCGTAGCTTCCTCCTCTCTCCTGGTCTCGATCTCCTCGATCTCGCTCTCCCTAACCTCTTCTCGGGTGGGGACGTTTCCGAATCTCCTTATTATCGGCTTTCCGTCGGGTCCGATGGTCATGTAGTAGCCGTATACGAAGGGAGCGCGGAACTCCATACCGCTGGGAGTCCTGAACACCGGAAGCCTGTCCTCCAGCTCTTCCAGGTCATCGAGGGACATTAGCTCCTCCAGCTGCCTCTCCATGTCCTTCTGGACCTCTCGAATGAACCTCATGATCTCCCTAATCCACTCCTCAAAGGGGTCCCTGCTGCTCTCGCCCATCGCACCGCCTCTCGGTTATGGGGGGTACCCCACCTTAACTGTTTTCCTAGCCCATGCTCACCGAGGGCATCACCACCGAAGTTCCGCCCCTTTTCTCGATCGTGTAGAGTGAGCTGGCGACCTCCTCAAATTCTCCAGAGTGGGTGACAACGATCACCTGGGGCAGGTCCAGCTCTCCAATGGCTGACACGAGCTCCCTCCTCCTCTCTGAGTCGAGGTGAACCGTCGGCTCGTCGAGCAAGATGGACTCCAGCGAGGTCCCGGCCATGGCCTTAGCCAGCCCCAGCCTGAGGGAGAGGGCGAGAGCGACCTGTTCTCCACCGCTGAGCTGGCGGAAGGAAAACCTATCACCCCCTCTGATTAGGGAGACCTCGTAGTCCTCCGACAGCTCCAAGCGGTCAAAGTCGACGCCGAACTTGGAGAGTATCTCGTTGGCGTAGTGCTCCAGCACGGGCCTCGCCGCCTCCCTGAGGGCCCTCTGTATGCCCTCCCTCCCGAAGGACCGCCTGACCTCTTCTAGCGCTCTCGCAAAACTCGCCAGCTTGTCCCTTTCCTTCTTCGCCTCACCGAGCGCGCTCTTCAGGCGTTTAACCTCCTCGAGCTGTCTCATGAGCTCTTCCCTCCTCCCCTTCAGGTTCTCCCTCTTGGCCACGAGCTCTTGGACCTCCTCCCTCAGGCGCGTGAGCTCTTCCAAGATCTCAGAGTAGCGGTCCTCGTCGAAGCCAAGGGCTTCTATGCTGACGCTTATCTCGCTCAGCCTCCTCTCGATCTCATCCTCCCTCCTCTTCTCTTCGCTCAGCAGGGCGCTTAGCTTCCCCCTCCTCTCAATGAGCTCCTCAAGTTCCTTGAGCTTCCTTCTCGCCTCCTTCGCCTGCCTCAACGCCGAGTCAATGTCTCGGACCGCCGCCCCCAGCTTCGCGAGGAGTTCGTCCCTTCTCCCCCTGATCTCGTTAATCTCGTGCTTGAGGGTCTCGATCCTCGCAAGTAGGTCTTCCTCCCTGGGACTGAGTCTCTTAACCAGAGACTCGGCCGCTCCCAGCTCAACGAGCCTGTTCTGAAGCTCTGACAACCTCGCTTGGAGTTCTGCTCGACGCGCGGCCATTTCATCCCTCTTACGAAGGTCGGCCTCGAGCGCACGCAGCTCCCCCTCGAACTCCTCTACCTTCTCAACCAGGGCCGCTCTCTCAGCTATCGCACTTTGAAGGTCTGCCTCCTCCGCGAGTCTCTCAAACTCCTCCAGGGCCTCTCTCAGTTCCGAGATGCGAGACAGCTCGGCCTCCGCGCTGCCTAACTCAGCTTTACCCCTGTCGAGTTCGGCCCTAAGCCTACCCCTTACCCTGCTGACGCCCCCCGCGTCCAGCCGAGATCCGCAGAGGGGACACTCATCTGGGGTGCTGTCAAGCGCGCTTAGGAGTTCCTGCGGGAACTTCATCCACCCCTTGGCGTACTCGATCCTCTTCTCCAGTTCGGTGAGAGCCCTTCCCACGCGTCTTGCCTCGGATAGGAGCCTCCCACTCTCGCGACAAAGCGAGTCGAGGTCTCCCAACCCCAGGTAGGGAGGCAGCCTGTTCAGCAGCCCTCGCAGCCTACCCTCAACCCTCTGCAGGCGCTCCCTAGCCTCTCTCAACTGGGCCCAGAGCCGCTCGGCTCTTTGAGCCTTTTCCTCCACCATCGCCAGGCTCTTTGAGACGCCCTCAAGCTCAAGCGAGATCCTCTCATACTCCTCACGCAGGGACCCCAGGCGCTCCACGTTCCTCCTCGCCTCATCCAGAGACCTCTGCTCGCGCTCTAGGCTGGAGAGCTCGGCCCTCAAGGCGTTTTCCGATCTGATCAGCGAGTCGAGTTCCGTCAGAAGCGGCTCGAACTCGGCGAGCGACTTTAATTCGTCAAGCCGAACTAGCTCCTGATTTAGACTTTCAAGCTGCGAGCCGATCTGGGAGATCCTCCTCCTACAATCCCTCAGGTCGCGTTCAGCTTGCTCCCTGGCCTGCGCGAGCTTCAGGTAGGCATCCCTCAGCTCCCGCAGCTTCTCCTCCTCACGCTCGACCGACTTGAGCCTCGTCTCTAGGCTGCCCAGCTGGCTTTCGATCCTCTCAAGCTCCGCATCCACGCTTGAGAGGTCGTCCCTAAACTGGTCCGTCGCCTTCAGCTGCCTCTCCAGCGTGGAGATCTCGCCCTCCAGCCGCTCGAGTCTCGACCTGAACCTGCCCAGCGCCTCCCCGAGGTCCCTCTCCATCCTGTCGAAGAGTTCCCCTCCCAGCAGGCGGTTTATCGTTTTTGTCCGCTCGGAGGCCCTCTTTTCCAGGAAGCCGAAGATCTCCCCCTGCCTAACGTACATCGCCGTGACGAAGGCCTCTGGATTGGTCCCAAGTATCCTGGCCAGCTCAGCACTGACGTCCCTCTGCGAGGTCTGCAGCAGACTCCACCCAGAGTCCCGCCTAACCATCAGACGCGCCTGTGGGCCCGAGCGGTCCCTCTTTCGCCAGACCAGGTACCTCCTGCCGCCCTGCTCGAACTCGAGCTCGACCTCCATGGAGCCGGAGCCCCTTCGAGTGAGATCAGAGGTGACGCCCCTGAAAAGCTCCGGAAACAGCGCGTAGGCGATCCCCTCCAGTAGGGAAGTCTTCCCGGCGCCGTTCTGACCGATTATTGCATTGACCCCGAAGTCGAACCCCACCTCGGTCTCAGCGTGAGACCTGAAGTTCCTGAGCCTGACTCGCCTAATCCTCAAGGCGCCCACCCCTCGTAGATCCTCTCGAGTTCTCTGATGAGCTCCTTGCTCCCCTTACCCTCCAGATACAGCCTGTAGATCTCTATGGCGAGCCTCCTCACGTTCTCGGCAGGTATTATCTCCTCAAAGACCTTCTCGACGTCGATCTTGGGCTCTATCGAGACTTCAGCCTCCCCGAGCTTCTCGTCTAGGCGCCTGAGCCTCACGAACACCTTAAGGACTCTCTGGCCGAGGGAGTCTCTGAGGGCGTCTTGGAGGTCCTTCACGTCTCTGGGGTCCAACCTGGCGGAGGACAGGGACACCCTGACCACCGGGGGCTTGGCCCAAGTCCCACCCGCGACCCTCGCCTCGATCTTGGAGGCCAGCTCCTCGAGCCCCCTCGCGCTGTCGACCCTCTCCCTGAACACGAGAAACGGCCTTATCGAGCTGAGGTTCACCGGAGAAATGTTCGCCTCCTCGCCGTCGAGATCGACGACGTAGAATCCCTTACCGTAGACCTCGAGCTTGTCGGCCTCCCGCTCCTCCACCACCTCCAGTGATCCGGAGTAGGCTATCGGCCTCCTCTGCGACGTCCTTCTTGGAAAGTTCCTGTCGTGGACGTGGCCCATGGCGTAGTAGCCGAAGGCCAGCCTGTCTAGTACCGTCCTGTCGATCTCCGCCTTCTGAGGCGGAACGATCGGCTTGACGGCCTGGTGGAGGATCAGCACCACCTGGGCCGGGCCCATCTGGACCCGCTTGGAGATGGCGTCCAGGGCCGACTTGAGCGCCTCCACCTCCTGCCGTGGGGTGTACGGGAGGCCGGCGACGAAAACGCCGTCGAGCCGCTCAACGGGGCGCGAGTAGCTCAGGTTCACCAGCCCACCCTCCAGCGCCTTCTCAAACAGGGGGAGGGGGGAGGACCTGCCGCCCCCTGGCACCGGACCCAGGTCGTGGTTCCCTGCGACCGCGAAGACCCTCGCGCCGGAGTCCACGATC
Organism: Thermoproteota archaeon; assembly: GCA_027491415.1. Classification (GTDB taxonomy): domain Archaea; phylum Korarchaeota; class Korarchaeia; order Korarchaeales; family Korarchaeaceae; genus DRBY01. The sequence continues at coordinate 66,820 of JAOZFH010000026.1, read as the reverse complement.
CTCTTCAGCCCCACGAATGCGCTCACCAGCGTGGTCGGGGAGGGCCTATAGGAGTCGAACAGGTCGCCCGAGAACACGACGAACTCAGGCTTGGCCTCGATAATCCGATCCACGGCCTCGTTGAACGCCTCAAGGAAGTCCCTCTCCCTCTCCTCCAGACCGTACTGCCTCCTTCCCAGGTGGGCGTCGGCCAGGTGAACGAACCTCACCAAGGGGGCTCACCTCACCAGGTCGGCGTATCCGCCGGGGACGCTGCCGGGACCTCGACCTCCGGCCCTGGCCCACTCCTCGATGGCCCTGAGGCTCTCCCCCCCTCTGACCCCGCCGAACAGGTCGACCTTGACGATCGCGGGGAGCCTCACCATGGGGCCGACTATGACCGCCTCACCCACGTTCAGGGACGGGAGGTATCCGACCAGGTCCTCGCTCAGGAATTCCGTGGCCCTGCGGACGTAGGCCTGGTCCTCAGGCTCGACGACCTTTAGGATTATCTTGTTGATCATCTGGGAGAGCACGTCGGGGTCGAGCCTCTTTGGCCTTTGGCTCACCAGCGTGAGCCCTACGCCGAACTTCCTGCCCTCCCTCGCCACGCGCGAGGCGGCGTGCCTCGTGTAGGTGTCCCTGTCTCCAGGGATGAGTATGTGCGCCTCCTCCAGGACCACCATGACCGGGAGGGGGGGCGCGTCTTCGGGCGGTCTCCCCCCGACCCGTCGGGCGGCGATCACCTGCTTGGCCCTGGAGAGCAGCGTTGTGAGCGTGTGCCCAACCAGCACGTCGGCGGCGTCCTCCCCGAGGGGTCCCATGTCAACCACCACGGCTCGACCGTTGTCCAGCAGCGACACGATCTCGGGGGCGGCGGCAGAGAGGAGCGCCCTCTTGGTCTCCTTCAGGTGGGTGAGCCTCGACAGCAGGCCGTAGAGGCTGTTCTTGGCGTCCCTGTCCACAGCGAAGCTCACCCCGGGCCCCAGCGGAATGGCGCCCGAGGCCTCGCCAGCCTCTACGGCGTCCTTCACGACCTCGGCGATCGCTATCATCCCATCCAGTATGTTCCCCGGCTCTGGATCGTCCACACCCGCCTCTCTGACCACGGAATCGAGCAGGTCCTTTCCTCGGAGAGACCATGAGGCCCTCCAGAGCCTCCTCAGGTAGATGTACTGTCTCGCCGCCTTCTCGAAGTTTATGCCGAGGAGGTAGGAGAACTCCGAGAGGCTCAACGAGTTGACGTTGATCTTCGGATCGACGGTGATCACGCTCCCCGAGGCGCCGGGGCTAAGCGTCATGCCGCTGTATTCGGAGTGCGGGTCGAAGAGGAGGACGACCCCGTTGAGCTCCAGAACCTTCTCCACGATCACGGCCACGGCGTTCGACTTCCCCGCACCGGTCACCGCCAGCACGGCGAGGTGTCGAGAGATCATCTCGTTCGGGTCGAGCAGGACCCTCACGTCCTCGCGGGTGAGGAGGTGCCCGACGTCCACCCCGGGCCCCCGAGGCGCGAAGACCCTCCTGAGGGCCTGGGCCGGGGCCCTGTAAACCCCGGCGCCGCTGGGTGGAGGCGTCCTGGGGAGGACCAGGCCGACGTTCCCGTCTCCGCGCTCCACAACTCGCCCTAAGAGCTTGACCCTCGCCCTGGACCAGTGGGAGGGCTCTCCAACGAGCTCTATGATCCTGTCGGCCTCGGAGGCGGACAGCAGGCTCTTCCCGGAGAGCTCCCTGCTCCCACGCTCCACGTGGGTTATCATCCCCAGGATCCACGAGCCGTCCCCGTGCACCACGGCCACGTAATCTCCGATCTCCGGCACGACACCCTCCTCTGCGACGAACTCCACCTGGGAGGGGGTGGTCACCTCCACGACCGTACCCAGCCTGTCGACCTCCCTCAGACTCAATCTCCCAGCGCCTCCCTTCCGGTGAACTCCGGCACGAAGCCGATCGACCTGAGGCCCGCCTCCATGTCTGACCTCGTTATCTTCGCCAGCTCGTGGGCCCGCCTGAGGGGGTAGGGGTATCCTAGAACGGCTATGCCGGCCAGATTCCCGACAAGCTCGTCTACCTCGTCTTCCTCAAGGTCCCCAAGTATCTCCAACTTCACCGGCGCCGCCGACCGGGCCAGCCTGGCGTAGAGGGTGGTCAGCCGGATGGTGGCGCCCACCCCAGGGCCGACGATGGCCCTGGCCGCCCTGAGGATGTGCCTGCCGACCTCCACTTCCCTCACTCGACAGGGGGTTCTTCCCGGCCCCCTCGTGTACCTCTGGACTATGGCCAGGTCGGGCTTCGTGGACCTGAAGTGCGACCTCGCCGAGGACCTCTTCGCCACCGCCACGACCCTCACGCCCGCCCTCTCGGCCGCCGCCACTAGGGCGAGCAGCGAGACCCCTTGCTCCAGCCGCTCCATGGCGGAGACCGCCAGCAGGGGCTTTCTCCCCTCGCCCTCCCCGTCACCCCCCACTATGTCTCTCGCCGCCTCCTCGAGAGTTGCCTGCGTCGCCGCCGTGGCCGTGATCACGGTGAGGGCGGACGCCAGCGGGAGGTTCCTCACGACCCTAAGGAAAGCCGAGACGATGAGTTCCCTCTCCTCCTCGCTGAGGCCCGCATATCTCCCGGGGCGGGCCCCTCTGAACACCGGCTCCGCGGCGAGGTTGGCCTCCAAGGACCCATCAAGCAGGACGTAGTCCACTTCACGCCCGATCGCGAGCACCGCAGCCATCTTCGCCTCCAGGGCCTCCCTGTATATCCGAACCCTATCCTCCGCCTTGAAGAAGTCAATCACACCGACTTGGAACACTCGACGCGGCTCGGGCCTCTCCCCGGCCCTGAAGGCGACGGAGGTGGAACTCACGGCGAAGAGGCTCTGGCCCAGGTTCACCTCCACGAGGTGGCTTCCGCCGTCTATCCCCGCTATGGAGCCCATCCTCTCCAGAGCGTCCCTCGGGCTCAGATCCGTCCTTACGGGAAGCCACGCGGCGGATAGCTCTTCGAACCTGGGGCCGACCCCCAGGGCCCTCTCGATGTCGCCCCTCGCGCTCAAGAAGGCCTCAACTATGTCCATGAAGCGGGCCTCTTCGGCCATTCGGCATGACTCCCCTGACCTGCCTTTTAAGGTGAGGGAGTGGTCCGTCAGCTCGGTGCGGTGGATGGCCAGGGAGCTCGCCGCCTTCTTCGAGCCGGAGTCGATAGCGGTGGTCGGGGCGTCTCGGAGTCCTGAGAAGCTCGGTCACGTGGTCCTGAGGCAGCTGCTCGAGGGCTTCAGGGGCCGGGTCTACCCGGTCAACCCCAAGGCGGAGGAGATACTCGGCGTCAGGTGCTATCCCAGCGTCGCCGACCTGCCCGAGCCCGTCGACCTGGCAGTGGTCGTGGTGCCGGCCCCGGTTACCCCGAGGGTCGTGGAAGACTGCGGGAGGAGGGGGGTCAAAGCCGCCATAGTGATCTCGGGGGGATTCTCGGAGGTCGGGAACGAGGAGCTAGAGCGCGAGCTGAGGGAGGCGGCCAGGAGGAGCGGGGTCAGGCTGATCGGCCCGAACTGCATGGGGATATACAGGCCCAGCGTCGGGCTCGACACCCTCTTCACCCCTTCCGACAGGCTTCCGAGGCCAGGCCCAGGGGACGTTGCGATACTCACCCAGAGCGGGAGCTTCGGCGGCGCAATCCTGACGTGGCTGGCCATGGAGGGGAGGGGGATAAGCGCCTTCGTGAGCTACGGCAACAGGGCCGACGTGGACGAGGCCGACCTGCTCCGCTACTTCGCCGAGGATCCGGAGACTAGGGTGATAGCGATCTACGTTGAGGGCCTCAGGGACGGGAGGGGGTTCATGGAGGCGGCGCGGGAGGTGACCCCCTCGAAGCCCGTGGTGGTGTTCAAGGCGGGCAGGAGCCAGAGGGGGGCGAGTGCGGTCAGGAGTCACACGGGATCCCTGGCCGGATCCGACGCGGCGTACGAGGCGGCTTTCAAGCAGTGCGGCGTCGTCAGGACTTACTCGACGGAGGAGTTCTTGGACGCCTCGCGGGCCCTGGCCAGGCTGCCCACGCCCAGGGGGCCAAGGGTCGGAATAATCACGAACGGGGGAGGATACGGGGTCATAGCCGTCGACGCGCTGGAGGAGCGCGGAATGGAGGTCCCTGAACTGGACAAGGCCACCGCAGAGAGGCTCAGGGAGAGGCTCCCGCCATTCTACCCCGTGGGAAACCCCCTAGACCTGACCGGAAGCTCGACGCCCGAGCAGTACCTCGCCGGTATGGTGGAGATGGCCAGATCTGACGTGATCGACGCGCTGATAGTGATGGCGCTCTACTCGGTGCCGCTCATGGAGCCGAGGAGGACGACCGACTACATCCTCCAAGTGCTGAGGGACTACGGCAAGCCCATAGTCGTCGTGTCGCTGGATGTCACGCCGGAGGTGGCCAGGGAGAACTCCAGGCTGGAGGCGGAGGGCGTGCCTGTGTTTCCATCCCCCGAGAGAGCGGCCTCCGCGCTGGCCGCCCTATGGAGGTACGCTAGGCTAACGCAGCCCCTGAGGCTCAGGCGGTAGCGGCCGTGAACGCCACGTCCCTGACCGCGATCACCGGCGTCACGACGGGCGGCCCGAACTCCGCCCACCAGTGGGTCATCTGTCTGGTCTCCCTGCCGACAGCGTACACGTTGGACAGCAGGTGGAGGACGTTCTCGCTGAGCCTGAGTCCCCTGACCTCCCCCTTTATCTCGCCGCCCTCGACGAGGAAGACCCCATCCCTTATCACCGCCGAGAAGTCCCCGGTCCTGTAGTTCTGGAACCTGAGGTAGGTGGCGTTCCTCACGACGACTCCCCTGCCCAGGTCTTCGAGGATCTCCTCCTCGGTTCTGTCTCCGGGTGACATTGTGAGGAACCAGGGTCTGGGGAACACCCAGCCCGCGTTTGCTGTGGATCTGACCCTGAAGTGGGCTGCTGTGAGCCTGTTGTGGAGCAGGGTCTTCAGGACCCCGCCCTCGATGATCACGTTCCTCCTCGTGGGCAGGCCCTCCAGGTCGAACGACCGTGAGGCGTACCCGCCGTCGATCAAGGGGTCGTCGACGATGGTCACCAGCTCGGTCCCTACCCTCTGGCCCAGCTTGTCGACGTAGGGGGTCATCTGCATCAGGGCCCGGAGGCCAGACGCCATGGAGCCGAACACTCCCAAGAGGGTGGTCATGGCGCTCCACCAGAAGGCGGCGTTGTGCCTCCCGGCCGGGAGGTCGACCACCTTGCTGGCCAGGACGGCATCTCTACCCGCCTCTGACCCGGCCCTCCGCGGGTCGAGCCCGTCCAGTGACCTGGAGCAGGTGACCCCGTGTCCGGTGGCCTCATCGTCCACCAGGGCCCTGACCTCCATGTTTACCCTGCTGAAGCGCTCGCAGACCTCCGCCCCCCCGGAGGTGAGGAGGCACTCGTGGCCCGCGTAGGACCTGACCACTCCCGCCACCCTCTCGGCGCCCTCCGCCAGTCCTGAGTCGATCCCCTCCTTGGCCGCGTCCACCAGCTCCTCCTGAGCCTCCTCTAGGCGAGGGTCGTAGGTGCCCTGAATCACTGGGTAGTCGAACGGCCCCTCCGGAAGTGGGACATAGACGTCCCTAGCCGGCACCCTCTTCAGCCGCTCAAACGCCCGCTCGACGAAGCCCTCCAGGGACCTCTCCTCCGGTGGGGAGGTCGTGGAGACCACGGCCACCCTCCTGTCGAGGGCGATCTGCACCTCCACGAGCGTCTCGATCCAGGTCTTCACCACGTCGACCGAGCTGTTGGAGAACCTCACCTGCCTAGCCCTGTTCGACACCACGTGCACGGCCACATCCTCGGCTCCCCTGGCCTGAGCGAGCTGGAGGATTCGCTCGGCCAGCCGGATGCTCTCCTCGTGGAACATCTCAAGTACCTCCCAGACCGACGCCCCTGAGCCTGACGCTGGGTCCGCCCGTCCACACGGGAACCCCCTGACCCGGGTCCCCCTTGCCGCAAGTGGCCGCCTCGAACTCTAGGTCCTTGGCGACGGCGTCCACCGACGAGTAGAACGCAGGGGTGGTGACCTCCAGCACGGGGTTCAGAACGGGCTCGGCGAGCCGCCCGCCCCTTATCGCGTAAGCTTCCGAGCCGACGTACCTCTGGTTGTACCTGCGGTCGTCTATGTTCCACTCCATGAACCTCTTCAGGTAGACCCCCTCGGAGACGCCCTCGATGAGTTCCTCCACGGACACGTCGCCGGGCGCTATGTACGTGTTTGCCATCCTCACGATGGGCTCCCTGTCGAACCTGTTGGCCCTAGCGGCGGCGTTGCTGCTGACGCCCATCTCGGCCGCGGTCTCCCTGTTGTGGAGGAACTCGTTTATCAGGCCCTCCCTCATCAGGGCCCTCGGCCTGGCCCTGACTCCCTCGTGGTCGTAGAGGTAGAATCCGTAGCTGCCCGGTATAGTCGGGTCGTCTATCACGGTCACCGCGGGGGATCCGATCCGCTGCCCCAGCATGTAGGGCTTCACGAAGGACTCCCCGGCCTGGGCGGCCTCTCTCCCCAGTATCCGATCGGCCTCGTACGGGTGGCCGGTGGACTCGTGCGCTATCAGGCCGGCGACCTGGGGCCCAACTATCACGTCCACCTTAACGCCCCTCGGGGCTGGGACGCCCTTCTCCAGCCTCTCCTTCATGGAGTCCGACAGGTACGCGACCTTCTCGTCCAGGCGCCAGCCGTCGACGATCTCCCATCCGCCGCTCCCCCCCGGCTGGGTGAACTCCTGCGTGGCCCCGGCCCCGGAGATGTGGGTGAGCCTGACCATCAGGGTCACCCGCCTCACGTCCCCCTTGACCTCGGCCCCCTCGCTGTTCACGAAGTGGACCACCGACCTGGAGGATAGCAGCCACAGCACCCGGGCGGCTATCCCCCTCTCGGCGGCCGGGGAGTCTATCGACTTCATGTACTCCACTTTCTCGTCTACCGGCACCTCCATGGGGTCTGCCCTGTAGGGCGAGGAGAACTCCGCCCTCCCAAAGCTCTCCCTCGAGAGAGCCACCTTCTTTCCGACCTTGGAGGCGGCTAGGGCGTTCTTGTACGCCTCTTCGATCATGGAACTCAGGGAGTCGGGTCTGTTCGTTGACGCAAAGCCAAGCCCGCCGTTTACGAGCATCCTGACCGAGATGCCCGAGGTCGAGTCCAGCGAAAAAGCCTCAACGACTCCGTTCCGCATGAACAGCCCATCGGACACGTCTAGCTGGGCCCTCACCTCGAAGTACGTCGCGTCATATCTTCTGGCCATCTCCTGAGCTCTATCAACCAGAGAGAGCAGGCTATCCAGCTCCATTGAGCCGTTTGACCCGGGAGTCCAATAATAAACTTCCGAGGGAGCGTTAGACCATGCCCAAGCTGGGGAGGCTCCTTCACCTGAGGATGCAGCCCGACGAGGTTCCGGAGAGGGTCGTTCTGACGGGCGATCCCGGTAGGGTGGATAGGATCGCCGGGCTGCTCGACGAGCCCAGGGTCCTGGCCCACAACAGGGAGTTCCGGTCTGTGAAGGGAGAGTACGAGGGCGTGGAGATTCTGATCTGCTCGACTGGAATTGGGGGGCCCTCGACCGCGATCGCTGTCAACGAACTCCTAGAGGCCGGCGCGGAACTCCTGATCCGGGTGGGGACGACCGGCGCCCTCCAGAGGGGGATCGAGATAGGGTCGCTCGTCGTGCCCCACGGCTCCCTCCGGATGGACGGGGCCTCGGAGTTCTACGCCCCCGCGGAGTACCCGGCGGTTCCCGACCCAAGGCTCGCGCTTGCGCTGTCGAGAGAGGCCAGGCTGAAAGGGCTCACGGTTTACGAGGGCATAATCGCGACCCTGGACGCCTTCTACGTGGACGAAGAGTGGCTGATCGAGCAGGCCGGTGAGCTCAACCTACTCTCCGTGGAGATGGAGTGCAGCACGATATTCGTCCTCTCTCGCCTATTGGGCGCCAGATCGGCCGCCGTCCTAGTGGTCGATGGGAACATCGCCGAGGGGACGGGCAAGGCGGAGGTCAGGCCGTCAGCCTCTGAGCTCCCTGAGGAGTCGCAGGACGCGCTGATGCGCGCGGCCGAGGTCGCGCTCAGGGTTCTATCCTCGGAGTAGCTCCCACGCCGACCCAAGATTTTTATCCCGTGGCGAGGTGTGAGAATCAGATTGCCCATGACTGGTTTCTGGGATCGCCTGGTTGCAAGCATAGAGGCGAAACTCAACAAGCTTCTGGACCGCTTTGAAGACCCGAGGGAGCAGCTGGACTACGCCTACGACAAGCTGGTCCAGCAGCTCCACGACGTAGACATGGCCCTCGCGAGGGCCATGACGGCCCGGAAGAAGCTTGAGTTCAACGCCGAGAGGATTCGCGAGAAGGTTGAGGACCTCGACGAGAAGGCCAGGAGGGCCCTCGAGCTGGGCAGGGAGGATCTGGCCAAGAAGGCCCTCGAGCGGAAGCACGTGCTGCAGGCCGAGCTGGAGTCCCTCGAGCGGAAGATAGAGGAGATGAAGGAGGACGAAGAGAAGCTGAAGCAGGTCAGGGAGACCCTCCAGACGAGGATAGAACTCTTCCGCGCCAAGAAGGAGAAGCTCAAGGCCGAGTACGAGGTGTCCAAGGCTCAGGTCGAGGTCAAGGAGAGCCTCTCCGGCCTGTCCGACGACATGCTCTCGGCGGCGAGGGCCATCGAGAGGGCGGAGAGCAAGGTGGAGGACATGAGGGCCCGCGCGGCCGCGATAGACGAGCTCGTGGCCGCAGGGGGAGAGCTGGACATACTGGAGCCCGAGGAGAGGGACGAGATAGAGAAGGAACTCAAGACCCTTGAGATTCAGAAGGCCGTCGAGGACGACCTGGCGAAGCTGAAGCAGGAACTCGGAAGGGCCTGAGGGGATCCGATGAGGGACGCCCCATCCCTCATCCTCATCGGGGCGGCCGCGCTCTTCGGCCTCCTGGGCATAGTTTTCGCGGTGGCCGCGGCCTACAATCCGGTGAGGGTGTTCCCTTCCCTCATCTTTCTGTTCCTGGCGGGGGCCTCGATCTACCTCCTGAGGATCAGGCAGAGGTCCGGCGTGGCGCTTGGGCGCATCGAGGCCGAGACCCTCAGGGTGGCCAAGGAGAAGGGAGGAAGACTTACGGCGGAGGAGCTCGCCCTAGAGCTCGGCATTCCGGTCGACGTGGCTGTGAGCATCCTCAGGTCTCTCGAGAGGAAGGGCGTCGCCTACCTAGACTTTGAGGAAATAGAGGACAGGGGAGTGGAGGTCTACCGCTTCCCGGCACTGGGCTAACCTCTTGGCGTCACAGGACCTTGCTGCCGGGCGGCACCGGCTTGTCTGGCCTGAGCAGGACGGGCCTGCCGTCCACATCCGCCGCCAGCAGCATCCCCTGAGACCACACCCCCCTGATCTTCCTGGGCTGCAGGTTGGCCACTACGACTATCTGGGTGCCGACCAGCTCCTCGGGGGAGTAGTACTCGGCTATTCCCGCCACGATCTGCCTCTTTTCGCCTCCCAGGTCTATCTCGAGGACGAGGAGCTTGTCGGCCCCCTCCACCTTCTTGGCGGAGAGAATCTGCGCCACCCTGAGGTCGAGCTTCGAGAAATCTTGGTAGGATACGAACTCCATGGTTACCCCCCTCCCCCTGAGGGGCCGCACTTAAATAGTGAGGCGCCGTAGTAGAGCGTGAGAAGGCGGGGCCCGAGGACAGCGAGCCTCGGAGACCACCGCCGTGTTGAAGGGAGTGAGCTGAGACATGAGCAAGATGTCAGTTTCCGTGCTCAGTGGGTACAATGAGGTTGGACGCTCGGCCGTCCTCCTTGAGGCGGGTGATACTAGGATCCTTCTGGACTATGGGATGAAGCTGATCCCCAAGAGCCAGCCGCTCTTCCCGCCTGAGGTGGAGGATGTCGACGCGGTGCTGCTCTCTCACGCTCACCTAGACCACTCGGGCGCCATACCCGCGCTGTTCAGGTCTAGGGGGAAGTGGCCGAAGGTCTACGCCTTGGACATCACCAGGGACTACAGCGACGTCCTGCTGGCGGACGCCATCAAGGTGGCGAAGGCCAGGGGGCACACGCTGCCCTACGGGATGAGGGAGGTCAGGCAGTCCCTGGCGAACTTCAGGCAGGTGGAGTTCGGCGTCCCCTTTAGGGTTGGGGACGTCGAGATCACGGCCTACAACGCCGGCCACATACCTGGGAGCGCCATGTTCTACCTCAGGTACGACGGGAAGTCCATACTCTACACGGGAGACCTCAACATGCGCGAGACGAGGCTTATGCCCCCCGCGGACACGTCCATACCGAAGGTCGACCTCCTGATCATGGAGTCCACGTACGCGTTCAAGGAGCACCCCCGAAGGGAGGGGCAGGAGATGCTCCTGAAGGAGGTCGTTGACGAGACCCTGAGGAGCGGCGGCGTGGCGGTCATAGCGGGCTTCGCCATAGGCAGGCTGCTGGAGATCGCCATGGCGCTGAAGGCCAGGGGCTTCAGGGGCAGGATGTTCCTCGACGGGATGGCTAGGAGGGGCGCCGAGATAACCGACGCCTACCCGGACAGGGTCAGGGACCCGGACATCCTGAGGTACGTCGAGAGGTTCATCAAGCCCGTGGACGGCTGGAGACTAAGGAAGAAGCTCGTCAAGAGACCCAACGTGATACTGACCACCTCCGGGATGCTGGAGGGTGGACCGGTGCACTTCTACCTCAAGGAGCTGAAGGACGACCCCAAGAGTTCCGTCACCCTCACCGGCTACCAAATTGAGGGTACGGAAGGCAGGAGGCTCATTGAGGAGGGCAGGATGACCGTAGACGGCGAGGAGGTCGAGATACAGATGAAGGTGAACCAGCTGAACTTCTCCGCTCACGCCAGCGACAGCGGGCTGAGGAGGTTCGTCAAGCAGCTCGAGCCAGAGGCCATAATGACGATCCACGGAGAGTACTCCGCAAGGTTCGCCAAGGAACTCACCGAAGAGTTCGGGATATCCGCAATCTCCCCCTCAGAGGCGGGCGAGGAGATACTGGTCTGAGCCGCAGAGGGTCAGCCGCTCTACCCGCCCCCCTCTTCCCACTCCTTCCCGTGCCTCGCAACGTAGGCGAGGGGGTACTCCGCTAGAACCATTCGCTCGTCGAGCGGGGCAACCTCGACGAGTTCTCCCTCGAGACCGAGCGACACGAGTTCCTCGGCTAGTTCAATCAGGGCTTCAGGGGCCACTCTTATCTCGCCCCGCTTGATCAGGATTCGCTCCTTCGGGACCCCTCTCTCCCTCAGTAGATCCAGCGCTAGGGAGAGCGCCTCTTCGTCCCCCTTCAACACGCCGTATACGAGGGACCCGCGCTCTTCCGGAGACTCGTAGGGCTCGGCGACGTTCTTGGCGCGCCTTCGCCACCTCATCCACATCTGGTGGTCCTTCTGCTGGGCTGGACAGAAGTACCCGTCGATGCCCGTCTCTCGCTCGATGAACTCCAGAACCCTCGTGGCCGCCTCCCTGCTGCCCATGGCTGCCACCTCGCTGTCTGGCCTCGGCCTCATACCCATAGCCAGCAGGGACCGCCTGTTTCCCTCGGTGAACTCTAGCTCGTTCAGGTTCATGAACTCGGCCCCGGCCGAATCGAGGAACACCGCGAGGTCCCTCAGACGATCCTCCCAGGGGGAGCCAGGGATGGCGGGCATCTCGGCGCCGACCCTCAGGTCGAACTTCACCGCCAGCCTGATCTTCTGCCAGCCGCCCTCGTCCCAGATGTGGAACCTTATCTCGTCCAGCCCGGCGTCGACCCACCTGGCTAGGACCTCCTCTGTGATCCCCCATCCGTTGGTGTAGAGGTGGGCGTGGAATCCCTCCCCGAACTCACCCTTCAGAACACGCAGGTAGTGCTCCACCCTCCTCGGAACCACCGAAGGCTCTCCACCCGTTATCCCGACTCCTTGAGCCTCGATGAGTCGAGCCTCCCTGAGAACGTCTTCGTCGGACTTCACCTCGACCTCGTCGGCGTAGATCACATCTCTGTTCCGTCTCCAAGGGGAGATCGTGCAGTACGGACACTCGTCATACTTGGGACAGGCCCCGGTGACGAAGAGGACCATCTTCGCCCCTCGCCAGCATATCTCGCAGCCCCTGCTCCAGCCCCTAACCCTGAGCGCGCCTAGGTCGAGTTCCTCCGTCCAAGACCCCTCCCTCAGAGCTTCTTTCTGACCACGACCCTCCAGAAGCCCCCCCGATCCTCCAGCCTCGTTATCTTGTTGCCAGTCCTCTCGGCCCACTTCTGGATGTCCTCCAGCGACCTCAGGTCGTCTACGAGGAACTCGGCGCTCGTCCCCGGCTTGATCTTCTTAACGACCTTCGCGACCTTGACCACCGGGAGGGGCGACTTCCTCCCCCTCAGGTCCACCCTTGGCGGGGATGCGCGGGACATCCGCGCGCCGGGCCCACCCCGTTGCTAATTTACTTGCCTCACCCTGCTCCCCAGCGCCCGCCTGATCCTGTCGGGGGTGGCGGACCTAGAGGTCGGCTTGTACATGAGGTAGGCGTCCTCCCCGTCGGCGTAGTACATCGGGATTACCCCCAGGATTTCGTACCCTATCTTCCTGTAGAGGGAGATGGCTGGCGTGTTCGACACGCGCACCTCAAGGTACATCAGGTCAACCCCCCTCTCCTCCACCAGATTCCTCTCCGCCTCCAGCATAAGCCCTCTCCCAATACCCCTCCTCCTGTGGGCCCTGTCCACCGCCACGGAGAGGACGTGACCCACCCTGAGCGTGATGTCGTCTGTGAATTTCGTCTCGACCCTGCACATGATGTACCCGACTATGGAGCCGTCGGCGGCCTCTGCTACAAGGAACCCCTCAGGGCACCGCCTGTGATTTTCGACGAAGAAGTATGAGGGGTAATTCTCCGGGAGGAAGACCCGATTCAACCTCACAACGCTGCTGAGATCTTCAGATGGATCGAAGCGGCGGATCCTGTATTCGCCCCCCTCCAACAGATCCCCCTCACTGGGGTCGCATCGAGCCACATTTTTAACCCCCCGCGCCGGGGAGAAATCCGAAAGGCGATGTTCGAGCCCCTCTTTGACGATCCAATTCGTGCGGTGTCCAAGCACTTCAACGTCCTGGAGGTCAGAGAGGTCTCTGGAGGATACGACTTTCTCGTTACTCTCCTGCCCGGGTCCGACCTGAAGCAGGAGTTCCGCCTCCTCGTTGAGGATCTGGATGAGCTGGACATGCTACCAAAGCTCCTTAGAACAGAACAGGGGGCCTACCTGATCCTCGTCAGGAGGGTCAGGAGACCCAGCCCCCTGGCCGCATGGAAGAGCCTGCTCTCGCTCGCGGTGAGCGCCGCCACGGTCTGGATCAGCGGTTGGATGCTGTCCTCCAGCTTCAGGGACCTCGTTACCAGAGTCGATGTTCAGTTCGTCAGCGAACTCGGGAGATCGATGAAGCTGATAGATCCGATCTTCTTCGTGATCCCCCTGTTCGCCATACTGGGCGTGCACGAGCTGGGGCATATGATGGCCACTAGGTGGTGGGGGGGCGACTGGGAACCCCCAATATTCATCCCCGGGCCTCCTCCGCTGGGCACGTTCGGCGCCGTCATAAGAAGCGCAAAGGTCCCCGTAAACAGAGACGAGGTGTTTGACATGGGAATCTCCGGTCCACTGGCCGGCTTCATTCCTGCCGTGGCCGTCACGGTCATAGGCCTGCTGACCTCCCCGGTCCTGCCCTCGGAGGTCGCCGCTCAGCTGGCAAAGGAGGAGGGGCTACAATTCGTTCCCACGCCCCTGCTGTTCGGCCTGATCCAGAGGGGCCTCTCGGTTCCCGAGGGGACTGCGCTAATCATGTCCCCCATTGCGTTCGCCGGGTGGGCGGGCCTCATACTGACGTTCCTCAACCTGCTGCCGGCTGGCCAGCTAGATGGAGGTCACGTCATATACGCCATAATTCCCAGCGGCAGGGCGAGGGCGGCCCTGGGTATGCTGGCCGTACTCGTGGCCATGATTTACAGCCCCTTCATGGCCCTCCTGGTGGCGCTGTTTACGTTCACGAGGCACCCTCCCCCGCTCGACGAGGTGAGCTCGCTCTCGACCTCGAGGAAGGTCGTGGGCTCCCTGATGTACTTGGCGGTACTCCTCCTAACGGCACCGCTTCCCCTCTAGCCGATCGGTCCAAACCTCGGGGGGACTATCCCCCTCTTCAAACTCTCTTCCATCATGCAGACTCCCCAAACGACCTTCATACCGGCCCTCAGACACGTTCCAATAGCCTCCTCGTCCTCCGACCCTGGCTGGAACCATATTCTCTCGATCCCGAGTTCAGCAGCCTCTCTGGCGATCCTTCGACTGACCTCAGGGGGCACCACAACGTTGACCACGTCCGGCCTCTCCGGGAGCCTGTCTAGAGACGGGTAGGCTCTGTCTCCGTCGACGGTCTCGGCTTTCGGGTTCACGGGATAGACCCTCTTGTAGAACTCATCTTTGAAGAACTTGTAGAGCTTGTACCCCCACTTCTCAGGGTTTCTAGACGCGCCGACTACTGCTACGACGTTGTTCACGTCCAGAAACTCGCCTAGCAGGCTATTCAGGTTTGACGGAACGGGAGGCAGATCCATTTCTCCTCAAACCGGCTAAGAGGTGAGGGTTATATAAATCACGGTTGCTCCGCAAACCTGATATAGGCGTGGTGAGCCCCCCACACGATTGGCATGAGTTCGCAGGTCACCGAGAAGAAGGTCAGGGCTCCAGATGTCACACCTGAACTCCTAGAGGAGATAACGAAGTACGTCCAGCGGGCGAGGGTCGTCACCCCCCAGTCACTCGCGCTGAAGTACGACATCAGGGTCAGCGTGGCGAAGAGGCTCCTTCGACGCTTTGAGAAGGAGGGTCTGGTTGTCTACGTGGATGGAAACTCCAAGCTGAGGATTTACCGCGGCGCCAAGGCCTGAGAGCCCTCGCCCCCGGGTGGGGGCGAGTGTTTTATTATGGAGGAGCCCACATCATCACATACCGAGCCCCGCTTTTTCGCTACCCGGGAGGTGTGGGGGCTGGTTGAGTCTGTTGAGAGTTACGTGGTAGAGGTGGTAATGCCGTCAGGGACGGCTGATATTGAGATAAAGCGCCACTTATCCCCACTGACAGCCGAGAGGCTCTACAGGAATCTCCCCAAGAGGGCTCTGGTCGTCAGAGACGGCCCAAAGGTCTACCTCTTCGTTGAGATGACCTCAAAGCTGGAGAAGGGTAGGCGTGAGCTCCGCCGTGGGGAGGTCGCCTTCGTTCCCTCCAAGGAGGCCCTGATCATCGCGCTGAAGAGGATAAGGCTCCCCGCCCCCGTCCTGCTGCTGGGAAAGGTCGTCTCCGGCTTAGAAGCCTTTGAGTCAGCGGCCACGGGTCAGACCGCTCAGGTTAGGAGGAAGGAGGAGCCTTGATCCGGGGAACTGAGGCAATAGGCTGGGTGCTGAGGGAGCGAAACTCCTTCTACATCAGGCTGCCGTCCTGCATCCTGCTCAATCTGGAGTCCCGCTTGATCCTGCTAGACCCGGGATCGCAGCTGTCGGAGGAGGAGATAAGGGCGATAGAGAGGTTAGACGTCATAGCGGTGACTCAGGACCGAAGCTATCACTACAGCAGAGACCTCGTCGTGAGGCTCGCCAGGCAGACGGACGCGGCCGTGGTGACGAATAAGGCGGTGTTCAAGGACCTGAGGAGGCTAGTTCCCGATGAGAATATCGCGCGGCTGAGGCCGGGAGAGTCCGTAGACCTGGACGGACTCAGAATCCACGCCCTCAGGGCGGTCCACCCTGGGCTGAACCCGCTCGTGTTTCTGATAGAGACCGACGAGGCCGCTGCGTTCCACGGGTCGGGGACCGCCTACTCAACGGCGTTCCGGGCCTTCGCTCCCGTGGACATCGCATTCGTCCCGGTTGGAGGGACCTCCCCGACCGCCAGCGTCAACGACGCGATAAGGATAGCGAGAATCCTCAGCGCCTCCACGACAGTCCCAATAAACGGGAGCGAGGACGAACTGGCGAAGTTCGCCGAGAGGGCCAAGAAGGCCCTTCCCTCCGTCAACGTGATAGTTCCGGAGGACGGGGCCGCCTACAGAATTCCCCTATAGGCGCCCCGCGACGGAGTCCCATCCCCCTTCCCTCAGGGGGACGGCCTCGCCTTCCAGCTCGAGGTAGACCCCCTCCCCCGCCTCGACCCTCCCTATCTCAATCAGCTCGTATCCCCTGGAGCGAAGTCGCTGCCTCGCCGTTCTGAACTCGGCCGGGTCGACGGACACGGCCAGGTGGAACTCCTCCCCACCGTAGAATACGGCGTCCACTGGGTCGACCCCCTCCGACGACATGAAGTCCTCCAGCTCCGGGTCCACGGGTAGTTCGACGACCACGATCCTGACGCCGCTCGCCTTGGCGATCGAGTACAGGGTCTTGAACAGGCCGTCGCTGCTGTCGGCCGAGGCCCTGACGCCCTCAAGAGACCCCAAGATCTTGCCCTGCTCGATCGAGGCCCGCGGCTCGTAGACGGCCGCCAGTGCCCTCTCTCTAATCCGATCTGGGGCGTCTATTTGGCCGAGGGCGATCCTGTACCCGAGCCAGGTCCACCCAAATGTTCCGGTGACCGCGATCATGTCGCCCGGCCTCGCCCCCCCTCTGGGTACTACTCGGCCCGCGGACCTGCCCACGCCGACGCCCGTCAGGACAAGCTCGCCGGAGGAGTCAACGTCCCCTCCCATGAGCTGGGCATCCACCTCCTCCAGTCCCCACTCAATTCCCCGCGCCACCTCGTCAAGTTCAGCCCTCCCGAAGGAGCTGGGGATACACATAGACAGGAAGAAGTGCTGGGGCGTGGCACCCTTGGCGGCCACGTCGGAGAAGGTCTGGACGACGACCTTCCTCGCAAGTCTGCGCAGCCCCATGCCCGGGAGAAGGTCGGCGCTCTCGGTCACTGTGTCGATGTTCACCACGTAGGTTCCCTCAAGTTGGAGGGCCGTGGCGTCGTCCACGCCAATGGGAAGGAGGCCCCCTCTCGCGGCCCGGCTGATTGAAGCCAGCCTGGAGATAACCTCGACCTCGCTGAGTCCCCTCACGAACTCACCGTACTCGGCAGCAGCTAAAGATTTTGAGCACTTTGGCGGGCCGCCGCTCCGGTGTCCTGCTATGGGTGAGCGGGTTCGGCGGGTCGTGATCATGGGAGCCGCCGGCAGGGACTTCCACAACTTCAACGTCTTCTTCAGGGACAACCCCGATTACAGGGTTGTCGCCTTCACAGCCGCACAGCTCCCTGACATCTGGGGTAGGAAGTATCCCCCCGAGCTGGCCGGCAGCCTCTACCCCGACGGGATCCCGATCCTGAGGGAGGAGGACCTCCCAGAGATAATCAGGAGGGAGAAGGTCGATCTCGTGGTGTTCGCCTACAGCGACGTCTCCCACCAGTACCTGATGGATAGGGCGGCCATCGCCCAGGCGGCCGGGGCCGACTTCATGCTCCTGGGACCCGAGAGCACCATGCTGAAGTCAAACAAGCCCGTCATAGCGGTTACGGCCGTCAGGACCGGCGCCGGCAAGAGCCCCACCAGCAGGAGGGTCGCCGCCATCCTGAAGGAGAGGGGGCTGAGGGTAGCGGTGATTAGGCACCCAATGCCATACGGCGACCTGAGGAAGCAGATAGTTCAGAGGTTCGCCTCTCTGGAGGATCTCGACAGGCACGAGTGCACCATCGAGGAGAGGGAAGACTACGAGCCCCACATCAAGATGGGCAATGTGGTGTTCGCGGGAGTCGACTACGAGAAGATCCTGAGGGAGGCCGAGAAGGAGGCCGACGTGATACTGTGGGACGGTGGCAACAATGACTTCCCATTCTACGTGCCAGACCTCTGGATCACGGTCGCCGATCCACTCAGGGCCGGTCACGAACTCACCTACTGGCCGGGCTCCGTCAACGTCAGGGCGGCCGACGTGGTCATAATCAGCAAGGAGAACGTGGCCAGCGCCGACCAGATCGAGTGCGTGAGGGGCAACGTGATGAGGGTCAACCCGGGGGCCACCATAATAGAGGCCGCCATGCCCCTGACGGTCGACGCCCCGGAGCTGATCAAAGGCAAGAGGATCCTCGTGGTCGAGGACGGCCCCACGGTCACCCACGGGGAGATGGGATACGGCGCGGGCTACATGGCCGCCAGGAGGTTCGGCGCCGCCGAGATCGTTGACCCTAGGCCCTACGCCGTCGGCTCGATAAGGGAGACCTACCAGAAGTACACCCACCTTGGGCCAGTCCTCCCAGCGGTGGGCTACAGCGACCGCCAGATGAGGGAGCTCGAGGAGACAATCAACAACGCCGACGCCGACACGGTCATCTTGGGGACGCCCACAGACCTCAGCAGGTACCTGCGGATAGACAAGCCCGCGGTGCACGTGAGGTACGAGCTTCAGGAGATCGGCAGGCCGAACTTGGAGGACGTCATAGACGAGTTCCTCTCGAAGGTCGGCCTGAGGTGAGTGGGTTGGGGGGCGAGAGGGAGCTGCGGATCTGGCGCCTGTCCTGGCCGGAGTTCGCGAACCTCCTAGGCGACACGGACTTGGTCATACTGCCGGTGGGGGTTGTCGAGGCCCACGGCCCTCACCTTCCACTGGGCACAGACTTCATGCTGCCCGAGAGGCTGGCGCAAGACTTGGCGCCCAGGCTCAACGCGGCCGTGGCGCCCGCGATTCCCTACGGCGTGGTGGGCTCCCTCTCGGCCTACCCCGGCACCATGGGAATATCCCAGTCGACGCTCGAGTCGCTCCTGTTCGAGGTCCTCAGGGCCTTCGCGGAGAACGGCTTTGACCGCGTCATTCTGATCAACGGGCACGGCGGGTCGGAGCACGTGGCAGCCATCAAGTCCGCCACGAGGCGCGCGTGGAGGGAGCTGGGGGTTAGGACGGTCGTCGTTCACTGGTGGATCTACGCCGAGACCCTGGCCAGGGAGTCCATGGGCGGGGGCCACGCGGCGGGAGTTGAGGCCGCTGCGGTGATGGCCGCCTATCCCGAGCTCGTGAAGACCGGCAGGCCGGCCGCCAGAGAGGTGTACAGGGTCCGCGAGGGCATTGAGCCCTTCCCCGCGCCCGGCTCAGTCCTCCTCTACAGGGACCAGCCTGCTGACGTCCCAAGTGAAGAGGTCTCTCGGGAGTTCTACTCTAAGCTCTTGGATAGCCTCGCAGCCGAGCTCGAGAGGGTTTTAGACGGCTGGGACTATCAGGAGATACCTATTGGTGAGGGGGTTGAGGAAGAGGGCTAAGATCATCGCCACGCTGGGCCCTTCCTCGGCCAGTGAGGAGACCGTCGCAGCCATGATGAGAGCGGGAGCTGACGCCTTCAGGATAAACTTCTCGCACGGGAGCGAGGAAGACTGGAAGAATTACGCTAGGGCTGTTAGAAGCGCCGAGCGAAGGCTGGGACGCTGGGTAGCCCTGATAGGGGATCTGACGGGGCCTTCGGTCAGGCTGGGCGAACTGATCAAGTCGATCTACGTGAAGAGAGGCGAGATAGTCGAGCTGAAGAAGGCGCGCGAGTCCGACGGAGAATACGTGCCCGTCCCCCTCGAAGAGTTCTTCGACGGCGTGGAGGAGGGGGATGAGCTGCTCGTCGACGAGGGGAGGGTGAGACTGAGGGTCTTGGAGGTGGGAGTCGATCGCGTGAAGGCTCAGGCGGTCGTCGACGGCGTCATCAAGTCCAGGAAGAGCTTGGCAATATTCGGCAAGGAGCTCGGCATACCCACCTTCACGGAGCGAGACGCCCGCTGCGCGAGGATTGCGATCGAACAAGGCTTTGACTACGTGGCCATGAGCTTCGTCCGCTCCGGTGCCGACGTGAGGCTCCTCAGGGACTTCCTGTCGACTGAGGGCGGCGAGGAAGTGAAGGTGATCTCTAAGATAGAGACTAAGGCCGGTGTTAAGAGACTTGAGGAGATAGCGGCCGAGTCCGACGCCATAATGGTGGCGAGGGGGGACTTGGGCAACTTCTTTCCCCTAGAGGAGATCCCCCGCCTCCAGAGGGAGATCATAGACACTTCGCTGTACCTCGGGAGGCCTGTCATCATAGCCACACAGCTGCTGGAGAGCCTGATGTACAGCCCGGTCCCAACTAGGAGCGAGGTGGTCGACGTCATGGTGGCCGTCAGGGAGGGGGTGGACGCACTCATGCTTGCGGGGGAGACCGCGGCGGGCAGGTATCCAGTTGAGGCCGTCAGGTGGATGAGGCGGATAGTAGAGCGGACGGAGTTCGAACAGCGGCCCATGCAGCAGGGTTTTGGAACCACGGAGGGCTTATACGACAGATTTGCGAGGGGGATAGCGCTCTTGGCCGAGAGCCTCGG
The DNA here is from genome assembly GCA_027491415.1 of Thermoproteota archaeon. Classification (GTDB taxonomy): domain Archaea; phylum Korarchaeota; class Korarchaeia; order Korarchaeales; family Korarchaeaceae; genus DRBY01. The sequence goes on along the minus strand of JAOZFH010000026.1, from coordinate 46,515 downwards.
CGCCAAGATAGCGGTCTACACAAGAAGTGGGCGGACTGCCGCGAGGATCTCCCGGTACAGGCCACCGACCGACATCCATGCTGGCTCGAGCAGCGAGCGCGTCGCGAGACAGCTCTCAGTCCTCTGGGGAGTCTCTCCCATCGTTCTCGGTCGATTAAAGAGCCGGGAGGAAGCCCTAGAGGCGCTGATCACCAAACTGAGGGAGGAGAGGGCGGTCTCCTTCGGTGACATTGTCGTGTTGGCGTACGGTATAAGAGAGGGGGCCACGGAAGCCGTCAGGATAGTTCAGGTATGATCTGGCTATTCTGGCCTTGGAGAATAGTTCTTGAAATGCCCACACAAGGAGGCATCCCGTGCAATAGAGGCGCTTCCTCTGAGATAGCTTTGTTAGAGTTCCATAGATAGGTAAATTTTCTTCAAACATATCCAAGGGGACCCGTCCGATCGAGGGGCCAGATTCACGCCTCGGACCTCTTAGCCGATTAACGTAAGACACCGAAATTAGGTGTGACCATCCAACTCACTCGCATGAGTCGACCGCGCATTGAATAGTGATCTGGGCCGCCCCTGAGCCGCCAAGATAGGAGTTGAAAGATTCAATTAGTTAACGGCCGATTAGTGTTTTTTTGGCCTTTAAATTCCGGCTAATTATGGGTATTAATCTAGCCAGAATTCACTTATACAATATCGCAATGTGTTCGGCCGAGAGCACCCCCCACTCGTGGATCCAATTTCGATTTGAAGACCTTGGGCTCAACGACTCCCGCCTAATTTTGCAATCAACGAACAAGTCCCTCTATGGAGGTTTGATGCGAAGAGCTTAAATATAGAAGGCCTTCTTACTAATCAGGCCCCGCGACGCCGGGGTCAAGGTGTAACAGGATATAGGGGGTGTATGTATATGCCTCAGAGGTCTGCCAAGCATCTGCCCCTGGCTCCGGTCTACCGGATAATCAAGGAGGCCGGCGCCGAGAGGGTGAGCGACGCCGCCAAGGAGAGGCTCGCCTACTACCTCGAGAAGTTCGGGTCCGAGGTCGCCAAGTACGCGGCCGACCTCGCCCGGCACGCCAAGAGGAAGACCGTTACCGACAGGGACATCGAGCTGGCTGTGGAGGCCGTTTGGAAGAAGTGAGCCGGCCTCCAACCCTTCTCCTTTTTTTGGATAGTGAATTCAGCTTTTCGTCGCTTGAACGCCCTCCGGGGGGTTAGGATCCGAGCATTTCCTCTAGGAGGCTTATGATCTTCTCGGCCGAGCGAATGGCCGCCTCAGAGTCCAGCCTCGTACACGAACCCTCCTCTGGACCCGCGATCGGCTTCTCGAGCCTGGCATCGCAGGCCATGGTAATCCACACGGACTCCCCGCACGCCTCCTTAAGTATCCGTTGAAGGCTCTCCTTGTAGTCGGCGGGTATTCTGCTCAGGTGGTCGGATAGCGCTCCAGTGGGCTCGATGCCCAGGCTCTTCAAGAACCCCCTCAGCGCGACCTTAACAGACTCCTGGGACTTCCTTATGGACGAGGCGCACTTGTCCTCTGAGTGGAGTTTCTTCGCCTCCTCTAGGATCTCTCTGGCCTCTTCTAACTTCACGCGGCTCACCCCGATGCGCCTGACGATAGTTTTTGTAATAAGCTCTCCACCCACCCCTGCCACCGAGTTCAATATGCTCAAATTCCCGCCCGTCCCCCGGCGGCGTCCCCGGCCCTGTGGACTCACCATCCACCCATCCCTGGGGTGCAACGTCGGGTGCGCCTACTGCTACCTGTGGGAAATGGGGCTGATCGTCCCGTCGCCTCAAGCGAATCCCCTCCCTCCAGGGCGACTCATTCTCGAACTGAGAAGGAACCCGTACTTCGTAGAATCTCGAGGGGGGACCTTTTTGGCCCTTGGAAGTCTGGGGGAACCGTTTCTCACTCCCAAAATTGCAGAGAGGACGCTCGAATACCTGAGCGCGCTGAAGGCGCTGGGCAACCCCCTTCAAGTCTCGACAAAGCTGAAGCTCCCGCTGGACGACCGCCTGGCGGGCGTGAACGTCTTGGTGACTGTGGTCGCCTGGGAATCGTACAGGTTCTTGGAGCCGGCGGCTCCGCCCCCGTGGGACAGGCTGAACTCAGCGGCCGAGGCCGCCCAAGTCGGCGCCGTTCCCACTCTCTTCGTGAGGCCCATAATTCCCGGCGTCACCCTGAGCGAGCTGCCGGACATCTTGGACTACGCCAGGAAGAGCGGCATAGAGAGCGCCGTGTTTGGATCGCTCAGGGTGTCTCCCCAAATCCTTAAGAGGCTCAAAAAGGCCGGAGTCGACGTCTCAGAGATTGAGCGCCGTGTGAGGGCTCCCCTTCACGACGGAGAGCAGGTCTACGTCTCATCGGCTGACCTCAAGGCGTGCGCCATGGAGGAGGCCCGGAGGAGGGGGATGATCGCGCTGGGCTCAGCCTGCTGCGCCAGCGCCTTGGCTCACGGAGTACCGTGCTTCGATGTGAAGTGGCTCCACCACATGTGCACGGGCTGTCCCAACGACTGCCTCTCCAAGCTCCCCCGTGAGTCTGAGGTCCTGAGCCTGCTCGATGAGTGGGGGCTGGAGGGCCGGGTTGAGGAGGACAGGGTGATACTCTCCCCGGACTCTTGGAGCGTGCTGAGGGGGCCGGACAGGCACAGGCTCGAGGTCCTCACGAGGAGAATGGTGGTTAGGGGTGGCGGGCCCGGCGGGACTTGAACCCGCGACCACCGGCTCCGAAGGCCGGCGCTCTGATCCGTGCTGAGCTACGGGCCCACTTCATCAGGGGGGTGCCCAGTATTTACCCTTCTCCCCCCTGAGTAGGCGCCTTATCCTGCCCTTCGATGCGTATACGGCGGCGCTTCCGAGGATGGCGGCCAATATCAGCAGGACCGGCCAGACCTTCCCCCTGGAGAGGAGGTTGCCGATGTACCCGAACAGCGCGGCCCTCGGTATGAGGGCCACAAGGTTCGCGGCGAAGAAGTGGAGCGGGTTCATCCCGGTGAGCCCGGCCGCGTAGGAAATGAGGTCAATCGGGCTGAAGGGGATGAGCCTCGCGATCACCACGGCCAGCGGACCCCACCTCCTGAACCACCGGTCCACTGAGTCCAGGACCTCGCCCCTGAAGGCCCTCTCCACGAAGGGCCTGCCCGCCAGCCTCGCGATGTAGAAGTTGGCCATCGCCCCGAGGGCGGACCCTACTCCACCCACCACCCCGACCGTCCAAGCGTCCATGCCGAGGGCGCCGGCGGCCACGAGGATGGCGTCTGCCGGAATGGGGGAGATCACCGACTGCACGATCATGGCCAGGATGAGCCCCGTCGGGCCCCACCTCATCACCCACGACGCCACCCTCTTCGTGAGCTGGTCGTAGTACAGGCGCCTCTCGAGGAGGACCCTGACGCTCCCCGCGTTGGCCACTACGGTCGGAATGGATATTGCTAACGACAGGGTGGTGGGTTTGACTCCCTCTAGGGCCCTCGAGGCGACCACGATCCCAACGGCCGAAACGGCGAGGGGGATCAGGGACTCCCACCCGACCCCGGATGCCAGCGCGACCGGAACCCCGGCGGCGGAGGAGACGACGAGCGCCTCCCTCAGCCGAACTCCCATCGCGGTCAGGGCGGCGACGCTGAGGCCGGAGCCGCCGAACCCCATCATGCTGAGCCCCTGGACGATGCCGGCCACCGCACCCTCAGCCACCCCTATTCCCCTGAACTCCGAGGTCTGGAGGAGGCCCAACCTCGTCATGAGGGCGCCGGCGGCAGTCATCACGCTAATGCCTAGTACGGCCACTCCCCCGAGTATCCAGTCGGCCCCGAATCCCAGCTTTATCCAGATGAGGGTAATGGTCAGCGAGGTGGCGAGGGCCGAGGCCTCAGCGGGCATGAGATCTCTCGAGACGATGATCCTAGGGTCCGCCAGCAGCCCCGCGATGGCCTGAGATCTCTGCGACAGCTGAGCGGTCAGCGGCAGCCACTCCAGCGCCGCGTCCACTATGAGCCTCCACATTTCCCGACCGCCGTCTGCCGCTAACCTACTTAAGATCATGCGCGCCTTCGCTCAGCGGGCAAATGCCGCTGAAGTTCGGCGCCATGAACAACCCCGCGAGAGACGTGCTCGACGAACTTGAGACGCTCAGCGAGCTCGATCTCGACTACTTGGAACTCACGGTCGAGTGGCCTGGCGCGAGCCTCGAGAGGATCCGAGAGGTCGAGGGGGACATTCTGAGCCTCCTCTCCACGAGGGACTTAGATGTGGTCGTGCACGCCCCCTGGTACCTAGAGATAGCGAGCCCCTACGAGGGGGTCAGAGAGGGGGCGATGAAGTACGCGGAGGGACTACTCGACCTGGCCGCCGAGCTGAACGCGCCTTTCCTGACGGTTCACCCCTACACCCCCGGCTGGCTCGCTAGGTACAGGGACGAGGCCAGGCGGCTCAACTTGGAGGCCATGAGAAGGCTGGTGGCCAGGGGAACGGAAGTCGGGGTCAGGGTTCACGTGGAAAACGTTGATCACGGCGCCTTCAGTTCCGTCTCAGACGTTCTCTACCTGCTAGGGGCCCTTCCGGAGATGGGATTTACCCTTGACTTGGGACACGCCTTCTTGGGAGGGGTGGAGAAGGTCAGGTCTTACATTGAGAAGGCCAGAGGGAGGATACTCCATGTGCACGCCCACGATAACTACGGCAGGGGTGACGACCACATGCCCGTCGGTGCGGGGAGGGTCCCCTGGGAGAGGGTCTTGTCTTACCTCAGGAGCGTGGGGTACGAGGGGACCGTTACCCTCGAGATCCACTGCAGCGACTTGGAGTACGTGGAGGTATCGAGGAGGAAGTTCATCGAGTACTGGGAGAGGGCTGGGGGGTCTGAAGGGTGAGGCTGGAGAGGGTGGCCTTCGTCGCCTCCAAGGTGGATCCTGCCGCAAACCTCATGGCCGAGGAGCTCCTGAGCGAGACTGGTTCTGAGGAGTTCAGCGTGGGTTCCGTGAGGGCGTGGCTGTCCCGCCCGGATGGTGAGGTTCTATACGCAAGGAGCGAGAGCGATCTGGGGGCCGACGGGGCCGATCTGATAGTCATACTGTCCAGGCACAGCGGGGTCCCCGGAAGCCCGGTCATCACGACGCACGTGTCCGGGAACTTCGGCCAGGCTCCCTACGGCGGGGAGCCGGAGGCCCTGTCGACGGCGTGCCCGCCCTTCATGAAGGCGTTCCTCCGCATCGTCGCCGACTCGGCTCTGGAGATCGGGTTTGAACCCGCGCAGGAGCCGACCCACCACGGCCCGACGCTCGAGACCCCTCTCGCGTTTGTCGAAGTGGGATCCAAGCCCGAGCACTGGGAGATAAGGGAGGCGGCCAAGCTCGTCGTTCAGTCATCCCTGCAGGCTCTAACGGACTTGAGGAATTCTGAGGAGGCTGGCCCCACGTTCGGTTACAAGCTGGCGGTCGGGTTCGGCGGCCCCCACATCAACCACTACTTCACGGAGATTCAGATCAAGTCCCGGGAGCTGGCCATCGGACACATCCTCAGGAGGCACGACGCCTCCGCGGCGAGCGAAGAGGCGATCGCCCAAGCCTTCCGAAGGAGCTGCGGGCCCACCAACACGGCCATAGTCGACTGGAAGGGCCTCAGGGGAGAGGAGAGGGCGAGGATACTCGCCATTCTCGAGAACTTGGGCGTCAGGGTGCTGAGGGCGAGGAAGGTTGCCCACTCGCTTTGAGGGAGAGTCGAAGACCGGAGGTCGCCCGGTCGGCCGGCGAGCGAGGCCCATATACAAGACGCTCTTTATGTTCGACAGGACCGTTCCGAGGGATCTCTACTATTCCATTCAGAGGAGGCTCAACTACTTGGGCTACGGCGCGGCTTGGGCGCCTAGATCGGCCGTCAGGGGGAGGAGGAGAACTGAGGATCTCGTGGACTACTGCTTGGCGAGGGGCATACTGGTCCTCGCGACATTCGACAGGAGGGCCCGCCTGCCAGAGAGGGCGCGTGGGAAGATGGTGCTCCTGCGGCTGAAGGGTGGGAAGTCTCGGACCGTGAACAAGATAGTGGCGGACATCTTTTCGGCCGCCCGGTGGCTCACAAGAACTTCCCCAAGCGAGAGGATAGACTGCTGAGTGAGCGGCGCTTGGTGCACCGAACTTATATATTGTGCCCCTCGGGGGGTCCGAGGAGGAGGGAAGGAGGGCCGGTGTTCGGCTCTAGGTCGTCTGCGGAAGAGGACTCGCAGGTAGAGGAGAAGGAGGTACGCATAGTCAGACTGGTTCTGGACATCGTGAAGCCGCACAATCCCACCATAATCGAACTGGCAGAGGCCCTCAATGAACTTCCTGGGGTCTCGAGGGTTGAGATAGATGTTCAGGATTACGACACCAACATAGAGAGGCTCAAGGTCATCTTGGACGGGGAGGACCTCGACTACGAGGAGATAAGCCGAGTGGTCAAGTACTACGGCGGGAACATAGCCAGCCTTGACGGCGTCACCTCGGTCTCTGAGGAGGAGTCGGATTAGCCTCGGCCCTGGCGGGCGCGCCTCCTTATTAACCCGGACAGGCGGCGCCGCGTCGGAATGGGCGGCCTCCGGAGGGTGTACATAGAGACTCACGGTTGCACCGCGAACAGGGCGGACTCCGACATCATGGCGGCGCTGCTCGAGCGCGCCGGATTTCAGCTGGTGGAGTCCCCCCAGGCGGCAGACGTGATAATCCTCAACACCTGCAACGTAAAGAAGCCCACCGAGGACAGGATGGCGCACCGGATCTCCCGGCTGGCGTGCATTGGTCGGCCGGTGGTAGCCGCCGGCTGCATGGCCCTCACCCAGCCGGGGAGGCTCAGACCCTACGCAAAGGTCCTCCTCGGGCCTAAGTCGGTGCACAGGGTGGTAGACGCCGTTGAGATTGCCCTGCGCGGGGAGAGGGCCGAGTTCCTCGAGAGAGATCCGCTCGACAAGGCGGGCTTGCCGAGGACTCGTGGTAAGGTTATCTCGGCTCCCCTGCCCATAGCGGAGGGCTGCCTGGGGGCCTGCACCTTCTGCATCACCAGACTCGCCCGGGGAAGGCTGAAGAGCTTCCTTCCGGACGCGATCGTCGAGAGGGCCAGGGAACTACTCTCCGGAGGTGCGGTGGAGCTTCTGATAACGGCTCAGGATACGGCTGCCTACGGTTGGGACACCGGCTGGACCTTGCCGGGGCTGCTCGAGAGGATCTTGGAGATCCCCGGCGAATACAGGCTGCGGGTGGGGATGGCCAACCCGAACACGCTCGCGAGGGTGATCGACGACCTCCTTGTCACCATGAGGGACCCGCGGGTGTATCGGTTCTTGCACGTTCCCGTGCAGAGCGGGAGCGATGACGTGCTGAAGAGGATGGCCAGGGGTTACAGGGCCGAGCTGTTCGAGAGGCTGGTTTCGAAGTTCCGGGCCGCCTTTCGCGACACCACCCTGGCCACCGACGTAATCGTGGGCTTCCCCGGGGAGACCGAGGACGACTTCGAGATGACCGTCGGGCTGCTGGAGAGGACGAGGCCGGATGTCGTGAACATAAGCAGATACGGACCCAGGCCGGGCACTCCGGCCTCAAGGTGGAAGTCCCCCAATCCTGCGACCGTCAAACGGAGAAGCAGACTGATTTCCGAGCTCGTCAAAGAGATCAGCCGTAGGGGGAATGAGGCCTACGTTGGCGATGAACTCACGGTCCTCGCCTTGGAGCGTGGCCCCAAGGGGTACCAGGGCAGGACGGACTTCTACAGACCCGTTGCCTTGGTGGGGCCCGACGTGGAGCTCGGCAGCTTCTACGACGTGGTCATCGAGGAGGCCAGGCCCACCTACCTGGTGGGCAGGGTACTGGCCAAGAGGGAGGTGAAGCCGCTGGAGGTCACGTCAACGGTCACTCGGTCGGGAAGTAGTCGTAGATTGGCCACTGGGCGGGACGGAATCCCTCGGCGGCGCGCGGCTCCGTGAGCACCAAGACGTAGAGGTTGCTTGAGTAGCCCGCCACGGAGTCCGCCAGGTTCGGTCTGCCCATCGCCTTGGCGACCTCTTCCGCGAGCCAGTAGATGGGGCTGTCTCTCGCGACTAGATAGTGGTTGAGTCCAACGACGACCCTCTCGACCGCAAAGCCCATCTCCCCGAAGCTCCTGAACACCCGGCTGATGTGGGACCCGAGTTCGTCGGGCAGGAGGCAGACGTATCCCCTGCGCCCCCTCTCCTTTACCAGCGCCTCCCAACCCCTCAGCGTGAAGGTCTGGACCCCGGGGAGGGTGTACGTCGGATCGGCCACGAAGACGTCGTGCCTGTCTCGCAGATCCTCCGGAAGTGGTTTTGTCAGGTCGTGCTTCACCACATTGATGCTGAGCCCCTCCTGCCTCGCTATGCCCTCTATCCTCCGAATGACCCGCTCGTCGAGCTCGAACACGGTTACGCTGACGTCAAAGCTGGCAGCGAGCAACACGCTCTGGAAGTCGTCATCCCCCATCACCGCGACGCTCTTGCCGTCGAGTGGGACGTCAGACGCGATCTCCGCAATCCTCTCGAGGAGGCTCTCCTTCGACACTTGGAGCTGGTCGAACTCGTAGTTCACATCTATCTGGGGCACCAGTCCGAGGACGCCAGGGTCCGGAGAGGTCCTGCCGAACGGGTTGGCCCTGAACTCGACCTCCCCGTTTGAGCCGATTTCAACGAGGCCGACCTCCTCGAGCGACCTGGCCAGGTTGAGCGCCCTCTCCGGTATGAGGGGGACCTCCTTAATGAGTCCTCTTAGGCTTCCAATCTGGTGGAGCCTGTACGCTAGAACCTCGTACTGAAAGAAGGACAGCCTGTGAACCAACTCCCACGAGAGTCGTCCCTCTTCCGGTGACTTTCTCCCGTACACCGTGCCCGCCGCCTTGACGGTGGACTCCATGTCGTAGCGGGAGAAGAGCTCGAAGGCCCTCCTCAGGGCCTCTCTGGGGGATCTCCCCCGGAGATAGGCGGCGGGATCACCCATTCTTCCTTACCCTTCCCGTGCTTATCTCAACTATGCTATCGGTCTCCGGCTTCAGCCTCTCCCTCAAGAACTCCAAGGCCCCCTTCGCCCAGTTAGACTCTCCCGGGGCGAAGTCGACTATGTTCACGGTCGCGTAATCGTGTTCTGGCCACGTGTGAAGGGCAACATATCCCATCTCGGTGAGCAAGAGCGAACTGACGCCGTACGGCTCGAACTCATGTATGTGAAGGGCCTTCACTTCTAACCCCACCGCCTCCGCGAGTTCCCTCAGCATGGCCTCCATCTTCCTGGGGGAGTCGAGTATCTCAGACTCCCCGACGTTGTAGAACTCGACAACCACGTGGTTCTCCAGGGACATCTCGCCTAATGCGGCGATCCGACCTAAAAAAGGCCGCTGGGCGGGGCTCAAAGCCCCGCTGAAGACCCAGGAGTGAGCTCCACCACCTCCACATCCAGCTTCCGGGCCCTGATCTCGTCCCTGAGCTTGTCGGGAGAGCCCCACAGGACGGGGAATGTCCCGTAGTGGATGGGCAGGACCTTCGGACTGCCCAGGAGCTCGAGGGCCTTCGCCGCCTCTCTGGGCCCCATGGTAAAGTGCCCGCCGATGGGCAGGATGGCGAGCTCAGGGGAGTAGAGCTCACCTATCAGGCTCATCCCCGGGAATATGCCGGTGTCTCCAGCGTGATAGACCGTGAACCCGTCGGGGAACTTCACGACGGCGCCGGTCGGCGCCCCCAAGGGGGAGCTGTGGAGCGCCTCGGTCAGGATGACTTCAATGTCCCCCACCTTGAAGGGCCCCCCGATGTTCGCCCCCACGGCGTCTGCTCCCCTATCAGAGGCGTGGTTCGCCAGCTCAAATATCCCCACGACCTTTCCTCCCCTTTTCTTCGAGAGCCTTATGGCGTCCTCGAGTCCGTGGTCGCCGTGCCCGTGGGTCACGACGTAGGCCAAGACGCCGTCGGGCTCCTCCATGCCCTTGGGGTAGGCCGGGTTTCCCTGTATCCAGGGGTCAAAGAGAACCTTAACGCCCCCGGACTCGATCAGCACGTTTGCGTGTCCTAGAAAGGTCACCCTCCCCATGGCATCCACCCCGGAGTCTGGAACGAGCCTCAGATTTTAATCAAAACTAGACTCAGGCGCCCGGCGCTCTAGCAGGGAGATGAGCGCGGAGAGGATGCCGATCCGCACCTCCGGGTCTCTCTCCTTACTCAGCGCGGCCCCCAGCTCGGAGGTGATCACCTCCCCGACCTCGGGCCTCGACTCCGCTATGCCTAGGAGGCTCCCGAGCGCCGCGAGGCGAACCTTCTTGACCTCCCACTCGGCCTTCAGTACCTTCAGAACCCTTTCAAGCGCTCTCCTGCTTCCAAGCTCCGCGAGCGCCCCCAAGACCTTGACCGCCGCCACACGGAGGTCCGGTTCCACCCGCTCGAGCCACTTCACGGCCGAGTCCATGGCGCGCCCCTCGAACTCTGGCGCGAGGTCCACGAGCAAGACCGTGAGGGCCGCCCTCAACCCGGGATCCAGCTCTTCGAACAGGCTGTCCGTCAGCCTGGAGAGGTCCTCCCATCCAGATGCGTATGCTTCACAGATTCTGGTGAAGACCTCCCCTCGCTTCGTCTTCACAGTCGGCCGCGTGCCCCTGGCAAGGGCGGCGGCGATGGCCTCGAGTTCCTCGGCCTCGCCGACCCCTCCGGAGTTCAGAGCGGCTGCCTCCGCTGCGAGCCGGAGCGCAATAGCCCGACGACGACCTTTCAACCTCGCACCTCCGGAAAACTCTTAACGGTGATGATGGGAAAATACGATCTCTCTGTCGTCAACTTCGTGCTACAGAGTGTCAAAAGGCCCGACAGACTTTAATTACTTATCGAGGGGGGATAGTGGAAATCTGCCCGCCAGCCCGCTCGAGGGGCGGGCGGAGGGAGTTGGTGAAATATGGTAGAACAGAGCGTCGCAGAGAGGGTTGTCAGGGTAGCAGAGAGAGAAATACCAATTGGGGGCCCCACCCCGTCCGTGAGGGAGGGTGAGAAGCTCCTAAGGAGGACGCTCTCGCTGTGCCCCGAGTGCTACAGGCTGCTCCCGGCCGTGGTCTTTGAGAGGGACGGTAAGGTCTTCATTCGCAGAGTCTGCCCCGAACACGGGGAGATTGAGGAGCTCTACTGGGGAGACGCTAGGTTCTACGAGAGGGCGTTCCGCTTCGAGGTTCCACCGATGAAGATCGAGCCGATCGTCCCCATGACTGCCCCGTGTCCGTTCAGCTGCGGCCTCTGCCCGGCCCACGGCGATATGACCGCCCTCGCGAACATAGTGCTGACCAACAGGTGCAACCTCGACTGCTGGTACTGCTTCTTCTACGCGGAGAGGGCTGGATTTGTCTACGAACCGTCTCTGGAGCAGATTAGGCAGATGGTGAGGGTTCTCAGGAGAGAGAGGCCCGTTCCAGGTCTGGCCGTCCAGTTAACTGGGGGCGAACCCACGCTGAGGGAGGATCTGGTCGACATCATCAGGATGATCAAGGGGGAGGGTGTAAGGCACATCCAGCTCAACACCCACGGCATAACGTTCCTACAGAAGCCTGAGCTGATGAGGCAGGTCAGGCAGGCCGGAGTCAACACGATGTACCTGAGCTTCGACGGGGTCAGCCCGAAGACCAACGTGAAGAACCACTGGGAGATCCCCTACATCCTCGACATAGCCAGGGAGTCGGGCATGACCAGCATAGTGCTCGTTCCCACCGTGATAAACGGGTTCAACACACACGAGCTCGGAGACATCATTCGCTTCGCGGCCCTGAACATCGACGTCATCAGGGGGGTGAACTTCCAGCCCATCTCCCTGACCGGCAGGGTGCCTAGGTCAGAGAGGGAGAGGCTGAGGATCACGATCCCCGACGTGATAAGGCTCATCGAGGAGCAGACCAACGGCCAGATCCCGATGGACGCCTGGTACCCCGTGCCATTCGTGACCTTCTTCAGCGACCTGGTTGAGGCCCTGACCGGCAAGCCCCAGTTCAAGATGACCAATCACCCGGCGTGCGGGGCGGCGACGTACGTGTTCCCCGAGTTCGAACGGGTCGACGGGGAGAGGCGCGTGAAGAGGTTCGTCCCGATAACCGACTTCATAGACGTAGAGGGATTCAGGGAGTACGTGCTGGAGAAGGTAGAGGAACTCAGGGCCGGCGCCAACAGGTGGGTGACGCTCCTCAAGATCGCCGCCAACCTCTCCAGGTTCATCGACAGAGAGAGGCAGCCCGAGGGAATCAACGTGCTGGCGCTCATGAGGCATGTCCTCCTCAGAAGGAACTACGATGCCCTGGCGGAGTTCCACTACAAGTCGCTGTTTCTCGGCATGATGCACTTCATGGACCTCTACAACTACGATGTGCAGAGGGTTATGAGGTGCAACATCCACTACCTCTCGCCCGACGGGAGGGTGATCCCGTTCTGCACGTTCAACGTCCTGCCGGACCTCTACAGGGACTACATCCAGAGACGGCACGGGGTCCCCTTGGAGGAGTACGCCAGGACCCACGGGGCCAAGATGATCGGGCCTGAGAGCAAGTACAGGAGGGACGTGAAGAAGCTCGAGGCCGGAGAGCCCTACAAGAGGACCTACGCGCCCTTCATGCACCTCTGGAAGAAGTCCTGATTGCCCGCTGTCTCCCTCTTTCTCAATTTTTGTTCCCACCGTGGGAGAGGGTAGGGGTGAGCCGGGAGAGGCGCCACGTTGCCGTGGTGGGGGCCGGGCCGACGGGGGTCACGGCGGCGAATCTCCTCGCCGAGAGGGGTCTCGATGTGGTCCTGATATCCCGAGAGCGAGAGCCCGGCAGACCCACGATCTGCGGCGAGTTCATTCCGGAGCCAGAGTGGGCGAGGTCCATCCTCCCCGAGCACCTGTGGTGGGTCGTCGACTACACGTATGAACTCCTGGATCTTCCGAGGACCACTCTGACGAGGATCGACGTCCTGGAACTCAGGCTTGGATCGAGGAGGGTCGTCGAGCTGGAGTTTCCCTCCAGGGTCTTCGACAGGGCCAGATTCCTCCGCGCAGCCGCTCGTCGGGCCGAGAGGCTTGGCTCAGAGCTCAAGCTGGGAACCACCGTGTCCGGGGTCGAGCTTCAGAGGGACGGCGTGAGGCTCATCCTCAAAGGGGGGAGGGAGGCCACCTCCCTGTACGTGGACTGGCTCGTGGCCGCGGACGGGGTCTTCTCCACCGCCGCCAGATCCGCGGGCCTGGGTCCGTATCGGGAGGTGGCCCTGGCGGTCAACCAGAAGAGGTCTCGGGTGAGGTACCCCGAGGACCGCCTGCTCATGTGGGTCGACTCCAGGGTGGCGCCCGGCGGGTACGCCTGGATAATCCCGAGGGGGAGGGGGACCGCAAACGTGGGGCTGGGTTACCCTCTCCCCTCCCCCCGCTCGGCGGCCGAGTACTTCTCGAACCTTGTCGCCAGGCTCCCTCAGCTATCCGACTCTTCGCCCGAGGATGACCTAAGGGGCAGGATCCTCCCCGTGGCTGGCCTCAGGGACCGCCTTCACGTCGGTCGGCTTCTCCTTGCGGGTGACGCCGCGGGGACGTGCATACCCTCCAACGGGGGCGGAATAAACACAGGGATGATATCGGGCGCGCTGGCCGGGAGTTCTATAGCCGACGGCGGAGGGGGGGCGGCCTACGAGTCGGCGATGAGGGCCCACATAGCGCCGATCCTGGGCAGGGCGCTGAGGTTCAGGAGGATCGCCACCCTCCTGATGAAATACGCGCCGGTCTGGGACCTAGCGTCGTTGATCCTTCCCACAAGGCTGGTCAGGTCGGCGGTTACTCTCTCCGACTGGCCAGGGGCCTGATATCTCTGAGCTTAATCCTCGCTCTCTTGGGCGGACTCCCCCAGACGACGAGCACCTCATCGCTCTCGAGCTTCCTCAGCTCTCGAAGGCTGTCTCTGTCGAGGAGCCTGAGCCCCCCCAAAACTTGAGACTGCCAGGAGACCCTCATCCCTGGGCAGAGAACCAGCACGGGGAAGGCGTCCCAGATCCTCGCATCGGCGCTCGAGTCCACGGCGAGGATGAGGCCCCTCTCAGACATCTTGGAGATCAGGTCAATCAGCTCGGCCCTGAGTCTCCTGTCGGCGTCCCGAGACACAGAAGCTGACAGCGCGGTAGCCACGAGGAAGGGTGGGTAGTCTGTGGAGAGCCCCTGCATTGCCACTAAGATGGCGGCCGACTCTCTGACCGTGGCGGGCTCCAGGGCTGAAAGGTCGACCACCAGCGCCCCGAACCTCGGCATAGCGTCTATTACCGAGACCCTCACCCCGCCGGAGAAGCTCCTTGCCAGCGTCCTAAGGTCGGGCGGAGAGGTGAGGTCCCTCGCCAGCGAGTCGAGCGACCTGTTCCTCAGCGCGGCCTCGACCGCCGCGGCGTTACCTCCGCACGCCGCCGACAGTATGCTCGCGGCCTTGAGGTAGTGCTCTGGCCTGGCAGTGGGGCTGACCAGGTCCATATCCTCGGGGCCGACCTCTACATACGGAGAACCCAGCTCGTCGAGTTCCTCCCTTGCAACGCCGGCTGTGTCCACCACCACAACCCTGAGGGGGGAGGCCGCGGCGGCCGCCGCCATCCTGAAGGCGACTCTGGCCGAGGACCTCAGGTCCGGACCGACGACGAGCAGGGACTCAAATGCCCGCGGGAGAGCGGGGATGCCACACCCCCCCGACGCCTCCGCGACCCCTCCCCCCGACGAACCTCGATTCACTCTTAAGAGGGGGGCTCCGCCCTCCGTCCAGGGTTTGTACCCTGCGACGGCGGCCAGGGCGGCCCCCAGAAGCGGCGAGACCGTGTAGGCGATCGCCCCTCCACCCATCAGCCCCAAGATGTCTGCCTGCCCGAGGCCCCTCCATCTCCCTCCCCGAGTTGTCCAGGCTGAGGCTGCCCAAGCGAAGAGCACGGCCAGCGCCGGTGAGATCGCCAGACTTATGGGGGAATAGTGGACTTCGACGCTGAGCACGAAGAGGGCCGCGGCCAGGATAATGACCGCCTTGACGACCCGTCCCACAGCCAACACCGGCACCCGCTCTGCCGCAGGGCGGAGGTCACAGTTTTCAAAGCTTCCCAGCCATCCTGCCGGGACCGATGACTTAATAAGCCCCCTGTAAAACGGGCGTAATATATCGTAAAACCCCGTGAAGGTGAAGCGAATGATAGCTCAGCCCTGCGAACTCGTCGTAAAGACGCTGATCCCAGCGATAAGGGCGATGGTGGCGAGAGAGCTGGTTATGAACTCGGGGAAGAAGCAAGTTGAGGCGGCCGAACTCCTCGGAGTCACTCAGGCGGCCATTAGCCAGTACTTGAGGGGGACCAGGGGAGGAAAGCTGAGGCTGGACAAGTACCCAGAGGTGATCTCCATCGTGAAGAGGTTGGCCCGAGGATTGGCCGAGGGCAAGCTCGGGAAGGACGAGGCGGCGATCCTGGTCTGCGAGGCCTGCTACACGGCCCGTAAGCTCGGAGTCTTCTGCGACTCGGATGTCGGGTCCAGGGAAAAATACGCGGAGACGGCGCAGCTCATCTGCAAGTACGACGCCATGAGGCCTGAGCTACTCAAAAAGGTCTCTCCTAAGGGCTCTCTTGACTAGCCCTAAACCAAACTTCCAATCCAAGGGGAAGGCCAACGGTCTCGCTCCGCCTGCCCTCAAGGGGCTAGGGAGATTCCCCTGACTCCAAAGGGGATAATATTTTTACGGTTCATTGAGGGGGGGCCTCGGGTGTCGGCTCTTGGAGGAGGTTCCCAAGATACTAGTCGAGCCGCCCGGCCCCAAGGCTCGCGAACTCCTCGAACGGGATCAAAGGGTCATCTCGCCGTCCTACGTGAGGTTTTATCCCTTGGTGGTCGATCACGCTAAGGGTGCCCTCCTCTATGACGTTGACGGCAACGTGTACATAGACCTCAACTCGGGCCTGGCCGTCATGAACGTTGGCCACGGGCACCCCGAGGTCCTCAAGGCCGTAAAGGAGCAGGCGGATCTCCTACTTCACTACTCGAACACGGACTTCTACTACGAGCCCTCCGTCAGGCTAGCCGAGAAGCTCGTCGAGATCACGCCGGGAGACTTCAGGAAGAGGGTCTACTTCGGGAACAGCGGGACGGAGGCAGTCGAGGCCGCGCTCAAGATGGCCCGCTGGCACACCAGGCGGCAGTACTTCATCGGCTTCATAGGGGCCTTTCACGGCAGGACCCTCGGCTCGTTGAGCCTGACGTCGAGCAAGCCCGTCCAGAGGGGGCGGTTCTCCCCGCTCATACCAAGCGTCGTCCACGTACCCTACCCCTACTGCTACAGGTGTCCGTTCAGGCAGCAGTTCCCGGACTGCGGGCTCTACTGCGTGGACTTCATCGAGGAGTGGGTGCTGAACAAGTATGTCCCTCCGGACGAGGTCGCGGCCTTCGTGATCGAGCCAATCCAGGGGGAGGGCGGCTACGTCCCGCCGCCCCGGGGGTACTTCGAGCGGCTCAGGAAGCTGGCAGACAAGCACGGGATCCTGCTGATAGTGGACGAGGTCCAGTCTGGCATGGGGCGGTCCGGCAAGTGGTGGGCCATCGAGCACTGGGGGGTGGTGCCCGACGCCATCACCTCGGCCAAGGCCCTCGGTGGAGGGCTGCCGCTCGGGGCACTGATAGCTAAGGAGGAGCTGATGGACTGGGTCGGAGGATCCCACGCCAGCACGTTCGGCGGCAACCCCGTCTCGTGCGCCGCCAGCCTCGCGACGATCTCAGTCATCGAGAGGGAAAACCTGGTTGAGAGGGCAGCGAAGCTCGGAGAGGAGGTGAAGAAGCGGCTGGTGGACGCCATGAGCGAACACCCGCTGGTGGGAGACGTCAGGGGGAAGGGCTTCATGATAGGCGTTGAGCTCGTCAAGGACAGGGAGACCAAGGAGCCAGCGAAGAAGGAGGCGGCGGAGGTCATGATGCGGGCCTGGAAGAGCGGCGTAGCCGTGATCACGGCTGGCGTCAGCACAATCAGGATAGCCCCGCCCCTCAACATACCGGAGGAGTACCTCTGGAAGGCCATCGACATAATCCTGGACAAGATGGGAGAGGTGGAGAGAGAGAAGGGGCTGTCCTGAGGGAACTTACTACCATAAGGCGGGCGTCGAGCGCCCTTCTTTTTTCTCCTCGGCTTCGATACCGTAGGTGTCTCGGTTGGGAGGGTGGCCCAGGCGACTCGCCGCGATGGCGCTCGTGGCGGCGTTGGTGAGCGCAACGGTAGCTTTAGCGTTCCCGTATCAAGTAGTAGTCGTTTATCTACCTTATGAGAGGGTTCCCGAGGAGCACGTTGTCCATTGGACCGGGATAGGGGCGCCCCAGCCGGCGCCCGACCCCCCCGCGGCCATATGCGTGCCGCCTCATCCGCCGCTCAGGGGCCCGCTGACCCCTCTCCCCGTGCCGATCTGACGCCGCCCCTCTCTACCGAATTTTTTATTTTATCTGAGAGAGATGGTGACCTACAAGGAGACCTCGCCTCCTTAGCGGTACAAATTGGAGGGGGGACGAATCATGGAGGCAAAGCTGGTTTCAGACGATGTAGCAGCCAAGCTGAGGGAGAGGGGATACGTCATCAAGAGGTACCCGACCAAGACCGTGGCCGAGTCCAGCTCGGGGTGCCTGGTGGTCTTCAAGCACGGCGGCTGGGTGTCCATATCCTACCAGGGCCGGGCGGTCAGCGCCCACCTGTCCCTCGATAAGGGCAAGCTTGAGGAGGAGGTTCGGGAGGCCTCCCCCTGAACTCACACTTTTCTTGCGGGGGTTCGGCCCACCGGGCACGGGATGGCGCCGATTTTCGGCGACCTTACACGACCGCATAATATAAAAGCGGGGGTCTTATGCTTTGCGTGGGGGGTGATTGGATGGGCAAGGTCAGGGTGGCCTTGGCGGGCGTCGGGAACGTTGCCTCCGCGATCGTGCAGGGTGTCTATTTCTACAGGGATGCCCCGGATGACAGCTTCGTTCCGGGTCTGATGCATGTCAAGTTCGGCCCTTACCACGTGTCTGACATCGAGTTCGTGGCGGCCTTTGATGTGGACGAGAGGAAGCTGGGTAAGGACCTGTCTGAGGCGATATTCTCGCCTCCTAACTGCGTGCCCAAGTTCGCGGACGTTCCCAAGCTGGGGGTCGAGGTCCTCAAGGGGCCCGTGCTGGATGGGGTGGCCCCGCACATGAGGGACTTCAAGTACGGCGAGGGCTTCAAGGTGGACGACTCCAGGCCCAGCGTCAACGTCGCCGATGTCCTGAAGGAGGTCGGCGCCGATGTGCTCGTGAACCTGGTCCCTGTCGGCTCCTACGAGGCCAGCAGGGCATACGCCAGGGCGGCGCTGGAGTCGGGCACCGGATTCGTCAACGGGATACCCGAGTTCATCGTCAGCGACTCAGAGTGGGGCAAGAAGTTCGAGGAGGCTGGCGTGCCCGCCGCGGGCGACGACTTCAAGAGCCAGCTCGGCGCGACCATTCTCCACAGGGCCATCGTCGACTTGGCCGTGGCCAGGGGCCTCAAGATTATCGAGACTTACCAGCTGAACATAGGAGGCAACACAGACTTCCTCAACATGATCGAGGAGGACAGGCTCACCACCAAGAGGATCAGCAAGACGGAGGCGGTCACCAGCCTCGTCCCGTATGAGGTCAAGGCAAGGATCGGCCCCAGCGACTTCGTTCCATTCCTCGGCGACAGGAAGGTCATGTACGTCTGGCTCAAGGCCGAGCAGTTCGGCGGGTTCCCGATCTACATCGACGTCAAGCTGAGCGTCATGGACTCGCCGAACGCCGCAGGCGTGGCGATCGACGCGATCAGAGCCGTGAAGATAGCGAAGGACAGGGGAATCGCCGGGCCGCTGGTTGGGGTCAGCGCATACTTCTTCAAGCACCCGCCCAAACAGTACCCCGACCCTGTGGCCAGGCAGATGGTCGAGGACTTCATCAGGGGAGGCTGACCCCTCAACCCCCTTTTTGGAACAGTCTTTTCCAATTCTGAGCCTGCCCCGGGCTGACCGGGGTGTTAATATATTCGGGCGACCGCTGACCAACCAACAATGCCCATCAGGGCCAGGGCATCAGCTCCCTCTCAGGCATTCCTGCTTGGAGAGCACGCCGTCCTATACAGGCAGCCGGCTCTGGCAGCCTCCATAGACGTGAGGTCTCACGTCACGGTGGAGGTGACTCCCAAGCCGGGAGTGGTGGAGATAGAGTCTACAGCCTTCGAGTCCGGTCTCCTGGCCAGGCTGTCTGGGGGGTCTTCGCTGGTCGATGTGAGGGGGCACCCGGCGCTCGAGCCCCTGGCTAGGGGAGTTGCCGGATTCCTTGGGAGATGGATGGGACGCGACGTCGGTCTGAAGGTGAAGATCGACTCGGACGTACCGGTCAACAGCGGGATGGCGAGCTCCGCGAGCGTCTCGGCCGCGCTGGTGGCCGCCGCCTCCAGGGCCCTCGGGCTGGACCTCTCCCGTGAGGAGATCTTGGAGGAGACCTACTCTTTCGAGACCATTATACACGGGAAGGCCAGCAAGACGGGCCCAGCCTGCGCGGTCCTCGGAGGCATAATATGGATAGAGTGGTCGGACGGAGGTATGTCCGCCGAACCCTTTGGCGAGGCGCCGAGTCTGAGCTTCGTCATGGGGATTACCGGGAGGCCCAGCAGGACCAAAGAGATGATTGAGAGGGTTGCCAAGCTGGCAGAGGAGGTGCCCGCTCCCCACGCCAAGATAGTCTCCGCGATCGGAGACCTCGTCCGCTCCGGAAAGGAGGCGCTGATTTCCGGCGACGCGGCTGCCTTGGGCCGCCTCATGAACGTGAACCACGGCCTCCTCGCCGCCCTCGGCGTCTCTTCACCCGAGCTAGACCGCATAGTCTGGGCTGCCAGATCCGCCGGCGCGCTCGGCAGCAAGCTCTCGGGCGCCGGCGGGGGAGGCTGCGCCGTCTCGCTCAGCGAGAAGGGTGCGGCCGAGAGGATAGCCTCGGCCATAGAGGAGTGCGGCTTCAGGTCTCTCCCCGCCCCCCTGGCCGAGGAGGGCGTTCGAATCGAGGAGGTGGTATCGTGAAGATATTCGCGCTTCACTCGGACAGGATCTGGTATAGGGTTAGGGATAGGGCCGTGGCCTCCGCCCCCGAGCCTGAGGAGCGCGAGGCCGAGTACGAGGAGGTTCTCGTCCTATTCACCGCCTTTGAGTCCTTTGACGACCAGAGTTCCGTTGACAGCGCGGTCTCAGAGGTCAAGACGCTGGCGAGCCGCCTCGGAGTGAGCGAACTCGTGCTGTATCCCTGGGTCCACCTCACCGAGGAGCCAGCCCCGTTCCAGAAAGCCCTGGATCTATACACCTCGCTGCTGAAGTCCTTGGCCGATACGGGCTTCACCGTTCACCCAGTGCCGATCGGCTGGTACAAGGAGTTCGAGATCAAGGTGAAGGGTCACCCACTGGCCGAGTCCCTGAGGACCATCCGCCCGGAAGGGGAGGGGGAGGCCTCAGTAGAGGAGGAGGCTGAGGAGGTCAGCAGGTTCGTAATTCTCTTTCCCGACGGAAGCGAGCGTGAAGTAGACGGCTGGGAGTGGATCGAGGACCCCGAGCTCAGGATAGTGGTGCGAAATGAGGTGTTCGGCAAGCCCCCATCCGGCAGGGAGCCCGAGCACATACGGCTCATGAGGAGGCTGGAGCTGGTCGACTACGAGCCCTCCTCCGACGTCGGTCACTTCCGCTTCTACCCCGAGGGAACGCTGGTGAAGAGGCTCATCGAGGACCTCGCGTTCGAGGTCGCCCACAGGATAGGGGCCATGGAGATCGAGACTCCCCTGCTCTACAGGCTCGACGATCCCGCCATAGCTGGCCAGGCGGCGAAGTTCAGGGAGAGGAATTATCAGATCCCTATGGGAAAGACCACCCTTATACTGAGGTTCGCCGGCGACTTCGGCCTCTTCTCCATGATGAGAGACATGAACATCTCCTATAGGGATCTGCCCCTCAGCTTCTACGAGATCTCCCCATCCTTCAGGCTCGAGCAGAGGGGGGAGTGCGTCGGCCTGAGGAGGCTCAGGGCCTTCACGATGCCCGATATCCACTCCTTCGTGGCCGATGTGGATCAGGGGATGGAGATGTACGAGCGGTACTTCACGGAGTACCACCGCCTGCTGCGAGATCTCAACGTGGATTACGCGGTCGTGTTCAGGATCGTGGAGAGCTTCTACGAGAGGCTCAAGCCGGCGATCGTGAGGATGCTGTCGGCCGTAGGCAAGCCTGCCCTCATAGAGCTCCTCCCAAAGATGAAGCACTACTGGGCCCTAAAGCACGAGTTCCAGGTCGTCGACACCTCTGAGGGGAACGGCCAGCTCAGCACGGTCCAGCTGGATGTGGAGGACTCTGAGAGGTACGGTATCTTCTACGTCGACCGGGACGGAAACAAGAGGCCGGGCGTCATAGTCCACACCTCCATGGGGAGCGTCGAGAGGCTGATGTACGCCATCTTGGAGACTGCGGCGAAGTCGACCGCCAGGGGGGAGAAGCCCTCCCTGCCGGTGTGGCTAGCGCCCACGCAGGTCAGGGTTATCCCCATATCGATGGACAACGTTGAATTTGCCCTCTCCCTCGCTGATAGATTGAATTCAAGCGGAATAAGGGCAGACGTCGATGATAGGGAGCTGACTCTGGCCAAGAGGATCAGAGAAGCCGAGAGAAGGTGGATTCCCTATGTCGTCGTTGTGGGCAAGCGGGAGCAGGAGACCGGGAGGCTCTCGATCAGGAGGAGGAGAGACGGCGCTGAATACGAGGCTGGCGTGGAGGAGCTGATCTCTGAGATCAAGTCTCTCACCGAGGGCAAGCCATTCAGGCCTCTAAACGTCCCTATGAGGCTGAGCAGGAGACCGGTGTTCGTTGGATCCTCCTGACGCGCTGTCCCGCATGAAAGATCAGAAGTGGCGGCGGGGGTGGGACTCGAACCCACGACCGCCCGGTTAACAGCCGGGCGCTCTACCTAGCTGAGCTACCCCGCCCGGAGGGGAGGGGGAGGAAAGCCCCATAAAAAGGGTTTCCCCTCAGAAGACGTAGGTCTCCTCTTTCCTCTCCTCCGTTATCCCGTAGCCCCTCAGCATCCTGCCCACCTCGGCGAAGAACTTCAGGATCTCCGGAGTGAGGCTGGGTCTCACCTTCTTCAGGGCCTCCCTGAAGTGCCTCATCTCAACCTTCTGAGCCTTCACGTCCTCCCTGATGGCCTCTAACGCGGCTTCCCTCACGAGTGCGGCCAGATCGGCTCCACTAAAGCCGTCTGTCACGGCGGCGAGTTCCATGAGGTCCACGTCCTCCGCGAGGGGGACGTTTCTGGTGAGCACCTTCAAGATGGAGTGCCTGCCCTCCATGTCTGGCGGGCCGACGTAGATCAGCTTCTCGAGCCTTCCGGGCCTCAGGAGTGCGGGGTCCACGAGGTCGGGCCTGTTCGTTGCCCCAACGACGACGATGTTCTTGAGGGGCTGGATCCCATCCAGCTCGGTGAGCATCTGGCTGACCACCCTCTCGGTCACGCCAGAGTCGGCGTATCCGGCGCCCCTCCTCGGGAAGAGCGACTCGATCTCGTCTATGAAGATGATGGCCGGGGCCACGGCCCTCGCCTTCCTGAACACCTCCCTGACGGCCTTCTCGCTCTCTCCCACCCACTTGCTCAGCAGCTCCGGGCCCTTGACCGAGATGAAGTTTGCCTCGCTCTCCGTCGCCACGGCCTTGGCTAGGAGGGTCTTGCCGCAGCCCGGCGGGCCGTAGAGGAGAATCCCCCTGGGGGGCTCAATGCCGAGCCTCGTGAAGGCCTCTGGATTCTTGAGGGGCATCTCCACGAGCTCCCTCAGCGACTTCTTGGCGTCCTCCAGGTCACCTATGTCGTCCCACCTAACCCTGGGCACCTCTATGGCTATCTCTCTCATGGCCGAGGGCTGCACCAGCTTCAGCGCCTCCATGAAGTCGGCGTTCGTTACCTTCAGGCTCTCGATGACCTCTATCGGGATAGCCTCCTCTTCGAGGTCGATCTTGGGGAGTATCCTCCTGAGGGCGGCCATTGCCGCCTCCCTCACCAGCGCGGCTAGGTCCGCGCCTACGTAGCCGTGGGTCACGTTGGCGAGCTTCTCCAGGTCCACGTCGTCGGCCAGGGGCACGTTCCTCGTGTGTATCTGGAGGATCTCGAGCCTGGCCTTTCTGTCGGGCACTCCTATCTCGATCTCGCGGTCGAACCTGCCCGGCCTCCTCAGCGCGGGATCGAGCGCCTCCGGCCTGTTCGTCGCGCCTATGACCACGACGTCCCCTCTACTCTCCAGTCCGTCCATCAGAGAGAGCAGCTGGGCGACGACCCTCCTCTCCACCTCCCCGGTGACCTCGTTCCTGTTTGGAGCGATGGAGTCGATCTCGTCGATGAAGACTATGCTGGGCGCGTTTCTTTTGGCCTCCTCGAAGATCTGCCTGAGCTTCTTCTCGCTCTCGCCGTAGTACTTGCTCATTATCTCGGGCCCGTTTATGCTGATGAAATGGGCCCCGCTCTCGTTGGCCACGGCCTTGGCGAGGAGGGTCTTGCCGCAGCCCGGCGGCCCGTAGAGGAGGATCCCCTTGGGGGGCTCAATGCCGAGGTGTCTGAACAGCTCCGGGTGCCTTAGGGGGAGCTCGACCATCTCCCTTATCCTCTGGATGGCCTCCTTCAGCCCGCCTATGTCGTCGTAGGTTACCGTGGGGACGCTGACCTGAGCCTCGGCGGGCCTCTCCCTGAGCTCGACCATGGTGGCCTCGGTCACCTTGCCGTAGGAGCTCGGGGCCACGCCCACCACCACGAGGGGGATGTACCTCCTGAACAGGGTGATCAGCACCGTGTCACCCTTCGTGACAACGAAGTCGATGAGGCTCTTCTTGACCCACCTGTCCAGCTCGGGGCTTATCCTTATCGAGTGCTCCTGCGGCGCGAGCACCACCCTGTGGGCCACCCTGGCCCTCACCGGCCTAACCCTGACCTTGTCCCCCGTCCTGACGCCGGCGTTCCCCTTCACTATCTTGTCCATCCGGATGAACCTGGTCCCCATGTCCATGGGGACTGAGGACATGGCCCTGGCGTGGGTCACCCTGGACCCGAAGATCCTCACGTAGTCTCCGGACTTGATCCCGAACTCCTTCATGACCTGGGGATCGAGCCTGACTATCCCCCTGCCGTAATCCTCCTGCTTGAGGACGTCCTGAACGATCATGATGACGTCGCTGACCCTCTCCCCACCCTCCTTGCTCCCATCACCCTTTGGCAACGAACCACCCTCAGCTTAGCGCAGGATATGCCCGAGTTATAAGGGGTTCACCTCACGCCGAGGAGATCACCGGCTTGCCCCTGGACTCGAGGTCCCTCACCATCTGCGGCATGACCGCCCAGGTGCTGTGGGCCACTATCTCCTCCCAGTCGTCCTCCACGAACCCGTAGTGAATGGAGGCCATCAGGAGCTCGTCGAACTCGCTGAAATCGGCGAGGAAACGCTCGTCGCTCAGGGCGAGGATGATCTTGGCGGCCGTGAGGCGCGAGTCCACCTCCCGGTAGACCGGCCTCTTGTCCCTCACGTTCGCGCGCGACCTGGCCTCCCTCACGAGCACCCCGGCAAGCCTCTCGACCTCTCCCATAGCCCACCTGGCCAGCTCTGCCTCAACTGGCATGAGCTCGGCCCTCTCCTCGTCTATGGGAAGGTTGGCCCGCACGATCTCCGCTTCTCTGCTCAGCAACTCGCGGACGCGGGCGGAGCCGCCGTCTAGGTGCTCCGCCGCCCTGGTCTTGACCGCGTTCAGCTGCCCCCACCTGGAGATGTTGACCTCGCTCTCAGGAGTTACGCTGTCAGCTGGTACCTCCACGTCCGTCTCGGACGCGAGTGCGTCGAGGACCTCTCCCATGTCGAAGAAGATTAGCGCCTCCCTCACGGCGGCCGCCGGGTCGTCTGAGGCGTGGACGAGGTTGAGGACCCTGTTGACCCCCTTGAGGTCGTACCTTATCTGACCGGGTCTGCCGGCGTCGGGGGTCGTCGGCCCCAGTATCTCCCTCAACCTCTCGGAGAGGTGCTCGCTGGCTCCGGGGTTCCCCTTGAGGAGCAGGGCCACGGTAGGTGATGTGGTGTAGACCTTCTCCATGATCCACCAGGAGTTCGCGTACTTCAGCTTCACGAACTTGTAAAGCTCGTCGATTATCTCAGGCGTGAACCTGGCGATCCTGTAGTCGACGATTCTGAATCCGGCGGACTTCAGCCTCCTGATGACCTCCGGCGCCAGGCCTCTCGCGTAGCACCCCGGTTTTATCAGGGCGAAGGTGAAGTTCGGCAGCTCTCGCAGGTGGCGGGGGGAGGCCTCCGCGACGAACCTCTTCTTGAGCTCCGCAAAGGCCTGCCTCTCCACCTCGTCCTCGCGTTCGAAGTATGAGAGTGGGTCAGGGGCCCTCAATCCCTCTCACCCTGTAGATTGCGACGTTCGGCACTCCGATGGACTTCCCGCCTATGTGCACGAGATCGAACATCTCCGGGGCTGGCCCATAGGTCTGGTTCTGGAACTCAGAGATTGCGTGCAGGCTCAGCTTGAACAGGGACTTCTGCAGCGCGTAGTCCGTCGGGAAGTACCTGTTCGCCTCCTGGACATACTGGAAGAGCCTCGGGATGTCGTACTCGCCGAACTTGTACGGCTCGGTGTAGGGGCTGTACTCGAACTCCCCCGCGATCCAGCCTATCGCCAGCCACTTTCCACCGTGCGGGCTGAGGAACTGGCCAGTGTAAGGGTCGTAGACCTCCCCGAGCAAGTCGATGACGACGTAGCTGGCGTTGAACCTCATGGCTAGGTCGAGGAGGTCCTCCTCCGACCCCATGAATCCCCTCGCTATCAGCCGGATCTGGGTGCTGTTTATGGTGAGCCCGTCCGCCAGCGTGACGACGTCCGAACCGTAGGCTAACCAGTAACCGTAGTCCCACCAGGAGATCGCGGTTTGCCGCTCCGCGTTCTCCCTCATGTAGGAGAGAGCGTCGTCCCAGCCCTGGGTGAACCCCAGCCTGTAGCGGGCGGCCAGCTGATAGGACCTGTAGGCGGTTCCAGCGAGCGGGAGGACCGTGAAGAGGACGACCATGGCGATTGGGAGGGCCAGAACCTTTATCTTGCGAGAGAGGCTTATCTTCTTGGCTTTTCCTCTCCTGCCGGCGGAGAACCTCTTTGCCCTGGACTCCCAGGCATCCCAGGCCCTGTTGGTGAGGTAGGCCGCGGATAGCGCCACGAACGGGGAAGCCAGGGGCGGGAGCCTGACTATGGAGTAGGAGAAGTACAGCGTGAGCGCCGTGAAGTAGACGACTAAGAGGTGCTCCTTGTCCCTCCTCCTCTCTAGGAACATGAGCCCCAGGCCGAGGAGGGCGGGCAGCAGTATGATCTTCATGCTCTGACCGATGGCCCCCGGTCTGTGCTCGGCAACGGTCTCCACCACGCTACCCTTGGGGAGTTCGATCCACGGGAATACCACCCTTGCCAGCCTGGCGGTCAGCGGTTTGTACACTCCCAGGGCGAGGAGGACGGCGATCACAGCGCCGAAGGTGGCTAGGGCGGCTATCCTCCGGTCGACCTTCCTGGCGAGGTCTGACCTCAACCTGGGCCAGAGCAGGTAGACGGCTCCGGCCAAGAGGGCGCCGTAGACCAGCGTGGTCTCCATGCCGATGTAGACCCTCCTCTGGTTGAGGTGCGGATACAGGGCGATCGAGGATAGTATCACGTAGCCCGAGGGCAGCGCCAGCGCGAGGTAGTCCCTCAGGTCGGCCCAGTCGAACGCCATTAGCCCGAGCAGGAAGAGCGGATACCCGTCGTAGAGCGCCCTGAACCCAGCCCAGAGCCCCGCCGCGCACACGAGCGTCAGGCCGCTCAGCCCCGCGAAGAGCAGGGACTTCGACTCGTCCTCCTCCTTCATTGCCCTCAGCGTGAAGTAGAAGCTGGCCGCCAGGAAGGGCAGGGCGAACTGCTCGTGCCTGTAGAAGCCCGCGATGGTCCTCATGACCGCGGGATAGCTCACGCTGGCCAGCATCGCGGCGGCTAAGGCTGGCACCCTCCTGCCGTCCCACAGGAGCTTAGCGGTGAGGTAGACCGGGATGACCATGAGGGGCGCGAAGAAGGCGGGCGTGTATACCACGACCTCCAGCAGGGAAATGCCTGGCTTGACTAGGGCCGCCAATCGGTAGATCAGCGCACCCAGGTAGTAGTGGAGGACCGGAAGCACCCTCGCGGGGTCGTAAGACCAGGGGTGCCACCCAAGCGGCCAGTAGTGCGGAAGGTGGCCGTGCTCGATGAGATACCTGGTGATCATGTAGTGAAGGAGCGGGTCGTCGGAGGTGAGCTTCACCCCGTATTTGAGGGCGCTCTGGGCGCGGATGAAGACTCCGGCCGCATAAGCCGCGAGAACTAGCGCGGAGTCTATGAGATGACCCTTAAGTCCCCTCGAGTTCTCCTTCCTGGTCTTGGCTGGCACGGGCCAGGCCGCCAGGCGGTCTATAAATTACTTGACCCGACGGATCACGAGCCCCCCACGCGCCTCAGTTCCTCTTCTACGGACTCCTTCAGGGCCCCAAACTCATCTTTGAGAAGCTGAAGGGCCTCGAAGATCTTCCTAACGGGGTCCCCATCCTTGGACCTGACGTAGAGCACCCCCTCCTCCTTCAGCGGGTGCGGAACGTCGTACCCGGCGAAGTCAACGCCCACCTCGTGCAGGGCCTTCACCAGCGGGTCCAGCAGCGTGTAGGTCTCACCCCGAACCCGGACGGTGACGAGGTCTCCGTCTCTCT
The DNA here is from genome assembly GCA_027491415.1 of Thermoproteota archaeon. Classification (GTDB taxonomy): domain Archaea; phylum Korarchaeota; class Korarchaeia; order Korarchaeales; family Korarchaeaceae; genus DRBY01. The sequence goes on along the minus strand of JAOZFH010000026.1, from coordinate 18,738 downwards.
CTATGGAGACCTCCACCCTCTCCCCCTGCTCGCCGCTCAACTTTCCTCCTCCCCCTTGAGCCTCGTGATGACCACTTCAGGAGGCGCCCTGAACCAGAAGACGCCGTCCTCATCCTCCTCGATGAGGCCCTCCTCCAAGGCCTCCTCCAGGACGTCCAGGAACGGCCTGCCGGAGACGTACGCGGCGGCCACGAGGGTCTCCCTGACCCTTCTCTGCCTTATCTCGGCCCTGGCCTCCGTGACGAGGTCCTGAAGTTCGGCCACCATCTCCTGGAACTCCTCCGGCGTCGCGTCCGTGACCAGCTCGTCGCCCACCCACCCGACCTCGTGACCGGCCGCCTCCAGCGCGGTCGTCAAGAGGCTGTAGGACACCCCTCCCCTGCGCTCGTCTATCCAGTCCCTGGGGTACCTCCTGGTGGGGCCCTCTGCGTGGACGAGGGCGAAGTTCCTGTAGGCCGACCGGGCGACCCTCTCGGCCCTAGTCATCTCCTCCTTGGTCCCGTAAACGGTGATGTAGAGCTTTCCGGGCACGGCGAACCTGTAGCTGTAGTCCAGCCCCTCCATCTTCCTCTCGAGGTAGTCGAGGAAGTCCGACAGACTCTCCTGGCTGACGTTGAGCACGAAGCTCCTCTTCTCGATCCTCTTCAGGCCGCCGTGCCTCACCAACTCACACCGTCCCCCTGAACGGGTTTTTGCCATATAAGTCGCTTACCCTCCTGTCCAGAACCACCCTACCGCAGTCCTCGCAGACAAGTGTGTAGCCCACCCTCTTCAGAGGGGCCCCACACTTCGGGCACCTGGCCAGGATTACCCCCAGCGAGGGGCCCGCCATCGTCAGGACAACCTGCTCCGAGTCTGACCTCATCACCCTGGCCAGGATGAGGTCGCCGGGCCTGGCCCCCTGGTTGGCCGGGTGAGACTTCAGCATGATCCCTGATATGGGCTCCTGAAGCCTGATCGGCCGCTTCCCAGCGATCCCGATAATCTTGACGTGGTGCAGGGCTCTCTCAGTCCCCCACACCACCCCTACAACCTCCGTCCCGGGCTTGAGCGGGAGCAGCGGCCTCCTAAGAGGCTCAACGCTGACCTTGCCCCCTTCCACGATGGAGTAGCCGAGCCTGGTCGACCTGACCTTACCCTCAGCGTCCACGTAAGCTCCCTCTCCCGGAAGAACCTCCTCGATGACCCCCAGCGGCTCACCGGGGATCACAAGCCTCTTCTGATCTTTGGACATGCAATCACCCCTCAGGGAGACTCCTCGTCGCATAAGCGTTCGAATCTGAGGACCTCAACGCCCACCTCGACGCTCTTCCTTCTGTGGAATTTGAACTTCCTGGCAATGGAAAAAGGATATCGCCGCACGTGCGTCAGCTTGGCGCCGAGCCTGGAGGCGGCCCCTGCGAGGAATTCGGCGTTCCCCTCCCTGTGAATGGAGTAAATCACCCTCCCGGACCTGAGCGCTCTCACTAGGAAGGTTAGGTCGGGCACGTCACCCCGGATGCCGAACGGCGGGTTCATGACCACCGTGTCCACGGCCTCCCTGAAGTCCACCACGTCGCTCACGTAGATCCTCACCCTATCCACCACGCCCAACCTCCAGGCGTTCCTCCACGCCGTGACCACCGCGAGCGGATCCACGTCGATGCAGACGACCTCCCTCGCGCCGAGCAGGGCCGCGCCCAGCCCCAGCACCCCCGATCCGCAGCCGAGGTCGGCGACGGTCCTCCCCTCGATGTCGCCCAGGTCGAATGCCCACGCGAGAACCTGGGACGCAAGCTCGGAGGGCGTCTCGTACTGCTCCAGCTCCGGCTTCGGGTTTGGAAGGGGCTCGAGGGAAGAGAGGAGCCTGGCGAGCTCCCCCTCGGAGGGCCTACCCGCCACCGGAGATCCTCTCTACCACCAGCCTCGTCATGTGGGGGAGCTTCCTCTTGCCGACGCTCAGGCAGTACTTGCCCTCCTCTAGGTCCTCCTCCTTGACCCTGAGGAGGAGGATGGTCTGCCCCCTCCTGACCTGGGCGGCTCTACCGTCGGGCTTGCCGAAGGCGAGCCTCATGCCCTTCTGGAGCCTCTCCGCCTTGTGCACACCCGCCATCGCGTGCTTCCTGAGGATGTGGTGCGGGTAGGGCACCACCTTGAAGAAGTACTCGCCGCTCACTATCCTCTTCCTGAGCTGCGAGAGCACGGCCATCCTGGCGGCCTCCATGGCGTTGGCCCTCAGCTGGAAGCTGGCGGTGGCCTCGACCCTGATCTCGTAGTCGTAGTCCAGGTTTGGGTTGCCGTGGTCGAACTTCTGGATCTTGCTGTAGGGTATGCTCTTGATGTACTCCTTGCGGGTGTAGGGCCTCTGGATTGCCCTGTAGTTCCGGGCCGGTCTCAGCGACATATCAATCACCCACCATCGCGTCTCTTATCCTCCTCACCGCCCCGAGCGCGTAGAGGGTCTCCTCCTCGGTGAGCCCGCAGGGAAACACCCTCCCGATCACCCGGCGGGCCATGAGGCGGAGCCTCCTCCTCTTGTGCTCGGGCAGGTCTACGCGGTCGATGATGTCGTCGAGGTACTTAAGCATTATCTCGACGGTCTTTCTCTCCGGGGGCCTGACGTCCATCCCCCCGGCGTCCATCGCCGTCCTGAACTCGTATAGCACTACCGCCACCGCGTTGGCCAGGTTCAGCGTCGGGTACTCCTCCGAGGCCGGAATCGTGATCAGGACGTCGCACCTGGTGAGCTCCTCGTTGGTCAGGCCGGTCGACTCCCTGCCGAACACAAGGGCGTACTCTGCGTCCCACCTCAGGCTCTGAACGTACTGCCTGAGCGGCACGACCTGCCTGAGGATTGACCCCGGCGGGCCTGGCTTCGCGGTGGTGCCGACCACCACGTGGGCGCCCTCGAACGCCTCCTCTAGGGAGGTCACGACCCTCGCCCCCTCCAGGACGTCCCTCGCCCTCATGGCCGCGGCGTAGGCCCTGTCGAACGACTCGAACATGGGATTCACGAGGTAGAGCCTCCTGAAGCCGAAGTTCTTCATGGCCCTGGCTATCGAGCCAACGTTTATTGCGTTCTCGGGCTCGACCAAGATCACTCTCAGCGTCGCCAACGGAACCACCGGGTGACCGAGATTGCTGGAACTCCTGCCAGACTTAATAACGCTCATCGGGCTCGAGATCGGCTTCCAGTCCATCTACCTCGCCGCGACGGGCAGGTTCTACGAGGCCGCGAGGCTGTTCTTCCTCGCCCTCTTCTTCGACTACCTGGACGGGATGGCCGCCAGGCTGCTCGGGGTCGAGTCTCCCAGGGGGGAGGTTCTGGACAGGGCGGTGGACAGGGTAAACCAGTGCGTGGCCCCGGCAGTGCTCTACGCGGCTGCCGGAGGTCCTCTGGAGAGCGCGGTGGCCTCCCTGCGCGTGATAGTAGGGATTGTGAGGCTGTCCATACCCAAGGACTCGCGATACTTCAGGGGGGCGCCCCTGTTCATCCCGGCCCTGTTGATCGAGTGCTCCGTACTGGCGGGTCTGGACCTGCACCCCCTGATCCTGCTCCCCTTCATTCTGGCGACGGGCCTCCCCATACCCTACCCGAGGTCCCAGGCAACGTCTGTGGGGGAGGGGGGCGGGTGGAGGAGGTTACTCTGGGGCCTCAGGCCGATCCTCCCGCTGGTCATGATCTTGGGGCCTACCGAGCTGGTCTCGCCGCTGTCTAAGGCGGTCGTCATCTTAGCGGCGGCCTACACCATCGTTGGGCCGGCGATAGCCAGGATGAGGTGGGTGGGGGAGCCCATCTGGGCCGAAAATAGGGGGTGAGCTTGGGCCCCCCTGAGATCAAAAGAGGGGGCCAGGAGGACTCACAGTCGGTCGATGTAGTCCTCCGCTCTCGGGAGCTCCTCCTTCATGCCCTTCCTTCTCCTGATCTCTAGGATCACCTGCTCCATCAGGGACTTCGGCAGGGGTTCCCAGTGGGAGAACTTCGTCTGCCAGAAGGCCCTTCCGCCGGTGACGCTCCTCATCTCGTTGCTGAAGTCGCCGAGGGTCTCCCTGACGGGTATGTAGCCCTTTACCACGCTGATCCTTCCCCTCTCCTCTACCCCGGAGACCTTGCCCCTCTTCTGCGAGAGGAGGCCTATTACACTCCCTATCAGCTCTGGAGGGACGGTGACTTGGATCTCGTAGACTGGCTCCAGCAGGACCGGGTCGTCGCTGAGCATGGCGCCGAATATCGCCCTCCTGATCGCTGGCACCAGCTGGGCCGGACCTCTGTGGGCCGGATCCTCGTGAATCATCGCGTTGACCAGCCTTATGACGAGCCCCATGGACGGCTCCCCGGCGAGCGGGCCCTCCTTCATGGCCCACATGAAGCCCTGCTTCAGGATCTCCCTGACCTCGTCGAGCCTCTGGACTCCGACGGTCCTGTTGATGAACAGGTTGTAGTTCTCCTCGTCGATCTTCCAGACGTTCCTGGCGTCGTCGGTCTCCATGCCGCCCTCCTCCCTCAGGATCTTGGCGATGGACCTGCTGTCCATCCTCTCGTGGATCCTCTTCTCCTTGATGAGCTCGATGACCTTCTCCGGCAGCCTCTCGGCGGTGACCCAGAGCCTGTTGAGCTTGTTGGGGGACTTGGCCAGCACGGGCTCTGGCGAAGACGACTTCATGCTCTCCCTGTAGACGACGGTTGGCTCGCTGACCTCGAACTCGAGGCCGGACTTCTTGATGTCGTAGAGCGACACCTCCAGGTGGAGTGCGCCGGTACCCTTCAGGAGGATCTCGCCCGTCTCGGTGTTGTGGATCAGGATCAGGTTCGGGTCTTGGAGCGTGAGCTTCCTGAGGGCGTCCACCAGCTTGGGCAGGTCGGACGGCCTCTTGGCCTCTATGGCCACGGTGACGACCGGCTCAGTGACGTAGTGCATGGCCTCAAAGCCCTCTTGGACCCTCCCCCTGATCGATGGCACGACCAGGGTCTCGCCGGAGCTGGCGGCGTCCACGCCAAGCAGGGCGGCTATGTTCCCAGCCGGGATCCGCTCCATCCTGACCCTGTACGGGCCCATGTAGATGGCGGTCTGCTGTATCCTCTGGGTCTTCTTGGCGTTGAGCAGGTAGACCTCCTGGCCCTCTCCGACGGTCCCGCTGAACACCCTCCCGGTGACCACCACGCCAGCGTGCGGGTCGAGCTTGGCGGCGTTGACGCCTATGATTAGCGGCCCGTTGGGGTCGCACTTCTTCAGGGCTTCGAGGATCTCCTCGTCGTGCTTATCCTTCCATATCCTGTCGATTCTGTACTGCTGGGCCTCTATCGGGCTGGGGACGTGCTTCACGACCATCTCCAGGATGGCCTCGTGCACCGGGAGTTCGTGCTTGAGCCTGACGTGGTCGTCCTCTGCGTAGGCCTTCAGTATCTCGCCGAAGGTGACGCCCTTTCTCTTGGAGACGGACGCGTTGAGGCCCCAGCCGTGGAGCCCGGAGCCGAGGGCCACGGTGTCGTTCTCCCACCTCACCTTCCACTTGTCCCTGAACTCCGGCTCCGCGTAGGCCTCGATGAGGTCGTTGAACTGGGTGATGATCCTGGCGATCTTCTTCTGGGTCTCCTGGGGGGTCAGCCTCAGCTCCTTGATGAGCCTGTCGACCTTGTTGATGAACAGGAGCGGCCGGACCCTCTCCTCCAAGGCCTGCCTGGTCACGGTCTCGGTCTGGACCATGACCTCCTCCACCGCGTCGACCACGACTATGGCGCCGTCTATCACCCTCAGCGACCTGGTGACGTGCCCCGTGAAGTCTATGTGGCCAGGGGTGTCCACCATGTTGATGGCAAACTCCCTCCCCTCGTACTTGTAGTACAGAGAGACGTTCGCGGCCTTTATCGTGATTCCCCTGGCCTGCTCTAGCTCGTGGTAGTCGAGCCACCTCATCTCGCCCGCCATCCTCGTGCTGATCATGCCGGCTGAGGAGAGCAGGTTGTCAGAGAGCGTCGTCTTGCCGTGGTCTATGTGGGCGATGATCCCAATGTTCTTTATGTTCCGGGGGTCCATCATCAGGCCCTGGAGGTGCTCTACGATCTTCTTGTACTTCTGCAACGCCTTTTCACCCTTCCAAGGCCAGCCCGCGCGCCTGCGTTAAAAAAGAATGCCCCCGCCGCCGGGAGACCCGGGCCTATTATATAGGCCCGGGCGCCCCTTCCGCGGTGGATTGATTGGCGGGCCTCGCTGGAAGGGAGAGGAGCCTCGAAGTGATCCTCGGCCTCTCCAGGAACCCGTTCACGCCCCTAGCAGACTTTGACCCTGAACTGACGAGGCAGATGTTCGTCCCCCTCTCTCAGGACTCGAGCCTCCAAGCGATGGCGAGCGACACGCTGGCTGGCACCGGGTCGGCGTTCATAGCGGTGGTGGGGGAGCCCGGGATGGGCCGGACGACGCGGCTCAACGTCCTGGCCCACGACTTCTGGGAGTCCGAGGGGGAGTACATACTCTACGAGGTCAGCCCGCTGGAGGGGCCCGACGCCATAGACGACCTCCTGAGCTTCACTTACGAGCGGAGCAGGGGCATGATGAAGGCGCTGAAGAAGCTAGTCCTCGGGATATCCGAGCTGAGCGAGGAGGAGCTGGAGAGGCTGAGGAGATCCCCCGCCAGCGTCGGGGAGGCTCTGGTGGACTACCTCGACCCAATAAGGCCAGTCGCTCTCCTCCTTGACGACGCCCACAACATGCTCCTGAGCGGGGACAGGTGGTCCTTCTTCTTCTTCGAGAGCATCAGGGAGCTCGTTTCCGTGATGCCAGAGGGGATAATGGTCGTCATGACAATGAGCCCTGACGCCTTCAACGCCCTGAGGAAGAGGCACTCCGCCCTATTATCGAGGATGCACGACAAGGTGGAGCTCCAGCCGCTGACCGACGACGAGGCCATCCGGATAGTGGGCAAGAGGGTGTCGGCCTTCAGGGTGAGGGAGCCGAGGTTCGACCTCGATCCGTTGACGCCCGAGGCGGTGGAGACCGCCAACAGGTACGCACGTGGGGTGCCAAAGAGGCTGATGGAGATACTCTCCCAGGCCCTGGAGGCCGCCGTGGCCTTGAGGAGGACTACCGTCACCGAGGTCATTGTGGACGACGTGATGGAGCCCGAGAAGCCCCTCTTGGACTTCCTAGACAGGGTGCCGGAGAGGTACAGGCTGGAGGTTGAAACGCTGGTGAGGGACTTCGGCGGCGGTCCAACGACCCTCGAGAAGCTGGCGCTCGCGACGGAGGTTCCGGTGGACGAGGAGTACAGGAGGTTGGAGACTCTAGTCGCCGCCGGATACCTCTCCAAGGACGCGGCGGGCATGTACTACATACCCAAGGAGGTGCTGGAGGCGGGAGGAGCGCGCGAGGAGCCCTCGAAGAGAAAACTCAGCAAGGCCCCCCCGAAGGAGGCTAAAAAGGCTAGGAGAGTCTCTAAGTCCATAGAGAGGATTCTCAGGAGGTCCAGGAGGCGCTGAGACTCCGTGGGATAATCTTTTAACGGATTGGGCCAAAGCTTGTCGCGGTGACGTGCGTCCATGCCTAAGGGGAGGGAGATAATCCAGGGAGCCATCTCTGAGGGCAGGAAGGTCCTACTCGAGCCAGAGGCCAAGGCCCTCATCGCCGACTACGGTATCCCCGTGACCAGGGTGAAGGTCGCCAAGACCGAGGAGGAGGCCGTCCAGTTCGCCAGGGAGATCGGCCTCCCGGTCGTCCTCAAGATAGTCTCACCAGACGTCCTGCACAAGAGCGACGTGGGCGGCGTGAAGGTGAACCTGAAGACGGAGGAGGAGGTCAGGAGGGCCTACAGGGAGATAATAGAGTCCGTCAAGTCGAAGGTCCCGAATGCCAGGATCGTGGGTGTCCTCATCCAGGAGTTCGCCCCGGCGGGCGTCGAGGTGATAATAGGCCTCATCAAGGACCCGCAGTTCGGCCCGACCGTCATGTTCGGTCTCGGAGGCGTGTTCGTGGAGGTCTTCAGGGACGTGTCTTTCAGGGTCGCGCCGCTGACCGAGAGGGACGCAGAGGAGATGATCAGCGAGATAAAGGGCAGAAAGCTCCTGGAGGGCTATAGGGGAATGGAGCCCGTCGACAAGAAGGCTCTCGTAGACGCGCTGGTGAAGGTGGGCCAGATAGGGGTCGAGAACCCCGAGATAAAGGAGATGGACCTCAACCCCGTTATGGCTTACCCGAGCGGCCTTAAAGTGGTGGACGCCAGGGTCATACTGGGGTGATGCCTTGGCGAGGAGGGTGTCGGAGCTATACGACTTGGAGGTCTACACCACCGACGGCAAGTTCATAGGCACGGTGGACGACATAGTGTTCGACGACGCCGGGGGTCGTCTCGCCGCCATAATCGTGGCGCTGGACGAGAAGGGCAAGGAGAGGAGGACGATCCCCTACTCAGCCATAAGGGCCTGCGCCGACATAATCCTCGTGTCGGTGTGAGTCGGCCCCCGGCGGCGAACCTTTTTAATCTCCTAACACCGGCCCGATCCGAGCACGCTTGGTGGCGAGCGATCTTTCAGGCAACGCAACAGCTGAGAGAGGAGGAGCTCCCATGGGAGCAGCACAGGCGCAGGATCTTGACGATCTCCGGCGTAGGGTTGAAGACCTTAGAGCGAAGCTTCTCTCCATCCGGGACGAGAGGAGGGCCATCATCGAGGACCTGAAGGGCCTCAGGGAGAAGAGGAGGGAGCTCATCGAGCAGGTGCGAAGCAAGAGGGCCAAGATAAGGGAGCTGATCGAGGAGAGAAAGAAGATCAGGGAGGAGGTCGAGAAGCTCTTTGAGGAGAGGAGGAAGGTCATCGAGGAGTACCGAAAGGCCAAGAAGGAGGCTACCGAGATAAAGAACAGGTACGAGAGCCTCATGGCGGAGGTCGGTGTCCCTGAGAGGGTACTGAGGAGGAGGATAGCGGCCCTGGAGAGGCGGATCGAGACCCAGCCCCTCTCGAGGGACGCGGAGAGGGACCTGGTGGTGAGGATAAGCCACTTGGAGGCCCAGCTCCAGACTCTCATGGAGGCCAAGAAGCTCAAGAGGAGGTACATCGAGATCATGGCCGAGGCGGAAAGGTGGAGGTTCTTCATCAGGGACACCGGGGAGAAGATCAAGGAGCTCAAGGCTAAGATCTCGGAGATCAACGGCGAGATCTCGGAGCTGATCAGGGAGCTCGACGAGATAAGGCCTCAGATAGACGAGCTCAGCAAGGAGATAGAGGAGAAGAGCGGCAAGGTTGACGAGATGAAGGCCCGGATGGACGAGCTGTTCCAGCAGATAACGCAGACTAGGGAGTTCCTCAAGAAGGCCTACGAGGACATGCAGGCCGCCGCCAGGCTGACGGAGGAGCAGATCAAGACCAGGCTCGCCCAGGAGGCCCTGGAGAAGTACAAGGCCGGCGAGAAGCTGACACTGGAGGAGCTCAGGGCCCTCATGGAGGCGGGCCTCCTCGAGGGGAGCCCGGCGTCCTCCAGCTAGCCTCGCCTCAACCCACATTTTTAATTCCCGGGCGCCCGGGGGCACGCGATAGGATTGGTCACCAGGGGCCCCGAGGGAACTCCACGACGAGTGCTCATCTTGTGCGTCGACCGAGATGACGATCTCGGCCTGAAGACCGGCCTGAGGGGCCCTGTGGTCGGCGTCGAGGCCAACACCGAGGCCGCGACGAGGCTCGCGCTCGCCGACCCTCAGGAGGCCGACGCGAACGCCATATTCGGGGCCGTCAAGGTGGCCGAAGAGGTAAAGCGGGAGCTGCCGGAGGCCGAGGTGCTGGTGGCCACCATAACCGGGCACCACACCAGCGAGCTGATCGCGGACCAGGAGATCATCAGGCAGATGGCCGAGGTGACCTCCACGTTCCGGCCGGATCACGCCATCCTGGTCTCTGACGGCGTCGACGACGAGAGGGTTATCCCCCTCCTCCTCAAGTTCGTGCCGACGATAAGCGTCAGGCGCATTGTGGTTCAGCAGAGCCCGCAGCTGGAGGAGACGTACCTCCTCATAAGGAGGTACATAGAGAGGCTGCTCGAGAGCCCGGAGGCCAGGGCCTACGCCTTGGGCATACCCGGCGCGCTCCTGGCGCTGGCTGGCATACTCTCCCTGCTGAACCTCCAGAGGTACCTGGCCACCGGGTTCATACTCTTCCTCGGGGTCCTCCTGATGGAGAAGGGCTTCTCGATAACCAGCAAACTGGTGAGGGTCGTCAAGTACTTCGGCGGAGCCACCGGCATCTTCTCGCTGTTCTTCGGGCTCACTGGCATAGCCGTCAGCGCCTTTCAGGCCTACAGGACGGCCTCGAGCATGATAGGAAGCAACCCGACGGGCGTGGTGATCGGCACCGTGCTGAGGAACACGTCCCACCTCTTCTTCCTATTCACGTCAGCGGCCTTCCTCGGCAGCGCGATAGAGTCGTACGCCACGAAGCGGGGGGACTACGTGGAGAAGCTGCTGGCGGTGGCGGTCTCCTTCTCTGCCTGGCTGATGGCCTACTATGCCGGCGAGTACCTGCTCGGCAGGGTGGGGGCGGTGGTGCTCGCCCTGGGGCTCGCGGCTGCCCTCCTGTTCTCCATAGCCTCACTCTTCTTCCTCAGGGCCCTCGTAGGAAGGAGAAGGAGATCCCACGGTGAATGAGGCGTCGGCCGCCTTCCTGAGCGCCACGCTGAAGCCCGGCTCGGCCCCGATCACCGCAACCTCCTTTCCAGCCTCCTTCGCCCGGTAAACCAGCGGGAGGTAGGCCGCCGACCTCGTTGCGAGGGCCAGGGCGTCTATCTTGTCGTCGTGTATCGTGTCCATGGCGGCGATCGTGAAGTCGACCTCCGGCTTGCCCGGGGAGATCAGCGCCTTGTAGCCCGCATTCATAACGGCCTCCACAAGCTTCTCTGGAGCCTTTCTGTCCAGCACGACCACCTTAACCCTGACGTTTCCCAGATCAGAGGCCACCTTCGAGATTTCCTCGAGGTCCACACCCAGCTCCTTCCTGAGCATGTTGGGGCCGTCCACTATGACGGCCACCCGCCTCCTCCTGTGCCTCGACGGAAGTCTGAGCGGAACTCTGGGGACTGAGACGCGGCGGTGGCTCATCGGACCACCCCTTCCCGGGACCTAATTAACGGTTGGCCCGTCGCCCGCGCAAACTAGATTAATCGCCACGCCCGGAGAACCGAACCGAGGGATAGGATTGATCTGCCCGAAATGCGGGGCCCTGATGTCTCCCAAGGTCGAGGACGGCAAGGTCGTGTTCAAGTGCCCTAGGTGCGGGTACGAGGGGACCGAGGGGAGGGCCCTCAACATAACCAGGAGGGTCGCCGCCAGCCCCGAGAACAAGGTCGTCGTGATAGAGAACCCAGAGGAACTCATCTCCCTCCCCAAGGTCAAGGCCGTGTGCCCGAAGTGCGGGCACACCGAGGCCTACCTGAGGATAGAGCAGACCAGGTCGGCGGACGAGCCCCCCACCAGGATCTACACCTGCGTCAAGTGCAAGTACACGTGGCGGGAGTACTCCTGACAGTTCAGCATCTTCTCCGGCCACCTCCTTATACCACGTCACCGCGGTCCGCGGGAAGAGAGGCCGGTCGGCACCTTCGCAACGACTTTAACCATACCTACTATTCGGAGAGTTCCTTATCCCTCAGTCGGCCCTGCTGTCAATTCCCGAACTCAGAGAGGCCCCACCCTGGAGACCCCAGCCAGCGAGTTGACGCGGAGGTAGGGTTCCCCAGTCGCTCAGGCCCAACCCGGCGCTTGGAGTAAGGCCAATGTCCCCGGTTCCCTACCAGAGGCTGCGCGCTCTCAATAAGACAGCTCAGCCTCCTCACTCGCCTAGATCAGGGAGTTCCCCTACGCTCCGCTCCCCCTCACCTAACATGGGGGCCCTTCGCTCTCAGTTGTGGCCTGCCCAACCGTGTCTCCGCGCCCGCCGGTTCGTTCCAGCTCGAGGGACCCCTATTTCGAATAATCCACGTTTAAGGGGGAAGATGGTGATCAATCGGTTGATTTAGCAAATATAGCGTTATATAACACCTGTAACAAATACATTTATATTAAAATGCATATTACAGGTGTAGTTAGGAAAAATAACTCACTTTAATGGGGGGCTGATGATGAGCAAAAAGCTCATCAGCCTCGTGATCCTGTCGTCTCTCGTGGCTATGATCCTCACCCCCAGTTCGGCGTTAGCCTCGCCCACCCAGACGGGTGGCGGATGCTGTTGCGCGGTCAGGGCGGGGGGCGGAGGCGACCTGAGGTACCTCGGAGGATTTGAAGTCTCGTCTACCGAACTTCCGGGGCTGCTTGGAGCCGGTCTGTCCTCAGAACTGGAGATGTTAACCAGCGCCATTGGACTTCCAACGCTGCTCAATGCCTCGATGATCAGGTTCATGTCTCCCTCCGGGGAGTTGCGGCTGCTGATAGCGACTTACGGAGCCCCGGGCGTCAGGCACGCCTTGGCCAAGGGAGGAATCCCCGAGTTCCCCATTGCCATAGTGGGCGTGACCATAGAGGGCGAAGAGAACCCCACCAGGAGAGGGGAGGTGCTGCTCTGGGAGCCCGAGGGGGGTGAGCTCCTCCACCTGGCCTACATCTACGAGGGAAGGCTAATCCTCTTGCCGGGATTGGCTCGGCTCCTTCAGGATCCTCAGCGTCCGCCCGCTCCGGTTCTCACCAAGTCGGTCGTGGGACCCACCAACGTATATAGGCCGGACTACATATCCTGCCAGAGGGACGAGGACTGCGACCCCTACTGCCCGCCGGGGTACTACGGGGTTTGCAGCAGGTACTGCACCGACTGGGACGACTCGTGCTTGATAAGGTGCGGGGCTAGAAACATAGGATGCTCTATCGTGTGTTTGGCTTGCTTACTGGGGAATTGGGCAGCCTGTGGAGGATGCATGACGTGCGCGGCTGGCCTTAGCTCCTGCTCGTATTGTTGCACAGGCGGTTGGAGCTACCGATGCCATTGTTCTCATTGGTGATCACCATAATTGGCGGGTGGGGAGTGAATTGAGAAGAAAGAGGTTTGGCCCCTTTGAACTTCTCCTAGGTGGGGTTCTCTTGGGCCTCGACTGCGTCCAAGGCCGAAGCCTGCTGGGGCTAGTGTCTCAGATTTCCGCGAGACTGAACCCACCTTCAGTTATACTAGCCGTCCTGCTCTCCTACCAGGTTGTCGTCGCCCTGAGGAGGAGGTTGAGTGGTTGGAGCCTGATACACCCGCTCCTCACGGGGGTCCTGCTTTTCTTGGCCCTCCTCTCCGGCCCAGCGGCGTGCGTGGGATTTTACTGGCTCATCGCCTACTACTTTCCACTGTGCCTATTGGCCTGGGCCGAGTGGCTGATCCGGGAGGGTAGGAGGTTCACCCTCATCCCGCTGGTCTCACTGTCCTTCGCACTCATCGGGGGACCTCTGCTCTATCATGCGGCTCTGGGCCTAGCCGAGGCTGCCGTCCCCTCCTACCTCGCGATCACCACATCCGCCCTAGGATTGGCCTCGCTGTCGGTCGTCGCGATGGATTCGGTTCTGCTGCTGAGGGGAGCATCCGTACGGGTGTGGGGGTACGTCGAGGCCCCTAATGCTGCGTTGAGGGGTGGAGCTACAGGTGTCACTGCGAGCGCTGGTGAAGTCTGAGAGAGGCCGACAAAGTAGAAGCTGGATCTCGAGACTGGGCCCCCCAGAGGCGTGGCTCCTCGCCTTTCTCTTTGTTACCTACTTCTTCCCACCAACCTGGCTAATCTCCGGCGCGGAGAGGGTCGAAGGAGCCTCATTGATCTTTGGCAACGATCTCCTCGCCCTCGCTACCTTGCTCTTCTATCAGGTCGCCGTCGCCGTCTTCAGGGGAGCAACCCCCAAGACAGCAGCTACTCTCTCCTCATGGCCATCGCCGCCGCTGCCGTCTATCTGACTCCTGCGCCTGCATGGCCTGACCGGCGGTGGGTCTACGACTACTGTTTCGCGGTTGCTTTCTTAGTGTGGGGTGAGGCCCTCATCGCGAGTGAAGAGCCCCCGTTCGGAGGCGGGAGGGCTCTGGCTGCTCGGCTCTCCTCGTGCGCGTTAACTGATAGCGGCTAACAGTTCTCCCCGTCCGCGGGCTGCGCGAACACTTTTTCACGTCTACCCGGGCGGCGCCGCCGGGAATGTCTTCGGTCGCGCTGGCTGCCGTATTCCTCGTCGCGCTGGCCCTCGCAGTTGGAGCCGTCTTCCTCGCCCAGCCCGTGGAGATCTCCGCCCCCACGGACGTATACTCGGCATTCGACTCCGTGCTCAGGAGGGCTGAGTCCGTGGCCCAGGTCGCGGCGCAATGGGACGCCGGGACGGCCGAGGCCATGTGCTCGGCGGAGATGGAGAGGGCCAGGGAGGAGCTGGCGGCGGTGGGGCTCGGGCTTACCTACTCGGTCTCGGCCAGCGACGCGGCCGGGGGCTCGGTGGTCTCCATAAGCTTCAACGTGACGGAGGGCTCGAGCTGGCTCGCGACTACGGTCGTGGCGGCCCCCCGATCCATGGACCGATCCCCGTGCTCGTCCCTGAGAACGAGAGCGCGGAGGTCGGGGGGGTCAGGTCGGTCCAGTTCACCCTGATAAACGCCGGGGAGGCCGGCGTGATATACCTGTCCGCCGGGGACCTGGCCTGCGGATACGGCTCGTCGGTCAGCCCCTCCCGGGTAACGCTGGGGTACATGGAGTCCGCGACGGTCACCGTGACGGTCAACGTGACGTGCGAGGGCCTCGCCTCAAACCTCACCGCGTCGGCCAGCGGTGGGAGCGACAGCTCGCTGGTGATGGGCGTTGAATCCGGAGGGGAGCGGCCCTTCATAGAGGTCGAGGTCCTGGAGGACGTGGTGGGGAGGCTCCAGGCTTTCAACGTCTTGATCCACAGCAGCGAGAGGAACGTCACCCTGAGGATCTACGCGCCCTCCGGGTCCCTGTGGAAGGAGTACGGGGTCACCCTGAACCACACGGGGAGCTGGGCTGACGTAGTCGCGGAGGTGACTCCCCCCGGATCCCTCTACAGGTGGGAGGACAGGGAGCGGAGCCTCGGGACCGTCCGGGCCAGGTCCGGGAACTGCCACTCGTGTAACTCAAGGCTCGAGAGCGAGTGCAGCTCGAGGGCCGAGCCCGTCGTGGAGGAGCTCCTGAGGAACCCCGACGTGGACCCGGACAGCGTGCAGGTGGAGCTGAGGGACTTCGACTGCGAGAGGATCCCGGGCGGCGATTGGCTGAGGAGGTACAGGTGCTCGGCGGAGTGCGTCGTGATGTGGAGGCAGCTCGAGAGGGACCGCCAGGGTAACCCGGTGAGGGAGACGGATCCCTCCAAGGTCTACGTGGACGGCCTGGGAGGGGAGTGGACCGTGGTGGGGGTGGCGGTGACGGGGGGAGGGCTGGAGCTGGTGGACTCCGACACCTTCACGCTCAACGACGCCCCCGTGGTGTCCGCCTCGGCCAGAGCCGAGAGCGGCTGGCTGGGGTGCGGGTGCCCGGGGAGGTGCGTGGCCTTCTCGATGGCCGCCTCCGACCCCGACGGGAACCTTGAGAGGGCGGAGTGGACCTGGAGCGCCTCGGGAACCAGCGGCAGGAGCGGCTCGGGCTCCGACGAACCCTCGGGAGGGTCCTGGTCGAGGTCTTTCGGGAGCGGGTGCGTGGCCAGCATGTCCGACTGCGACTACTGGCTAAGGGGCTCCGTGGCGGTGGACGCCTACGACTCGATGGGCTACGGGGCCTCAGCCTCGGCTTCGACTCTGCTCTACGTCAGGTGCCAGGGCGGGGGTGGAGGCGGAGGGGGCCAGGGGGACCAGGGCGTAAACGTTCACGTGAGGTGCTCCTCGGGCCAGAGCCTGGAGGGGGACGTCTACCTGGACGGGTCCTGGGTTGGCAGGGGCAGCGACCTGAGCGTCCCGACCAGCCCCGGGACCCACTCGGTGAGGGTCGTCACGGACTACGGGAGCGAGTCCAGGAGCGTTACCGTGAGGAGGAACGGGTGGGGCGACGAGTACTTCTACTTCGACTGCCCCACCGGCCCGGTGTGCGTGTACGACCGGGTCACCGGGGACCTGCACAAGGGAGGGTCTGGCACCTACTACTTCGCCTACTGCGTCGACGGCCCCGGGGAGGGGGAGGAGGACGCCTGCTACGTCTGCAGGCGGGAGGTGGAGTCAGAGGACTGGGTCATGAGGGTCGCGAGCCCCTCGCGGGTGGTCGCCGAGGGCAGGCCGTCCGGGCCGGTCGGCTTCGAGCGCAGGACGTACGGCGGCGCCACGTACGTCTACGCGCTGTACGCGCTGAGTTTCGACATACCCTACGGGGAGCCCGCGGGGGACTGGATGGCGGTGACGTACCCGTGGCTCACCACGAGCTTCTTCGTGGAGCCGGGTCCCGTGTCCGCCAAAACGCAGGTGGAGAACGACCGCAACGTGACGGTCTACGGCTACAACGCTGGCTGGGACGAGGATCCGGCGACGTGGGTCAGGGTCTTCGGAAAGCTCGCGCCGCCGCCCGGACAGCCGATAAGGACCGGGAGGGACGAGGGGCCAGGCGGGCCGGGGACATGCGTCTACGTGAACCTGGAGATCCCCGTGAACTGGCGCGGGTACTATGAGGGGTGGATGGAGGCCCTGGCCGGCAGCAGCGAGGTCCCGACGTGGGGGGACAGGGACACCGACTCCGATACGGTGTATGGAGCGCCAAAGTAGCGTTAACCTGAAGGATTCTCTACGCGCTTCTCCTGCCCCAGTAGATGGCCAGGGCCAAGCTCAGGACAAGGCCAGCCAGGCCGACAGCCAGCAGCGGCCAGGACCTCACCCCAATCCTCGGTCCCGTCTCGGGCTGTGTCTGGGTAGTCCCCTCGGCCTGCGTCCGATTCCCCCCACCGGGGGAGGGGGTCTGATTGAGCCGGGGTTGCGCGGATCCCCCTTGCCGGGGGGCGCCCTCCAGTATGGACGGGGCCCAGGGCTCCCAGCCCGAGTCGGCGAAGAGGTCCCCCAAGTCCATGCTCAGCCACTCCTCCAGGCCGCTCCAGCCTGGCCACTCCTCGTTCCTGACTATGAGGATACCCTGGGCCAGGATGGCCTCCACGCGGAAGGGCCCGCAGCTTATCACGGCGTGCCCCTGGTCGTGTATCCTCCTGGCCAGCTCGACGTAGCGCTCGGCGGCCTCTCCTGGGGAGACGAGGCCCTCCAGCTGGGGCGGGACGTATTTCTCCTTGGCCATCTTTGCGAGTTCGCTGGCTATCTTCCGAGCCCACTCCGGGTCGAGTAGGTTTACAGTCGGGTAGTCCTCTCCCTCGGATACTCTGCTCGCAGCCTCCTCAAGCTCCCAGGGCAG
Source organism: Thermoproteota archaeon (assembly GCA_027491415.1). GTDB lineage: Archaea > Korarchaeota > Korarchaeia > Korarchaeales > Korarchaeaceae > DRBY01. The sequence goes on along the minus strand of JAOZFH010000026.1, from coordinate 1,462 downwards.
GCCGAAGATGGGCATGGCTTGGCCCAGCGTGGAAGCGGCCGCCACGGGATTGGGAGGTGGGAGCAGGTGCGCCAGAAGTTCTCTTCTATGCCACCCGGCCTCCTTGAGGCCTATAAGAACCCTGTCTCCTTCTACGCTCCACCCAGCAACGTTGTCGCTCGGCAGCCAGAGCCAGCAGGTCGGGGTCCAGGCCCTGGGGCTCCACCTAGGTTTCTCATTCTCCATTACGACTCTGCCCTCCTCGACGAGCTGAGGCATCCAGTAGATCAGGTCCTCCTCCCCCAGGCTCCTGAACCCGTAGCTGAGGTTGGGCAGCCTGATCTCCACCAGGCTGGCCAGGCCGGAGTCCTCGGCGTCGATTGGAGAGTGGGATATCGGGTCCCAGGACGTCAGGTCGACGGGCGCCTCGAGGGTCCCCTCGACCTCCCTTGCGCTTATCCCCAGGTCTCCCTGGTAGCTGACGTCCACCGTGTAGCCCAGCCCCCTGTACCCCCTGGCCACGGCCCAGTCGACCCCGGGTATCGGGACCCTGACCAGGAGAGTGGGGTGGGCCACGGCCAGCTGGAAGACCGTGAGCTGGTGCACCAGCCAGCCCACCCAGCCGTTGTAGGCGAAGAAGGGGCTCACCCTGAACTCGTGGATCGGCGGGAACTTGGCGTACTGGGACATCTCGAAGGTCCCGAAGTTGGGTATGAGGCCCGACCCGGGGTAGAGGCCCGGGATCCGGGAGCCTGGCGACAGGGTGGCGTCCTCCGGCACGGCGACCGCGAGCGTCCCCGTGGGGGTCCTGGCGGTCATCAGGGCGAGCGGGTCCACGGGCCCGTAGACGACCCCCAGGTGGGTGAAGCTCACCCTCTCGGAGCTGTACGGCACGTAGTCGTACTCCTCGAACAGGAAGCACCTGGGCCACCCCTCCTCCACCCCCCTGAGCACCACGTCAGCCGCGAGCCTGGCCGTGCACTCGAGGTCGGAGCAGGGGGTCCCGTCGTAGTCGACGCCCTCGATCAGCCCGAAAACGGGCTCCCATATCCTGCTGAGGTTGAGGAACCTGTCGGCCCGGTCGGCCCAGGGGAGGGGGTCGTAGGAGTAGAGCCAGCCCATCCACATGTAGTCGGGGGCCACCAGGTAGCCGGGGGGTATGGCCTGGACGAGCACGTGCGGGGAGCTGGGCGTGGACCTCAGGGGCCCGCCGTAACCGGCGCGCCAGTCGTTGACCTCGAAGCCGTGCCTCCTGAGAAGCCCCTTGACGGTCTCGGCCAGGTCCTCCCCCCTGTCTTGGGGGTCGAAGACGGCCAGCCTGTGGATCCACCTAGAGGACTCGTCGTACATTGGGCTGACCCTGTCCGGCAGGGTTTCGTCGTTGAAGGCCACCACCAGGAGGACCGGCCTGCCCTCGAAGGTCCACCTGCCGTCGGCGCCCCTGACCATCCCGACCCTCTCGGCGAGCGCCTCCACCGCCCGG
>JAOZFH010000024.1 GCA_027491415.1 Thermoproteota archaeon | reverse complement strand
ACGATAAAGCCCATCTCGCCCAACCTCATCGTCCTCCCACTGGAGAGTCAGGATCGACTGGGACCTGGCGACGTGGACCTCGTGATCAGAGAGGCGGAGGACGCCGACGCGGTTCTGCTCGGTCCGGGCCTTGGAGCTGACCCCGAGACCCTGAGGGCGGCTGGAGAAATCTTGCAGTGGCTGGGGGACCTGAGGAAGCCGACGGTCGTTGACGCCGACGGGCTGAAGGCCGTCCCTCCTGACGGGGGGTGGCCCGGGCTGGTGATAACGCCGCACGCAGGCGAGTTCAAGAGGGTCTTCGGCGAAGCCCCCGGTTCCGAGCTCCCTGAGAGGGTGAGGTCCTGCCTCCACGCGGCCCGCGAGCTTGGGGGGACGATCCTCCTGAAGGGCCATGTCGATGTGATATGCTCTGGCGACAGGGTGAGGCTGAACGTCACGGGAAACCCAGCTATGACGGTAGGCGGGACGGGTGATGTCCTCTCAGGCGTGACCGTCGCGTTCCTGGCCATGTCGGGAAATCCGCTCAGGGCCGCGTCTGCTTCGGCGTTCTTGGTTGGGCTGGCTGGAGACTTGGCGTTTGAGGACCTCTCCTACTCGCTGACCGCCCAAGACGTGCTGGAGCACATTCCAACGGCTCTCAAGAAGATTGGCTACTAACGAGACGCGGACACCGTGGCTGGCGAGTGGAAAGCCCTGCCTGACCCAATCCCAGCATCCGAAAGAGAACGTAGAGAAAGTAATAAGGACCAATGAGGGGTGGTCTGCCTAGGGGACTATGAGCGATAGCTCCACAGCCTGATCTTGTGACGAGACTCTCCGCTACCGAGTCCCCCCTCGCAGAGACTTATCAGCCGCCCGGGGACCGAAAAATCAGGAGGAGAGGCCAAGGGCGGCCTCCAGCGCCCTCGCCCTCGCGGCCGCCTTCCTCAGGATGAACTCGGCGGTCTTGGGGGACACCCATCCGATCTCGCTGGCGAGGGCCAGTACCCTCTGCGCCGCCTTGGCCACGATGGGCTCGACGGTCTTGTCCGTGACGATGCCCTGCTCGATGGCCAGCGCTATTCCGGCGCCGGCGGCCCTGCTGAGTTCCTCCAGTATCTCTTCTCTCGTCTTGGCCAGCACCTCCGGAGACCAGAAGATGCCCTCCTTGTCCACAGCGCCGGAGACCTCGAGCCTGACCTCGACGGGCTTTATCCCGAGGGCCTTCAGTATCTCCGCGATCTGCGCCTGGACCTTCTCGCCCTTCTTGACTATCACGAAGTCCTCGGAGATGGATATCTTGCCCCCCACGATCTTGGTGGGGACGCCAAGCGCCCTGAGGTCGGTCAGTATCGGACCTGGGGCCAGGTCCGTGGGTCCGGCCGGTATTACTATGTCCTCCTTCGCCACCTCCCCGGGCAGTATGTCTACGTTGACCGTCTTCTCCCTGAGCTTCTGGTAGAGCCTCCAGGGGCTCTCCTTGCTGAAGATTATCATGAGCCTCTGCGGCACGTGGTCGAGGAGCTTGTTCAGTCCCTCCCTGAAGTCGACCTTTGAGAAGGCTATCGGGACTAGCCTTTTCTTCACGACCATCAGCTTCGTGTCCGGAGCGAGTTCCTTTCTGATCCTCTGCAGGAAGTCCGCCGGGGATCTTCCGAAGTCGGCGAACATGACCGTTGGGAACTCCTTGGCTCCCTTGACTATCTTGCGAACCATCTCCTCCTTCCTGAGCCTGGCTGGGCTCTTCCTCTTCTTGGCCTTCAACTCCGCGGAACTCATCTCCTCCTTCGCCTCCCTCCCATAGCGGCCTCGACCCTTATCGCGGGCCCCATCGTGGTCTTGACGTACATGGCCTCCAGCACGCCCAGATCACCGTACTTCCTCTCCAGGGCGGCCAGCACGGCCTTGATGTTCTCCACGATCTCGTCGGGGTCCATGTCCCTCGAGCCCACCCGCGCGTGGATGACCGGCTGGTCCCTCATCCTGACCCTCACGGACCTCTTCAGCCTCTGGATGGTGTCCGGCAGCTGATCCACCCTTGTGGCCGGGAGCGGAATGGGCATCTTGTTCCTGGGGCCGAATATCGGGCCTATGTCCCTGGCCAGCTTGGGCAGGGCGTCGGCCTGGGCGACGAAGAAGTCGAACCTGTTGGCCAGCTTCCGAAGTTCCCTCTTGTTCTTGGCCACGCTGAGGATCTCGGCCGGGTCGAAGACCGCGTCCGCCCCGGCGTCCCTCGCCTTGGTCGCGAACTCTCCCGTCCCTATGACCGCCACCTTGGCCTCCTTCCCCTTCGGCGCGTGTGGGAGCGCGACTATCTCGTTGATCTTGAGGGACGGGTCCTTCTTGAGATCCAGCCCCCTGAACACCACCGTGAGGTCGACGGACTCCTTGAACCTCCTCCGGGGGCTCTCCTCTATGGCCCTCCTCACGGCCTCCCTCAGGGGAGCTTCCACCGAGGAGATCGTAACGGCCATGATCACCACCCTCGCGCCTAGTCAGGATCCCTCCGTCTGCACGAGGTCGTCCCAGAGACCTGCGTCGACATCCTTGATGGCCTCCTTGGGGTGCTTTCCCTCCACGGTCACGCCAACGCTGACGGCCGTGCCGAGTACCTGCTTCACCGCCGACTTCAG
>JAOZFH010000015.1 GCA_027491415.1 Thermoproteota archaeon | reverse complement strand
GCCAGCCTGGCCACGAGCTCAAAGTCCCCGGGCCTGACCTCCCTGAGCACCACCAGGACGTTGCTCTGGTAGACCTCGTCCTCCGGGTCCGGCAGGGCCACGACCCTGACCAGCCTGCCCCCGAGGGACGCCTCGAGCCTCGAGGCGAAATCCATAACGGCCCTCCTCCACTTCCTCGAGGAGGAGAATTCTACCACGATGGGGAGCACGGGCCCCCTGGGGGGGCTCGAAATAAAAAGGAGCGGCCGGCGGTCGAAGCTCTAGAGACGGTTCGCGCCTCTTCACCCTCCAGCGGATCACGTGCGGCAAATATCACGCCTGGTATACCGGAGGAGCTGTACGGGCTTGTCGAGGAGAACGGGAGCGTCGACTGGCGTGAGGTGTCAGGGAGAGCCGTGGTCAGGGGGCTCCCGCACGAAAGCGCAAGACGAGGGTTCCACGCTGAGCAAGCTTAACCTGCTGCCGGGGACCAGTGGAACAGGCCCCACCGGAGGTCGCCGACTGAGGGCGAGGGGGTCCGTGGGAGGATTTCTGAGCTCGGGTGTGGGCCTCCCGGTGTAGCTTCTGGGTACCGCCTTCAGGGCGGGGTCAGACGCAACAGTTGACCTGACCACTTTACCTTTCCGCTTTATTGTTGATAGGTGGATCCGCTGAAGTAGTCAGGGAGACAGACTCATTCGAAGCGTCGGACTTTGAGGCGCCCCACAGACGCATCTCCGAGGGATCCGGAGACCCGCCGAGGCGGCCGTCGAGATTCCGACAAACTTAAAATATAAGAAAAGTAAGATTTGTTGGAGTCTGCTCATGGGAGAGAGGGGCGAGTGCGCGAAGAGGAGGATCGTGTACGGGGTCGTCACGGTGAGTTCGAAGGGCCAGATCTCCATACCGGTGGCTGCCAGGGAGGACCTCGACATCAAGGAGGGAGACCAGCTGCTGGTTCTCAGGAGGAGGGACGACGCCGGCCTCGTCCTGATAAAGCTGGACGCGATGGACGAGCTCATGAGCAGGCTCCAAGAAGACGAGGAGTTCTTCCTCAGGCTGAGGAGGTTGAGGGGTGACAGTGGTGAGTGAGAGGAGGTACACATGCAAGGACTGCAAGCACTACAGGCCCATAGACGAGGAGAGGGGGGACTGCTTCGGGCACGTGGTACCAGCGGATATGCCCGTCGAGAATTGCCCGGCAAAGGCATTTGAGCCGAGAGAGTAGCTCAAACTCCTGCCAGACTCGGTACCCCTTCACTCCCAATTTTTCGGCGGCGAAGTTAGGGAGATCACCTAGGCCCCCTTAACTCAGGGGAAGTAAGTTAATTATGGTAGTATGGCGAGTAACTTACTGATGGGCGGGGGGAAGGTACGGACCAGCGTGTACTTGGATAGAGAGGTCTGGGAGGCCTTCAAGGCCGCGGCTAGGATGAGGAGAGTTGAGGTCAGCCGGCTGCTGGAGGAGATACTCAGGGAGGAGGTTGCGATGGGCCTGGAGGGGGCCCTCATAGACCTGGCCGGTGAGATCGACTATGAAGTTGACTTCGAGCCCGTCAGGCCCTCGGCCCCGGTGAGCCCGCTGGTTAGGGAGATGAGGGATGCCAGGGCCAGTGTTGTACCTGGATAGCAGCGCCTGCCTCAAGAGGTACGTCCTGGAGGAGGGGAGTGAGGAGGCGAGGAGGGCGTACCTTAGGGCGTACTCCGGCGAGATCACCCTCTCCATGAGCCTCTGGAACGTGGGAGAGGTGCTGGGCGCGCTGGACAGGGCCCTCAGGCGGGGGAGGCTCGACGCCGCGGCCCACTCGACGGCCCGCTCCCGCTTTCTCTCAGAGACCCTGAGGTTGTGGAGGCTCGGGGCTATGTCCCTGGTGCCGGTCAAGTCGTCGCTGCTCGCGGAGAGCTGGAGGGTACTGGAGAGGCGGCACCTGTACGTCGCGGACGCCCTCCAGATCTCCACCGCAAAGCACGTGCGGGCGGAGCTGCTCCTCACGGGGGACTCCAGGCTTGCAGAGGCTGCGGAGGCCGAGGGGGTGCCGTCCAGGGTTCTCGGCTGAACTCCCGGCTCACCCGACCTTGGCCAGCTCCTCCCTTGCCAGCTGGACCATCCTCTCCGCCGACCTTATCTTGGCCTTCGCCAGCATCTCCTTGCCCCTCTTCAGGGCGTCGTCGGCCTCATCCAGGAGCTCCAGGGCCTTCTCGTACCTGGCCCTGGCCCTCTCCACGTCCTTCCCCTCAGAGTCGAGCAGGTCTATCTCCTCGCCCACCGTCACCGCCTCGGCGTAGACCTCCTCCAGGCGCTCCTTCAGCTCTCTCTCCTCCCTCCTCCTCGCCTCCTTGGCCGCCTCCTTACCCCTCTGGATCTGCCTGAGCTCCTCCTCCACGCTCCTAATCGCTCGGGCGAGGAGTCTGGAGAAGTCGGTGGCATCGGCCATCGCGGTCTCGAACCCGTCCTTGAGGCCGTAGGCCCCTCCGACGACGGCCCCCGTCAGGGCGCTCTTGATGCTGTCCACGTCGCCGCCAAGCAGGCCGCTCGCGAGGCTGGCCAGGCCGCCTCCTGTTATCGCCCCCCAGAGGGACTTCCTGACTATACCCCCTCCCTCGACCTGGTAGACAACCTTGATGTCCCTGTCGACCGGGGCGGCCACGAGCGTGCCCCTCTCGTCCATGTAGCGGACCCTCATCCGGGCGAAGTCCTCGGAGATCTCCTTGTCTGATATGGCCGTGCCCTCCATGGCGAGGTGCGTCATGAGCCTCTCGACGAAGCTCTCGAAGTACTCGCTCAGATCTTGAACGTAGTAGTAGAACGAGTCGACCTTGTAGCTCATACGCCGAACTCTCGTTCTGCAGATTTAAACGCACTGGACGCCCGATCTAGCCCCCTGGTCGGCGACCGACCCGGCTTTTCGAGCGGCTAGCCCTCGGGGAGCAGACCCATACTCCTTAGCTGAGACAGGGTCCTCTCCTGGAGCTCCGCGGTCGTTGGCAGGTCGGCGACCAACCGCCCGCCCTCGAGGAACTTCACGTAGGCCGGCTCGACCCTAGCTCCGCACTCCGGGCAGGTCGGGGGCTCCGAGCCCTTTGGCAGAACGAGGTACCTGAGGCAGTTGGGGCACCTGAAGACGTCCTTCGCCCCGGACTTGATCCCCCTCTTGGCCCTGGGCTCCCCCTCCACCTCGACCACGTCCATGCCGAAGTCCACGGGGTCGGCCCCGCAGATCCTGCTCCCGACGCCGAAAGCGTCGGCGCCCGCCCTCGACAGGCTCTCAACCGAGACCTCGTCCAGCCCGCCGGACACGAATATCTTGACGTGCTTGTAGCCCCTGAGGTCGAGCTCCCAGCGGACCTCCCTCACGATCTCCTCCATCCTCCCCCTCCTGGAGGAGGGCGTGTCCAGCCTGACCCCGTGAAGCCTCTCCCCGAGCGCCTCTGCGGCCTTGATCGCCTCAGTCTTCTCGTCGCAGAGCGTGTCGACGAGGGCTATCCTGGGCACGTCCTCCGGCACGGCCTCGTCGAAGGCCCTCCAGGCCCTCACCTGGTCGCCTGCTATTATGATGAGGGCGTGCGGCATCGTGCCGACGGGCTTAAAGCCGAGTTCCTCGACCAGTATGCCGGATGAGCCGTCCAGGCCGCCGATCAGGCCGGCCCTCTCGATAGCGAGGGAGATGGCCGGGTGGTTCCTCCTTATGCCGAAGTTGACGACCGGCTTCCCGCCGGCCGCGACCTTCACGTGCGCCGCCGCCGTTGCGACGCCGGACATGGAGCAGAGGAAGCCGAGGAGGGACGTCTCCAGCGGGCCGAACTCGGAGTAGGGCCCCTCAATCCTCATGACGGGCAGGCCGGGCTCGAAGACACTGCCGTCGGGCAGGGCGTAGAGGTCGACCCTTCTGCCCTCCAAGAGCCTGACGACCTCCTCCACTCCGGCCAAGACGCCCCACTCGAACCTGCCGCCTCTCCTGGACCTCGGGAGGCTCCTGGCCGCTATTTCGGCCACCACCCTGGTGTCCTCCAGGCCCAGGTGTCTGAGGGTCTCCATCGTCCTGAGGAAGTAGACGTCCACGACCTTTCCGGCCTTGATCTCCTCACCGGACACGACGTAGAACGGCCTACCCTCCCGGTCAACCTCTGGTTCGGGCATCTCCATCACCGCCGCGGCTCCCGGGTTCGATATAACGTTCCCAACCCTCGGCTCCGGTGGCGTTAATACTGTGTCCCGTGAGGGCGGTCCGATGCCGCGGGTAACCCTGGCCGACCTCGAGCTCAGGTGGCAAGAGGTCGCGGACGAGATATCCTCGTTCTGCGGGAGGATGGTGGAGTCCGCGGGGGCCGAGGGCGCGGTCGTGGGGCTCAGCGGGGGGGTTGACTCCGCGCTCACGGCGGCCCTCCTCGCCAGGGGGCTGGGGAGCGAGGCCGTGACTGCCGTGATAATGCCAGAGGAGGGAGTGACCCCGAGAGAGGACATTGAGGACGCGGCGGTCCTCGCGGAGGCCTTGGGGCTCAACGTGGAGTGGGTGGACATAACTCCCATAGTGGGCGAGTTCGAGAGGTTCCTGCCGCCGGGGGACAGGATAAGCAGGGCCAACGTAAGGCCCAGGGTCAGAATGACCATCCTCTACTACCTGGCGAACTCCCGGAACCTGCTGGTCGCGTGGACGGGAGACAGGAGCGAGATCGAGATCGGGTACTTCACCAAGCACGGAGACGGCGCCGCGGACTTCCTGCCGATCGCGGACCTCTTCAAGACGCAGGTGAGGGAGCTGGCCAGGTACCTTGAGATACCTGAGGAGATAGCTTCTAAGCCGAGCTCTCCGAGGCTCTGGCCCGGACAGACAGCAGAGGGTGAACTCGGCTTGAGCTACGAGCAGGTGGACCTGGTGCTCCACGCGCTGCTAGACCTTAACATGGAGCCCAAGGAGATCTCGGAGGCCACCGGAGTTGACGAGGCCGTCGTCAGGAAGGTCATAGAGCTGAGGGAGAGGAGCTGGCACAAGAGGAACCCGCCGCCCTTCCCAGTAGTGAGGCATCTCAAGCCGTAGTTAGATCTCAGGATTCAAGGGATAATGTATCCAGTCGAGAAAAAAGGCTCTAAATTTTTCTCCCGCATAGAACAAATTGTCCGGGACGCTAAATTGCCTCAAACCTCCTCAGCATCTCAGGTGAGGTAGATGAGAGGAGGAAGGAGGCACATGCGGATGAACAGAAGGAGAGCCATGCTCGGGGCGGGGCCGCGCGGCCTCGGCCACGGCGAGCCCGCTGCGGTCGAGCGCGTTGGGCTCGGCGAGCGGCTCCGGAGGATGTTTAGACACCGTCGGGGCCGCAGCTAGGCCCTCTCTCCTCTGTCGACGCCTGATTTCTTTGACGGCGTGAGGTCCCCGCGCCGGCGGCGCGCCGCCGGCGCCCCGTTAAACTCTGCCCCTCTAGAACGTTCACAGGGCGATGTCTGACACTGTAGAGCTGGGGGCCTACCTCGATTCAGAGGAGCCGTGTGAGCTGAAGATATCTAAGCTCATGACGGGCCGCACAGCCGTAATAGCCAAGACCGGCTACGGAAAGTCGTGGACGCTCAGGAGGATAGCCGAGCAGCTCCTGGACGCGGGCTACCCACTTGGGATAATCGATCCGGAAGGCGAGCACGTCAGCTTGGCCGACGAGTACGAGATGCTCGTGGTGTCCCCCAAGGGGGACGTGGACCTCGCGAGCGGGGGCTCGATCAAGAGGCTTGCCAAGGCCGCGGTCAGAGGGGTGAGCTTCGTCCTCGACCTCTCCATGTACGTGTCCAAGCCTGACGTTGCGGCTGGGCTCGTCTCAGACCTGATCAGGGAGCTCATGGAGCAGAGGGGGAGCGGCTTCCTCGTCATGATCGACGAGGCCAGGGAGCTCGCCCCCGAGAGGGGGGCAAAGAGCCAGCTCGGCAAGTACGCCTCTCAGACCGAACTCTGGGTCAACACCCTCGCCACCAGGGGTAGGAAGAGAGGTGTGGGCCTACTCTTCACGACCCAGAGGCCCCAGCTCGTCTCCAAGACCCTCCTGAGCCAGGCAGAGAACAAGATCGTCCTGAGGGTGGAGTACAACGCGGACGTCGGCGTAATCAGCAGGTTCCTGGGGCTGGACAGGGAGGTCACGAGGAGGATAAAGCAGCTGAACCCCGGAGAGGCCTACGTCGAGGGGCCCTTCGTCGACAGGCCGGGGTTCGTGAAGGTCGGCCCGGTGAAGACCGCCCACCTGGGCACCACCCCGCTCGTCAAGCCGAGGCCTCCTCCCAGCTTGGCGGAGGTGGTCTCCTACATCACGTCCGACGTCTCGGCTCTGATGGAGGATCGGGCGGCGCCCGAGCGTGGGGAGGTAGCGGCGCCCCAGAGAAAGGGTCAGCCTAGGGAGAGGGAGAGGTTTGAGCCCGGGAAGGCCAGAAAGGCAAGGGGGAGGGGGGGCGGGGAGGCCGCCAAGCGCAGGCCGGGCCTGGAGGCGGCCTGGGAGATGCCCAGCGACAGACTCGAGTCGGAGGAGCTGGCGGAACTCGTGAAGAGGAGGAACGAACTCAGGAGGATGCTCGAACTCCTCGAGGAGTCCAGGGGGGAGATGCGCGAGGAGGTCTACGAGTTCCTGAGGGAGGAGTACGAGGAGGCGCTCAGCGAGGTTGAGAGGAGGATCGAACCGTTCAGGAGGGAGGCCAGGATCTCTGAGCTGATAATAGAGGCCGCTCTCCAGGACAGGCAGCTGAGGCTGAGGTTTCTCGAGGAGTCGAGCAGGGGCGCCCTAGGCGCGCTGAGGAAGTGGTTCGAGAGTAGAAGGCTTCATAGCGAAATTCAGCTCCTCTCCGAGAAACTCGAGAGAGTTAGGGGGATCCTAGAGGAGTTATCGTGAGTTCGAGTGGTCAGATGTCGACCGCGAGCTTTGAGAGCACCTGCGCGGGGTCGAACATCTCCCTGGACCTCACGGCGGCCTCCTCCACGTAGAACCTGATCGCTAGCTTAAGGGAGCCGTCGTCAATCTTTATGGGGTCCTCCGAGTCCTCGGCGAAGTACCTCATGAGCGCCAGCGCCGATGCTAGCTGTATCGCCCTTATCTCGAGCCTCGGAGAGAACCCGGGCCTGTCTCCTGGAATCTCGGATAAGACGGCGTCCCTAGCCCTGGAGACGGCTTGGTAGATTCCCTCGTCCACCACGACCGGCCTCTCGGCCAGCATGCCCCTCACGAGCGGGTGGCCCGTCTCGGCCGCGTGGACCAGCGTGAGATGAGCCCTGAGCGTCTCGGAGCCCTCCAGCCTCACCCTCCCGAGGGCCATCTCCATCTGCTTCCTAGCTATCTCAACGTACCTCTCCTTGGTCATGCGGTGGAGCCTGCAGAGCATCCTCTCCTCGATGGCGTTGAAGTTGGGGTCGGAGACCGTAACCTCGTACCCCCTGAGGCCGACCCTGGTGTTGTACGCCACGCTGAGGAAGCATGTGAATCTATAGGGTCCTATGGTCCTGCGGGCGGTCTCGTACCTTATGGTCCCGTGCTCCATGGCCAGCTTCAGGGCTTCGACCATCCCGCGATAGCGAAACCAGTCGTTGAACTCGGGGACGATGAAGTTGTACTTGAGGCCCTCGTAGGCCTGGCCGAGCCTTATGAACTTGGCCGGGGTCATGCCCCCGCAGTACCTGTTCCTCCCTGGGAGGCCGTGGGGGGGTATCGCCCTCCGCTCGTCTCCCAGGATCATCGTGGCGATCGAGAAGCTCTTCCCGGTGCCGGGCTCCCCGAAGAGCGCCAGGTTGAAGCCGGTCCTCATGGTTACCGTGCCGGTCGCGGCGGAGACGACCGGCGCGTCGGCAATGGAGTACTGCTGGGCCACGGCCAGCAGGATGTCGTAGTAGAGGAGGTCGCCGAACGCGGACCTGAGGCGGTCGGCGAGGGTCGTGGAGGAGAAGCCCCTCCCGAACTCCACGACCTCATCGAACCTCTTCTCCATGGCCTCCCTGAGCGCGGCCTGGAACTCGGCCTCCATCCTCATGATCTCAGGCATCTCCGACCTGGCCGCCGGGTCCATGCGCCTGTACCTAGAATTCAGCTCCTCAATGGCGTCCTCGATGGGCTTCTTGGCTTCCTCCAGCTTGCAGATCCTGCCATCCGGCATTCTGGCGGCGAGGCCTAGGTCTAGAAGCCACTTCACGAACTCCTTCGAGTAGGGGATACCCCTCACCTTCAGCTTGGCTGAGAACTCCCTCTCCGTGAGGCCGTCGTCGGCGCCCATGAGGATCTCCAGGGCCTCGACGGCCGATTCACCCCAGACCCCCGCGGTCTCCTCCACTGCCTCCCGAATCTCGTCCCACGAACTACCCTCCACCAGCTCGGAGCCCCTAACCGTGTAGAACCTTCCGCTGAACCTGAAGTCAGGTCCAGGGCCCAGGTCTCGGAGGAACTCCCTGAGCTCCTCGGCGGTGATGGATCTGGCGGAGCTCCACGCCTTCTCATCGTCCACCGTCCGTCCGTAGTAAGAGGCGGCCCTCTTGATGATCATGTACCGCTCCCACGCCTTCGTCCCCCTCCTCCTAGACGATCTCCCGCGGCGCCCGATTAGCGGGGACATAGGGGCACCTCCAGCAGTCCTGGGGCTAGGGGGACCCGCAGACTGGTGGGGAACTCAGCAGGCCGTCGGATCCTCCGGTCGTGAACCAGACGCTGGCGAACATGGACTCCCCTCCGTCGTCCACGGGGACCTCGCACGTGAAGGTCTCGCCGTCCTCGGTCTCCATCCTGGCGGACTTCCAGACCCCCTCGGCGGAGGCGTACCAGAGGTTGACGTTCCTCACCACCGCGCCGTTGCCGGACACCCGGACTGAGACCCTGTAGACGTCGCCCTCGCGGTTCACCGAGAGTTCCCCTATCTCCGGGAGGGGGCTCCCGACGATGACGTGCTTGAGGAACGCCCTCCAGGCCGCGCTGGCCTGGGCGAGCGTCGCGTTCTCAAGTCCCTCTATCTCTCCAGGGACTATGGATATCGTGGTGGCCCTCGCGCTCCTGAGCGCCCCCTCGACCTCGCAGGCGCTGAAGGCGTCCACGGAGACCATCACCGGGAGATTGGCGGCGTCGAGCAGGCCGACGGGGTTGTAGAACCTCATGATCTTCTCCTGCGTCTCATCGGAGATCGACCTGACCGCCTCCAAGACCTCGGGCGAGCAGCCCCCGCCGGACTGGAGGTCCCAGGCCACCGGGTCCCTGAGCTGGACCGCCACTATCCTCGGGTCGGCAGCCGCCGCCACGGCCGCGGCCCAGCCAGAGATCCCCCTGCCCGAGACCACGAACCTCGTGGGGTGGGCCGGGCTGACTGTGTTCACCAGCGTGGCCGCCCGCATTATGGCAGCGGCCATCGCGTGGAGCAGGAAGTCCTCGTCGGATCCCGACGGGCCGAGGCTCTGGATCGACTGAAGGACCGCCGAGAACTTTCCTTCCGGGGTGAGCCCGGGCGGGAGGTCGTAGAGGAGCAGAACCGGTACTCCGGACTCGGCGGCGGCCCTCAGGCCGAACATCTCCAGGAACTTTTCGTTGGCCTCGTCGGGCTCGGCCACCACTATGGCCGCCGCGTCGGAGCTGGCCCCCATGGGCTCGACCAGGACGGCGCGGTGGGTCCACACGAGCCCGCCCCACCGCACGCTGTTGAATCGGAGGACCGTTATGGTGAACCCCATGTCCTGGTAGAGGTAGGGCTCGCTTGTGCCGACCACGATCCGCAGCGTCTCGTTTCGGAGTATCTCGCTCATGTCGAAGGGGGGTGCTGAGGCCGCTCCGATGCCGCCCCGTCGGGGCCACAGGAGGAATGCCGCGATGGCGGCGACGGCTATCAAGACGACGGCCGCCGCCGCGAGGGAAGTCCGCATCCCGCGCATCCCCGGCGGGGGGCGTATAAAGCCGTCACCCCTCATCCTCGGGAGATCCGCCTGGCCACCTCCAGGAGCCCCTTGGCGGTCTCCGACGGCAGGCCCAGTCGCTCGAGTTCCCGCTCACTCGCCCTCGACAGTTCGTCTACCGTAACTATCCCGGCCTGAACGAGCGTTCGGATTGCGCCCTCGGGGCCCTGCAGGGCGGTGACCGGGTAGAGTCCCTTGAGGTCTATTAGTTCCCTCAGGCTGGCCCCAGGCGGTCCATCCCACCACGTGACCTTCAGCCCGACGCACTGCGCGTACCTGCGTGCCGCCTCCGTGATCCGCGTGTTGGTGATCAGCCAGGGCTCGTCGAAGTACCTTTCCAGGTCTAGGAACCTGGCGTACGTGTACATCGCGGGCTTGAGGTCCGTGTAGATCCCCCGAGAGTTGTGAAACTTGCACTCTACCATCACCCTCATGCCATCGACCTCGAGAGCGACGTCCACCTCCTGATCTACGCACTTGCCCCTGAAGACGTGGCCCACGTGCAGAACCCTGTAGCCGTGAGCCTCGAGGACCCTAGCCACGTACCGCTCGAAGGGGTATCCCGTCGGCCCCAGTCTCATGATGGCCCTCTTGAGGTCGTACCTGGCAGCCGCGTCGTGCCTCTCCAGGGACCTTAGGGCCTCTAACGCCATCTCGAGCAGCTCTCGCGTCGTGATGCCATCGTAAGCCTTGGAGGCGACCCTGCGAACAACCTCGTCCGCGAGTTCTCGGTCGGCCCCGGCCCGCATCAGGGTCTTCCTCAGCTTGGACGGGTCGAACTTCTCCAGCCTCCCGTCCCACTTCCTGACCCTCATCGAGGCCCGCCTCCTGAGGGGGGAACGCAGGTGACCCGCCGCGGCCGGCTCAGGAGGACTTCGATTCGGCGTGTGAGCGCTCCCTGAAGTCCCTCGCGAGTGTAGCCGAGAATATTATGAGCGAGCTGAGCCTGTCCGGGTTTATCGAGTCCCCCCAGACCTCCCCAGAGATCAACAGGTCGCCTGCGGGGTCGCAGCCGTACTTCACGTGGCTGAGCCCTGGGTTCTGCTCCAGCAGCCACCTCTCAAAGCCTGAGACGGGAGTCGGGGGGTCGGTATTGGCATATATTTCGACGCGGCTCCTATCCTCGTCTATGACCAGGAACACCCTAACCGCGTACTCGTCGAGCCCGAAAACCACGAGAAACGTGCCCTCCTCCGGTTCGACGAACTTCAGCTCGGACTGCTCGAGGCAGGATCGCACGTGATCGACCAGCGAACCCATGTAGCAACCACCACTGCGCCTAGAAGAGTTGAGAAGCCTGAGCTTTAATCGTTTTAGTCCGGAGAGGCGGGGGGAGGCAGGATTGCCGCTGGAGGTCTCCGAGGTAGTGATCCCGGCCGAGCTTCTCGACGGGCTAATCCGGGAGCTGACGAGCGCCTCTGTGGAGAAGGCGGCGCTCCTCTTCGGCAGGTTCGCCGACAGAGAGGCCAAGGTGACTAGGGGGGTCGTGGCGAAGAACGTCGAGGAGTCGCCGACCCGCTTCATCGTCGACCCGGCATTCCTCCTCAGGCAGCTTCAGGAGGCGGACGAGCGGGGGGAGGAGCTGGTCGGCGTGATCCACTCTCATCCGGCCCCCGCCCGTCCCTCCGAGGAGGACCTCAGGTTCATGGAGGTCAACCCGGTCGTGTGGATCATAGTGTCCTCGACGACCGGCGAGATCAGGGCCTACCAGCTGGCCAGCGGGCGCCTGAGGGAGGTCCGGATCGTCCGGGCCTGACCCGCTCACCCCGACGCCAGGATCTCCCCCACCCAGTCGACCACGGCGGAGTGCACCATCTCCGCCGCCACGCCCGCTATGATTATGGCCATGAACCTCCCTAGGGCCCTGGTCCCGTTGACGCCGAGGACCCTCACCAGCTGGAGCGAGTGCTTGAGTAGGAGGTAGGTGACCCCAACGACCAGGGCTATCGCCGCCAGGAGTACCGCGGTCCCCTCGACGCGCCCGCCCACCTCGGAGGGCAAGGTGGCCGAGAGGACGAGCACGGTCGTTATGGTGCCGGGGCCGACCAGGAGGGGGGTGGCCAGCGGAACCACAGCAAGCTCCTCCTTCTCCACCTCCCTGGTCCTGGGTACGCCCTTCAGCATGTCCACCGAGAGCACCATGAGCAGCACCCCGCCGCCCAGCCTGAGTCCAGAGACGCTGAGGCCCATGAAGGTAAGGAACTCCCTCCCAACGAGGGCGAAGGACGCCATGAGGGCGAAGATCGTCACCGAGGCTGTCTTCACTATGGCCCTCCTCTCGGACAGGCTCAGCCCCTCGGTGAGGCTCAACATCGTCGGTATGACGCTCGGAGGGTTCAGTATGGCGAATATCTGAACGGAGGAGATCCCCACCAACCTCGCCAGCTCGAGCGGGTCCATCCAGTCGTCCCCCCGGCGCGCCGGTTAAGGCGGTTGCGCCGACGAGGGACGGCTCAAACTTATTGCCCGCCTGGGGCGGACAGTCGAGATCGAACTTGGACGTCAGGCTCACCATGTTGGGGCTGGCGATGGTGGCCCTGGCCGTGGCCCTCTCCCCTGTGGGGCCTCAGCGGCAGGTCCCGAGAGCGACGCCAGGCGCGACGGAGGCCCCGCCAACCCCGGTGGAGGTCCAGGCGGACAAAATCAGGGAGAGGGATCCGATAGAGGTCACGGTCAGGCAGGCCGCCCTGATCGAGAACCCGCTGAACGAGAGCGTCACGGGGTACGTGTACATGTCGATACCCATCAACGGCTCTCACCAAGAGGCTTACCTGGCGGACGCGCCGCCCGGGACAACGGTCCAGATCGACGACGAGGGGAACCCCTACCTCGTGATTGAGATGGGGCTCGGGCCCGGGGAGAGGACCTGGGTGAACGTGACGGTGAAGGTCGTGCTCAGGCCTTACGTAGTAAGCTGGGTGGCGTCCAGGCGGCAGTGGCCCCCACTGAACGTGACCAGCCTCTACACCGGGAGGACGACTTTCTGGGACACCTACAACGAGACGCTGAGGCGGCTGGCTTTCGACGTCGCCGGATCCGGCGACGACCCCTACCTGATAGTGAAGAGCCTGGCCCACTGGGTGTCGGGTCACCTAGACTACAATGTCAGGTTCGACAGACTCGGATCCGACGGCGCCGTGAGGCAGGGGAGGACGGGTCTCTACGTGTACGGCGACTGCACCGAGGTTGCGGACGTGTTCGTGACCCTCGCCAGGATCCTGGGCATTCCGTCGAGGACGTCCTACGGCATAATGAGGCTCAGGCCCTCAGCGACCTACTGGGCGAACCTCACGTCTCACGACTACAGGGAGTGGACCGGCCACGTGTGGCCCCAGGTCTACATCGAGCCGCTGGGCTGGGTGGATGTCGAGATGCTGGAGGGAGGCGCGCCCAAGGTTGGGGACTACTCGTGGAGGCACGTCGTCTACGGGATAGAGGCCAGGAAGTTCATGGGATCGGACTTCCTCGGGGCGTTCTGCAGGACCAGCTTCGGCAGCGAGCCGCTCTACCTGGAGGTAACGATCTCGGAGGGGTGGTGAATGCCGAAGAAGGCCAGAGGAGTGAAATCGCGGAGGGGCGCGGCCCTCCTCGCGACAGCGGTCCTCGCGCTGTCGCTGGCGGGTCTTCGGCCGACCTCCGGCCAGCCCATCTGGATCGGCCTCAACTTCGAGGTTCGCCTGAGGGCCGACGGAACCGCCGTCGTGATCATCAGGGAGCACCCGTTCGCCCTCAACGGGACGAGCCTCTTCGGAGACCAGGAGGTCCTGCTCAGGATGCTTCAGGAGGCGGAGGTCAATCGGGTGTACGCCGCCCTGATGTTCGCCTCCTCACCGGAGCACATCGAGACCGAGTTCCTGGGCCCGCCTGAGATCTCTCAGAACGAGACGGTCCTGGCCGACCCGCTGAACAGGGGGAGGATGGTCGAGTAC
>JAOZFH010000004.1 GCA_027491415.1 Thermoproteota archaeon | reverse complement strand
TCGGAGGTGTCGGCAAGGTCGGTGACCTCATTTGGCCACTATCCAAGTTGACGCGAGGGGAATGGCGTGCCCCGGACCGATCTCTGCGCTGACCAAGGCATACAGGAAGGCGAAGAACGGCGACGTTATAGAGGTCCTCGCCACGGATCCAGGCTTCAAGCCGGACGTGCAGGCATGGATCTCCCGCACTGGCAACGAGCTGGTTGAACTCAAGGAGGAGGGCGGGGTTATCAAAGCCGTCATAAAGGTCACGGCGAAGAAGTGATGGGTCCAGCTCTCCCTCATCTTTTTCACAACTCCACCCAACACTCTCTTCGCAAAAAGGTAGTAGAGGGAGGGGCGGCGGTCAGTCCTGCTGGGCTTCTCGGAGCGATCTCCCCACCGCCTTAAGGACGTTCAGGGTGAACCCGAGACCTCTTCTGATGTCGGGGTCTCTGAGGGACGTGGCAAGGCCAATGAGCCCCACGGGTTTGCTCTCCTCCGTGACAGCGCTCGAGACGGCCGAAATCAGATCGCCCAACTTGTCCAAGGAGTCGTAGTCGACCTCGCCCAGCAGGCCCGCGAGCCTGTCTACGTTGTCGAGCGCCTTCAGCGTGCCGGTGTTCACGAGCAGCCCTGCAAGTCCGCTCACCACATCCTCAGACAGGATATCCGAGACTGCGTCAAGCAGACCTAGCTCGTTCAACCTCTTGAGCAGGCCCACGAACTTGACGAGAGCCTCGGCCCCCTCCTCGTCTATCCTGACGGAACCGACCTCCAAATCACGCGCCACCTAAACTCACCACCCGCCCAGCCTCTCCAGAACTTCAGGCTCGGTTGCCCTGAAGTAGGCCTCGAAGACCGGGCCCCAGAACCCTGGGTTCCTGATGCTGCTCCAGTATGCGGCCACGAACAGATCCTCCATGAATCTCTTGAACTTGGACAGCCTCACCGGCACCGGGGGATGTTCGTAGTCGCTGATCACGAACGTCCCCAGCCCGTCCAGTATGATGGGGCAGTTCGTCCTCCCAGTGTATCGCGCGTCCATCCCCATTATCCTCTTGGCGACGGTCTCGGCCTGGAGGTGCGCTGTGACCCCGCTCTTCGACGTCGGCGCGTTGGTGCAGTCGCCGATCGCGAAGGCGTCGTCGTATCCCTCAACCTGGCTGGTGAACTTGTCAATCTTCACGAACCCACTTCCATCCCTGACGCCCTCGGGACTGATCTCTATCCTGGGGCCCTCGTTGGGGGGCACCACGGTAGCGACGTCGAACTTCAGCTCCTCTCCCTCGAGGCTGACTATCTTTCGCTCTTCTAGGTCGATCTGATCCGCCGTGAAGATCGTCCTTACCTCTATCCCCCTGGCCTCGAGTTCCGGCTCCACGATGTCGCTGACGGTCTTTGAAGGGTAGGCGTGAGGGAAGGGGACTGCCAACACGACCTTGACCGAGCTTGATCTCCCCATCCTATTCAGGAGTTCCCTTGAGAGAAAGGCGGCCTTGAGCGGTCCCGGCGGGCACTTGTAAATGGGGTCGGCCACCGCTATAACGAAAGTGCCGCTCTTGAGTCCCCTCAGGGACTCATGAAGTTTCACAGCCATCTCCTGGGTGTGGTAGTAGTCGCCGAACGCGTTCAGGAGAGCCTCGTGATTCTCCAGGGCCGAGTAGTCAAGGTGGACGCCCGCGGCTATGATCAAGCGGTCATAGTTCAACTCCCTCCCGCTGGCCGTAACCACCTCCCTCTCGTCAAGGTCGATGGAAGCGGCCTCGTCGTGAACGAAATCCACTCTGGGCTTGAGAAGGTCTGCGATCCTCCTCCTATAGAGGGTGGGGCTCTTACCCTGAAAGGCTATGAACAGGTTCCCGGGCTGGAAGTAGTGGTACTCGCTGCGGTCAATGACGGTGACATCGAACTTGCCAGCGAGGAGGTTGGCCGCTATGGCCCCACCCCCTCCCCCACCGACTATCACGACTTTGCCCCCTTCAGACAACTCCCCTCCCCCCAGACCTTCTCCGCGGGTCGGCATCACACGAAGAGTACGATAGCATCCTCGGCGGCCTGCTGGAGGAAGAATGTGGCGCCGACTATGTCGTCTACCTCCTCGATCAGGTACTCCCTCTTGAGCCCCATTAGCTCGACTGTGTTGGAGCATGCGTAGAGCTTAACGCCCATCTCCTTCAACTCCCTCAGCATCTCTCGGATTGACGGCATCCCCAGCTCCTTGATCTTCTTCTTCATCATGCTGGTGGCCATGCCGGTCATGCCGGGAAGTATCGAGAGGATCGCTGGCATCCCCATGGACGGGTTGCCCACCGGGGTTACCTTCAGGCTGTCTACCCTATCCCTCCTGATTATGTCCAGGCCCCAGAACGTGAAGAACACGGCCGCCTCCATGCCCAAGGCGGCGGCGGTCTGAGCCAGTATCAAGGGAGGGTAGGCCATGTCTAGGCTACCCTTGGAGGCCACAATCATCAGCTTCTTGGCCATTAGGACCACTCTCCCGCTGGAGTATCGCGGTCCAGA
>JAOZFH010000002.1 GCA_027491415.1 Thermoproteota archaeon | reverse complement strand
CCTCAGGGCCGAGGTCTCCAAGTCCACATCATCCCACCGTAGTGAGCAGGCCTCCGACACCCGCAGGCCAGCGTAGTACATAAGTCCCATAGCGAGCCTCTGGAGGTCGCTGTCCGCCGCAGCAATCAGCTTCTGTACCTCATCGGGTTCTAGATAGCGTGGGAGGCGTCTCTTCGGGGTTCTGACAGATGGAAGTTCCACGCGCAGGCTGGCGTATCTAGCGTACCTAGTTATCGCCGACCTCGCCACCTGCCTGGTGCGTGGGTTCTCTATACTCGCTAAGAAGTCCACCGCAGATTTGCCACTCTCTAGCCAGCGCTTTACCCACATTAGGTACTTCTTGACCGTCCCGGGCCTGAGGTTGCTGGCGTACAGCCAAGATCTGAAGGCCTCCAGATCTGTTACGCGCGTAACAGTCAACTCTTCCCGCCTCCTTTCCTTGATAGGACCTCTGCCCAGGGGTTGTCCCGGGCGAACTCCTCGATGAGGTCCATGGACACCTGGCCAGGATCAGGCTGGGGCAGAAGGGGCTCCCGAGGCGCCTTAGGCTTCCCACCTGAGGCGAAAGAAGGAGCCTCCCCGACTGCGGCCCGCCCCAGCAGGGTCGATGGGTCGACCACGGGAACCCTGGGGAGGTCTACCCCTCTCGCACTCGCCAGCTGAGCCAAAGCGTAGCTGAGGAGCAAGAGAACGGGATCGCTCCTCTG
Source organism: Thermoproteota archaeon (assembly GCA_027491415.1). GTDB lineage: Archaea > Korarchaeota > Korarchaeia > Korarchaeales > Korarchaeaceae > DRBY01. The sequence continues at coordinate 50,945 of JAOZFH010000002.1, read as the reverse complement.
CGTCAGGTCTACCTGGGTAGACTCGTGGGAGTTGGCCTGCTCAGCCATATAGGAGTCGAGGGCCTCTCTGATCAGCTTGGCGACGGATATACCCCTGGACTTGGCGAACTCCCTGACCCTCTTGGCGTAGTCGTCGGAGACCTTGACGCTCAGGACCGGCATTGGGCTCCAGCCTCCACTAGGTACGTCTCTAGACCGACGAGTTTTCGCTCCTCCTCGATCTTTAATGCCTCCCTGAGTTCCCGCTTCTCCCTCACCACGAATCCGGAGGCCCTAGCCTCCTCCACCTGCCTGTGGATCTCCTCAGGCGGTAGGGCGAACTGGCTCGAGTAGTGGTTCAGCTTCCCGACCCAGACCTCCTCAGGCTCCACCAACTCGCACAACCTCAGGAGGTCCATGCCCTCGAAGACGGGCTCGACGCTGAGCCAGACCCGGAAGCCAGCCTGCCTAGCCTGCCGAAGGGCCTCTATCCTCCCGTCGACTGGCGCGGCGCCGGGCTCCAGGACCTGGCGCACGGAGTCGTTCAGCGTGGTCACGGTCTGGCCGAAGAGAAGGAGGGAGTGGTTGGGGAGGGGCTCGCGGGTGATGGGGTTCCTCCAGACCCCCTTCTTGCTCAGAACCCGGAGGTTGAAGTCCGCGCCAGCCCTCGAGCGCAGATCGTCGAGCTTTGAGACCACAAGGGAGAGAATCCTGTTGGCCAGGGAGTAGCCAGCCGTGAAGGGGTCGTTGGACGTGGACATCATGATGTCCCCCTTGGGCGTGAAGGTTTCCAGCTGCCTGGCGAGTTCCTCTAAGTCCTCGTCGACTGGCTTCCCGCGCCCGAGATTCACCCTGCGGAAGCGGTTCATGTAGCAGTAGACGCAGGACGATGTGCAGAAGCTGGCGAAGTTCAGGCCGTGGGCCAAGTACTCGATCCTGCTCGGGGTTATCCTAACCACGGACCATCACCTCCCTCCTCTGCCAGCCTAGGCAAATGTCATCTGGCCTGACGACCCTGCCCCTCTTGACGCACCATAGGCAGTCCTCAGAGGAGGAGAACAGAGGGTGGACGAAGCTGACGGGCCTAGAGTGCCTGCAGGTGCGGCAGTACCTGTTGACGAACTCTGCTGGGCACTGGGGAGTGTTGAACATCGGACAGCGGAGGCACCTGGCGTCGGGGAAGTTCCGGGCGCAGATCTCAGCGATCTCCTCCTCTGTCCTGACGGTCTCGAAGACTACGACGTAGTTCACTTTGAATCCCTCCCCACTAGCTGGTACCACCAGGTGGCGGGGTCCTCCTCGTCGCGCCAAGAGAGAATGATCCAGCCCTCATCTCGGAGGTCCTTGATTCTGGCGCTAAACCTGTGTGTGACCTTCACCAAGTCCCTATTGCTGTGCGGCTTCCCGTCGAGGAGTATCTCTAGGATCTTCTCCTTTACGGTCTTGCGCCTCTCCTGCTCCTCTCTGAGCTTGAATACCTCTCTAGGATCGTCGAGGTACTGGGTCAGGGGTGTGAAGGCAGCTACCACTGGACCCTCACCTTCCCGAAGTCCACGGAGACCCTTCGTGGAAGCCTGCCACATCTCAGGGCTGCGACGGCCCGAAGTAGGTCAGCCACGGACTTTAGGTCGTAGCCCTGCCTCAGCGCCAAGTCAGCGATTGCCTCGAAGTCCTTCGAGAGGATGTTGCCGTGAATCTGACTGAGGTACTCGATCATGTACGCCATCTTTCTCCTTCGCTCGCGGCTCCTGATGCCGAGCTGAAGCAGGATCTCTATGATGTCATCATACCCCCTCGGGTTCCTGCGGACCATGGCCACCATGGCCACCACCTCAGTAGCCGAAGTCGGGGTACTCGGGCAGCTGCGGCGTCCCTCCCTGCCTCTGAGACTGTGCTGGCGGCAGCAGCCTCTCGAAGATCCCCGCGATCTTGTTCATGCTCGCTACGACCACGTCGACCCTCTTCTCCAGCCCCTCCAGCCTGTGCAGTATCTCCTGATACCCGCGGGGCAGGATCTCGGTGACGGTCAGCATGTACCTCTTGACCCGCTCGGGGTTCAGCGGATCGTCGTAGATGTCGAACTCGCCCTCTCCCCCTCCCGGGGAGTCGTCCATGGCGCCGACTGTGTCCCTGATCACCATGCCCCCCTTGGCGACGAGGCTGGCTACCGGGTCCTTCACGCCGACCTCGGCCGTGGTCCCCACGAACTCAAGCTCCCAGCCGCAGTCGGCGAGCACTCCCCGGACGTGCTCCACCACGCGCAGGACCCACTCCTTGAACCCCTCCGGCGGCAGGGGCCTGTCGGGTCTGGGCACATCCACCACGACCTGGCGCGTGTTGACCTGCACCGACACCCGGCCAGACTCGAAGGGGACGAAGTAGGTCACCTGGGTCCAGTTCCTCATCCTCGTGACCTTCCTGGGGAAGGGGAGATCGGAGCCACGCTGGATTATGCGGAACTTGGCCTTGGCGGCGTGAAGTCTCGTCCTGACCCCAACCTCTCGGTCCCCCTCGGTCCGTGGGCGGAGGAAATTGGTCCGCGGCCTGCGACGGAGCCAGGGCTCGGTCCCCCTCGGTCCCGCCGAGGCCTTTAATTCGGCAAGCCTAACGAAGTCCCTGGCGAGGTCCGTGGGTGCGTAGTAGACCCTGCCCCCGCGCCTTATCTTCTTGAGGAGGCCAAGCTCCACGAGCCTATTGGCGTAGTAGTAGGCCAGCTGGACGAACCTGAAGTCCAACTCCCTCTGGATGGCCTTCGCAGTGATGGGTCGGGGGGACTCGAGGGCGAGGTCTATGATGGTGGTGTAGTTAAGGAATCTCGGGGACCGAGCCAAGTTTTCATAGACCCGCGCCGCGCGCTTGAGACTCGAGTAGGCGCTGGGAATCTCTGGCACCTACCTCACCACCCCCGGGAACATGGCCTCGAACAGCCACAGCGGGTCGATGGGAAGGCCGAGCCTGGTGACGAGGTCCCTGATGGCGGAGTAGGGGTCGTCGAAGCTGCGCCTCCCCGAGCCGTCGATCACGACCCAGGCCCCATCGCGGAGCGCGAGTATGGCCGCAACGCCTCGATCCGGGTCCCTGACCGCGAGCCTGTCCAGGTAGGGTCTGACCTCCAGGCTGGGGAAGCGGTCGCCGAGTTCCCTGGCGAGCCAAGAGAGGCGCTCGGCGAGGCTCGGCGGGCCGACCCTGCGCCTAGGAGGGGGAGAGAAGGAGGGGGGAGGGATGGGCTTGGCCGACCTCACTCCTCATCTCCCTCCCAGTCCTCGCAGAACATCCACGGCGGCATCTGGAAGCTCCACCAGGAGTAGGGTTTCTTGCAGTCATGGACGCACATTGCGCAGACTGGGTGGATGTTCCTCTCCTCGGCGGCCTCGTTAATCGCCCAGATCTGCTCCGAGAGATCCTCCGGCTCGTACTGGTCGACGCAGGCGTCGGCGTCCTCCGGGACGGGGGGCTGCATCAGGTTCCACTCGTTTGGCACTTCTTCCTCAGACACGCTCCCACCTCGCTCCAGCCCATTCGAGCCTGGCCCCGCAGCGCCTGCAGATCATCAGCTCTGGCTCCTCCTTGGCCTCGCGCAGAAGCTCCCGCTTCGTGATGTTATAGTGGCGGTACTGAGCGCCGCAGACGGGGCAGTGCAGGATCTGAACGCGGACGCGCGAGTACGTGTAGGAGCCGCCCCACCTCATCGGGCAGTCACCTCGAGGCCGAGCAACTCCTCGAAGTCTCGCTGGCTCTGGCAGTCCAGCAGCGAGCGGACGAAGCGGTCGTACGCCCTCCACGCCTCGATCCTGTCCTCCCCATCCAGCCCCATGTAGCGGAACCTCAGCTCGGCGAGTCTGTCGAGCGCGCGTGAGACGGAGGGGGGCACGTCGAACACCACCGCCACGCTCCTCCTGCCGTGCCAGTGGTGGTCGACGAACCGCGCTCCCCCGCGCCTGACCAGGTTGTGTAGGAGTCTCCTGAGGCCGTCGGCGGCCCAGGAGATCAGGGGAACCGCCGCCTTCTGCCCCCTGCGGAGGGAGCGGATGCACCTCCTGCCATTCACCGGGACCTTGGCTATCCAGAGCATCCCGTGCTTGGGGTACGCGTAGCGGTCGAGGTAGAGGACCAGCTCGACCCTCGTGAAGTCAGCCACCATCCATCGCCTCCCTACCGATCAGTTTGACGATCAGCTCGGTCCACTGGCTGAGGAACTGGTCCGGGTGGTCTATCCAGTCCTGCAGCTCGTCGGCGCCTGCCAAGGAGTCCAGGTCTACGGCCCAGACCGCCCTGAGGTCGTCGTCTCGGACGACCCAGAGGGTGCGCTCGTCGGCGAAGATGCGCCAGGAGCCCCACCTCACCTCGATCTCGACCACGCTGGTCAGCTCTGAGGTGAAGTCCAGCAGCGCTATCACCCTGTCCGTCCAGTCCTCGGGGACCAGCACGGCCTTGGATGTGAGTTCCGCGATGAGGTCATCCCTGGCGGTCATTCCTCATCACCCTCGCTCTCCTCGAGGAGCTTGGCGAGCACCTCCGGCCAGGTGTCGGCTAGGTCCCTGTTCTGCAGGGCCTCTCGAGCGAAGGCCATCACGTAGTGGCTGTCGAGCGTCGACAGCAGGCCGCACCTCCTCAGCTCATTGAGCCAGTCCTCCAGCATCCTCTCCGCGCTGTCCCACGTGAGGCAGGAGGCCGTCGTCAGCGCGACCAAGACGCTCGCGAGGGCCGCGGTGAGCCTGTCCCTGTCGCAGGTCATGCGGTCACCTCCCCAGGGCGGGCAGCGGGGGCCTCCCCTCCCTCGGGAGTGGAGGGGCCTCGCTCAGGAGCTTCCTGCCAGCGTACTCGGGGACGCTGTCCCACCACCTCATGGCCTCGCTGGTGCTGACGAACGGGCCGAACCAAGTCTCCAGCCAGCCGCTCTCGTCCTCGGCCAGCATCCTCTCAGCTGCGACCTCCCAGTACACCAGCCAGTACCGCCTCTTGCCCTCTCGGTAGATGTCCACTCCCCAGAAGTCGCCCCCGTCCAGGGGTTCCCTGCCGCCGATTCGAATGCGGAGGTACCTCCTTGCCCTCACTCTCCATCGCCTCCCGTGATCAGCGAGTCCAGCCTCTCGCGCAGAGCGTAGAGTATGCCGACGACGTGGCGGATGGTGTAGGCGTAGGCTTGGAGTTCGGGGAGGTTGAGGACCTCGCTGGCGGCCAGCAGCTCGTCCGGGGAGTCCTCCAGCACCTCTATGGCGTCGTTTACCCTGGACAGCGAAGACGCTATCCTGAATATTGCCCTCTGCTCCTCGGTCAGGTGAAAAGTTTGCACTTCCGAGTCTCCGGGGCTCTCTGGCTGCGGAGAAGTTTTACTGGCGGATGGTGAGCGAGTCCCGACCGCCCTACACAGTCCGGCAAGGGCTTTTCAGACTAAAATTGCCTTTGGTAACGGGCGAGGCCTCTGTACAGCGAAGGCTTCTACATGGGTCCACTGAATTGCGAAAAGGTGGGTAGGGCAGGGATTTACACAGGAAGCAACCTTCGAGGCCCCCGCACGCCAGTCGACCAGCCGCTCACGCTCTCCAGAGTTGATGAACCCTCCTCAGTCAAGTTATGACCGTCACGCGCGCAAAACTCTCCATATCAAGGTAGACCATGGCCAAGCTCGGGCCAGGCCTCGGCTCAGGACGAAGAGGATGTCGGGGACCACGTAGACTCCATACCTCCTCCACAGATCCCCACGCTCCCCCTCACCCTCCCCTTCCCCCTCCCCCCCGGCCATCTCTCTTACCCTCTACGACCACGGGCCTGAGCGCCAAGAGGGTTTAGGGTATCAGGAGCAGCTGGTAGCTGCAAAGGCCGCGAAGGCCTGTCTTAGGCGGGAGGGGGCACCGCAGACCCGCCCCAGGACGTAGCCGAGCGCCGGGTAGGTGAGGACCACCGACAGCTCGGGCCCCGCCATGTGCCACAGCATGGCCTCCCTCAACTTCTCCTCCGGGTACACGATCCTCTCGCAGGCAGGATAGAGGGAATAGAGCACGCTGGATGCCTCGTCCACCAGCTGCCACGCCAGAACGAGCAGGGGGGCCAGCGGACCGTACGCCATTGAGAAGAGGGCGAGGGAGACCGCCTCCATCAGGTCTATGGCGGCCAGCCCAAGCCTCAGGTCGACCCTCGTGAACCTCCTGCCCAGCAGAACGGTGAACGGAACGCTCAACAGGTCGCGGCCGTGGACGTGGCCCCGACCTCCAAGACGCCGTAGTCCATCTTCATCAGGTAGAGGGGGAGCGCGTACCACGTGATCAGGGCCGGCGAGGCTAGGGCGCGATACAGGACGTACCCCTGGCCTCCACGTGGAGTTCGGACCAGCGCACCGCGGCGCGCCTCTCGCTGGCGACCTGGGCGGTCGGTCGGGAGGCCTAGCGACGAGATCATAGGATCATTCCGAAGGCCTTCGCGAACTCCGTCATCTTCCTGAAGTGGATGATGAACATCCGCCCGCTGTCCGTCAGCCTGTATATCCTCTTTCCGTCTCTCTCCACCTCCTCAATGAGGCCCTTCTCGATCAGCTCGGCGAGGTACCTCTTGAGCCTCTCGTAGGAGAGGTTCGCGCCGTAGAGAATCCGGGTGGGGCCTGCCTCTCCGCCCTCCTCCTGTATGACCCTCAGCATGTCGTAGCAGATCCTCATCTTGGACCTGTACCTCTGCCTGGCCGTCATGCTCTCACCCGGCTCACCCTGATTACCATCCAGAGCAGGCACGCGAACCCGAGCAGCCTCGTCACGTCCGCAGCGACCAGCTTCAGAGGTCCGCCGAAGACCAATAGCAGGTGGGCAGCAGCCAGCAGCGCGAAGCCCAGCGACACCAACCCCGCGAGCCTAGAATCTCCCTGGGCATAGCTGATCCCAGCCTTGATCGCGATCAACAAGGCCAGAGCGGCCAGCAGGCCCTCGGAGCGGAAGTCGTACTCGATCAGGGGGGTCACAAGGGGCGGGACGAGGGCGGCCTCCGTCGACGGGGGCCTCCTCATCGTCGAGAGGAATATCAGAGCGTAGGCGGCCAGCTCGGTGGCAAAGGCGATGGTGTAACCTAGCCTGACCAGGGGAAGCCTCCTGGCTGGCGGGACGGCCACTCCCGACAGGACGGCCAAGGCTATCCTGACCTTGACGGCCCCGTGAATCAACATGCCTACGCCCAGCACGGAGAACCCCAGGTTGAGGGAGATCATCCGGGAGTCGTCCAGGATCTTGTAGGCCTTCAGGGAGTAGTAAGCCACGAAGAGGGCTGTAAGCGCGCTGAAGAACTCGGTGAACGCGTCAAAAACGAAGAACGCGTGCAGCCCCAACCCAGACGCACCCGGCAAGTGGTCGGCTCTACAGTCTTCCTAATATCCCTTTTCCGCCACGCCCGGCCGCCGCGCGGCCAGTGTAAGGTGGGACCCGTCGCAGGCGACCCCGGGGGTGTTCATGTGGTGGAGCCCCTCTCTGCAGGTGGCGAAGGTCATCCCGAGCTCGAGGGCCTCCCTCCTCACGATCTCCATCAGCCGAACCCTCTCGGACCTCGGGAGGTACACGTAACCCCCAACCCTCTCTCCTCCACGGTATGCCGATCTCAGCGCCTCTGCGGCCTCGGGTAGGGCCTCAAGGAGGCGCTTCATGCTGCCGGGCCTGGCCTTGTAGGTGGAAGAGACCACGTGAGAGGCGCCGGCGCTCCTCGCCGACCTCAGGATCTCCCTGACATCCTCGGGGGAGTCGTTAACGCCCGGTATGATCGGGTCCAGCCTGAGCCCCACCGGGACTCCGGTCGCCGTAAGGTGTGCCATGGCCTCGAACCTGTCGCCCGGCGGGGGGGCCCCGGGCTCCAGCCTAGACGCCACGTCCTCGTTGGGCGTCGTAACGGTGAGCATGACCGCCGCTCGCCCACGGGAGAGAACGTCGGCGTCCCTGACCACCAGGCTTGACTTGGTCACCACGAGGACCCTAGCGCCGGCCCTGAGCAAGAGGTCTAGGGCCCGCCCCGTCAGCCCCAGCTCCCCCTCTGGGGGGGTGTAGGGGTCGGAGCTGAGGCTCATGGAGACGAGGGTGCCGGGCCTCAGGCGCTTAATGTCGGAGATCAGCCGGGCGATGAGGTCTCTCTTGGGCCTGGGGTTGAAGGCGTCCCTCACGTATGCCGTGATGTAGCAGTAGGCGCATCTGTGACCGCAGCCGGTGTAGGGGTTGAGCGTGAGCTGAGGCGGACAGGTGCACAGCGGGCTCTTCCAAGGGTCGAAGGGCCGAAGGACCCTCAACAATTGGCGAGATCGAGCCAGCCGTATTTAATACAGTTCTCGACCCTGCCCAGGGCGGGGTCCTCGCTCGCCGCGGTTTTGCATACAACCGACCATAGTGCGACGGGAGTTCCCCCTCCCGACCGCGCATCGAGCCTAGTTGGGGCCGCCGTTTGAGTTCTTGAACACGAGGAGGTAGTGTAGAATTCCCCGTGGGATCGAACCAGCTCGAAGCCAGCCTCTCTGCACCAGCGTATCACGGTCGTCCTCCTGGGATAGTCGGGGTCAAAGAGGATCTCCCCTATCGCAAGTAGGCCGTCATCTCTCAAGACCCTCTTAACCTTGAGGAGTGCCCTCACTTTGTCCGGAATCTCGGCCAGAACGGCAATCATGTACACCCTATCGAACGCTCCGCTCCGAAAGGGGAGGCTGTACGCTGACGCAGGCACCGGCTCGACGCTAGAGACTCCCTCTCTCTTCAGCCTGGCATTGAGCATAGAGAGGACTGACGCCTGGATGTCCACGGCGAACACCGCTCCGCCACCCCCCACTCGCCTCGCCGCCTCGAGAGTGAAGGTTCCAGACCCCGGTCCCACCTCTAGAACTCTCATGCCCTCCCCTACGTCCATCCAGCTGACCACAACCTCGGGCGGCTGAACTCTCCGCCTAATCGGGTTGTCGATGAACCTCACGAGGAAGGAGGGGGCTGGGAATTTGACAAAGAGCCGGATGATCCTGCCTAACGACCTGGACGCCTGTGAGCAAGCGGAGGATCAGCGCGGCCAGGGCCAGCAGCAGGGTCCTCATAAAGTCGTGTAGGACGAACACCTCGCCACCGCCGCTTGCCCTAATGGGTCGGCATTACGCAGCCCAACACCGTAAGAGCAGGCGCGCTACATGGAATTGCGGGGAGATTAAAAAAAGCTTAGGATTTCCTGGCTGACAGAGCGATTCCCGCGATTAACAGGAGGATCCCCACCCCCAGACTGATCGCCAGCCAGACGGGCAGCGTCACCCCCACTACAGGCAGGGTCACGGTGCCCCGGGAACCTCCACTAGGAGACGCGGTCTCACCCCCCCCGACGGGCCCCTGAGTTGTCGGTGGAGAGGGTCGAGGCGACTCCTCAGGCCTTCCGCTCACCGGGGGCGCGCCTTCTCCTCCCTGCTGGGCCCCCTCGCCAGACCCCTGCTCTCCGCCACCTCCCGGCCCTGCCGTGGGAGGCTGCGCACCCTGCTGGGCTCCCTCGGGGCTCGTCACGATCAGGACGAACTTCTCAGCCTTGGTGATGCCTCCCCCGCTCACCTCGACCCTCAGCTCGTAGACGCCGGGTGGGGTGGTTTCCGAGGTGGAGACGTTGACCCACGCTTCTAGTGGAGGGACGCCGCCCCCCGACGCCGTGTAGGAGCAGTCGGCCGGGAGATCGAACAGCGAGACTGTCACGGCTTGGGAGAACCCGTACACCGGGGCCACGGCCACCTTGAAGGTTATCGCCTCCCCTGAGTGGACCGCGCCGCCCGGAGGCCTAACGATGACCCTGAAGTCTGGGGTGGGCCTGCCCACCACCCTCAGTCTCAGCGTGGCGGAGCGCGTCTCCCCAGAGCTGGAGACCGCCTGTACGGTTACGTTGTAACCCCCCTCTGGCGTCGAGCTGGACGTGGATATCCTCAGCTTGGCCGTGAAGGGGGCCGTCCCACTCGTCTGGCTGAAGCTGACTGTGCATCCCGGCGGGACCCCCGAGGCCGAGAGCGTGACCGTGGGGCTCACTCCAAGCGCCTCGACGCTAACGTCCACAGTGACGCTTGCCCCTTGCAGGACGGTGACCTCGGACGGCGAGGCCGACACGTACCAGAACTGAGGGGTCACTGGCCCGGTCCAGCCCCCAAACGGAGGCTGCGTGGCGGGCGGCTGGGGGGGCCCAACAACTCCCCCGAGGAGAGAGGTCTCTACCACGAGCTTGGGCCTTCCCCTGGGATTCGAGGACTCGGTGGAGTAGAACTCGGCCCACCCGAGGGTTGCCCCGGGGACGAGGATTATCCCGTAGTTGCGGGACTGGCCCTGCCTCACCGCGCGGACGTAGTCCGTCACGTCTATCTCCACCACCGTGCCTGGGGGCGATCCGGCCTCCACCACGACCTGGTCCAGGAGGTTGGACGAGTCGTAGTCGCCCCCCTCGTTGGCCCACTCCACGCCTGAGTCCCTGTAGATCCACGTGGCCTCCGCCTCGTTGAAGTTGGCCGTCAGCGGGTAGGCCAGGATCGCGACGTCGTGATCCTGATCCATCTGCTTGAGGGTGAGCACGATCTTGGCCGACGTCACCACCCCGGAGATCCCGTCCAGGCTGGGCCTCAGGAGGATCCTGTACTCGTTGGCCCCCATGAGTCCGACGCACTCCGCGTCGAGCAACCCGCACCCCTCGTGCCAGTTGTCCGTGAAGGCCGTCCTGCCGTACTCGACGTTCTCCTTCCTCTTCCCCACGATTAGGGTGGGGTCAGAGCCGTGCTTGAAGTTCAGGTCCGGGTCCGATATCGTGATGTCGAGCTCCCCGTCGTAGGCGTCTATGTACACGTCGACGGCGACCTCTACCTCGACGGTTGACTGGGCGGCCTCCGCTAGCTGCAGCGGCAGCACCAAGAGGATAACTGGAAAGAGGACGAGGCAGAGCAAGCGAGCTCGCCTCATGCGATCACCAATCCTTTAAGCCGCCCTCGGGTTAATAGGGCTCGGCACGGTTGGTATAGACGATTGGTCGTCGCGCTGAACCTGATCACACATGAATTCAGAGGAGAGGTCCCCCGGATGGCCGTCAAAAACGAAATTAAGCTCTCTTACGGTCGGCTAACCTGTGAGGGGAGCCATCGCCCTCGCTGCAGCACTGGCGCTAATCCTCCCGGTCCAGGCCCTCGCGGCGCCCCTGCAGACAGCCCCCCTCCTGTGGGAGAGGGATGATCTAGGGCCGGCATACGATCTGGCCGTCTCTCCGGACGGCCAAACCATCTACGTCGCAGCTGAGCAGGGTCTACTCGCCTTAAACGCGTCCAGCGGGGAGAACCTGTGGTCCGTTGAGCTCGGACCGGCGCTCTCGGTGGACGCTTGTGCCAAGGGGCTCGTGGCGGTTCTCTCAATGGACTCAGTCACGGCGATCGACCAGTCGGGAGCTAAGCTATGGTTTATTTCCCTGAAAGAAAGTGCCTGGAGCGGGATTGTCGCCTGGGGCCCGAACTGCTCGACGCTGGCCGTCGGTGCGAAGACCTCTAAGGCGGCAGGGAGTAGAGGCCTGTTTGCGCTAGTCTCGGCCGTGGGGGTGCTCACGTGCTGGTTCGAGACGGAGGCACCCGTTACTGCAGTTAACTGGTCGCCCGACGGCGCGTTGGTGACCTTTGCGCTGGGAAACGGAAGGATAGTGGCTACTGAGCGTGGCTGCGTCCAGGCCTGGACGACCGCGCCCAGGACGGCTAGGTTCCTGGGGTCCGACAGGGGGTCCGTTTCGTGGAGTCCCGACGGTTCTTCAGTGGCAGGGGGCTTCCTCTCGACGACCCGTGGGGAGCTGGCGTTGACGGTCTCATGTTACGACCGATCGGGGCGGACCCTGTGGACCTCCGCCCCGCTGACCGGCCCTGTGTCGTCCCTCGACTGGCGACCCGAGGGCCTAGCTGCGGCCTCCGGGAGTGAGGTGCTCCTTCTCGACGATCATGGACGCGTCGTCTGGTCCACCGGGGCCCTAGGTCGAGGGATCAACCTAGTCCGATGGAGCCCGAATGGAGGCGTCCTGGCCGCCCTCCTCGACAGGCGGCTGGTCGTACTCGACTCATCTGGCCGTATTGTTCTTGACTCAGGTTAACTCCCGGAGGGTGCCTTGTCCTTGGCCTGGGCTCCGGCAGGAGAGGCGATATACGTGTCGGGGTTCTTTGGGGTGAGAGCCTATGCAACTAAGCCCACCGAGATCATCGCCCCAGAGTACGTGGTCTTGCCGCAAGGAAGGGGGATAGTCAGGGTCAACCTGACGAACCCCCTCCCTATAGACGTCGAAGCGAACCTTTCCGCTTGGCTCGACGGGGAGGAGCTCTGGAGTGGGGCCGCCAGAGTGCCGGCGAGCGGCGTCTTCGAGATACCCCTAAACTTAACCACCTCTCCAGGCAGACATGAGCTGAGGCTCCGGTGCGCAGCCCTGCGTTCGGAGTCCTTCGCACTGGTTGGAATCGAGTCGATCGCCAACCTGAGCCTGGCCGCGTGGGTCTCTTCAGCACCAGGAAAGCCCGTGAACCTCACAGTCGCGCTGACCAACCCCAACCCACTGGAGTTCCCTGTCAAGATAGAGGTCCTAGAGGGAGGCAGCCAGCTGATAGAGGGGGTCGAGCAGAACCTCTCTCCGGGCGTCCTCTATAAATCGTGGAGGATCTCCCTCGATCCAGGGCTTTACGACTTGACGATAAGGGTCGTGGGCCCGGCTGGCGTTACCCTCGCCGTGAGGCAAGTCAACGTCGCGGTGATCGGCCCAACCATCCCGCTGAGGATATCCACTCCAGGCAGATTCGAGATAGGATCTTGGAGGCTCTCCGCGACAGTCGAGAACCCGTACGAGCTCACCCTCAACCTCACGCTGGAGGTATTCGTGGACGGAAGTCGGATTGTCTCCAGGAACCTCTCAGTAGGTCCAGGAGGAGAGGCTTCGGTGTCGACTACCCTCCTCGAGGGCACCCACTGGATCTACGTCCGGGTCCTTGCCCAGGGACACCTCCTTGCAGATGGTGAGCTGCGGGTGAATGTGCTCCCACGCTGGTTCCTCGCCCTCCCTCTTGTGATAGTCGGCGCGCTGGCAGCAGTCCTCTACAGGAGGCTCAGCTCCTAATTGGGGAGGCACCTCAAAGAGAAGCCCTCGCTCCTTTTTCGCAGGCCTATCAATCAATAATTATTCCGCCAGACCTAGGGCCCGAGCGATGAGATTCGTCAAGCACGTGTACGACAATGTCCACGGGTACATAGGTCTGACCGAGGCGGAGGTATCGGTGGTCGACACATCAACCTTTCAGAGGCTCCGTAGGATATCGCAGCTGGGCCCGGCTCACCTCGTCTACCCCGGGGCCACCCATACCAGATTTGCCCACAGCCTCGGCGTAATGCACCTGGCCGAGGCCCTAGCTAGGAGCGCCCTCCCTGAGGCGAACATTCAGCTGGTCAGGCTGGCGGCCCTCCTCCACGACGTTGGCCACCCGCCCTTCTCCCACACCCTTGAGGCTACCCTGGGGGTGAGCCACGAGCGGCTGGGTAGGGCGGTGCTCCGGAGCGGGGAGCTGGCCGACGCCCTCTCCGCCGCGGGGTATAGTCCGGAGGAGGTTGCAGAAGTGGCGTGGGGCCGCAGGAGGCCAGAATCTCTCCTCATCTCTTCTCCACTGGACGCTGACCGCCTAGATTACCTGTTGAGAGATTCACTCCACACCGGCGTTACCTACGGGAGGCCGGACGTCCAGAGGATTCTCAGGGTGGTGAGAAAGGCCGAGCTGGGTGGCTCTCCGGTGCTCAGCATCCCGAGGAGGTCCCTCCACGCGTTAGAGCACTTCCTCCTCAGCAGGACCTTCATGTTCAGGGCGGTCTACCTTCACAAGACCGTCGTCGCTTTCGAGCTGATGCTCCAAAGGACCTACGAGCTCGCGAGAGATATAGTCGGCCTCCCCACCGGCGAGGAGGTCCTGAAGCTGGTCGAACTCTCTGGCTGGGCGCGGTTCGACGATCACTCCGTCATCTGCTCCCTGAGGGCCGCGTCGGTCGAGTCCGAGCAGGTAGACGAGATCCTCTCGGACCTGGAGGCGAGGAGGCCCGTCAGGCTCGTGGCGGAGAGAGGGGGCGAGGAGGGGGACAGGCTCGCGGAGGTGGGCCACGAGGGGATAGCAGAGGAGGCTGGGGTCCCGGCGCACTGGGTCCTAGTGGGGTCTCCCTCCCTGCCGTCCGCCGACCACGCGGGGCTCATCGGCGTCGTGGAGGAGGACGGTTCCGTCGATCCATTGGAGTCCGTGCGTGACGGGGTCATTCCCCCGGAGGTTCTCGTGGCTGCGATAAAGGCTGTGAGGGTTTATACCAGGCCGGAGTACGCCCAGCGAGTCGCCGAGGCGGTCGAGAGAGTGCTCAAGAGGTGACCCAGAAATGCCGAGACTCAAGCTCGCGATACTGGACCTCGACCAGACGCTGTTGGACACCCTCCGGAGGTTCCACGTCGCCTTTTCGGAGGTGCTCACGAAGGTCGGCGGGAGACCTCCCGGCTGGGAGGAGTTCGTGAGGATGTACGCGGAGGACAGGCTGGACGAGTACATCCCCGAGGGAGTAGACAAGGCCGAGTTCTGGCGGGAGTTCGCCAAGAGGCACGCCGAGTTGAGGCACCCTGAGGATAGGCTCATAGGGGGTGCGAGGGAGGCCCTCGAGGAGCTCAGGACGATGGGGCTGAGGATCGTGGTCACCACGGGCAGGCGGACCACCAAGGAGGCCCTCTGGGGGGAGCTCAGGCGGTTCGGCCTGTCCGACTTGGTAGACGAGGTCTACACCTTAGGCCAGCACGAACCAAACTCTGGCGGGCTTTGGCACCGACACGAGCTGATCCAAAAGATCCTGGAGGACTTCAGAGCCTCGCCGGAGGAGGCCGTGTTCGTGGGGGACTACTGGGTCGATGTCGAGTCGGCCAAGCTGGCCGGCGTCCTGTCGATCGGCGTGCTGACCGGCCTGGAGCCTGAAGAGAGGCTGAGGAGGAAGGGGGCAGATCACGTCATCCCCGGGATCTGGGAGCTCCCCTCCCTCCTCAGGTCCCTCAGTTCTCGCGACCCCTGACTATCTCGTACTCGGTCGTGACCTCTGCCCCCGATCTCTTCACCATGATGCTGGCGGAGCAGTACCTGGCCTGCGAGAGCTTGATGGCGTCTCTCAGGATGTTTTCGTCGACATCTCCGTGCACCACGTACCTTATCTTCACCCTCGTGAACACCCTCGGAGGCTCCGGCGCCCTCTCAGCCTCGGCCACGACCTCCAACCTCTCGAAGACCTGCCCGTTCCTCCCGAGGATCTCGGCGACGTCGACGGCGGTGCACCCCGCCACCCCCATGAGGACTAGCTGCATGGGGGACGGGCCGAGCCTCCCCTTTCCGTCAACGACTATACCTGGACCGTCGGCATCCCCGACGAAGGTCATCTCACCCAGCAGCCTCACCCTCGCCCTCATCTCCTGTCCTCGGGCGTCGGTCTGTCGGTAAGATATTTCTGTGGGGCGCGCTCAGTGGGGCGCGGCATGATCGCGGTGACGACTCCCCGCATACCCGGTCACAGGGTTGCCCGGGTGGTGGGACTCGTACACGCGACTTCTGTCAGGACTAGGGGGGTTGGAGGCCAGCTCGCTGCGGCCCTCCAGAGCCTCGTGGGCGGGGAGGTGCGCGCTTACGTCACGGAGGTGGAGAAGGCCAGGTCGGAGTGCCTGCAGAGGTTGATCTCCAAGGCTGCAGAGATGGGGGCCAACGCCATCGTGGGCATAGACTTCGAGACGACCGAACTCCTGCAGGGAGCCATCGTGATAAACGCGTGGGGAACGGCCGTCATCTCCGAACCTGAGGGGCGGGAGTGAGCCTCGGACCAAGGCTTAGCTGGGAAGTGAAAGATGTGGAGGGGCGGCGTCAGAGACTCACGAAGCCCCCTCCCTACCCCTAAGGGCCGGAGCGACCCTCTCCAGGAGGAGGCCCCTCAGCCCCCTCGGGAGGTAGAGGATGGACACCATCAGGACGAGCCCGTAGACGATGGTGTATCCCTGCGGGATCCACTTCCTCAAGATCTCCTCGGCCAGGTACACCGAGACCGCGCCCATTATTGGCCCCGAGAGCGTGTACAGCCCGCCGAAGATGGGCATTATCATGGCGGCCACGGATATCGCGACGCTGAACACTTCATAGGGGTAGACGTACGTGGTGTAGCCGGCGTCGAATCCCCCGGCCGCCCCCGCCAGGGACGCGCTGATTGCGAAGGCGAGCACCTTGTACTTGGTCGTGTCGATTCCCAGCATGGCCGCCGCATCCTCGTCCTCCCTTATGGCCGCGAGCGCGTAGTTGACCCCCGTCACCTCGAGGAGCCTGACTACGGCGGCCGAGGCGACCACGAGGCCGAGTATGCAGGCGTAAGACAGGAGCACGTTTCCGCCGAAGAGAGGCTCGATCCCTATGCCCTGGGCCCCGAACGTGTACTTCCTCGCGTAGAGGAAGATGACCTTCAGGGCCTCGGCGAACGCGAGCGTGCCTATGGAGAAGTAGGCCCCCTTGATCCTCAGGGTCAGGAAGCCCAGCCCGACCGCCACGGCCGCGGCGGACAGCCCGCCGACCAGGGGGCCGAGCTCCACCGGCACTCCCTTGTGAACGGAGAGCATGGCTATGGCGTAGGCACCTATGCCGTAGAACGCCGCGTGGCCAACGCTCATCTGACCGGCCCTAGCGAGGATGTCGAAGCTGATGGCCAGCACTATGAACTTCAGGACGTTTATCCCGAGCCGAGCCGGGTAGGGCCCGAGGAATGCGGGCAGCAGCGCGACGGCCATCCCCAAGATCCAGATTACAGGCGCCCTCTTTTCGAGCCACGCCTCGGCGACGGCCACTTCCACGTCACCTCCTGAAGAGGCCCTCGGGCTTCAAGGCCAGGACGAGCACGATGATCGCGAACGCAACGCCCGGCGCCAGCCCAGAGCCCTGCGGAAAGAGCGCGCCCACCAGCGACTCAGAGATGCCGAGCACCAGGCTCGCCACGAGCATGCCCACGTAGCTCCCCATCCCGCCGAGGATCACGACGCTGAACGCCTTCAGCGTGAGCTCCACGCCGACGTAGGGGTGGATGTAGAGGTTGATGGCGACGAGCACTCCCGCCACCCCACCAAGGGCCGCCGCCAGCCCCGACACCAAGGCGTATATCCTGTTCACGTTAACTCCGAGCAGGGAAGCGGCCTCGGGATCCTGGCTCACAGCCCTGACGGCGTAACCCAGCTTCGACCACTTCAGGAAGGCGAAGAATCCCAGGGTGAAGGCTGCCGCTATGGAGAAGGCTATGAGCCTCCCGTACCCGAGGGTCACCGGGCCTATAGAGACCGTCTTCGACACGTAGGGTATGTCGAGCGTCCTCAGGTCCGACCCCCAGGCTATCAGGGCTAGGCTCTGGAGGAACACCGAGAGGCCGAAGGTCAGCGCTATCTGGTTGTGGGCCGGCGCCTTCAGGATGGGCTTGAAGAAGAGCAGGTAGACGGCCAGCCCGACGCCGAACAGGATGAGGAACACCATGGGAATTGAGGCGATCGGGTCCACCCCGGCGAGCCTGTTCAGCCAGAGGGTCGCGTACGCCCCCATCATGATGAGGTCGCCGTGGGCGAAGTTCGTGATCTCCAAGACCCCGAAGAGAAGGTTGAGGCCGAGGGTTACCAGCGCGTAGAAGCCCGCCAGGAGGACGCCGTTTGCGACTGCCTGGACGAGAAGGTCAACGTTCATTTGTCCTCGGACCCCCTCTGGATCCCAAAAAGAGGTTTTGGGGAGGGGCTCACCCTCCCCTCTCGGCCCAGGTTGGGACGGGGTAGATCAGCTCCCCGGTCTTGAACTCATCCGGGTAGAGTATCACTACGGTGCCGCCCTGCCACTGCACGACGTAGAGCTTGTCGACCACCTGGTGGAGCGTGTTGCCCGTCTGCTTGAAGCTCACCGGCCCCAGCGGGGAGTCCATTTGGACGCTCTCAAGGCCGGATATCAGAGCCTCCCTGTCCAGGCTGCCCGCCTTCTCGATGCCCTGGGCGACCATCTTGATGGCGGTGTAGCAGAACGGGGCCCAGTACTCGGGCAGCCTGCCGTACTGGGACTGGAACTTGGCCACGAAGTCCTTGGCCTGCGGGATGTCGAGGTATGGGCTCCAGACGTCCACGCCCGCCACGTAGTCGCCGATGTCCTTCGGGTACTCCGGGAACTCAGGAGCGACTATGAAGATCAGCTTGGGGTTGAAGTCGTTCTCCTTGGCGTTCCTGAAGAACACCGGATAGTCCGCCGGGTAGCCTACGATGTAGAACACGTCCGGGTCGTAGTCCTTGGCCTTCAGGATTATGGCGGAGAAGTCCGAGCTGCCGGACTTGAACGGCTCTCCTTTGATGTCCCAGGGGGCGCCGACCTCCCTGCTCATGTTGACGAAGTAGCTGTAGCTGGTGGAGCCGTACACTCCGTCCTCATAGGCGACGAAGATCTTCTGCGGGGTCGGTTCGATGTAGTGGAGGAAGTAGTCGATCACGGTGCCCTGCCTGTGGTAGTCCCACGGGTGCATGTGGAAGAACCAGCGCTCCTTACCGACCAGGCTCTCGACCTTGACCGAGGAGGCCCCCATGACGAACACTATTGGCTGGTACTGCTTGATGGCGTTCATGGTGGCGTAGGTCACAGTGGAGGAGTAGAAGCCCACGATTATCGGGACCTGCTCGTTGGTGATCAGATCCGTCGCCACAGTTATGGCCGTGTTCGGGTCTCCCTTGTCATCCTTGACCACCAGCTCGATCGGCTTGCCTAGGACGCCGCCGTTTGAGTTGATCTCCTCGACGGCCATCTGCATGCCCCTATAGCACTCCTGACCGGCCGAGGCGAACGACGCGGTGGAGAGCGGCAGGACGATTCCGATCCTGACGCTCTCTGGTCCCTTCTCCCTGCCCGAGTAGATGTAGTAAATCCCCCCGAGTATCACGAGTATGGCAACTACGGCCACGAGAGGCTTCCAATCCATACTAACCGCCTCCAGAGGGAGTTGTCCGATGCCACCGCGGGCAAATCTTAAAGAGTTCGATCTTGGCCTCTCCCAAGATCGGCGGGTGTCGTCGAGACCGTCGAACCAATGGCGCACCGATCTCAACAGTTCGAAGGGATGAAGAGGTCTAGGCGGGGAGGTGCTCGACATGGGGAAGGGGGGAATAGTGGCGATATCCAGGCCGCCCGATGCCGAATACGACGGCGTGATATTGAAGGTAGAGGATGTCTGGAAGCGATTCGGGGGACTTCAGGCCCTGCGCGGGGTGACCCTTGAGGTTCAGAGGGGGGAGGTCCTGGGGGTCATAGGCCCGAACGGCGCGGGGAAGACCACGTTGTTCAACGTGATGACGGGCTTCCTCCCTCCCGACAGGGGTCGGGTTCTGGTATTCGGCAGGGACGTCACCGGCAAGAGACCCCACCTGCTCAGCAGGCTGGGCGTGGCCAGGACCTTCCAGATCACGAAGCCTTTCGAGGGGCTCAGCGTCCTGGAGAACGTGCTAGTCGGCCTTCTCTTCTCAGGCCGCGTCTCGAGCAGGGTTAGGAGGGGTCTCTCCGATCTGAAGGAAGAGGCCGTCAGGATTCTCGAGATGGTCGGTCTGAGGGATAAGAGATACCAGCCGGGACACAGCCTGACGGTGGTCGAGAGGAAGAGGCTCGAGCTGGCTAGGGCCCTGGCCGTCAGCCCCCAAATACTGCTGCTGGACGAGGTAATGGCCGGACTCTCGCCTGCCGAGGTTGAGTGGGAGCTGGGGATGCTCAGGCAGGTTAAGGAGGAGAGGGGGTTGACGATAGTGATGATAGAGCACGTCATGAAGGCCATCATGAACTTCAGCGACAGGGTCGCGGTGCTCCACCACGGGGAGAAGATCGCGGAGGGAACGCCCAAGGAGATAGCAAGCGACCCGAGGGTCATTGAGGCATACTTAGGTGACCAGAATGTTGTCGGTTGACGACCTGGAGGCCGGATACGGGGACGTCCAAGTGCTCTGGGGGATCTCACTCCGCGTGGAGGAGAGGGAGATAGTGGCGCTCCTGGGTTCGAACGGCGCCGGCAAGACCACTACCCTGAGGACGATATCGGGCCTACTCAAGCCGATGTCCGGCAGGATCACCTTCGACGGCGCGGACATAACCGGGAGGCCAGCCCACGAGATAGTGAGGCTCGGGATAAGCATGGTCCCCGAGGGCAGGAGGCTCTTCCCGAAGATGACGGTGTACGAGAACCTCAGGATGGGGGCGTACCTGGCCGAGGGGGACGTCAAGGACAGGCTGGAGATGGTCTACTCACTGTTCCCCATTCTCAAGGAGAGGAGGGACCAGCTGGCCGGCACTCTCAGCGGGGGGGAGCAGCAGATGCTGGCCATAGCAAGGGGCCTCATGTCCTCCCCCAAGCTGCTGATGCTCGACGAGCAGAGCCTGGGTCTGGCCCCCAAGATAGTCCAAGAGGTCTTGAGTGCCGTCGAGCGGATCCGAGAAGAAGGGGTTGCCGTCCTGCTGGTTGAGCAGAATGTTCAGCAGGCGCTCTCCGTAGCCGACAGGGGTTACGTGATCGAGACCGGGAGGATAGTGCTGGAGGGATCGGGGGAAGAGCTTCTACAGAACGATCACGTCAGAACCGCCTATCTGGGCCTGTAACGAGCCCCCAAGTCAGCTCCCGGCGTCGCGGTCGGCAGAGTTCTCCCGACCCCCCAATCGTTTATAGACTGTCGCCGGGGGAAAGTTTTTGGGTTTGAGCCTTGAGGGTCAGGGCTGGAGGCCTGCTGTCAGTCTCCCTGCTCGTCCTGTTCGTCGCCCCCTCGACCACCGCCGAGTTCTCGTCAGCCCCGCAGCCGCCGTTCCCGGAGTACCACGTGACGCCGCTGAATCACATATTGTACCCCCGCCTGACATCTCCAGCCTTCGTCGCCTACGGAGACGCCCTCACCGCCTGGATCGCAAGGACCGACGATCTCCCGTCCTCGGTGACATGGAGCGCCTACCTGGAGTCGGCGTTCACCGAGGATTGGCGCTACGCCCTAGACGCGGTCGACCAGGGATTCGACGACGGCGTGGGCGGGTGGTGGGTGACCGTCAGGGTGCCCGAGGATGTTCCGCCTGGCCTGTACAACCTGACGGTAGAGGGGTCGGGACTCAGGTTCACCGAGCCCAACTCGGTCTACGTCTTCGGAGATTCCTATCCCACGGAGATCCGCGTCGTCCAGTTCACCGACACGCACTACGGGACGAGGGACATACCAAAGCACCACAGGAATCAGCAGCTCTTCAGGATGCTGGTGGCGACCATAAACGGCCTGAGGCCCGACGTCGTGGTCCACACCGGAGATGTCATAGACGCGATTGCTAGGCCTGACGAGGAGGACCCGTTTAGAGAGGCGTACAGGGATCTCGTGAGGCTTCGAGTCCCCCTGATAGCCGTTGAGGGAAACAACGACTACACGGCCGTGGAGAAGAAGCAGTACTACTGGGAGAAGTACTTTGGCCCGTTCTACGGGGTCGTGGACGTGGGGCCTAACTTTCACTTCGTCCAGATCGACTCGGACACGGGAAAGATCTTCGGATACCAGTTCGACCTGATCGAGTCTCTGCTAGAGGGAAAGGGTGGTACCGGGGCCGTGCTCACGCATTATCCTCTCATGGATCAGGACATAAGGGTATGGCTCTACGGTCCAGATGGGAAGTTCCAGGGCACCCTCGACTATAACCAGACGGTGCAGAGGGTCGTCGACATAGCGCACATGGCCAACGCGCCCGTCGTCCTCACTGGCCACTGGCACAGCGACGATCAGGGTGCGTTCGGCGACGTACTGTGCTTGGTCACCGAAGCCGGGCAGCATGATCACGGAACCAGCTACGGGGGTCCTGAGGGCGACTTCGGGCACTACAGGCACCTGAGGTTCACCGCAGACGGGGGCTTCTGGTATCAGCCCTCCTCCCCCTCAGTCTCCGAGCTCGGCGCCGAGTACCTCCAGGCCTACGACGGTAGTTCCTACGCCGTGGCCATCCGGGTCTGGAACAGGGGGCAGGAGGAGGTGACCCTGAGGCTGCCCGTGGTGCTCTCGTCCTTCGACCCCAGCCCCAAGGTCGAGGGCGCCGAACTCTCGGCAGCCTACGGGGCTTCCGGCAAGGGGGCCTACGAGCTCACGGTCGCCTTGGCCCCAGGCGAGGAGAGGGTCGTGAAGATCTACCTAAAGCCTGACCGGGCGCCGCCGAAGATATCTGCAGACCTGAAGGATGCGAAAGACGGTCGCAAGGAGATCTGGCCCAGGATCACCGACGAGGGCCTCGGCGTGCTTGAGTACAGGGTCTACGTCTCGCCGGACAACTCCACCTGGAGCGAGCTGGAGCCGGAGTTCGACACGGGCTGGCCAGTCTGGAGGGTTTCGCCAGACCAGTACCGCTACTTCAAGATCACGGCCACGGACGCTGCGGGCAACGAGGCGGAGTTCTTTGGCGAGATAAGCAAGCTGGCTCCGGCCACGACCACCCCGGCGCCGACGCCCCAGCCAGGCCCCGAGGAAGGGGCTGGCCTGGCCTCCAACCTAGTGCTCTGGATAGCTGGCATAGTCGTGGTCGCCGTCGCCGCCCTCCTAGCCCTCAGGAGGGGGTCCAAGTGAGCTGGAGGAGCGGGGCAGCCGCCCTCCTCCTCTCTCTCACCGTATCCGCTGCATCTGTTTATGTCGTCGCATCGGGCGAGTCGCCACTCTCCGGCATCGAGTTCCCGAGAATCGGCTTCCCTGCATTCACCGCTCCGGGGAGCGGGATAAGGATCAAGCTCGTCGGTGAGGTCTCGGTCGGCGCCGTGAGGATAGAGAACGAGTTTGGGGAGTACGAGCTGTCCGTCGAGGAGACCACGGCCGCCGACGGAAAGACCGAGGTCGAGGCGGCTTTGCCGCCGGAGGCGCCTCCCGGGCTGTACGACCTCGTCGTGGAGCTGGAGGGCGGCGAGGCGAGGCGCGAGCCAAACTCGGTGGCGGTGCTGGAGGACTCCGACCCTCCCTTCACGGTCTTCTGGATCTCCGACACCCACTACGACAACAGGCCCGGACAACTCCACCAGGCGGCCCAGTTCGTTAGAGACATCTGGCTGATCAACTTCCTCAGGCCGGACTTCGTGATCCACACGGGCGACGTGTGCAACAACCCCCACGAGGTCATATTTCAGGGACTCCGCAGGCTGATGCCCGCGTTCGACGTCCCCATCGTCCTGATACCCGGAAACCACGACCACTCGATCAAGGGCGCGCCCTTCGTCGTGTACCTGGCCCCATCCAATCTAAGCCTCGACATCGGGCCAGAGGTACACGTCGTGAGCGTGGATACTGGTCCGGGATCACTTGAGGGCAAACTGAGCGTTGACCAGATCTCTTGGCTCGATCGGGACCTGTCGGCCACCAACGCGACCGTGAAGATAGTGCTGTTCCACCACCCGCCCTGGAACCTAGAGGCCGTGTCCGGGGCCGACTCTGACACCGTGATCCAGCTGATGGCCGAGCGGGGCGTGACGGCTGCTCTCTCTGGGCACATGCACGAGAACTACGTCTATACGGAGCCAATACTGATGGTGACGAATCCCAACTCCTACGGAGAGGTGGAGAAGGCGGCCGAGAAGGCCGTACCCGGGTACAGGATCTTCACGATCGAGCCGGACGGCAGCCTGAGGTGGCTCGGAGGTGTGGAGAAACCGATCCCGCTGAACTGGTTCGAGGTGGAGCACTACCAGGTCAACGACGGGAGCGCCGGGGGCTTCTCGGCCAGGGTGATCAACAGGTCTCCGTGGCCGCTCAACGGAACGCTGGTGGCCCGGATAAGCGGTAGCGGCAGCGTGGATGTCGAGGGAGGGGACCTTCTGGTGATCAGGGATTCCAGACTCGGCTACAGTGTGGCGTACGTGGCCGTGACCGTTCCCCCGGGACAGGATAAGGTGGTGAAGGTCTGGGCAGAGGAGGACTCAAGCCCTCCGGCGGTCGAGTTCCAGGCTGAGCCGAAGGTGGGCGGCACGGTGGTCATTCGAGTCAACCTGACGGTCAGAGACGACGTCTCGGGGGTCTCAGACGTCAGACTTCGGGTGTCAACCGACGGTCAGAGCTGGCAAGAGGTGGAACTCCTCAGGCTCGACGAGGACACCTTCCTCGCGACCACACAGGTGCCCCGGGAGGTGGGTCAGGCCAGCTTCAGGGTGGAGGCCGTCGACCTGTCTGGCAGGGCGACCACCGTGGAGAAGGTGATCAGCTGGGAATCGCCCACCGGACCGACGGGCGAGACAGGGGCAGAGAAGGCTCACTTCCCGATCTGGATGATCGGCGTGGCGATTCTGGCGGCGGCTGCTATGGCTGTCGCCTATAAGTTGAGGCGCTAAACTGGAAAAGGCGAGAGTCGAAAATCAGCGGCTGAGCCCTCGGCTTTTTGAGATTTTTTTATTCGAAACGCCCAATAGGTTCGTAAGACAATCCGGCACCTTACTTCTAATGGAAATTAGCTACGGACCTGCAATGCCTCCAGCCAAACATTAATAGCAGTCGCTGGTCAGACCCCCCTCAGTGAGGGCACAATGAAGAAGCTGCTTGCTCTGGCTTTGGTGGCCCTCTTCGCACTCTCCGTGGGTGTGTGGTTCGGCACCAGCGTGTCCGCCCAGGATCAGAAGGTCGTCGCGCTGGACCTCACCCCAGGCAGGGTCAAGGACCTAGACAGCGAGTGGGGGCAGAAGAACCTCCAGGCCCTGAAGGACCTGCTGACCTCCGCGGGCTATCAGGTGAAGGAACTTACCGAGATAACCCCGGCAGCTCTCGAGGGAGTCGACGCCCTAGTCATCGGCAAGATGAAGGACTACGACAGCGGCTTCTCCTCCGCCGAGGTTCAGGCCATAGCCAACTGGTTCAAGGAGGGAGGCAAGTTCCTGTGGGTGGGGGCAGACTCCGACTACGTTGAGCCCTACCTGAACCCCGAGGACACCTCCTTCAAGGCCGGTGAGCCCAACAAGATCCTCGAGGCCATCGGCTCCAGCCTGAGGCTTGAGTACGGCAGCCTCGAGGACCCCGAGTCCAACGCCGGCGCGGGCTACAGGGTCATCAGCTACGAGGCCAACACGCAGGGCTGGGCCGCTCAGATAACAGCCGGCGCTCCCAAGGTCCTGTTCCACGGCCCGACCTTTGTCGTCGGATGCAAGAACGGTCAGTTCGTACCGTTCAGTGAGGTGGACAACGGCGAGACCGTGACGTGGCTCTACCGCTCCTCGCCCAGCGGCACCGTGGTGAGCCACGACGGCGTCGACCCGAAGGCGCACGCGGTCGGCGAGACCGGCCAGTTCGTCGAGGCCGCCGCCGAGAAGATCAAGGTCGGCAACAAGTACAGCAAGGTAATCGTCACCGGAGAGTCCCTGCTCGGAGACAGGGTTATCATCACCCCTGAGTACCACGGCGTCGAGCTCCAGGGAGCCACCTTCGCCAAGAACGCCTTCGCCTGGGGACTCACCGAGGAGAGCGCCGGCCCGGCCATCCCGATGACCTACATAGCGATCGCCGTCGTGGTGATCGTGATCATCGTCGGCGCCGCGCTGGCCCTCAAGAAGAAGTGAGGGCCTCCCCCTCCTATTTTCTTTCTACTCGCTGTTCCTTTTCAGGTCTCCCGAGCGTGCGGGTAGGTCGAAAGGGCCCCTCCCAGAGAGACCCGGAAGGGCGCCTTTATAGTGGAGGCGTGCAGCTGATCCTCGTCTGCGGGGTGGTGAGTCTTGGGAGCCAAGTACTTAGTGGCCATCCTGGCGGTCGTCATCGTACTTATAGGCGCAGCCCTCTTCCTCACGAGGGGAGGGGGAGGCGCCGGGCCCACCCCGACCGCCGGACCGTCCAAGCAGGGTATCACCCTGAAGGTGATAACCAGGCACGCCAGCACCATTTGGCTGCTGACTAAGGAGGAATTCCTCAAGTCCGACCTGGCCAAGCAGTACAACATAGTCGACATTCGCTTCTACGGCCCGAACGCGGCCCTGTGGCCGGATGTGATCAAGAAGGAGAAGATCGACGTGGCGTGGGGCGGGGGCCCCACCGTCTTCAACGACCTGGCCGACAAGGGACTCCTGCAGCCGATGACCGACCCGGAGCTCCTACAAGTGATCTCAGAGATCCCAGACACGATAAGCGGGTCCGCCATGAAGAGGTACGACGACGGTCAGGTCACCTGGGTCGCGGCCGCCATCTCGTCCTTCGGATTCACCTACAACAAGAAGCAGCTCGCCGAGAGGGGGCTGCCCGAGCCCGCGACGTGGGACGACCTGGCCAGCCCCGTGTACGCCAAGATGCTCCCGATGCCCGCGATATCCTTCGCGAGGTCCACCACCTCGACCTCCCACTCCAGGATCTATCAGATCATCCTGCAGGCCTACGGCTGGGAGGACGGCTGGGTGCTGCTCACCAGGCTCGCCGCCAACGGAAGACCCTACGGCGGGTCTGTGGAGGCCCAGTTCGCCGTCCAGACGGGGGAGGTTCCCATAGGGATCATGATAGACTTCTACGGCTACGAGCTGCAGACCAAGTCTCCAGACTTCGTCTACGTGACCCCGCCCAACAGCATCGTCAACGGCGATCCGATAGCGCTCTGCGCCACGTCCGAGCACCCGGAGGCCGCACAGGCCTTCATAAGGTGGGTGCTCACCGATGGCCAGAAGATCTGGCTCGACCCCAAGGTGAACAGGCTCCCGATATCTCCGAAGGTGTTCCAGACCCCGGAGGGCAGGCAGAGGACCGACCTCTACGAGAAGTTCAACGAGACCATCAACCTCCAGACGATTGAGTTCGACGAGGGCCTCGCCGGCCAGGTGTACTTCTCCGTCGCCTACTACTTCGACGCGGTGCTGTGCGACAGGCACGACGAGCTCGTCAGGGTCTGGAAGAAGCTGGTCGACGCCTACGAGGCAGGGAAGATCACTGAGGAGCAGTTCGAGCAGTTCGCTCACGAGTTAGGAAAGCCGCTGTCCTGGGAGGAGAAAGGGCAGCAGATGACCTTCACGCTGGAGTTCGCCAAGCAGATCAACGAGCGCATGAAGACCGATCCGGCGTTCGCCTCCCAGATGCAGGCCGTCTGGAGGGACGCGGCCCTCCAGAGGTACGAGGCGATCTACGAGCAGATACCCGAGCCGTGAGCCGGACTCACCCTCACCCTCTTTTTATTCCTCACGACGCGGTCCTTTTTGGACTCAAGCCGGTGGTGATGCGATGGGTTCTCGGGCCGAGGGGCTGGAGGAGAGGCTGAAGAGGTCGTTGAGAAGGCTCAAGTGGGAGATGGACCCCTTCTCGTGGAGCCAGCTCTTCATAGTCCTTGCGGCGTTCGCCGCCTTCATGCTGATCCCGCTGGGGATGGTCATCGTCCGGTCGTTCTACACCTCCGGCGGGTTCACGCTCGACTCCCTGAAGCTCGTACTGACTGACGACTACTACTTCCCCCTGAGGGTCCACCTGACGAGCGACTTCCCATTCATCTCCATGGAGGGAGTCAGGGGCAGCCTCTACCACGTCGTGGAGTACACCAGGCCCACGGGAGAGGTCGTCAAGATCATCTACATAACCGGGTGGGACTTCGGCGTCCTGGTGAACTCGCTGGTCGTCGCCACCTCGACGGCAATCCTCTCCACGGTCTTGGGATTCACGCTGGCCTTCATCTTCGCCAAGTACAAGTTTCCCGGGGCCGAGGCCCTCAGGATAATCTCCCTCATACCGCTCCTCTCCACCCCCTTCGTCGGCGCCATCGGGCTCAAGAGGATGATAGTCTCCGACGGGGTGCTCAACGTCCTGTTCCACGACATCCTGCGGGTGATCCCCTTCAAGGTAGAGATCACCGGCCTGCCGGCCGTGATAATGGTCCAGACCCTCATATTCTACCCGATAGTCATGCTGAACGCCTACACGGCCCTGATAAGCCTTGATCCCTCGCTCGAGGAGCAGGCAATAAACATGGGGGCGAGCGGGTTCCGCCTCTTCAGGACGATAACTCTCCCGCTGGCGACCCCAGGAGTCGAGGCCGGCGCCCTCCTGGTCTTTATCCTGGCACTGGAGGACCTGGGCACCCCGATAGTGTTCAAGGGGACCGTCGCCGAGAAGGTCCTTACCTTCCAGATATTCAACAGGATATTCACCCCAGCCGGGCTGATCTCGCAGGAGGCCACTACGCTGGCGCTCATACTCCTGGTCATATCGGCGGTCGTGTTCGTGGCCGTCAGGAGGTACGTGAGCCTCAGGCGGTACGCCATGCTCGGCAAGGGAGGGATATGGAGGCCCAGGAGGCGGAGGCTGTCCAACAAGACCGTCGTGCTCGTCTACGTGTTCGTCTTCGCCGTTCTCTTCTTTGCCACCCTGCCGCACATCGGGGTGACGCTCCTCGCGTTCTCCAAGGAGTGGGGTACCACGATCCTGCCCGAGAGCTACACGCTGAACAACTTCAAGGCCGTCTTGGCAGACGAGCAGGCCAGGAGAAGCATAGTGAACAGCCTGGTCTACTCTGGGATAGCCACGGTGTTCATGGTGATCCTCGGCGTGAGCGCGGCCTACCTGGTGTCCAGGAAGAAGGGGGTGCCCGGCATAGAGGCCCTGGACCTGCTCGTAACTCTGCCCATAGCGGTCCCGGGCATTGCGGTGGCGACGGGCCTCTTCCTCACGTACCTCGGGACGCCCCTCAGCCCGACCATAAGCGGGGCGCCGCTCCTCATAGCCTCATACACGGTCAGGAAGATCCCGTTCACCGTTCGATCGGTGTTCTCGGGGCTGGAGCAGACAGACAAGGCCCTGGACGAGGTCGCGTGGACCGTGGGGGCCAGCAGGACAAGGACCTTCTTCACAATAATCCTGCCGCTGATCGCGCTCAACGTCCTCGCCGGCGGGATGCTGTCCTTCATCTACTCCATGTCCGAGGTCAGCACCGGGATAGTGGTGGGAGACGCGAACCACAGGGACGCCCCCATGACATGGAAGATGTACGACATGCTGTTCCACGGCCTGGCCGGCGGCCTGGCCCAGCCCGCGGCGATGGGCTTCATGCTCATGGGCCTGCAGTTCGTCTTCATAGTCGGTGCAAACTTATTGCTGAGGAAGCGGGCGACGGCCCTGATAGGAGTCTGAGGGTGATCGCATGGTAAAGATACGGACCGTCGATCTTACGAAGCGCTTCGGGGAGGTCGTGGCGGTCGACCACGTCAGCCTCGAGATCCAGCACGGCGAGTTCTTCACGCTGCTGGGCCCCAGCGGATGCGGCAAGACCACCTTCCTCCGCTGCATAGCCGGGCTTGAGCTCCCGGACGAGGGGAAGGTCTACTTCGACGATCAGGAGGTCACCGAGGTCCCGCCCCACAAGAGGGACACGGGGATGGTGTTCCAGAACTACGCACTGTGGCCCCACATGAACGTCTTCGACAACATCGCCTACGGACTCAAGATCAGGGGGTACAAGAAGGAGGAGATCAGGAAGAGGGTGATGGAGGTCCTCAAGCTCGTCAAGCTCGAGGGGATGGAGAACAGGACGCCACACCAGCTTTCAGGCGGGCAGCAGCAGAGGGTCGCGCTGGCGAGGGCCATAGTCATCAACCCGAAGGTGCTGCTGTTCGACGAGCCCCTCAGCAACCTCGACGCCAAGCTCAGGATAGAGATGAGGGCCGAGCTGAAGAGGCTCCAGAGGGAGCTCGGGATAACGACGCTCTACGTCACCCACGACCAGGAGGAGGCCATGAGCATCTCCGACAGGATCGCGGTCATGAACCAGGGCAGGGTCATGCAGATCGGTACCCCGCAGGAGATCTACAAGCACCCGAAGAACGAGTTCGTGGCGAGGTTCATCGGGCAGGGCACGTTCCTCTACGGGGAGGTCGTCGCGAAGGATGGGGAGAGGCTGAAAGTGAGGCTGGAGGCCATCGAGAAGGAGGTTCTGGCAGTTCCATCGCACCCCGAGGCCAATCCAGATGTGGGTGACAGAGTCTTGGTCATGGTAAGGCCCGAGTCGTTCGAGCTGGCCCCAGAGACAAGGGACTCGAACGAGTTCGAGGTGGAGGTCTACCACGTGTCCTTCCTGGGGAACTCCCTGAGGGTCCAGGCCAGGGCCGGGGACGCGCCCTTCGTCATAGAGGTCGACCCGGACGAGGAGGTGCCCGTCGGAAAGTCGATCAAGGTCTACGCATCCCCCGAGCTGACCCTGGCCATAAGGCTGTAGGCCGGGCCCGTGGCGCCAAAGGCGGGAGAGGTGGGCGGATGCTCGGGAGGGGGGAATCGATACGCCCCAACTCCCTGACCCTCCTCTCCCTCCTCTTCTTCGGATATCTAGCCCTGGCCTCCCTCGGGGCTGCCCTCAGAGGGCGTCCGCTGGAGCCCCTCCCCCTCCTGCTGGCTCTGGCGGGGTGGGCCGCGCTGGCCGCCGGCTACGCGCTGGTGCCCTCACCTCCCGGCTGGACCTACGCCGCGGCGATCTCGCTCCTGGCCCTGGGGACGCTTGGCAGATCCCCCGCGGGCCTTGCGCTCGTGACCCTCCTGACCTTGGCCTTCGCGGCCGTCAGAAGACCTCTGGAGGAGAGGATCAGGTCGGCCAGGACCCGATCTCCCTCAAACGCCCTCTTGGCCTTGGCTGCCGGATTAGTTGTCTACTCGGCGGGGGCCGTCGTCTTTGGGCTTCCACTAATACAAGAGGGCGCTAGTCGAGCGGGAGACGTTTCTCGGGTGTTTGGACTGGCCACGCTCCTCCTTACCTCTGCCACTGTCCTATCCGGTAGCGCCCCGCTGGCGGCAACCTCCTCAGCCTTGGGGCTCCTTACGGGGTTCCGATCGTACGCGACCCTCCCTGCCCTGGCTTGGGCGGCCCCGCGCGGGAGTTCAGGCAGCTGGAAGAGGCTCCTCACGTTTGCGGCCGTGGTGGCGGTTGGGGGCGCGGCATTGGGCGCGATGAGGGGGATGACAGGGAAGCCGGACCCCCTCGGCGTGGTAAGCAGGGCCTCCTTTACCTACTGGGTGTACGAGACTATCGCCCTGAACAGCCTCCCCTGGGGTCTGTTCCACGGGAGCCTGCTGGTCTCCACAGACCCCCGACGGGAGGTGGCGAGGCTGTTCGGCAGGGGAGCCACCAGGTACACCTACTTCATCATGGGCCAACCCGTGGGAGACTTCGGCCTCTTGGCTCCGCTGGAGGCCCTGGCCGTAGGGGTAGCCCTAAGGGACTCGGGTGAGGGATCGTCCGGCGCGCTCGCGCTGGCGTACCTCACGGTGGCGGTTGAGACGGGACTTGACCCGCTCGTTCTAGGCGTGCTGCTCGCCTGCGCCTACGTCTCAAGGGTGAGGTCTGAGTAGGAGGAGCCATAGGGCCAGCGGGACGAGTCCCCCGGCCACGGCGCCTACCGCCACCTGACGGGGCGTGTGGACGCCCGCCCTGATCCTTGCCCAGGCGACTACCGGGAGGAGGAGAAGGAGCGCGGACCAGGGGAGGCCCCTCGTCAGGGCGAGGGCGACGGCGGGGAGCGAGACTCCGGCGGCGTGGAGGCTGACCCTGAGCCTCAGCGTGATCGCCGCCAGCATGGCAGAGGCTACGGCGTAGCACGCCGCGAGGTACGCCATGCTGTCCCAACCCACCGCAACGAACGCGACGGACCCCCCGGCGTAGACTGGGGCCGACCACGTTAGAACCGCGATCCTCTTCTCCTCGCTCTCGAGCCTCTGACTCATCAGGCCGTAAACGCCGCCTTCGACCGCGATTGGGGCCATTGGGAGGATGCTTAGGAAGGCCACGCCCATCAGGAACCCGAGCGCGGGGGCCACCGCCAGCTCGGACCAGCCCCCGCTGGCGAGGGCGACCGCCGCGACGGCGCCCATGGTGGCGGGAGACAGCGCCACCGATACGACCTCAACGACTCCTCGACCGGGCAAAGCCTGATGTCCGGCCCGCCCTCTCTTTAAGGCGCGACAGTCCGTAGGCGGAGGACCTTCAGGCAATCGTTGGCGGCTCGAGGTCCGTCGAAGGGCCTGCAGCTAGGGCCGGGTAACCCAGTAAGAGAGCCTGAACCCACCCCGCAGGGGCGTGGCCCCGAGCACCCTGACTCCCCCGACCTCGCCGGTCCTGGCGACGTGCGTCCCCGTGCACGGGATGGAGTTCCTCCCGGGGATCTCTACCAGCCTGTAAACTGGGGCCTCCGGGAGCCTGTCGAGGTTTGGGGCGTTGTAGGCGGAAGACTCCAGCTCCTCCGGGACGACGAACCTGACCCTCACCTGCAGGTCGTCGGACACAATCTCGCTCGCGATCCTCTCTATGCGGCCCAGCTCGTCCTCCGAGGGGAGCCTCGCGGCGTAGTCTACGTGGGCCTCCGGTGGGCCGTGGTTAGCGCCGAGGGTGTTCACCGGACCTCCGAAGACCTCGCTCACGGCCGCGTCTAGGATGTGGCCGGCGGTGTGGAGCCTCATTATGAGGTAGCGCCTCTCCCAGTCCAGTCGGCAGGTGACGGCGTCTCCCGGCTGTGGGTCCTCGCCGCTTATGGTGCCGTAGTGCGCCACGACGCCCGCGGACGACAGGGCCTTCTTCACCGTGAGACTGAACCTCTCCCCGACTATCTCACCCCTGTCGCTGGGCTGACCCCCCTCCAGGGGGTGGAAGACGGTCCTGTCCAGCACCAGATACCTCTTTGCGCCCCGGTCCCTGACCACCCTGAGCACCTCTGACCTGCACTCTCTCGCGTAGGAGTCCCTGATGTAGATCCTCTCGGTTCTCGGGAGCCCCCCCACCACGTCGACGATGCAGGTCAAGCGACCTCGCCTCACTATGTCCCCCCGCGGTCGTTAAAATGGCTGACCGGCGCGCGCCTGGGGTTGAGCTTGAGGCTCTGGAGGGGAGAGGTCAGCGTGAGATCCTCCCGAAGGCTTGAGGTCATCGACGTGACCCGGGAAGTCCGCCGGCTCGTGAGGGAGAGCGGGATCTCCGAGGGGCTCGCGAGCGCCTGGGTCCCGCACACCACCGCCGCGCTGACGGTCAACGAGCCCGACCCGGACCTGTGGGAGGACATCCTGGAGACCCTCGCCAGGCTCGTACCCGTGGAGGGCGACTACAGGCACAACGCCAAGTACTCCCGCCTGCCTGGGGAGCAGAACGCGCACGCCCACATCCTGTCCTCTATGATACGGCCGGGGATCACCCTCCCGGTCAGCTCGGGGGACCTCGACCTCGGGACCTGGCAGGCCGTCCTCCTCGTGGAGCTGGACGGTCCCCGGAAGCGGCGCGTCAAGGTCACCGTTCTCGGAGAGTGACCGAGCCAGAGCGCCCTCCCTCCGACCCGCGGCGCCCCTCGGGGTCGGGTCAGAGGTCCACATCGTCGACCTCCAATCCACCTGCAACGCGCCTGACGAGCAGCGCGGACCAATTCCTCAGGGGAGTCCAGGCTCCCCAGCCCTCAAGGGGCTCGGATGAGAACACCAGCGACTCGATGCCCTCCCACTCCCTCCCGGTCCAGCTGAGGGTGTAGTAGTCTCGCCTCTTCGAGGCCCCGCGGCAGGCAAGCAGGGACGACCCATCCGTGAGCAGGCACGTGATCGATTCGACTCCAAGGCGATCGACGTCATCCTTCAGCTCCGAGAGTCTCTCCATCACCGATTGAAGGTCTCCGGCCTTTGACAGGTGAATTAGGAGGGCCTCCGTGTCGGTGCTTCCCAGCATCTCCTCCCTCTCACCCTCCTCCAGTAGGCCCTCCCACCCGTGAATGGTTCCGTTGTGGGCCAGCCCCCAGAACCTCCCGCCAACGAGTCTGACCAGCGGATGGGTGTTCTCCAGCCTGACCTCTCCCTTGGACGCCTTTCGGGCGTGCAGTATCAGGAGGTCTGCCCTGAAGGCTTCGTCGAGACTCGCCCTCCACGCCGGCTCGGTAGACCTGTGGTACTCCACCACGTGACCCCTCCTGAGCCCGAGGATTCCCCAACCGTGGGGGTGCCCCAGGCCGTCACTGCTTTTCCCGCGCAGCGCGAGGCGGCCGAGCGCATCGACGAGTTCGAGCGGCGCGTAGACGGGCATCGCCGAAGGCGAGATGGCGGCGATCATCCTGCACATGGAATACCCCCGCCTCCTGGGTTGCTCAGAAAAGAAGGTTACCGACCCCGGGCACGGGCCGAGCGATCGTTAATACGGCCCACCCCCGTAGCCGCCTGATGAGCCGCGCGCCTGTGGGAATGGGGATGGTCCTCGCGCTGACCCTCCTGTTCCTCCTGCCAACGGCGCACATGGGGGCCGGAACACCCGGCCCCCTGGCCGTGATCGTCTCCAACGAGGCAGACGCGAGAGCGGCCGAGGCCCTATCCCAGTTCCTCTCCGGCAGGGGCGCAGAGGTGGTCGTCGTCTCTGCCTCAGGGTTGGATCAGGTGGAGGATCTGGCGACCGCGATATTCGTCCTCGGGGGTCCGGAGGCCTACGAGGGAGTCGGCGAGATATCGTCCCGGATTCTGACCGACCTGGAGAGCGAATTGCTCTTGAAGAGGTCCGGCTACTTCAACTTCTTCATCAGGAACGTGGACGGAAGGCACTACGTGGTCCTGGCGGGCCACACGAGGGTCGAGACCTACCAGGCAGTCATGCTCTTCGAACAGGGAGGGTATCAGGACTGGATACTCTACCCGAGCAGGATATCGGAGGTCTCTCCCTTCGGCTACAAGACAGCCGAGGTGGCCAGCAGGGAGTTCAGGTGGACGTACGCAGGCCAGGAGTTCTCCATGGGACTCACCGTCCCAAAGGACCTCTACCTGTACTACGTCTCCTCAGAGCATCAGATACCCTACGAGGACTGGGCCGTCCTGGCGTCTGACCCCCTCTCCCGGCCCTACATAAGGAGCCTCCTGAACAAGCTCCTCTCCATGGCGAGGTCCCAGGGATACAACGGGATTCAGACCCTCGAATTCCTCGCAGCCTTCGTCCAGCACATACCCTACAACCTGGAGAAGGACGTGATAATGGCGTCGGGCGAGTACCCCAGGTTCCCCATAGAGACTCTGATGGACTACGGGGGCGACTGCGAGGATCACGCCATCCTCCTGGCGACGCTGTACATGGAGATGGGGTACGATGTCGCCCTCGTCATCGTCTGGGGAAAGCCGGGATTCCCCGCGGGACACATGGGCGTCGCCGTCGCGCTTGACAGGGGGCAGGGTCTCAGATGGGACATCAACGGGACCACGTACTACTACATCGACGCCACTCAGCCGGGCCTGCTGCTCGGGGAACCCCTCCTTCCAGAATACCTCGACTACGAGCACCCGATCTTCCTCTTCCCGAAGCTTGAGAGCATCCCCATGCCCGTCCTCGTCAGGAATAGGGTCGGCGTGATCTGGCAATCCTCCACCAGAGTGGCGACCGTGGTGGTGACCGTGGCCAACTTCGGGCAGGACTGGGCGAACCTGACGATAACCGCCGGCGTCCCGATCATGGGCGGGAGGTACCTGAACAGCACCACCCTAGAGGTGAACGTTCCTCCGTCTCGGGTGGCGGTGGTGACCCTCACGTTCCAGGGACCCCTCAGGTCCGCGGTCAAGCTGGAGGTGAGGATGGGGGGCAAGCTGGTCGACCAGATAGGGAGCCTCCCAATAGTGGGCGAGCTCCCGTGAGCCCCCCAACTTTTTTACCCCCTCCCACCCCTCAACCACGAGTATGTCCACCAGAATAGCGAACTTGGGCAGGCTCCGCTTCGAGATGTTCGGGACGCTTGCTCTGCTGATAGGGCTGGCGACGCTGGCCTTCGCGGCGCTCACGAGGTTCGTCAACCCCCTCGCCGCCGTCGCCCTGGCCGTCGCCTTCAACTTCCTCATGTGGCTCACCTCGCCGTCGCTGATCGAGCTCATGTACAGGGCCAGGGAGCTCAAGCCCTCGGAGGCCCCGTGGCTCCACGAGGCGCTGGAGAGGATCTCGGCGGAGAGCGGAGTCAGGAAGCCGAAGCTCGTCCTGGTTCCGCTCAACGTGCCGAACGCGTTCGCCTACGGGACACCCATCTCCGGCTACAGGGTGGCCGTGACGGAGGGGCTCCTCTCGACCCTCTCCCCCGAG
Organism: Thermoproteota archaeon; assembly: GCA_027491415.1. Classification (GTDB taxonomy): domain Archaea; phylum Korarchaeota; class Korarchaeia; order Korarchaeales; family Korarchaeaceae; genus DRBY01. Next base: position 14,947 of record JAOZFH010000002.1, on the reverse strand, counting down.
GAGGTCGAGGCCGTCCTTGCTCACGAGGTCGGGCACGTCGCCCACGGCGACATGCAGGTGATGATGCTCGCCTCGACCCTGCCAGCGATCTTCTACCACATCGGCAGGTCGCTATACTACTCTTCCTACCTGGGGGACAGGGACGACAGGGGGCAGCTGGTCCTCGCCGGAGGCCTGGCGATCGCCCTGGCCACCGTGCTCTGGCTCGTGTCGCTCAGGCTGAGCAGGCTTAGGGAGTACTACGCCGACGCACACGCCGCGACGGTGATTCCCGGGGGCGCCAGGAGGCTCCAACACGCGCTGGTGAAGATAGCGGCCCGCTCTAATCCCAGCTTGGGGATCCGGGCTGCCCAGGCACGCCCGCTCTTCATATCCGACCCGATGCTCCCCCCAGTGGATCCGGCTGAGCTAAGGAGGGCGCTGATGGAGAAGAAGCTTACGGTGTCGGAGAGGATCCTCGGGATATTCTCCACACACCCTAACATCGTGGACAGGCTCAGGGCCCTGGAGGACATAGCGAGGCAGCTGGGACAGTAGGCCGGGCTCACAGGTACTTGGATAGGGTCCCCTGCCTACATTCCCCCGAGGGTCTCGGAGACCCAGACCCAGAAGCGGAGCGGGAGGTCGAGGTGCCGACCTGCCTCCTCGAGGCTGTAGAACCTCGCGGGGCCTCTCGCGCAGGGTGGACCTCAAGCCCTCCCTCACAAGCCAGACCCCTTAGGGGCGTGAGCTGATCACGGTGGATCTCCCCGAGGACGAGGACCCTCGCTTGCCCTCTCTCTCGGGCCTCCGTCACCGCCAGCCTGGCCGCGAAGTAGCGCCCGCCCATGCTGGCGTACTCGACGCGGCCTAGAGGCCCCTCCAAGTCTCGCGCGCGGTAAATCACAGGTACTCCGGGACCCTCCGGAGGAGCATGCCCTCGACGGTTACTGGCCTCAACCTCACGGCAGCCTCATAGGCTTCTGTAAGCTTAGACTCCCTCTCGGCAAAGATCTCGAGGAGCACATCCCCCTTCTTCACCTTGTACCCCTGCTTGGCGTGGAGGAGCACGCCGGCGCCCTTCTCGCTTGGGGCTCCGGCGAGCCTGGCTATCGTCGCGATCGACGCGTTGTCCACGTCGGTAACGTAGCCGTCGGCTGGCGCCCTAAGCTCCACCCTGTACTCCCCGACGGGGATGTCCCCGGGCTCGACCTTGGGATCCCCGCCCTGGGCCTCGATTATCTCCCTCATCTTATCAAGCGCCCTTCCCGTCCTTAGGGCCTCCTTCGCGGCATCCTGGCCGGCCCCCTTGGTAGTCACGCCGGAGAGCTCCAGCAGCAGGCCGGCCAGGCTAGTCGACTTCTCTATCAGGCTGGCCGGCCCCCCGCCCATGAGGGCCTCGAGGGCCTCTCTGGCCTCCAGCGCGGGGCCGACGGCGTGGCCCACGGGCTGTCCCCCGTAGGTTATGCCGCACTGAACTCTGACGTCAAACCTCCTGCCCAGCTCGATGAACTGGCTCGCGAGGGCCTCCGCATCCTTCAGATCCTCAACCTTGGCCCCCTTCCCCGTTGGTATGTCCATGACGAGCCCCTGTATGCCGACGGCCAGCTTCTTGGAGAATATGCTGGCGAGCATCTGACTCCTCGGGTCTATGCCGAGGGGGTGCTCTATCCTGATGAATATGTCGTCAACCGGCGCCAGGTCGAGCTTTCCACCCCAGACTATGCACCCTCCTGCCTTGAGGGCCACCTCCTTGTACTCCTCAAGGTCGAACTCCACCGGGGCTAAGACCTCCATCGTGTCAGCGGTGCCAGCCGGGCTGGTTATCGCCCTGCTGCTGGTCTTGGGGATGAAGACTCCCAGCGACGCAGCTATCGGGACTATTAGGAGGCTGACCTTGTTCCCGGGCACGCCGCCTATGGAGTGCTTCTCGTAGACGGGCCTTCCGAAGTCCACCGTGGAGCCCGCCTCCACCATGGCCTTCGTGAGGGCCACTATCTCGTTCATGTTCATTCCCTTGAACTCCTGAGCCAGCAGGAAGGCGGCTATCTCCAGCTCGCCTATCTCGTAGTTCGCCGCGTCAAACACTATGGCCCTTATCTCCTCGGGGGTCAGCTCCTCCCCCCGCATCTTCTTCCGTATGGCGTCGAAGGATTTGGGCCTGCCAGCTAGGCTGAGAGTGACCTCTTCTCCAGACTGAACCTCGAGGGCCCCCCTGAGTTCCAGCGATAGTACGGCCTCTCCGGGTGGGATCATCCCCTCGACCACGGAGAGCAGGGCAGTCGCGCTCTTGCTGTCCAGGCTAACTCTAACCCTGTCGTACGGTCTCAGGCCTGCCTCCCTGGCATCCTGAGCCGAGAGGAGTATTATCCTACGGCCTGCCGGAAAGCTCTCGGGCATTACCTTAACCCGAACTCTCGATCACCTCGGGGGAGTTGTGGCACCCCTGATTAAATAGGAAGAGCGTGACCGCAGCGGCCGGTCTTGGTCCCCCGTAGCTCTCCTCTATGGTCAAGGTAGTCCCCAACTTCGGCCCCTTGGGGGACCCCTTATGACGGATGAGAATGGCCCTGTGCCAAAAGGGGGCCTCGAGGGCCCTCGAGGGCTTCCCAAGTTATCTCTTACCTCTAGCTCCACTCTCTGGGATGTTCCCTGCGTCTGCGGGACACGCCGATTCGCCACACCAATCGGTGAGGCCTGGGGCGGGCACGCCAGGCTAGGAGAGCTTTCCTCATCTGACAGGGTAGTATGTACCCTCCGGCAGAAGTTCGCCTTTTACAGTCTTGCCAGCGCGCCCCACCCGTAATTCTGACACTCCTTCCAGAAGACTCAAGTTCCCCGCCGTCTGTGCCTCCAAAGAGTCGCAGATCTCCTCCTATTGGGTTCACCGATATATCCGCACCTCTCCTCGCAGAACGCGTCTGTTCCTTCATACGCGGCGGGCAATTCTTGATCCAAGAATTCGGCGGATATATCGGTGCACTCAGAGAAGCGCGAGGGGCAAACCGTCGTGCGAGGGAGGGCCCAAAAAATCAAGCAGCCGCCTTGTCGACGCGCATAGATCTCCCTGACTCAGACCTCCCGCAACCGCGCAGCTCTGAGCCGAACCAAGGCGGGATCGCTGCGGGACTTCACGACCACTAAGTTCCTCTCTTCGAGCGCGAGGTTGATCGTCCCTGGGAAGAGGCATTGGGCGTCTCGGCCACATCTCTATCGACCCGGTTCCCACCAGGGGGCACGCGAGACCATGCGCGTTCTGGACGCACGCAGCAGAGATTTTTCGTGATCCGGCGGGCCCATGACGAGGTGTTGAGCCTTGAGGATCAGGGCTCTCGCCTTCCACGCACCGCCCGTCGATCCTGAGAAAATCGACACTATCTCGGACCTCATCCTAGCCAAATCCGAGCCCGCCTTTTCGGCCTCGGGCGACCTGGCCTGGACCAAGAGGATCGTCCTCCCCAGGGGGCCTTGGGCGCGGAGCCCGGACCTCGTCGCCGAGGTCTACGACCGCGCGACTGAAGCAGGTGCGGAGTACCTCTCCATCCCCCTAAGCTTGGATCAGGCTGGCGGGGCGCCGGCTCTCCTTTCCGTCTCCGACGCGATCTTCGTGGGGATCGAGGTCAGGCGACCGCGACCCGAGTTCGCGACTAAGCTCGCCAGGCTTCTACACTCCGTGTTCGAAGACCATGGACCCGAAGCCCTCACGAGGATTGCCTTTGGGCTGGGGGGACTCGTCGAGACGCCCTACTTCCCGTCCACAGCTTCAGAGAGGGAGGGCATTTCCCTCAGCCTGCTCTACGCGGGAGATCTCAGGGTGGCCGCGCAGACCGGATCCTGGAGGCAACTGAAACAGAGGATTATCGAAATCGTGAATTGGGCCACGGAGGCTGGCAGGAGAATAGCCATGTCCTCTGGCATAGAGTTCCTCGGCGTAGACCCGTCCGTGTCGCCGTGGATGGAGGAGTCCGTCGCGGCCCTGATAGAGTCCCTCACGGAAGAGGAGTTCGGCGGGCCAGGCACCTACTGGGCGATCTGGCGACTGAACGCCATTCTCTCCTCTCTGAGAGACTACGCACCGACGGTTGGCTTCTCGGAGGTCATGCTGCCCGTTGCCGAGGACGACCGACTTAAGGAGCTTGCCTCGCGTGGCAAACTCAGACTGAGGGATCTAGTCGGCCTGTCAACGGTGTGCGTGGCCGGAGTTGACATGGTGGCGCTTCCGCTCTTCAACCCCCCTACCTTGGCTAAGCTGATGATGGATGTCCTCGCGGCTGCGGCCATCAAAGGGAGGCCCTTGGGGTTGAGACTGATCCTGGCCGACGCAAGACCCGGCGACTGGGTGGACTTGGGGAGATTTGGCTCTGTTCCGGTTATGACCCCATGAAGTCGAACGGGCACCCAGTTGAGTCAGGAGTACAGGTGGCAAGCGACGAAGTGGTCCGGCCCGACCTCGACCATCTCCGGCTCGCGCTCCCCGCACACGTCGCTCGCCTCGGGGCACCTGGGGTGGAACCGGCACCCGGGTGGGATGTCGATGGCGGAGGGAATCTCCCCCTTGAGTTCAACGGGGGCCAGCCCCCTCGCGGGATCCGGCACCGGCACGGCCGCCAGCAGGGCTCTGGTGTAGGGGTGAGCCGGATTCCTGAACACCTCCTCCACCGGGCCCACCTCCACAACCTTGCCCAGGTACATGACGGCTATCCTGCTGGAGATGTACTTGGCGACGGCGAGGTCGTGGGTGATGAACAGGTAGGAGAGGCCGAACTCTTCCTTGAGGTCCATCATGAGCTCAAGTATCGACGCCCTGAGCGAGACGTCTATGGACGAGACGGGCTCGTCCGCCACTATGAACTCGGGCCTGGTTATGACCGCCCTGGCTATCGCCACCCTCTGCCGCTGTCCCCCTGAGAGCTGGGCCGGGAACCTGTCGTAGAACTCTTCGGCCGGCACGAGGCCCACCCTCTCCAGCATCTCCAGGACAGCCTCCCTCCTCTCCTCTCTGTCGGCCATGCCGTGGATCTCGAGCGGGTGGGCTATGGCATCGCCTACCCTCATCCTAGGGTTGAGAGAGGCGTAGGGATCTTGGTAGATTATCTGCATCCTCCTCCTGAGCCTCCTCAGCTCCTCCCCCCTTAGGTCGGTGATGTCCTCCCCGTCGAAGTAGATCCTCCCCTCCGTCGGGTCTATCAGCCTGAGGATGAGCTTCCCCGTCGTGCTCTTACCGCTCCCGGTCTCCCCTACGAGGGAGAGGACCTCCCCCCTCCTTATGCCGAACGTCACCCCGTCGACGGCCCTGACGAACCTCCTCCGACGGGTCAGGAGCCTCTCCACGAACCCCCTCTCGACGGGGAAGTACTTCTTCAGCCCCTCGACCCTGACCAGCTCCTCATCCTCGCCCATTCTCCCTCTCCCCCTCACCTCTCTCCGATCCTCCAGCCGAGTCCGGCCCTCCCGAAGCGTAGAGGTGGCACTTCACTAATCTCCCGTCGACCTCGACTAGCGGGGGCTCCTCAGTGGCGCAGGGCTCGAACCTCCTGCGGCACCTGGGGTGGAACCTGCACCCCGGGGGCGGGGCCCTCAGGTCGGGCGGAGAGCCCGGTATCGAGACCAGCCTCTGATCCTCCAGCTCGATATTCGGTATGGCCTTCAGGAGTTCGGCCGTGTAGGGATTTAGCGGGTTTCTCGCCATCGCAGCCGCGGGAGAGTACTCCACGATCCACCCGCCGTACATGACGGCTATCCTGTCGGCCACCTGCATCTCAAGCGCCATGTCGTGCGTGATGAGTATCACGCTCATCCCCATGCTCCTCTGGAGCTCCCTGAAGAGGTGCAGGATCTGAGCCTGGACTATGACGTCCAGCGCCGTGGTGGGCTCGTCGGCTATGAGGAGGTCCGGCTTGAGCGCTATTGCCGACGCGATCATGACCCTCTGCCTCATTCCGCCGCTGAACTGGTGGGGGTAGTCGTCGTACCTGTCGCGGGGTATGCCCACCGCCTCGAGGAGTTCCTCGGCCCTCGCCCTCGCCTCTGACTTGGAGACGTCCTCGTGGGCCAGGATGGTCTCGGCTATCTGGTCCCCCACCTTCATGAGGGGGTCGAGGGAGGTCATGGGGTCCTGGAAGACCATCCCTATCCTCCTCCCCCTGATATCGCGCATCCCCTCCTCGCTGAGTTCGGTGAGGTCGAGGCCGTCGAACACTATACTGCCCCCCACGATCCTCCCCGGGGGAGGGATCAGCCTAGGGATGGCCAGGCCGAGGGTGCTCTTGCCGCTCCCGGACTCCCCAACGAGGCCGACCAGCTCCCCTCGCCCCACCTCCAGGTCGACCCCGTCGACGGCCCTCACCACCCCTCCCGAGGTGAAGTAGTGAACCTTGAGGTCCTCTATCCTCAGGAGTTCGCCCCCCATCGGTCACGCCTCCCGCGGGTTCAGGATGGCGTCCAGTCCCTCGCCGAGCAGACTGAATCCCACGCAGAGCAGGATTATCATGAGGCCGGGAAAGGTGACGAGCCACCAGTATCCCGAGAGGAAGTACCTCTGCCCGTTCCTCATGTCGAACCCCCAGTCGGGGGTTGGAGACGGGACGCTCAAACCCAGGAAGCTCAGGCCGGCCTCGGTGAGGACCGCGTCGGCCACGTTGAGGGAGAAGACCACGAGTATGGTGGGCAGGACGTTGGGGAGGAGGTACCTCCTCAGGATCGTCCGGTCCCTGGCCCCCAGCGCCCTGGCCGCCTCGACGAAGGTCCTCTCCTTGAGGCTCAGGACCTCTCCCCTGACCATTCTAAAGTACGTCGGCATGTAGACCACCGCTATCGATATGGCCGTGTTGTAGACTCCGGGCCCTAGCATGGCAGCGACGGCTATCGCCAGTATGAGTCCCGGGAATGCGTATATGCTGTCCATGACCAGCGAGAGGGCCCTGTCCAACACCCCTCCCCTGTACCCCGAGAGGAGACCCAGCGGCACGCCGACGAAGAGCGAGATGAGCGTCGACAGCGAGACGACTGTGAGCATCGTCCTGGACCCGTGGAGCACCCGGCTGAATACGTCTCTCCCGAGTGAGTCGGTCCCCAGTGGGTGCCCTCTGGAGGGCGGCAGGATCGGCCTGTCGGCTATCTCTATGGGGTCATATGGCGACAGGACGTCGGCGAACGCGGCCATCCCTATAACCAGCAGTACGATTGCGAGCCCTACCCCGAGCATGAACCTCTCTATCCCCCTGGCCCTCCCCAGGGTCGCCAGCTTACCCCCGGCGAGCCGCCCGAAGACCCCGGACATCGCCACCCCCTCAGTACCTTATCCTCGGGTCGATGTACGCGTAGATCAGGTCGACCAATAGGCTCACCAGGGCCACGAAGAGGGCGTAGAACACTATAGTCCCCTGCACCGTCGTGAAGTCCCTGTAGATTATCCTCTCCATGAGGAAGGTTCCCATGCCCGGCCACGAGAAGGTCGTCTCCGTCAGCACCGCGCCTGCGAGCAGGAGGGCGAACTGGAGGCCCATCATGGTCAGGATGGGTATGAAGGCGTTCTTCAGGGCGTGCCTGAAGAGGACGACCCGCTCCGACACCCCCCTGGACCTGGCGGCCCGGATGAAGTCCTGCTCCAAGACCTCGCTGAGGCTCGTCCTGACCAGCCTGGTGTACACCCCCGAGAGCACCACGCCAAGGGTCAGAGACGGGAGCGTCAGGTACCTCAGGGCGCTGGCCAGGCTGCCCCAGTTCAGGGTGAGTATGGAGTCGAGCACGTAGAGGCCCGTCACGTGCTCGGGCTCCATCATGGGCCCTATCCTCCCGCCCACGGGAAACCAGCCCAGCTTGACACCAAATACGTACTGGAGCATCATGCCCAGCCACGGTATGAAGAGGGCGTAGACCACGATGCTGTAGACCCTCATGGCCAGGTCCAATCCGGTTCCCCTCCTGAGGCCGGCCGCGGTCCCCGTGACTATCCCCAGTAGGACGCTCACGGCGAAGCCGGATATGGTCAGCTCGATGGTGGCCGGGAAGTGATCCATGATCTCGTCGATGACGGGCCTCCTGCCCCAAATCATAGAGTTGCCCAGGTCCCCCCGTAGCACCTTGGAGAGGTAGTCGAGGTACTGCCTCCAGAGGGGCTTGTCCAGCCCCAACTGGTGCATCAGCTGCCTGATCTGTTCCTCTGAAGCCTTCATGCCGACCATCGCTATCACTGGGTTTCCTGGAAGAACCCTCATCACGAGAAACACCACGGTCAGTAGGATGAAGATCATGGGAATCGTCAAGAGGATCCTCGTCAGGACGTAAGCCCTCAGCGAGGCCAACGGACCACCACACCCCGGCCCAGAACTCTACCTAAAAAGCAGCCGCGCCCATGCCTTGGGAAAAAGGAGGGGGCGGGGAGGAGGGTTCAGCCCTCCGCCAGCTTCACGAGCAGATAGTACCTAAGCAGCATGACGGGATCCAGTACTATGCCCTGGACGTTATCCTTGGCGGCCAGGACGAGCTTACCTTGGAAGATGGGTATGATTGGGGCGTCCTCTGCGAGTATTTGCTGGATCTGCTGATATAGCTGAGCCCTGACGTTCTGGTCCAGCTCCACCTGCGCCTGCTCAAGCAGGGCGTCTAGGTCAGGGTTGCTGTAGGGCTCGCCAAGCCAGCGGTTCGACCCGGTGTGCAGGAACGGGTACAGGAAGTTGTCGGGGTCTATGTAGTCCGGGTACCACCCGTACAGCGTCACGGGTAGCTGGCCCTGCCTGGTGAGGTCGAGGTAGGTGGACCACTCGGCGCTGTGGACGTTCACCTGAATCATTCCGGTCTCCTCCCAGGCCGCCTTGATCAGCGCCGCCACGTCCGCCTCGGTGTCGCCGTAGTGCGTCGTGGTGTACCAGAGGTCAACGACCAGCTTGTTCTCCTCGGAGTATCCGGCCTGCTGCAGGAGCTGCCTGGCGAGTTCTATGTTGTGGTCTCCGTACTTCTCCTTGAAAGCGTCGACGTGACTCCACATGCCGTTCGGCACCAGGCTGTAGAGGGGCTCGGTGGTCCCCATGAACACGGTGTCGCAGATCGCCTGCCTGTTCAGGGCGGCCGCCAGGGCCTGCCTCACGAGCTTGTTGTCGAAGGGCGGGATGTTCGTATTTATGACGATGTACCTGATGAAGGAGCCCGGATTCTCGTAGATCTTGATTCCCGGCTTGCTCCTGAGGTCCTTAATGTCGGTGGGATTCAGCGTCCTCCAGGCTATGTCGATTTCCCCTGCCTCTAGGGCCATCCTCAGGGATGTCGCGTCCTTGTAGAACCTGACTATGATCCTCTTCGTCTTCGGCGGCTCACCGTAGTAGTAGGGATTCGCCTCCAGGACGAGTTCCTGATCCCTCACCCACTTGACGATTTTGTAGGGCCCGACGCTTCCGGCGGTATTGTCGGAGGACACCTGATCGGCCGGATACTTGTCAGGCGGGATCGGGAAGTAGGTCGGCACGGCCAGGACGGCCGGGAAGAAGGCGACGGGCTGCTGGAGCACTATCTTGAGCGTGTAGTCGTCGACTACCTCGGTGTAGTTTACGAAGTCCAGCACGAACCACGCTGGGTCTCCCTGGATCCTCGCTACCCTGTCTATGGACCACTTCAGGGTCTGGGCGGTGCAGGGGGTCCCGTCCGCGAACTTCAGGTTCTGCCTGAGGTGGAGGATGTAGACCTTCCCTCCCTCCTGCACCTCGTAGCTCTCTATTATCCCGGGGATGAGCTCGGTCGTCCCGGGCTTGTACTTGAACGGCCCCTCCCCTATGTTGTTGAAGACCTCCCACGTGTAGAAGTCGTAAGCCATCGCGGGGTCGAGGTCCGAGACCTTGTCAGTCACCCCGATGATGATGGTGTCGGCGTACTTGGGCGCTGGGGGGGATGTCGGGGGCGCCCCGGTCGTCGTCGCGGGCGGAGCCGTCGTTGGGGCGGGGCTAGGCCTCATGGCCAGGTAGGCGCCGACCAAGATCAGCAGCACCACAACGATCAGGGCGCCTACCGCGGCCCTGGATATTCCGCTCCTCCTTCTCATTAGGTGCACCTCCTTTGGAGGCTGCCGGACCCATTCTCGTCCACTCTAAAACTTAACCCATTCAGCGAGCTGGTCCGGCTTTTTGTTAAAAATTCAAACCATGTGATCCTAGTGGCCCGACGAAAGGGGCTTCCGCCTAGCTGGCGTAGGACGCGGGCTGTCAGCTCAAGGCCGTGCCAGCATTGGCCCGATCCCCATCAAGATCGCAGCTCCTCAGATTCGAGGTCGCCGGGTCCGAGAGAAATTCATTAATGGGGCGGGACCCGGCGACGGGAGGTGCGTCGATGGGGGATTGGAAGGGTCTCTTCATAGCCTTTGAGGGGATAGACGGCGCCGGGCTGACCACCCACTCCAGACTCGTTGAGAAGTGGTTGATTGAGGAGAAGGGCTTAGAGAAGGTATTCCTCACGAAGGAGCCCACCGAGTCGATGATAGGCTTCCTCCTAAGGGGTATAATGAGCAGGCAGGTAAACATAACCCCCTACCCCCACGTGATGGCCCTCCTCTTCGCGGCGGACAGGCTCTACCACCTCTACGAGGATCCCTACGGCCCGGGACCCAGGCACAGGGGAATCCTTTCGGCCCTCAAGGAGGGTTACGTGGTCATCTCGGACAGGTACGTGATCTCCTCCATGGCCTACCAGGGCGGAAGGGACGTTGGTACCCTCTCCCTGAGCGTGGATCTCGACTGGGTGAGGGAGGTGAACAGGTACGCCCCGCTCCCTGACGTGGTGGTCTACCTGGACGTTCCCCCGGACGTCTCGGCCTCGCGGATAAGGAGGTCCAGGTGGACGTGGCAGATCTACGAGAACAGGGCCGACCTAATGGAGACCTATCGTAACTTCAGGAGGCTCCTGGACGACCTCAGGGCGGAGGGGGTCACGGTCATCGAGGTCGACGAGGTAGAAGGCGGCAGGGAGAGGGGCGTCGAGGAGGTCCAGGCCGAGATCAGGGCGCGGCTCGAGGAGGTCCTGGAGAAGTTCGGCCCGTGACGCGGTTGTAACGAAGTGATTGGGGGGGTTGAGCGCCCACGAGACGATTCGACGTCGCCGTGGTCGGCGCGGGTCCCGCCGGCAGCGCCTCGGCGGCCCTGCTGGCAAGGTCGGGCCTGAAGGTGCTCCTCCTCGAGATGCGCAGGTTCCCAAGAGACAAGCCGTGCGGGGGCGGCCTGACTCTGAAGACCGTGAGGCTGCTGGAGGAGTTCGGCTTCCACCAGTCGGAGCTCCCGATCCAGAGGCTCTTGGACAGGGTCCTGGTTCGGGGGTGGGGCCGCTCCGTGGAGGTGTTCCACAACCCCTGGGTGATCGCCACGGTCGACAGGGCCGACTTCGATGCCTCGCTGGTCCACTGGGCCGAAGCGGAGGGTGCGGAGTTCCTGGATGGGGAGCCGGCGATCGGGGTGTCCACCGGGGGGGAGGGGCTGGTGGTGAGGACGCGCCGGAACGCCTACTCGGCGGACTGGGTGATCGGCGCCGACGGCGTGGCCGGTTCGGTCGGGAGGTGGGTCGGGCTGAGGTCCGGCTATCCGCCGGGAGAACTCATCGCGGCGGTCGAGTCGAGGCCCTCGGGAGGATACGACGTGGCCCTGTTCCAGATGGACGCCGTCCCTCGCGGGGGGTACGGCTGGGCCTTCCCCCTCTCCGGGAGGGTGACCGTGGGCGTTGGGGGAATGCTCCCCCTCATGGAGAACTTGAAGGGTCACCTGGAGAGGTACGTGAGGTCGCTGGGCCTCAGGTTGGACACGCCGGTGGAGTACGGCGTCATACCCATTGGCCGGAGCAGGCGGCTCGCGTCCGGGAGGGTGCTCCTGGTGGGCGACGCCGCGGGCCTCGCCGACCCCCTCACCGGAGAGGGCATATACCAGGCGCTGGTGAGCGCTCGGGCCGCGTCCCAGGCCATTCTCAGCGGAGATCCCGGCCTCTACGAGAGACTACTGGGGCCGCTGCTTCAGGACTTGGAGCTCAGGGCCAAGGCGGCCAACGTGGTCCTGCCGAGGATGAAGAGGTTCTACGACTACATGGCGTCGGACCCGGAGATAGCGAGGAGGTACACCCTCGCCAACGTCGGGGAGCTGGAGTTCCGGGAGTTCTGGAGGTGGGTGTGGACCAGGGTTCCCCTGGCGGTCGCCAAGAGGCTCGCCAGCAGGCTGGGGAGGAGGTAGCGCCCCCTAGGACTCTCCGATCCTCGGCGGGAGGCACACCGAGACGGAGGCGACGAGGCCGCGGGTGCTGCCGGTTCCCGTTGGCAGGAACACGGGGACGCTCGCGTCCCTCGTGACAGTCTCAAGCTCGGCGGGCATGCCGTCGGCGCCGGGGAGACCGGCCCTTCTCAGCGCCTCCCTGGCCTCGACCGCGGCCACCTCGCCGACTGTGGCCCCCGACGCCTCAATCCTCACCTCGACGTCCCGGGAGCCGCCGGAGGGGACTCTAACCTCCAGAATCGAGTCGCCCCTACCCCTGGCCAGGGAGAGGACCCGACCGACCTCTCTCCGGGGAGCCCTGACGACGACGGTAGGCGAGTCTCCGCTGAGATCGAAGTCAACCCGCCACCCCACGGCTCTGTACTCCTCGGCCGCCGACTCGAGGAGTGGAGCCAGGTCTGGAAGCCTGACCTCGACGGTTATCCTCCGAAGGCCGAGATCTAAGGTTGCCGAGACCACGCTGGGATCCTCCGATAGCCTCCTGAGGACCCCGACGAGGTGGGACAGATCCATCAATCGGGCCACCCCCCAGGGAGCAGGACGCCCCCGACACCTGAGCCCGGCTCGTCGCCCCGTCCCCCGTAGTCGGCTTGTCCATCACGCGCCCCGCGCTCTCGCCCGTGCGCGTGGTCCTCCCCGTGCTCGTGGATCACCCAGGAGGGACACTCGTCGACCGCCAGGGAAGCGTGGAGCCTCAGCCCGCCAGAGATGACCTCGTATCCTATCAGGCTGTAGAAGACCCCGTCGGGCCAGCCCAGCCTCTCGAGCAGAGCCTCGACCAGCTCCCCGGCGAGCCCCACGGCGGCGGCGCTGGCCGCCCGCTGCGGGTAGACGACGACCTCCGCGGAGTTCCCCCTCACCGAAAGGACCCCGACTACGTCCCCTCGCTCGCTGATCCTCTCCAGTAGGTCTTCAAGCTCGCCGAAGTCTGACCTGACGATTATCCAGGCGTCCTCTCTGCCCTCGGTCCCCCTGCCCACGACCCGGTAGCCTGAGTACGCCGCCTCGAACTCCTTGAGCTCACCTTCCGGGTCCTCTAGAGCGGACCACCTGACGTCGAACGCGACCAGGAACTCCCCGTCCCCCTCCTCCCTGACGAGACCCGAGGTGAGGTCTGGCGAGGAGTTCACCAGCTCGCTTAGGGCCGCGGCTAGATCGACCAGACCGAGGACCAAGGGACCACCGGGGCTTGGCTCCGCCGCCCGGTTTTAACGTCTCGCCGACCGGCATCCGGGATGGGTTCAGGGAGGGCGGCCTGGCCCCCGGGTCTCTCGGCGGCCAGGGCCGAGGTTTACGCTGCCCTGTCGGCTCTTGTCGGCGATCTGAGGGAGGAGCCCGACCGGGACGTCTCTTGGGTGGTGGAGTCCCTTGGTCGCTCGATGGGGGCGCTCGAGTCGATGGGCTACAGGACGGGCCCCCTGAGGGAGCTGGTCACGAGGCTCGTCGTTGATCAACCATCCGTGTCGAGACTGACGGAGGAGAGAGAACGCGCCTCCGAGAGGTGTAGACCTCGAGAGTCCGCCTATGTGGAGTCGGGTGAGTACTCTCAGCTCGCGCTCTCGGAGCTCGCGAGGTCCGCTGGAGTGGAGAGCTTGGACCTGGACTCGCTCCCGGGTCAGCTGGGCCTCATGTACGTCTTGGCCTACCAGCAGGAGATGGCCGACGCATCGGCGGACAGGGAGAGGGTCGAGTCCATGATCAGGTCCCAGCTCTCCCTGCTGGAGAGGCACCTGCTGAGGTGGGTCCCCAAGCTGGCGGAGTGCGTGATCGCGGAGGTCGGGGAGGGGATGTACTCCCTCGCCCTGGCGGCGCTCCTTCAGTTCATTGAGGACGATCGGCAGGCTCTTATCAACTCCCCGAGGCCTTAGGCGGGAGTCGCCTACCAGGTCTCCCAGGCCACCTGCCAGCCGAACCGGCCCTCCTCTTTCTCCCTGCGACCTCTCCCACCGAGACTGAGACCAGCCAGGAAGGTCAAGATGCCAAGCACCAGCAGGAGGGCCGGCAAAGGGCTCTGAGAGGCGTTCGGGCTCTCCCCACCCACTCCCGTGGGGGGGCCCTCGCTGACGGGCGCCTCGGCGACCTTCCTGCCGCCGACGTAGACCTCCGCCCTCAGGTCGCGGGCGCCTGCGTAGAACCTGACGGTTCTCCACCCTCCCACGTCTAGCGAGACGCCCCTGGCCTGATCCTCGCCGGGGCCGACTATCCTGACCACCGCGTACTTCACTCGGTCGGAGGACACCCTGACCTCGACGACGTCGCCCACCCTGCTGGCCTCCAACCTGACGGAGAGCCCGGGGGGAGGGGCGACCATCAGGCCGGGGAGGCGCGCTGTCAGTACGTAGGCGTCCGGGGCGGAAGGCTCGTTGTAGTTGAGCCAGAGGAGGTACCCGTCTCCCCGCTCAGTAGGGCCGGAGGCGGAGCTGGGGACCCACTCGACGTTCAGCACCTCCACTCCCTCGTCCCACGAGATCTTCAGGACGTCTATCCAGCTCCTGGGGTCCCTGGCGGTGAACGGATCCACGATCTTGATCTCGTACCTCCCGCCGCCCAGGTCCCGGACGTACTCGGCGGTCGACAGGTTGACGAGGACCCTCGTTACCACGGCCCCCCCGTACTCGACCATCCTCCCCCTGTTCAGCGGGTCGGCCAGGACCGTCTCGTTCTGAGAGATCTCAGGCGGGCCCAGGAACTCGGTCTCGATGTGCTCCGGTGAGGAGGCGAACATCAGGGCGGCGTAC
>JAOZFH010000001.1 GCA_027491415.1 Thermoproteota archaeon | reverse complement strand
CTGCACTGGTGGTGCCTCAGCTTCCCAAGTACTTGCTCCTTACGTACCTCACAAAGCTCTCGGGGTCAATGTCCTCGCCCATTGCGCGCCTGACCAGCTCCTTGGGCGAGTAGACCGACCCCCACCTCTGAACCCTCTCCCTCAAGAACTCCATGATTTCCCCGAATCGCCTCTGGGCTATCTTCTCACCCAGCTCCGGTATCTTCGACCCCAGCTGGGCGGCTAGGACGGTTCCGATGAAGTACGTCGGGAAGTAGCCAACGTACCCCAGGGACCAGTGGACGTCCTGGATGACGCCGTCCGCGTACCCCTTGGGCTTGACCCCTATCAGGCGCTCCATCTCTTCGTTCCACATCCCCGGAAGTTCTTTCACCTCGAGCGACCCCTCCAGCATCGACTTCTCGATCTCGTACCTCAGGTAGATGTGCAGGCCGTAGTGGACCTCGTCCGCCTCGACCCTTATAAGCTCGGGCCTCACCAGGGTGAAGTACTCGTAGACATCACCGGGAGCGTACGTCCTCAGGAACGGGAGGGCCAGGGCCATCTCGTGGAAGGTGGCCTCGACGAACTCCCTGCTCCTGCCGACCACGTTCTCCCAGAACCTGGACTGAGACTCGTGTATCCCGTATGAGGCGCCCTCCTGAACCGGCGTGGCCCAGTACGCCCTGTCTATGTTCATGTCGTAGGTGGCGTGCCCGAACTCGTGCACCACCGCCAGCAGGGACCTCCTGAAGTCCCTCGGATGATACCAGGTGGTGATCCGGACGTCGTCGAGCCCGATCCCGGAGGTGAACGGGTGGGGGGACACGTCCATCCTGCCGCGGTTGAAGTCGAACCCGAGCACGTGGAGGATGTGCTCGTTCAGCCTACTCATGCTCTCTCTGTCGTATTCCTCCCCCTCGAGCGGGTGCTCCCTCGGCCTCCCCTCGGCGATCCGCTTGAACAGGCCCGAGAGTTCGTCCACCACCGAGAAGAGGCGCTCGCAGTCCTTTACGGTGAATCCCTCCTCGAACCGGTCTAGGAGGGCGTCGTACGGGTGGTCCTCGTACCCGAGGTACTCGGCCTTCCTCCTCTGGAGCTCGAAGACCCTCTCCAGCGTCTGGGCGAACGACTGGAAGTCGTCCCTCTCCTTGGCCTTCACCCACTCCGCGTAGGCCCTGGTGGTGACTCGAGCCTCCTCCTCCACGAACTCGGGCGGGAGCTTGGTGTAGTACTCGATGTCCCTCTTCAGGACCCTTATCACGCCGGCCTCGAAGTCGTTCCTCGGCCTGGCTGACTCCACCAGGGACACGAACTCCGGGTGGGTCATTAGCCTCTGCACAATCTTCTGGAGGGTCGCCCTGGCCTCGCCCCTCTCCGCCGCCGCTCCGGGGGGCATGTAGGTCTCCATGTCCCATCCGATCAGGGAGAGGCCGTAGTAGAGGGCCCACACGTCCCTGTACCTGGTGAGGATCTCCCTGACCTCGGGGCTCTCGACCGGGGGCCTGTACTCGATCCCCATGGCGGATCGGGCCTGCGGACCGAGCGACCTGTAAATGATTTTGCCCACCCTCCCGCCGGCGCGCGGCCTATAAAACCGGCCCCCCGTTCCAGGGGTGAGAGGGCCTTGGAGAGGTTTCCGGAGGGCGTCCTGAAGAGGTCGTTCGAGGAGAGGTACCGCAGGCTTATGGGGGGCGAGTACGGCGAGTTCCTCCGCTTCATGGCTGCCAGGCCCATCCCATCCGTGCGACTGAACCCCATGAAGGCGGACCCGGACCGCCTCAGGAGGAGGCTGGAGGGCAGGGGGTGGGTTCTGAGGGGGGTGCCGTGGTACGAGCACGGCTTCTGGGTTCTCAGGGGGCCGGAGAGGCTCGGGACCACGTCTGAGCATCAGCTCGGCCTGTACTACGTGCAGGAGGCCGCCTCCATGGTCCCGCCGGTGGCCCTCTCCCCCCGGCCCGGGGAGCGCGTGCTGGACATAGCCGCGGCGCCGGGCTCCAAGACGACCCAGATGGCCGAGATGATGGGGTGGAGGGGCGCGGTGGTGGCAAACGACTCGAACCCCGGCAGGGCCAACGCCCTCTCCGCAAACGTCCAGAGGATGGGCTGCCCGAACGTGGTGGTGACCGTGAGGGACGGCAGGGCGCTCCCCAGGGTCCTGGGGGAGGGGAGGTTCGACAGGGTGCTGGTAGACGCGCCCTGCTCGGCGGTCGGGGAGGCCAGGAGGAGCTGGGGCGCCCTGAGGAGGTGGAGCCTCCGAGCGGTGAGGAGGATCTCCAGGCTGCAGAGGTCCCTCGCCCTGGCAGGGTACCGGCTCCTCAGGCCGGGCGGGCTGATGGTGTACTCCACCTGCACGCTGGACCCCGAGGAGAACGAGTTCGTTGTTCAGAGGCTCATTCAGGAGGGGGCCGAGCCGGTCAGGCCCGAGATCCCAGGCCTGAAGTCGAGGCCTGGCCTCACCAGGTGGGAGGGGGCCGAGCTGGACCCGTCCCTGGCGAGGACCATCAGGATCTACCCCCAGGACAACGACACCCAGGCGTTCTACGTCGCCCTCCTCCAGAAGCCCCTCGACGTCGGCGGGAGTGGGGGTGCCTAGGTGAGCGGAACGGGGAGGGGGAGGGAGGAGAGGCTCCTCTCCAAGCTCAGGGAGAGGTTCGGGATCGGAGGCGCGCCCGGCGGCCTGGCGCTCCTGACCTCGGCGAAGAGGGCGAGGCTCGTGACTCGAGAGGCACTCGAGTTCCTCGGGGTCGCCGCCGTGGCCGGGGTGTACGTGGCCCGGGAGACGCCCTTCGGGATACACCTCAGCATCGAGGGGGCGACTCTCCTCGGACCGCTGGCCGAGAAGAACGTCGTGGAGATCCCTGAGAACCTCGTGGACGCCTGGATGTCCGGCTCCGACCTGGAGCTCGGCGGACTCCTAGGGGTCGAGCCCGGCCCAGTCATCCTGAGGTGCGGAGAGGTCTACCTAGGGTCCGGACTCTACGACGGCCGCAGGATCAGGAACATGGTGTCCCGGGCCAGGAGGTCCGAGCCAGGGCAGGAACTCGTGGACTACTCCCTGAGGAGGGAGAAAGAAGAGAGGGGAGAGGAGGTCTGAAGGCCCGGCTCACGGGAGGTCGAACTCGAAGACGTCCTCGGCCTCCTCGAGTCTGGCCAGCCTCTCGAGCACGAGCCTCCTCTCTATCCTGGCGACCAGCCTCCTGGTGCTGATTACAGCGTCGGGGTTGACGCTTATGCTGTCGATGCCCGCCCTGACCAGGAACTCGGTGAAGTCCGGGTAGACGCTCGGGGCCTGCCCGCAGATGCTGACAGTCCTGCCGTCCCTGTGGGCCACCTTGATCAGGTGCTGGATCATCCTCCTCACGGCGAGGTCCCTCTCGTCGAAGTACCTTGGGTCTATCTTCGGGAGGACGCCGCTGTCCCTGTCGACGCCCAGGGTGAGCTGGGTGAGGTCGTTGGAGCCGATGGAGTATCCCTGGAAGTACCTGTTGAACTGGTCCGCGAGCACGACTATGCTGGGAACCTCGGCCATGGCCCAGACCTGGAAGTCCCTGCCCGGCCTGAGGCCCTCGTCCGCCATGATGGCTATGGTCTTCTCGGCCTCCCAGACCGTCCTGACGAAGGGTATCATGACCCAGACGTTCTTGAGGCCCTGCTCGTGGAGGGACCTGATGGCCCTGAGCTCCAGCCTGAAGGCGGGCTCGAACTCCCTGCTTATGTACCTGGAGGCGCCCCTCCAGCCTATCATGGGGTTGGCCTCCTCGGGCTCGTAATCGGCGCCGCCCTCTAGCTTGGCGTACTCGTTGGTCTTGAAGTCGCTGAGCCTGACGACGACCGGCCTCGGGTAGATCGCCCTGGCCACCGTGCCTATGCCCTCGGCGAGCTTCTCGACGTAGAAGTCCTCCTTTCCCTTGGCTATGGCGTAGAGCGGGTGCATCTTGATCCAGCTGGCTATGATGAACTCGATCCTCATGAGGCCGATCCCGTCGATGGGCAGGTCCTTGTACTGCTCGATCTTCTCCGGGATGCCCAGGTTCATGTAGATCTTGGTCCCGGTCACGGGGATCTCGAGGGTCGGGCCCGCTGCAACCACGACGGTCTCTCCCGCGGCCGTGGGCGCGGCGGGCTTCTTGATTAGGTCCTCCCTGACGCCCTCGTAGACCACTCCGGTCCCGCCGTCAACGGTGTACTCCTTGCCGGTCCTGAGGACCTGGGTGGCCTTCCCGGTCCCCACGATGCACGGGATGCCGAGCTCCCTGCTCACTATGGCCGCGTGGCTGGTCATGCCTCCCTCGTCGGTGACGATGGCGGACACTATCTTCATGTAGGGCTCCCAGTCGGGCGTGGTCATCTTGGTGACGAGGATGTCGCCCTCCTTGATCATCCGGGCGGCCTCATCGACGGTCAGGGCCACCTTGGCCACGCCGGCTGCGACGCCGGGGCTCGCGGGGAGACCCTTGAGGACGGGCTCTCCCTTCGGCGACTCCGCCTCGGCGGCCACCTCAACCTCGACCTCTTCGGCCTTGAGGCTGTGGACGGTCTCTGGCCTGGCCTGCAGGATGAAGACGTTCTCCGGCCACTGGAAGTCCTTGTCTATGGCCCACTCGACGTCCATGGGCCTCCCGTAGTGTTCCTCGATCTTCACGCCGTACTCGGCGATCTTCCTTATCTCCTCGTCGGAGAGAGAGTACTGCTGGCGCCTGTCCGGCTCGACCTCCCTCTCCTCGGTCCCGCCGTTCGGCAGGAGGACTATCTCGATCTTCTTGTCTCCGAGGATCTTGCTCTTGATCTCCAGGGTCTTCTTGTCCACCACGAAGGTGTCGGGGGTGACCTTGCCGCCCACGACGCTCTCACCGAGCCCGTAGCTGGACTCGATCACCAGCTCGTCCCTGTTGCCTGTGACGGGGTTTATGGTGAACATGACGCCGGCGCTCCTGGAGTTGACCATCTTCTGAACTGCCACGGAGATGAGGACGTCCTCGTGCCTGAACCCCTTGTCCTCCCTGTAGGAGATGGCCCTCGCGGTGAACAGGCTCGACCAGCACTTCCTGACCTTGTCGATGAGGTCCTCCTCGCCCCTTATCCCAAGGTAGGTGTCCTGCTGCCCGGCGAAGCTGGCGTCCGGCAGATCCTCGGCGGTGGCGGAGCTCCTGGCCGCCACGAGCGGGTTGGGCATGCCGATCATGTCGCCTAGCCTCCGGTAGGCGGCCCGGATGGCCTGCTCGATGTCCGGCGGGATCGGAGTGCTCTCTATCAGCTGCCTGATCCTCCTGGAGGCCTCCTGGTACTCCTGAGGCTTCTTCTCCCTGACTACCTCCCTGATTATCCGGTAGATCTCGTGGGCTATCCCCGTCTCCTTTATGAACCTCTCGTAGGCGTAGGCCGTGACGGCGAACCCGGGCGGGACTGGAAGGCCGAAGGACCTCATCTCGCCCAGGTTGGCCACCTTGCCGCCTACGAGGCGGACGTCCTCCTTCCTGACCTCGTCGAACCAGAGGACGAGTGCCCTCTCCTTCTCTAGGCTCAAGTAACTCACCGCAGGGCTCACTCGACCACGCTTATAAAGGATTTTGACCTCCCTCAGGGGGACGCGGGGTCGGCCCTGAGGTCTCTCAACGCCCGAACCGCTCGGATGATCCCCCTCCTCGGCCCCGCCCTGCCTTAGCTATTGTTATCCCATCCCCGACCCCCAGGCCCGAGGCGGCGGCCGCGCTAGCCCTGTTGCATGAGATCTCGATCAGGCCCACGCTACCCTTGACGAGCAGCATCTCGCCAGGATCGCCCTCTGCGAAGCAGGCGGCCAATCTGACTCTCCACTCTCGGCCCATCGCCCTCAGAGAGAGCCTCTCCCCCCACTCAACCGGCAGGTCCTCTGCCCTGAGGCTGGTGACTAAGTTTCCGAACCTGTCCACGTGCAGGATCTCGCCGCGGGTGAGTTCGGGGGACAAGGTGGCCCTCGGGACCTCCAGCTCCCTGATGCCCCCTACCTTAGGTCCAAGGGCCGACATGGACCCGCCGGCCGCCAGCCTGCCGGCCGCCGGGGCCACCAAGAACCTCCCGTCGAACGTCTTGCAGCTTGAGGGCCGCGATATGTCCTTCACGAGGCGGACCTCCTCAATCCCCAGCGAGGAGGCCGCCATGGAGAGCACCCCGTTGTCGGGCCCCACCAGGTAGTGCCCGCCCGCCCTGACCGCGACAACGTCCTCGACCCCCGTCTCTGGGAAGACCACGGCCGCGTGGACGGTTCCCTCCGGGAAGCAGGGGGCGGCCTGCCAGAGTGTGAAGGATGCCTCCCTCAGGTTGAACGGCTCCAGGTCGTGGGTCACGTCCACGATCACAGCGTCAGGGCACTCGCGGAGTATCGCCCCCTTGACCCCCGCCGCGTAGTAGTCCCGCGTCCCGAAGTCCGTGGTCAGGGTGACGATCCTTGTCAAGGAGAGGACCTTCAGGGGCAGCGAGGGACCGGGCGGTAATAAGTGGTGGGATCGACATCTGTCCCTTCTCCGTGGTGCATCCGCCCGGCGGAGTAATCAAGACGGACTCAGCCTCACTCGGCCGCCGGGAGAGAGCCCGACGACGTCCGCGGCGCTCCCCCTCCTCGTTGAGAGTTCGAGCAGCCCGCTGCTA
The DNA here is from genome assembly GCA_027491415.1 of Thermoproteota archaeon. Lineage (GTDB taxonomy): Archaea > Korarchaeota > Korarchaeia > Korarchaeales > Korarchaeaceae > DRBY01. The sequence continues at coordinate 238 of JAOZFH010000001.1, read as the reverse complement.
CCCCGGATCACCAGCAGTTCGCCCGGCGAGCCCTCCTCGTAGTGGGAGGCCAGCCGGGCCTCGAGCCTCCTCCCGTCCTCGAGCTCGACGGTCAGGCGCGCGGGCCAGCCGGGCGGCATCGCGTCGGCCGGGATGTCGAGCACGACGTTCCCGAACCTGTCAACGTGCAGGACGTGCCCCGAGATCGAGTCTGGTTCGACCTCGTAGCGGAGCAGCTCGATCCTGATCAGGTCCTCCT
>JAOZFH010000063.1 GCA_027491415.1 Thermoproteota archaeon | reverse complement strand
TGGTCCTCACCCAGGGGTGGGTCCCAGCAAACAGGGCGGAGGTCCTAAAAGAGAAGCTCTCGAACAAGCTTGCGGGATTCTTGGGAATAGAGTTCGAGGAGCCGAAGAAGGGGGACAAGCCGCCCACGTACATCCGAGTCAGTAAGATCTTCAGGCCGTTCAGGCTGTTGACTCACAAGATGTACGGCCTCCCCAGGCTGAGAGAGCTAGATCCGACCCCGATCACGACGATACTTTTCTCCCTGATGTTCGGCTTCATGTACGGTGATCTGGGTCACGGACTAGTCCTAGCGGCCCTAGGGGCGCTTCTCATGAGGAGGTCAAAGAGCGAGAATATGCGCGAGTTCGGGGGAATTCTAATCTACGCGGGCCTGGCGGCGGCTCTGTTCGGCTTCTTGTACGGAGAGGCGTTCTTCATCCACCTAACAGAGCATAGCATCCTCCCCGCCCCCTCGAAGGAGCCTATGGGACTGATTTCCCTTGCGGTGCTCTTTGGCGCGATCGAGCTGTCCATCGCCTTCATCCTCCAGGGCATCAACAAGATCGTCGAGGGAGACCTGCTCGGATCTCTCCTAGAGTTCCGAGGTTTTGGGACGTTCGCAGCCTACACTCTTGCGGTCTACGCTGCCTACCGGAACGGCGCGGACATCGCAACCACGATGACAGACCCCCTGTTCCGAGTGGCTGCCGGATTGGTGGTGATGACAGTAATCTATCCGATCTTTGAGTCCCTGAGGCACGGACACGGCGTCGGGGAGGGTGTGGTCGAGGGGATAACCGTCTTCCTAGAGAGCACACTATCTCTCCTCAGCAACAGCCTCTCATTCCTAAGGCTGGCCGGATTCGCGATATCGCACGCAACCTTTGGAGTCCTGGCCCACGAACTCGCAGAGCACGCCACATCGACTCTTGGGCACGTCATGCCGATAGTTGTGTTCAACATCTTCGCGATGGGGCTAGAGGGAATGGTATCGTTCATCCAAGCGCTTAGGCTCACCTTCTATGAGCTGTTCACGAAGTTCTTCTCGGCCGCCGGTCGCAGATTCGTAACGATCAGAGACATGCTTGGGTAGGACAATTAAGTACGGTCAAACGTTTTTATATTCTGAAGAGAGCCCGCACCCGGCCGGATCGTGGCTCAGCATGAGCTATGACGGCTGTCAGGGGTGTTGAGTATGGCTAGAAGGCTTGGGTTCGTAAAGAACAAGATACTTGTGGCCATAGTACTCGCCCTGCCGATAGTGCTCCTACCCGCCTCTGTGTCGCTGGCTAGTCAGGTGGTTCAGGAGGAGGGTGCTCCCGTTGGCCAGGGGGGCAACCTCGGGTATATAGGCGCGGCCATCGCCGTGGTCGGCAGCACAATAGCCGCAGGCATAGCCCTATACGGAGTGGCCGTCGGAGGCAGCGCCCTCCTCGCCGAGAGGCCAGACATGTTCACGGCCGTGGTCGTGCTGGGAGGTCTCTCGGAGGGAGTCGCGATCTACGGGTTCCTCATAGGGTACCTGATCCTCGGCAAGCTCTAGGCAGGGGGTCCCCCTCTCCCCTTTTTCGATCACCGTTTTTTGGGATCCTCTATCGGTGGGGGCGTCTCGTGGCTACCCTCTCCCGCCCGTTCGGGTAACCGAGTCCGGGCCAGACTACCTCTCCTTGACTAGGTCGTACACCCTGTCACCGGTCAGCCCTGCTATCCGCGAGAGGAGGAGGGTCTTGATCCTGACCGCCTCCCACTCGACCTCTATCAGGTACGTCAGCAGGTATGCAGGCGAGATCGGCTTCTTTGTCCCGTACCTAAGGGCCCATGTCGATATGTCCCTGTAAGCAGCCAGCTCGAGGATCCACGGCTGCCCGACCTTCTTGTACGAGTCCAGGACCTCCGTGGCCAGGTGTCGGTATCTCTCTATCCTGCCCAGCGCGACCAGCGCATCCCTCAGGTCTTCGGCCGAGCGGAGTATCTTGTACGCCGCAGGGTCCAGCCTGCCCTCAAACAACGTTAGGGGACCCCTCTCCCCTTTCAGCAGCGCCTTGAGCCCTGAGACCAGGAGTACCCTGTCCAGGTAGAGAGACAGGATCTCGTTGAAGGCCCCGTCCTTCCTTAGCGGCTTGGCTGCCTGGGCGCTGGACACAACGAGGTCTCTGTAGGCAACGTCGAGCGTCAGATCGAGGGCGGTGAGGTCCTTGTCTCCCTCTGCCAGCCACCTCCTCAGCTGACTCTTTATCTCCTCTACCCTTATCAGATCCACCAGCTGCTCCACGGAGTTAGCCTTGGCCAGCACGGCGACGTCGAGCACGAACCCCTGTATCGGCAGGAGAGCAGTCTCCTCTAGGGCCGTGGCCCTCACCAAGGAGTATATTATCCTCCTGATGTTCTCCAAGTCGTACTTCGCCATGTACGCCTTGAAGAACTCGGCAATCCCGCCGGTGACGAGGGATGTCACCTGCCTGGCTCTCCTGGCCATCACCCTGGCGTGAGCCTCCTCAATCTTGTCCGCCCTTCTAAGGTCCTCGGGCCCCGCGAAGAACGGACCGTACTCGGTCTTCGCTAGCTCAGAGAAGAGGGCCTCGTCGTCCCCTACGAACGCCCAGGACTTCAGGGTCTCCTCGGGCACGAGGTGAGTCTTGAGGCCATGGGCCCGGACGATCGCGTACTTGAGCCTGCTGCCCAACTCACTCCCTCCCCTTCACCGACTTGTACTTCTTGACCCGCAGGAACTCCTCTAGGCCCTCTTCCTCCAGCACCTCCTCGATGTACTTGATTATCTCCTTGTGCTCCGGTATGACGAGCTTCTCCAGCGCGTTCACCTTCCTCATGGTCTCCGCCAGGCTCTCGGCGATCCTCTCGAACCTCGCCTCCACGTTCGCGGACTTGATGATCTCGTTGAGGGCCTCGGCCATCTTCTCCGCGGCAGCTATGACGGCGGCGTTGAGGGACGGCGTGGTGACGACCTCCAGCTCCCTCACCTCGATCTCCGGGACCTCCACCCCTATCACGCTCCTGACCCTCATCTTTGTCCTCATGGGCCTAGCTAGGAGGGCCGCCTTGGACGCCTCTGACGGCCCCGCGGTGGCGTAGGCCAGCCTCAGGAGCTCGTACGCCTCGACCATCTTCTTCTCTGCATCCTCCCTGATCTTGAGCTCCTTGATCAGCGCCTGGGCCTCCTTCACGAGCTGGTCCCTCTTCATCTTGAGGGCCTCGACGCCCCTCTCGAGGAACGAGACCCTCTCCCTCAGCCTGATCAGGAAGCCCTTGGTCGGGACGACCCTTCCGACGGACCTGGAGGACAATGCCCCTCACCGGAGTTAGGCGTAGATCTCGGTCTTCCCCTCGGGGCCCTCCTCTCCAGACCCCCTGTGCTTTGGATGATACTTCGCGATTGTGGCGTCGCTTATCCTGGTGAGCTCGGCCTCCGGCAGCATGGCCAGCAGGTCCCAGGCTATCTCCAGCGTCTCCTCGATGGGCCTCCTCTCCCTGAAGCCCTGGGCCACGAACTCCCTCTCGAATCTGTCGGCGAACCTCAGGTAGGTCCTCTCCCTCTTGCTGAGGCCCGCCTCGCCTATGATCTGCACCAGCTCTCTCGCCTTGGTCCCCTCCCTGTACGAGGCGTAGAGCTGGTTCGACACCTCCATGTGGTCCTCCCTCGTCTTGCCCCTTCCGACTCCGTCCTTCATCAGCCTGCTGAGGCTGGGGAGCACGTTGATCGGTGGGTAGATGCCCCTGTTGAACAGGTCGTAGTCCAGGAAGATCTGCCCCTCCGTGATGTATCCGGTGAGGTCGGGTATCGGGTGCGTTAGGTCGCCTCCTGGCATTGTGAGGATCGGCATCAGCGTTATCGACCCCGCCTTGCCCTTGATCCTCCCCGCCCTCTCGTAGATGCTGGCGAGGTCGCTGTACATGTACCCCGGATAGCCCTTCCTGCTTGGCACCTCCTCCCTGGCCGCGCTGAGCTCCCTGAGAGCCTCGCAGTAGTTGGTCATGTCCGTGAGTATGACTAGGACGTCCATGTCCAGGTCGAAGGCCAGGTACTCCGCCGCCGTGAGCGCCACCCTGGGGGTCATTATCCTCTCTATCACCGGGTCGTTGGCCAGGTTCAGGAACAGGATGGACCTGCTGAGGGCGCCGAACTCCTCGAACTGCTTCCTGAAGTAGAGCACCTCATCGTGCTTGAGCCCTATAGCCGCGAACACTATGGCGAACCTCTCCGCCTTGCCAGGCACCACGGCCTGCCTGGCGATCTGCGCGGCGACCTGGTTGTGCGGGAGCCCAGACTCGGAGAAGATCGGCAGCTTCTGCCCCCTCACAAGGCTGAGCATGCCGTCGATTGCCGAGATGCCCGTCTCCACGAACTCGTCGGGGTAGTCCCTCATCGTGGGGTTGATGGGGGCCCCGTTGATGTCCCTGTAGTCCTCGGCCTTCACCGGCGGCCCTCCGTCGATGGGCACGCCGGAGCCGCTGAAGACCCTGCCGAGCATCTCCTCGGCGACGGGGAGCTTGAGCGTCTCTCCGGTGAACTTGACGATCACGCCAACGTCTATGCCCTCAGTGTCTCCGAGGACCTGGATCACCGTGGCCTCCCTGCCCGCCTCGAGGACCTGGCCCACCCACTCCCTGCCTTCCTCGGAGAATATCCTGACGACCTCGCCAAACCGGGCCTCGAGAACGCCCTCCATAAACAGAAGGGGTCCCTTGACCAGCCGGATGCCCTTCCTAGTGGCCCCATAGATCACCGCCATTCCTCACCTCACCTCCGCCATCAGCATGCTGGCCTCGGTCTCGAGCTTGGTGAGCGCCTCCTTGAGCGCCTCCTCGAACTCGTCCTCCGGGACGAACTTGAGCCTCATCAGGAGGCCCACAGAACTCATCTCCCTGATGGAGGACATGGGAACTCCTGCCTCGACCAGGGGCCTAGCGCGGTCGTAGAACTCGACGAGGGCCTTGAGGAGCATGGCCTGCTTCTTCGGGGAGCAGTAGGTATCCACCTCGTGGTAGGCGTTCTGCACGAGGAATCCCTCCCTGATCATCTCGGCGGCGAGCAGAACGAGCCTGTTCTCGTCACTCAGGGCGGCCTCTCCAACGACCCTCGCCACCTCCTCCAGGCTGGAGGCCTTCTGCAGGATCTCCATGGCGCGCTCCCTGTACTCCATCATGTCGTAGCCGGTGTTCTCTATCCACCAGTACTTGAGCTCCGCGACGTACTTGGAGAAGCTCTTAAGCCAGTTGATGGCCGGGAAGTGTCTCTTGAACGCAAGGTCCTTGTCTAGGGCCCAGAAGGCGCCCACGTACCTCATGGTGTGCTGGGTCACGGGCTCGTTCAGGTCTCCGCCCGAGGGGCTGACCGCGCCGATCACGGCGACGGAACCCATCTCATCCCTCCTACCGAGAACCTTAATCCTCCCCGCCCTCTCATAGAAGGAGGCAATGTAGTCCGGCAGGTAGGCGGGGAACCCCCTCTCTGACGGGATCTCCTCCAGCCTGGACGAGAGTTCCCTCAGCGCCTCGGCCCACCTGCTGGTGGAGTCGGCCGTGAGCACGACATCCAGGCCCATGTCCCTGTAGTACTCCGCGTACGTTATGCCGATGAAGATGCTCGCCTCCCTGGCGGGCACCGGCATGTTGCTGGTGTTGGCGATGAGCACGCTCCTCTCCAGCAGGGGCCTCCCGGTCTTGGGGTCGATGAGCTTCGGGAAGTGCTGGAGCAGGTCCGTCATCTCGTTTCCACGCTCGCCGCACCCGACGTAGACCACGACGTCGGCGTCGGCCCACTTAGAGACCTGGTGAAGGGTCACGGTCTTCCCCGTGCCGAAGCCTCCGGGAATGGCAGAGGCCCCTCCCTTCACTATCGGGAAGAACGTGTCTATGACCCTCTGCCCGGTCACCAGGAGCATCGTCGGCTCCAGCTTCTCCCTGAAGGGCCTGGGCATCCTGACAGGCCACTTGTGGTACAGCTTGATCTCCTGTCGAACGCCTCCAGCCGACTCGACGACCGCGATGACCTCCTCAACCGTGTAGTCGCCCTCCGGGGCCATCTCCACTATGCGACCCGGCAGGGCGTTGGGCGGGACCATGATCTTGTGGGTCACCGCGCCCTCCGGGACCGTGCCGAGGACGTCCCCCGGCACGACCCTGTCGCCCACCCTCGCAGAGGGCTTGAAGGACCACTTGACGTCGCGCGGGAGGGTGGGGAGCTTTATCCCCCGGGTAATGAAGGGTCCCGTCATCTCGGCTATCTTCGGTAGGGGCCTGCCGAGCCCGTCGAGCACCTGGCCGAGCAAGCCCGGCCCCAGCTCAGCGGACAGGGGCTCTCCAGTCCTCTCAACTGGCTCTCCGGGCCTCATTCCCTCAGTGGGCTCGTAGACCTGTATGACAGTCCTGTTACCCTCTATCCTGACGATCTCACCTATGAGCTTCTCCTCGCCCACGAGGACTATCTCCCTGATCCGGGCCCCCCTCATTCCGTCTGCGACGACTATGGGGCCCTTGATGTGGGAGACGACCCCGGTAACCTCCTGCTCAACTGCCAATCAGCTTCACCTCCCAAACAACAAGGCAGCAACCTCGTGGAACTTCTCCTCTTGGACGCGCCTGAGCCTCCCCTCGATAGTGTTGTAGAACCTCTTCTTGTCCTGGGCGTCCCTCGCCACGACTCCGCCGACGATCTTCAGCGTTGTCTCATCCACCTTCACGGTCATTCCAAGTTCCTTGGAGAGATCCGCCGCGATCTCCTTGAGGATCTCCCTGTCGGCCTCCCTTCCCATGAGGTACACCTCTGCCTCTCCCACTCCCCTCACGGCCTCCTCGGCCAGGCTCCTCAGCACCTCACGATAGTCCACACCGGGGTACTCCCCCTCGACAACCTCGTTCAGGGCGTCCTTGGCCCGGTCGATGGCCTCTTGGACGTACCTCGTCTCCACCTCCATGAGAATCTTCCTGGCGTCCACCTCGGCCGCGCTTCGCTTTCTCTCAATCTCCTCCTCCATCTCCCTCATTGCTCTGGCCCTCCTCGCCTCGATTATCCTCTCCGCCTCCCTCCTGGCATCCTCGATTATCTCCTTGGCTCTCTTCCTGGCTTCCTCGACCTTCTCCTCCGCGCGCCTCATGGCAAGCTCCAGAAGCGCGGCCATCACGGCGTCCTCTTCCCTGATCTCACCCGCCACCGCTGAGCACCTCCCTCACTATGAACTCAACCGCCCTCTCCATGTTCGCCTTGGCCTTCCTCTCCATCTCCTCGGCCTGCTTCTTAGCCTTCTCAAGAATCTCCCGTATCTCATTCTCGACGTCCGCCCTGAGCTCGACCTCTATCTTGGCCTCCCTGGCCTCCTTGAGGATCCTGTCGCGCTCCTCTTCCGCCTCCCTGAGTATCCTCTCCGCCTCCTTCTCGGCCTCCTCCAGGATTCGCTTTGCCTCCTCCTCGGTTCGCAGGACGACCTCAATCAGTCTCGGCATCCCCACCCCTCCTCTCAGATCTTGATCTCCTCGGTGCCGAGGGCCTTCAGAAGGAGCTGACGGAGCTGGCGGAGCCTGACCCCCCTCGGCTTCTCCAGGTCAGGCACGACGGCAAAAACAGGCTTGATCTTACCCTTCCGAAGCATGTCAGCCCTATAGGACTCTATCTCCTCGAAGACTCTCTCGTTGACGAACACGACATGTGGAAGCGACTTCTCCTGTTCCCTGAAGAACTCGAGGAGCTTCCGCCTTCCCCTCAGGACCACTGCTTTCACGCCCACCATCTCGAATCCGAGAGCCAGGATCTCGTTGTCCACCACAGCCAGCGGTACCTCCTCTGTCCTGCCCTCGCTCAACGCCGACACCCGACCGGACTCAGCGCGCCCCAGGCGGCCCCTAACCTATATAAGTGCGGTCTGGGCCCTGACCGCGGGCGGGGGTGGCCGAGCCAGGTCAAAGGCGGCGGACTTAAGATCCGCTCCCTCAGGGGTTCGTGGGTTCAAATCCCACCCCCCGCACCAGGCCCCGCCGCCTTTCCCCGCATCTTGGAGGCGCTCCGAGTTGCCGGTGGAGGAGGAGGCAAAGCTAAGGGTGTCTCACGGGGAGTTTCTCGAGGCCCTGGACCGCGTGGGCATATCCTTCTCCCTGGGTCAGCCCGTGGAGCAGGTCGACACGTTCTACGACTACCCAGACCGCAGGCTGACTAGCAGGGGGGTTGCCCTGAGGATTCGGAGGTCGCGCGGGGGAGTCGTTGTCACTTACAAGGGCCCTATGAGCTTCAAGGGGAGTGTAAAGTCGCGGGTTGAGCTGGAGGGCCCTCCAGGAAGTATTGAAGCCGCCCGGGCCTTGGAGGCCGCGGGTCTCAGCCCGACGTCGGACCCGGAGAGGGCGATAGCCTCCGCGGGCCTGACCCCGCTGGTGGTCGTGAGGAAGGTTAGGGTGCCTGTTAGCCTCGAGGGCCTCAGGTCCAGGGCCTACCTCGACAGGGTTGACGGCCTGGGTGAGTTCGTGGAGATAGAGGGGCCGGCGGATGAGGTCATGGACCTGCTCCGCCGGCTCGGCCTGGAGGGCAGGGCCGTCCCTCAGACCTACGCCGAAATGCTCGCCAGACTCAGGAGCCGCTGAGGAAGGACTCCACTCCGCCCTTCTCCATGAGCCTCAGCGCCGCCTCCTCAGCCCTCTTGACGATCTCTCCTGGGTCGGCCGTCACGAGCCTGCCGTCCTCTATGGAGAGCTTCCCGCCGACGAACACGTGGGTGACGTCCGTGGACCTGGCTGCGTAGACGATGTGCGAGACTATTGAGTGCAGGGGCCTCCACCACGGCGACTCGGTCGCGACCAGCACTATGTCTGCCAGCTTGCCGGGCTCGATCGACCCCACGTTCAGGCCAAGGGCCCTGGCCGGGAGGACCGTGGCCATGTCCAGCACCTCTTGGGCTGAGACCACCTTCGGGTCGCCGGTGTACCCCTTGTGTATCAGGGCCGCGACCTTCATGGTCTCGAACATGTCGAGGCAGTTGTTGCTCCCGGCGCCGTCTGTGCCCAGGCCGACCAGCACGCCCTCCTTCAGATAGTCCGGGACCGGGGCGAATCCGGCGCCACACTTCATGTTGCTTATCGGGTTGTGGGCGATGAGCACTCTACGTTCCTTCAGGATCTGAATCTCTCCGTCCTGCGGGTGGACCACGTGAGCTGCGATCACCCTGTTCCCCTCAAAGAGTCCGAGCGACTCGACGTGCCTGACAGGGGTCTTTCCGTAATCTCTCGTCACCTTGTCGACCTCGGACCTGTCCTCGGCTAGGTGGATCTGCAGCGGAACCTCGAGTTCTCTGGCGGCCTCTGCGGAGGCCCCCAGTAGGTCCGGCTCGACTGAGTAGGGAGCGTGCGGCCCCAGCGAGGGGGTTATGAGTTCGTGTCTCCCCTTCCACCTCTTGACGAACTCCTTGGCGTACTCGAAGGCCTTCCAGCCGTCCCGCACGACCGGGCTCCCGAACCCGATGTAGCTCTCCGCAAGGACGGCGCGGATGTTCAGCCTGATGGCTTCCTCGGCTATGGCGTCCTCGAAGAAGTACATGTCTGCGAAGGTCGTCGTCCCGGTCCGGAGGGCCTCGTAGATCCCCAGCGCAGCCCCGGCGGCCACCTCCTCGGCGGTGAGGTGAGCCTCCATGGGCCATATCTTCTCCTGGAGCCAGGTCATCAGGTCGAGGTCGTCGGCGACCCCCCGGAACAGGGTCATGGGTATGTGGGTGTGTGCGTTGACGAGCCCTGGGATCGCGACCTTCCCCCTCCCGTCGATGACCATGTCGGCGCCTCCCGGGAGGTCACGCCCGACCGCGGCTATCTTACTCCCCTCGATGAGAATGTCGGCGTCTCGAAGGACTCTCCTCTTCTCGTCCTGAGTAACCACCGCCGTGAGGCCCTTGATCAGGACTCTCTCCAAGTCGGTCACCCGCGGCGGTCGTCTGGTGAAACTAATTAATTCGGAACGGCAGTGTTCAGATCGTGGCAAAGAAGATCCACGCGGCGCTGGCGGCGCTCCTCCTGGCGGCCCTGCTCACCTCGCCTCATGCGGCGCGTCTGGAGGCCGCGCCTATTCAAGGCGCCTTCACCTACGAGTTCACCATCCACGAGAACGGCACGGTCTCCCTGGTGGCGAGGTTCACATCCGATGCGCCGGGGAGGGCCTGGATAATGGTCCCGAAGTTCAGGGAGTACTCCCTGTCTCAGGAGGGGATCATCTCAACAAACCTCCAGCGAGACACGGCCTACTACTTCTACAGCAACCTCTCCTTCGAGTTCGAGGCCGGCGCCTCGCTAGAGATGAGCTACAGCTACAGGTTTGGCTCTTTCATAGTCGAACCGAATGGGGTCTTCTTCTCCACACTCGTGGGGTATGACCCGAGCTATCCCGGCGAGGTAATCGTCCGGATGCCCGCTGGCTTCGAGGTGGAGGCCTCGTTCGTCGACGGGATGGAGAGGTCCCCCGACTCGCAGGAGGCCTCCGGTGATCAGCTCGTGCTCACTTTCGCGATACCACCGGAATCCGACGTCGGCCACAGGGTGATGGTGGTCTTCAAGACGACCGAGGAGCCCGAGCTAGTCAACCTCACTGCCGGAGCCCTGACGATAACCACGCCCAAGAGATACGTTGACGTGGCCGAGAACGTCACCAAGATCTACCTGAAGTTCCAGCCAGCCGTCTCGGATGTGACGGACATGCCGGAGATCCCCATCTCGATGAAGTTCTTCATTCCCTCGGATCCCGAGGAGATCGCCGTCCTCGGCTTCACCAGCGTCTCCAGCCCCGCCATGCTGATGGAGGACGTGATCACCCCGGGCAAGGTGTCGCTGAACCTCATGCTGGTCAGGTACCCGGAGAGCTACCTGCCGGAAACCCTCGTCCACGAGCTCCTCCACCAGTACATGCTGCGGGCAGGCCTATCCACAGAACTCAGGTGGGCGCACGAGGGGCTCGCACAGTACCTAAGCTACCTCATACTCCGAGAGAGCGGGTACCCGGACGCGGGACAGGAGGACATCAACCTGTCCAGGCTCGTGTTTCAGGAAGTTCGAAACCTGGGGTTCCTGCAGGACTGGAGGGGCGGCGGGTCTCCGCCCGACGTCGCGACCTACTACCTGGCGAGCCTCTACATCTTCTCCGACCTGGGCGATAGGTACGGCGGGCTCGACTTCTACAAGCGATTCTTCTCCGAGATCCGCTCTGACGGCGCTGAGGTGGACGAGATCGGTGAGCTGGTCTACTACCTGAGCAAGGCCGCCGGGGAGGATCTGACCGATTACTTTGCTGCGATGGGCTTCAACATCCCCCTCCAACCGGTGACCATGGGTGATCCCATAGAATCTCGGGCCCGATTCGTGATGGCGCTCCTCAACGGAACCCGCCCGCTGAACCCGCTCGCCCCCCAAGTGGAGGATCTGGTGGAGGCCGCGAAGGGGTACCGGCTGACCGGCGACTTCCTGTCGGCGTACAGGACGCTGGACGAGGCTCTTGCCCTCTCCCTGCTGGGCCCGCTGATCCCCCTCGCGCTCCTTGTGGCCTCGGTGACGGCCCTGTCGAGCTTGTCCCTCAGGCGGCCCCTCAGCGAGGACCCCGAGACGCGGGAGCTGGAGGCCAGGCTGGCTGCCCTGCTGTTTGAGGAGCCCGTGGAGCGCTGGCAGCTGGTTGCCGAGGTGGTGAGGATGTCCAAAAAGAGAGAGTACGAGGAGGCGCTCCGTGAGGCCCTCCAGAGAGCAGAACTCGGGTACCTGGGGTTCGAGGACGGCGAGGCCGCCTGAGGCTCTCCCTCAGAGGAATATCGTCCCCTGAGCTTCGAGCCTCTCCAGCGCCTCCCACCTGGACAGGAAGGTCCTCTCCAGCTCCTCTATGTCCGCGTCGGTCAGGTGTCTGAACCTCTTCTGCAGGCTGACGTAATCTTTCAGCGGCCTCCTGCGCGGCTTCACGGTTATCTTCAACTTCCCGTGCTCTACCTCGAACAGCGGCCATACGTACGTGTCCACAGCCAGCTTGGCGATCTCGACAGTCTTGTCCACGGGGAAGTTCCACCCCGTCGGGCAGGGTGCGAAGATCTGGATGTACCTGAAGCCCCTCATCTGCTTGGCCTTCTTCAACTTCTTAAGGAAGTCCGCCGGGTAGCCTATGCTCGCTGTGGCCACGTACGGGACGCCGTGGGCGGCCACGATCAGCGCCATGTTCTTCTTCATCTCGGCCTTCCCCGTCGGGGTCGTCTTCGTCCAAGCCTTGGGCGGGGTCGCCCCGGACCTCTGGATTCCGGTGTTCATGTACGCCTCGTTGTCGTAGCAGATGTAGATCATGTCCTCGTTCCTCTCGGCCGCCCCTGAGAGGGCCTGGAGGCCGATGTCGTACGTGCCCCCGTCTCCGGCCCACGCCACCACGTGGATGTCTTCCTCGCCCATTGCCCTCAGGGCCCTGGCCATTCCCGAAGCCGTGGAGGCCGCGGCGGCAAAAGCCATGTTGTACACGGGGAACTTGAAGGCGCTCTTCGGGTAGGGCCCCTGGATGACGCTGGTGCAGCAGGCCGGTATGACGAAGATGGCCCTACCCTCCAATATCTTCAGGACCCACTTCAGCGCGATCTGGGCGCCGCACCCCGGACATGCTGCGGACCCCGGGAGGACGTACTTGGGACCCCTCCTCAGGTCCATGACTGTCTTCGCCATCCAGACATCACCTCCTCAGCTTGTACCACTCCACGGGCCTGAGCCGGCCCTCTTTCACCCTCTCCTCCGCGATCTTCACGATCTCAGCTATGTCCTCGTAGGTTATGTCGCGCCCGCCGAGCCCTGTGACGAACCCGACGACGGGGGTCGACACCCCAGCGGTGAAGAGGGCGGCCCTGATGTCGGTGGCCAGCGGGCCAGCCTGACCGAACGAGAGGCTCCTGTCGAGCACGACGATCGCCTTTCTACCCTCCGCCAGCCTTACTATCTCTTCCCCTGGGAACGGCCTGTAGCTCCTCACCTTAACGAGCCCTACGCCCTTGCCCCCAGACCTCAGGAGGTCCACGGCCTCCTCGGCCTCCGAGGCCAGGGTCCCTGTGGCCACGACGAGAATGTCCGCGTCCTCTGTCTCGTACTCCCACAGGAGGTCCCCGTGGTACCTGCCAAAGGCCCGCTTGAACTCCCCGGCCACCTCCCTGATGGCCTCTTTGGCCCTGAGCATGGCCTCGTGGATGGACCACCTCATTTCCATGTACTCCCTCTCCGGCATGACGAGGTTACCGTAGGTGATCGGCCGATCGGGGTCCATGACCCAGTGAGGAGGCCTGTACTCGGGTAGGAAGGCGTCCACATCCGCTTGATCCGGTATGTGGACGGGCTGGAACGTGTGGCTGAGCACGAACCCGTCGAGGCAGACCATGAACGGGAGGAGCACGTCGGGCCTCTCGGCCACCTTGTACATCATCAAGACGGTGTCGAGGGCCTCCTGGTTGGAGGAGACGAACTGAATCATCCAGCCGGTGTCCCTCTGGGAGATGGCGTCTTGGTGATCCACGTGGATGCTCCAGGGGGGCCCCACTGCCCTGTTCACCACGGCCATCCCGATCGGCAGCCTCGAGCCGACAGCCCAGTGGAGAACCTCGTGCATCAGCAGGAGCCCCTGGCTGGCGGTGGCCGTGAAGGTCCTGGCGCCGACGGCCGCGGCCCCTATGGCGGCGGCCATGGCGCTGTGCTCGCTCTCTACTCGAATGTACTCGGCGTCCATCTCCCCCCTCTCGATGAAGTCCGCGATGTACTCCACTATCGTGGTCTGCGGCGTGATCGGGTATGCTGGAACGACCTTGACGCGGGCCAGCCTGGCCGCGTGCGCAACGGCGTGGTTCCCCGTGATTATGTCCCACTTCCCCCTCTCTGCCTGCCTCTGGATCATTCTCTCACCTCCGGCACCATATCTATGGCCTTAGTGGGGCACTCGTTCGCGCAGATCCCGCACCCCTTGCAGAACTCGTAGTCCACAACCGGGTATCCGTCCGGGCCCTCGTCGATCACATCCTCCATGCAGTAGAGGGCGCACACCCAGCACCTGACGCACTTGCCCTTGTCTATCACGGGTTTGAATACCCTCCACAACCCGGTCTGACCAGCGGCAGCCTCCGCCGGGTTCGAGACCGGAATGACAATGTCAGAAGGCATGCCTTTACCTCACCAACCCTCACGGAGGCCGGGGCCCCGAATCGACTAAATCTTTTCCATACTATGTGGAGCGGCCTGACGGTCTACGGCGGCCGCGCGCCGCGCGCAGCGAGCCAAAAACGATAGAAAGAGTATCGGGGGGCTCAGAAGCCCCTCTCGGGCCTTCCGCCCCTCTCGGGCATGGCCTCCTCCTTGACGAGGAGGGTCATGCCCTCAAACTGGAGCTCCAGGGTGCTTCCGCCCAGCGCTCCGGGCTTGACGCTGACCTCAATCGGGTCAGTCTCCCTCATGGGATAGAAGATCTTCCAGACCTGGCTCTTCAGCCCGGGCTGCCTCTGCTCCAGGAACTCCAGTATCCGGTCGGTCATCGGCACACCGACTCGTCTGGCAGACATGACCTCACCCCACCTCCGCTCTGCCCCGAGCGGGGCGAGGTGGCACAGGGGTCTGCAGATATTTAAGGATTTTCGCATATTACTTGGAAAATAATGATTCAAACAGACATGGATCTCTGCAGGACAGTATGTGAGGCGATATGCGATGAACCCGGCTCATCTGGACCCTCAGAGCCTCCGATTCAAGGGAGTAACATTTCACAGGTGTAAAATATAGCTTTAGGATAGAGGGTGGTGAATAGACCGGCCAGTTTAACATAAATCTCGGATAGAGGACAATATTATCGGCGAGTATATCCTACGTCCGGCTACAAAACGACCGATGTCTAATGACGAAGCTTAGTTTATTAGGTTCCGATCTACTAAGAAACGGGGGGTGATGGGATGGAGATCGATTACATCGATGGTGTGTCCCCCATTGTAGCCGATGACTGGGATACCGCCTTGTACGTGATGTACCTCTACCTCGCCTCAAGGCCCGAGTTCGAGCCACCAGTGGAGGTGGAGGTTACTAGGGCCAAGGGTGAGTCCCGCCCGGAGAAGGTTAAAGGGACCGTCGTATCCGGCTGAGCTGGGGTAGCGGTCCTGGATGACCAGGCCGAAGGGGCCTTGGGGCCCAGAGCGAGCCTTTCTGGGGTATAGTGTTCCCTACGAGGACGCACGCTACGTCATCTTGCCCGTACCCTACGACTCCACCGCCAGTTGCCGGCCTGGGGCTAGGTTCGGCCCGAGGCAGATAATAGACAGCTCCGCCCTCTTAGAGACCTTTGACCCCTACACGGGACGCGACCTGTCTGAGCTGCCCATCCACACTCTTCCTGAGACCTCGGTTCCCAGGGCTGATCACGACAAGGCCTTGAGGCTCGTCGAAGACCTAACGCGGTCGATAGTCTCAGATGGGAAGGTTCCGATAATCCTCGGGGGAGATCACAGCGTGACGATAGGCGCGTTCCTGGGGGCTCAGTCGACGGGGCGCCTCGCGTTCATCAGCTTAGATGCTCACCTGGACTCGTACGGAGAGTTCGAGGGAAGTCCACTGGGTCACGCATCCGTCACTGCCAGGTGCTCGGAGCGGGCTGTCGCGTCGATGGTGGTGGGCGCCAGGGCCGCCGGTCGGGAGGAGGTGAGGGTCGCGCGAGAGAGGAAGGTCGAGATCATCTGGGCGTGGGAGCTAAAGAAGAATCTCTCCAAGCTGGCCGCCGCGCTCGAGAATCTCCAGGGAATGCGGGCCTACATCAGCTTTGACGTCGACGTCCTTGACCCCTCACTGGTACCCTGCACGGGCTGTCCGGAGCCTGGAGGCCTCGACTGGTACGAGGCCGTCTGGGCCCTCGAACTCATAATGCGAGCGGTGAGGCCAGTCGCACTCGACTTCGTAGAGCTAGGTGACTGCCGTGCCCGGCCCGACGCCCCATACCTCGTCGCAAAGTTGGTGGCTCACGCCCTCGGCGCGTTGGACTCTCTAAGTAACGTCTGAGTTCTTAGCACCCTGACCACCAGGATTTCCGCAATTCCGGCCAACACCAAGATCTCGACCCAGGCCTTCAGGAGTATCCCAAGAATAACCCCCCTCGACAGGAAGGCCGCCTGCTCGGGAGGGAGCAGGGCCCTCCTCGCGAGTTCCAGCGTTGCGTAGGTGAATACGGACTCTGGGACGTATCCCAAGGGGACCGCGAGCGAGGGTCGAAGCTTTCTCCCCAAAGTCCCGACGAAGAAGCCCGTCATGGCCTTTCCCGGAAATATCAGCAGGCCGATCACTATCGGGAGGTATCCCATCAGGGAGAACCTGACGAACGGGAAGGCCGCCACTAGTGCGCCGGTCAGGGCCCCCCAGGCTGGCCCCAGGGCGTACGCGGCTACTATCGTGGCGAGGTGGGAGAGGTCAAGCGCGATCTGCGGGTGGATGTTCCCAACTTCCATTGAAAGCACCGCGAGGGCGTTCCCTAGCGCCCCCAGCATGCCCGCGAAGACCGCCTTTCCGTTGACATCGGGTCTCTGGGCCGGCCGATCCATAGTGGCTACAAATGGGCAGATATCCACTTATGGTATAAAGGTTACGGGACCTCCGGGAGCACCACGCCCCTGCCCTCCAGCTGCTCCGCAATCTTACCCACAAGCCTCTTCAGGCCCAGACCGGTCTTGGCCGACACGGTTATGTGGGGGGCCTCCTCGATCAGACTCACGTAGTCCCTGACCCTCGTCCTGAGCGTGGAGTCGTCGAGCAGGTCGGCCTTGTTGAACACAACGAGGATGTCCTCAGGGCCCTTCCCGAGTTCCCTGAGCAGCCTGAGCGACTCTGATATCTTCACCTCGGCCACCTCAGGATTGTCAGCGACGTCGACGACCATCAGGGCGAGCTGAGAGTACTGCATGTCGATCACGTTCAGCCTGAACGAGTGGATGAGCCTCGGGTCGAGGTCGAGCACGAATCCAATCGTGTCTACCAGGTAGACCTGGCCATCCATGAGGCCAGCGTACTTGCTAGACAGCGTGGTAAACGGTTGAGGGCTGACCGGCTTGTCCAGACCTGTGAGGGCGTTGAACAGGCTGGTCTTGCCAGCGTTGTAGTAGCCGGATATGACCACGATCTTCCCGCCGGACTCCAGGCGCTTCCTCACCCTCTCCAGCTTCTGCCTCTCCAGCCTCTCGATCTTCCTCCGGAGGATCTTCATCCTCCTCTGGACCGCGTTCACCGCCCTGTGGTAGGCGTACTCACCCCCGCCGAGGAAGCCGGCGCGCATCCTCAGGAACTTCTTCGCGGCGGCCAGCTTGATGTAGGGGAGGGCCTTGCTGAGGGCGGCCAGGTCTATCTGGAGCTTGGAGATGACGTCGCTGGCCGCCTCCCTGAAGATCCTGAGGGTGACCTCATACCTGTCAACCACCTCGACGCCGAGGGCCCCCTCGAGGTTCCACTTCTGCTTGCTCGTCAGCGTGTTGTAGAACACCACGAGGGCTGGGTCTATCTGCCTGACCTTCTCTCGGAGTTCCTCGACCTTGCCCCTGCCCAGAACGTAGTTGACGGTTGGCTTCGTCCTGACTTGGATCATACGGTAGACTGGCGCGTAGCCCAGCGTCTGGAGCAGGTTCTCCAGCTCCCCCATCTGGATCTTGTAGAGGTGATGGTCGTGGGGGTTGGTCTTCACCATCACCGTGATAACCTTGGGCCTCCTAGCCACTCCTTGCCCTCCCCTTCTCACTTAGCCGTCGGCGATCCGGGTTAATTAATCTATCCGTGACTCTCAGCCGAATTTCGGCCTCTCGTAGAGCTCTCTGGGTCCCTTTATCGTAGCGTCGATGATCATCTTTGCATAGGGAAGCCGCACCCTTCGGACCTCTCCGTCGATCTCTACGAGCGCGAGGTTGCTGTGGTCGAGGGAGGAGCCGAGGACGTTCCCGATCACTATGAAGTCCCTGGGCGGGTAGGTCCTCTGGACGACAGCCCTCATGAGCTGCTCGTAGTCGTAGACATCCACGTCGGAGTCCACGACTATGACCCTCTTCAGGCTCTTGTGGGCCGCCATCATGGCCAGGGCAACCTGGACGGCCTGACCCTCGTACTCCTTCTCGATGGCCACGGCCGCCTCTATCCACCTGCCGCCGGCGGGGGTCATGGCAACCCCAACCACTTTGGCGTGCCTGGAGGCGGCCTCCCACAGGATCGGCTCGACGGGGAGACCCATCAAGAGCTCGTGCTCCCTCCCGCCGGGCAGGATTGCCTGATAGATGGCGTCAGACCGCGCCCTGATGGACTTAATCTCCATAACGGGCTGCTTCCGTACTATGTCCTTTCCGAAGATCTCGTAGAACGGGCCCTCGTCCGCCCGCTCTCCGGGCAGTATCCGACCCTCCAATAGGATCTCGGCCTCGACAGGAGCGTCCGCGTCGACGCTCTCGCACGGCGTGAGCCTGACAGGCCTTCCTTCCACGGCGCCGGCAATCGCGAGCTTGTCCCTGTCCTCAGCCGGGATCGCGCCGGCCAGCATCAGGCCGGGCCCCACGCCGATCGCCACGGCGACGTCGAGGGGCCTCCCCTCCGCCTCCGCTTCAGTTATCAGCCTGTGGAGCTTCCTGCCCTCGACGGCCCTCAGCACCACCCTGTCCCTGGCGATCGGCATCATCCTGTGGTATGAGGCGGAGTATGCCCCCCTGACCTCGTCCCTGACCACCACTATCCCTGCTGTGACGTACGGGCCGGCCTCTCCAACGTAGTGCCTCAGTATTGGGATCCTCTCCAAGCTCACCGGCTCCACCTTCAAGTCCCACTCTGGAGCGTGGCCAGGGCTTGGCGATACTCCTCCGCCCACCGCCGACCGGAGGACACGCCAGATCTCCCTGGGGTTAACGCCCAAGAGCCTAGCCATCAGTTCCCTGCTGGACGCCACCCCTCCCACTACCCTAAACTGACTGATCTCCCCTGACCTGAGCACAGGAGATGTGAATAGGGCGGCAGAGCGGCCTTCCGTCGACGCCAGCCTCTTGGCTATCTCGTAATCCACGCTGAGCCTATCCCCAAAAACTCTCAGCAGCCCCGCCTCCTCAAGGACCTCTAGGGACCTCCTGAGACCCGTGGTTGTCACCTTGGGACCCTCCGGCTGACCCGCGGAACCATTTAAATAAGCGGATCTGCGGGATGGGCTGAGAATGTCTTCTGGGTCGGGGGACGTGGCGAGGACGCACCTGATCTCTCAGGTCGGGCCCGACCTGGAGGGACAGGAGGTCGGCCTGGCCGGCTGGGTCTACCGCTATCGAGATCTGGGCTCCGTCATCTTCATAGTGCTGAGGGACGCCACGGGCATAATCCAGGCGGTCGTCAGGTCCGAGGAGGTAGACCCCAACAGCTGGGAGGCGGCCAAGAAGGCGGATGTCGAGGCCTCTGTGAAGCTCGCGGGCGTCGTGAGGCTCGACCCTAGGGCCCCGGGCGGCGTGGAGATAAGGGTCACCAGGGCTAGTCTGGTCGGCGAGTCCCCAGACTTCCCCATAAAGAAGGACACCGGCGTGGAGTTCAGGCTCGACAAGAGGCACCTAGACATCAGGAGCAGGAGGATGTGGGCGGCCCTGAAGATAAGGGCCGAGTTCATCGCGGGCCTGAGGGAGTGGTTCGACTCCAACGGCTTTGTCTCCGTCGAGGCTCCAACATTCGTGAGCGCCGCGGTCGAGGGAGGCGCCACCCTCTTCGAGCTTAACTACTTCGGCAGGAAGGCCTACCTCACCCAGAGTTCCCAGTTCTACCTTGAGGCCGCGATCTTCACCTTTGAGAAGGTCTACACAATCCAGCCGAGTTTCAGGGCGGAGAAGTCCAGAACCAGGAGGCACCTCACCGAGTTCTGGCACGCCGAGGCCGAGATGGCCTGGCACGACCTCGACGCGATGATGGACGTCGCGGAGGCTCTGGTGGATCACGCGGTTCAGCGGGTGTACGAGAACAGGAAGGAGGAGCTTGAGATACTCGGGAGGAAGTTCGAGCCGCCTCAGAGGCCCTATCCTCGGATCTCCTACGACGAGGCCATAGACATAGCCCAGTCCAAGGGAGTTCAGATCGAGTGGGGGGACGACATGTCCACCGAGGCTGAGAGGGCCGTGTCGCTGGAGTTCGACAGGCCGGTCTTCGTCTACAGGTATCCGAAGCAGGCCAAGGCCTTCTACCACGCGCCCGACCCAGCGAGACCCGAGGTGGTCCTCTGCGCGGACCTCCTCGCCCCCGAGGGTATAGGGGAGATAATAGGCGGCGGACAGAGGATACACTCCTACGACGAGCTGGTGGCGAGGATCAGGGAGGAGGGCCTCAGGGTTGAGGACTACGAGTGGTACCTCGACCTGAGGAGGTACGGTTCGGTCCCCCACGCCGGCTTCGGCCTCGGCGTCGAGAGGACCGTCAGGTGGATCGCAGGCATACCGCACATCAGGGACGCGGTGGCCTTCCCGAGGACGCCGACGAGGCTGACCCCCTAATCCACCTCACTCAAACCGGGCGAGGGATCCGCCCCCTTCCCCTTCCGTCTGACCGGTGTAGCGAGCCTCCAGGAGAGACCTCAGCCTCTGCGCCCTCTTCTCGCCAATCACCGACCTGAGTTCTGGGAAGCTGGCCTGGAAGACTCTCTTGAGCGTCCCGAACCTCTTGAGGAGGGCCTCCGCGCTCTTGGGGCCTATGCCGGGGACGCTGGTCAACACGTAGAGCTGCGCCTCGGACAGGCTCGCTAGCTTGGGCCGCCTCCTCGCCACCACGGGACCGCCCTGCCCCTCCCTGGCCAGCGCGGCAATGAACCAGCAAGTCTGGTCCCGGTCCGTCAGGCAGACCACGCTCGCGCCCATCCGCAGGAGGCCCGCCATGGCCCCCGCGATCACGCGCCCCTCCCTCTGGGTCAGGCCCAGGAAAGGCCCCTCTATCAGGAGGATCGCCCTCTCGTACACCTCCAAGATTCTCTTTACCTGATCGAACACCCTGCCGTCGTATATCGAGTTCAAGAAGTCTCGGGGGGTCTTCCTCTCAATGCAGACCTCTCCCCCAATCAGGTAGTCGCAGGGCTCCAGCCTCCTCCTGTCGACGCTGTTGAGGAGGCTCTTGAGAGCTTCGTATATCTCCATCGGCTCGTTGGAGTCCACGACGACCCTAGCCGGCACTCATACTCCCCCTCATCCGCTCGATCTCGCTCAAAAGGAGCCTGACCTCGCTCTTCGGGTCGGCGAAGTCCATCGACTCGGCGAACAGCTTGATGAGCCCGGTGTCCTCTTGGTACCTCAGCCTGCCCCTGGCCACCACCTCCCTTCCCACGAGTCTCTTCGCCAGCTCGTCGGCCGGATACGAGTCCTCTTCGTACCCCTGCTGCTCTATCTCCTCCAACATGTCTTGGACGGTCTTCCCTAGGAGTTCCTCGGCCTTCCTCCCGATGAAGATCACCCGGGCAACCCCCGTCCCATCGTCGATCGTCAGGTGGAAGATCGGCCTGGGCACGGCCTCGGCGATCTCCCCACAGTTGGGGCACTGGAAGATGCCGTACTCCTTCGCGACCCTGGAGCCGCACTCCGGGCAGTACCACAGGATCCTCACCGGGTCGGAGACCCCGAGGACCGTCCCCCTGACCTCGCGGAACCCCTCCCCCTCAGTCAACTCGAGCCACGTCCTCTTGTACTTCAAAGAGTGGGCTATTCTGGCCGCGGACTCCGGAACCCTCCCCTCTCCCTCCGCCAGCACCTCTATCCTCCCGTAGTCCCCGACGTTGAGCACGCGGTCTCCATCCCTTATCGTCCAGAAGTGGTTCACCAGCCTGACCCTGGCTGGCAGGCGAATCGAGAGTACCTCTTCGGCCCGCGCCCCCCAGGCCCGCGCCAGGACAGGGCCGTCGGGCGTGGCAAGCACGAAGTCCACGACCGTTCGCCTTCCTGCCCTTGAGAAAGTCTCGCTGGGCTCGAATACGTATATCACATTCCCCTCAACCTCTTGGGCGGTTCTCCCACCCTCCCCGGGCTGTATTACCCTGACGTCGGTCCTCGGCGTGCTGTGAAGCTCTATGGACTCGTCCCTAACCGCGACCCTGACGGACCTGACCTCCACCACGGAGCCCAGTGGAACGTCCTCCAGGAGCCGGGACTTGTAGTCCCACATCACCAGCCTGATGTCCTCGTCGACCTTCTCGTCGGCCAAGACGGCGCTGGCTATCATCCCGGGGCGTCCATCCTTCCTCTCGAACTCCCTCGGGGCGCTCGCGCTGCTGAGGACCCCCCTAACGTCGACCTCCTGCCCGGCCAGATCCTCCGTGATCTCGGCCACCGACAGGGGTTCCACGTCTTCCACGGGGAGTTCCGGGAACTCCCCCTCTAGGCGCCTCACGGTCGAGCGGGAGTCCAGGTGCACCGTCAGCATGTTACCCCTCGGCCTCACGCGGCCCCCGCTGATCTCCACCACGTCCCCCTCTCGCACCTCCCCCGACCTGATCATCTCGATGAGGTCCTTGGACCAAACGACGACTAGGACGACGCCGGTCTCGTCGGCCAGTCGGAACTCCGCCCTCTCGCCCGGCGCGCCGTCTCTCCTCGTGAACTCTATGACCCCGTGCATCCTGGTTATCCTCCCCCTCAACTTCACGCGAGACATGCCCGGGAACAGGCTCGCTATCTGGAGCACGGACTCTGGCCGCTCGGTTGGAGTCTCCTGAATGCTGACCCCGAGGTCCGTGGCCACCAGTATCAGGGCCGCGTCCGGCTTCAGCAGGCCCCTGAACTCGTCGACGTACCTCTTCATCCTCTCCTTGATCTCCTCCTCGGATACTCCGGCCGCCTCGGCCACCTGCTTGACCCTCTCATCGACCTCCCCGTCGTCCAGCTCAGCTCACCCCCCTCCCCTCGACCCTCAGGAGCCACCTGGGCCCGTCCCTCGTCACGTCGAACTCAACGCCGAGCATTCTCCCCACGAGCCACACGTTAGACTCCGCGTGCGAGGTGAACTCCGTCAGGGTCACGGCGGACCTGCCCCTCGCCAGGGCTAGGTATGGGATTATCATGTCCCCGGTGTGCCTGTCGAACGCGGCGCCTGGCCTCAGCTCTCTGAGCAGGCTCTCGGCGGCCTCCCGGCCGACCACCTCGCTGGGCTTGCCCCTCTTCCCAAGAGAGTCCCCTCCAAGCGTCGACCCAGAGGAGCAGTTGGCCCAGATCGTTATGCCGGCCCCCGGCCCCAGGTGCCCGTTGGGAGACCAGTCTATCCTGATGTCGGCGTTCTCCCCGGCCTCGAGCAGGCGCTTCCACGCAGAGTCGGCTATCCTCTCCGCAACGTGCTTCGGGAGCTTGACGGCGTGCGCGACGCCGAAGATGCCCTCAACCCTTCCCCTCTCCGTCAGCTCCAGCGCGGCGAGGGTGCGGGTGGGGCTCACCCTCAGCTTCACCTGCCCGCCCCCCCTCGGGTAGTGGCCTCTTCTCAAGAGCTCAATCTCGACCTTAGCGCCCAAGAGACAGAGGTTCCTCGCGAAGACGAACTTCATGTAGTCGATCGGAGGCGCCATCGGGACGTCGGTCCCTCCGGTCAGCCTGACCTCCACTGGGGAGTCGGCGAAGAGAGCCACGGGCAGGATCGCC
The DNA here is from genome assembly GCA_027491415.1 of Thermoproteota archaeon. GTDB lineage: Archaea > Korarchaeota > Korarchaeia > Korarchaeales > Korarchaeaceae > DRBY01. The sequence continues at coordinate 104,845 of JAOZFH010000063.1, read as the reverse complement.
TGGATTATTAGGCTCACGCTCCCAGCGGTTCCGACGTCCAGAACGTACTTCCCACCCCTCCGCTCTCGGGGGACGAACCTGACACGCGTGGACCCGACCCTCAGCCCCTCTACGTCCGCGTCGGTCATCTGGACCAGCAGCCTGGCGGCCGAGAGGTGCTGCGGCCTGAGGCCGGGCCTGCTCCTCTTCGCCCTTATGTTGTAAACCTCCACGGGAGTGAGCGACACGGAGGCCAGAGCGAGGGCGTACCTGAAGATGGAGCCGCCACCTTCACCGTAACTGCCGTCTATCCGCACGAGCTCCATTAAGGGCCCGCTGATCAGCGATCACCGTCTTAAATAAGGTTCGGCGCCGACATGCGAGGTAAAGGGGGAATGCCAACGGCCGAGGTGTGCGTCGAGCAGGTCTCTGAGGGCTTCGTCGCGCTCGCCTTCCGCGGATCTAGGCTGATGTGCAACACAATTCCCCTGGAGAGCGAGAGGTCGGCCCTGAGGCACCTCAGGATCGCGTGCGAGAGGGCGTGGGGCAGAGTGAAGCTCAAGAGAAATCCCTTCTGCGGCCCTCAGGCAGAGACGGTGGCCTCCCTCGTGAACCGGCTCTACCTGGGGGATGCAGTGGACGCGGGGGACGTTCAGCTGGAAACCCCCAAGTCGGAGTCGATGAGGAGGGTCCTGCTCGCAGTCTCGGCGATTCCCCGGGGGAGGGTTACGACCTACGGTGCCCTGGCCAAGGCAGTCGGGCTGTCCCCCCGCGTGGTGGGCTCCAACCTCGGAAGGAACCCCTTCCCGCTGCTGGTTCCCTGCCACAGGGTCGTGAGGTCCGACCTGACCGTCGGGGGGTACTCGTACGGCCGCCTCGTCAAGGCCTATATCCTCATGCGCGAGGGGGTGGAGATAGACCTGGAGACCGGCAAGGTCGACAGGAGGGCCCTCTTGCCGGCTTGGGTTCTGAGGGGTAGGCTGCAGGTCGCCCTCCAGGGCGTCGAGGCGGGGTGGTGAGGAGGGTGGCGGAGAACAGGCCCGTCTTCGGGATGGACTACGGGACCTCCTACTTCAAGTTCGGGCCCCTCTGGGTCGGGAAGTACCCGGAGATGGTGGAGAACAGGGGGTACTTCCCGAGGATGTCCAAGGTGGTGGCCGAGATCAGGGGGATCGAGCCAAGGGAGATCGTCGTCGGGCCCGAGGTCTCCGAGTACCTGGAGTCCAGGGAGGATCTCGAGAGGCTCTACTACCCAATGAGGAACGGAGTCGTCCCTCGGGACGACGAGCGGGGCTGGAAGGTCGTCAAGGAGTTGACGAGGTTCGCCCTCCTGAAGCACTATCCGGGCGCGCAGAGCCCCCTCGGCGGCAGGTTCACGGGGTTCTACGTCGTCGCGGCCCTCGCCGCGCAGGCCCCGACGTACATGTACGAGAGGCTCTTCGAGATCCACGGTCAGCTAAACTCCGAGGAGGGGAAGACGCTCGTCCGGGCCATGACCATAATACCCCAGCCGCTCGCCGTGGCGATCGCCGAGAAGGCGACGACCTGCGTCGTCCTGGAGGGCGGACACGGAAACACGCAGATCACCCCAATAAGTCGGGACGTGATTCGAGGTGCCGTGATTCCGCTTAACAGGGGAGGGTCTGATTCCGACGCCATAGCCAGGCAGATCCTGAAGGACCTCGGCTATCCAGAGCTGGCCAGGGAGGACAAGTTCGTCAGGATGTTCAAGGAGATGGCTGGCCTCGTCCCGCTTGACCTGAACTCTGCCATCTCGTGGGCCAGGGAGCACCCGGCCGCCCTGACCTCCAGGTTCAGGATCCCCGGGACGACTGTTGAAGTGGACATGGGGGACAAGGCGTGGCAGAGGTTCCTCATCGGGGAGTTCTACTTCAACCCGGGGCACGAGGTCTTCGAGAGCTACTACTCCAGGGGCTTCCCCGGGCCCAGGGACACGATAGTGGGCGACAGGGTCATACCAGGCAAGGTCTCCCTGGCGGAGGCCATCAGGGAGGCCGTCTCGAGGACGCCGGTAGAGATCCAGTCGACGCTCCTGAGGAACGTGATACTGTCCGGCGGCGCATTCAGCTGGACGGTTCCAGCTGGACTGGAGGGCGTGGCGGTGGACAGCCCCACGAAGCTGTCTAGGATGCTCCGGGACGCTGGGATCGAGACACAGCCTAAGATGGTCAGGGAGCCCCAGTTCTCCGTCTGGAGGGGCGCCGTGGTCTACGGACTTTTCCTGCCCGAGGGGGTCAGGTGGGACTGGTCGACCATGGAGGGGTGGCGCTACTTCGCTGACTGACTGGACTCGGATCCGACTGAGCCGCACGCCGACTCGAAGCGCCGGGCGTCGTCCAGCATGAACCTCCCGTTGTTGAACATGACGTAGACCTTCACCCGCCTCGTCAGCTCTCGCTCCACGGCTTGGCAGATCCCGCCGATCTCGTCGTCGCCGTACTGGTGGTTGTACACCACCCTCCGCCCCTCGTAGCGGCCGTGCAGCCTGAAGTAGGCCACCGGTCCAGAGTCGAGGGGCTCCCCCCTCCGTGACAGCGGATCGACGACGTGGGTGAGGTCGAGCGAGTCCAGCAGCCGCCCGAGTTCTCCAGGCTCCTCCCACCAGCTCTCGTGTCTCGGCTCCCACCCGATCCTCACGCCAGCCCTGTCTATCGAGGAGAAGAAGTCTGAGAGGTTCCTAACGCGCCCCTCGTCACGAGAGAAGGATGGGGGCGATTGGAAGACCACAAACTCTGCCCTGAGTTCCCTGGCAATCTCGAGGGTGGCCTCCCACGCCCTAAAGTTTCCCTCGGTCGGCCTGAGCTCTCCACAGTCCTCGCACTCTATTCCAGCCTTCCTCCAGACCAGGCTCTTGGGCCGGTGAGTTATGGCCGCCCATGCCTTCAGGGTGAACACGAAGCCCTCTGGCGCCGACTCCCGCCACCTCCTCGCGGTGGTCACCTTTGGAATCTTGTAGAAGGTTCTCTGAACCTCAACAGCCCTCATCAACTCGAAATACCTACCCCTAGAGATGGGAAAGCCGCAGCACCCCACGAGGACTCTCGGGCTCAAGAGCAGGTCACCGCCCGCGCCGGCCCTTTATATCTCTGGGAGGCGCCGAATTAAGGTTGGGTGTCTTGACTTGAAGCTCCCAGACGAGCTGTTCAGGATTGCCGAGGACATCAGGACGATGAGGATTAGGGGCGCGGGTCGGATAGCCCGCGCCGCCGCCTCGGGCCTAGCCATAGTCGCCGAGAAGTATGAGACCGGAGACAGGGACGAGCTAAAGGAGGCCATCCTAGAGGCCGCCAGGGTCCTAGTAAGCACGCGGCCCACCGCGGTCTCCCTCCCAAACGCCGTTAGGTTCGTCGTTTTGAGGGGCCTGAACGCCTACGAGGCTGGGGCAGACATAGCCGAGCTGAGGGAGGCGATAAAGACCTCAGCCGAGGACTTCATCCACAACTCCAAGACCGCGGTAGAGAGGATAGCCGAGTACGGGGCCAGGAGGATAAGGGACGGGGACAGGGTCATGACGCACTGCCACAGCACGGCGGCAGTCAGCGTCCTGCTTAAGGCGTGGGAGCAGGGGAAGAGGTTCGAGGTCTTCTCGACCGAGACAAGGCCCAGGTTCCAAGGCAGGATAACGGCCGCCATACTCGCCGACGCCGGGATCCCCGTCACGATGATCGTGGACTCGGCCGCCAGGTTCTTCATGGAGTCCATAGACGCCGTGGTCGTTGGGGCCGACGCAGTCGCGGCAAACGGCGCCGTGGTGAACAAGATCGGCACCTCGGCCATAGCCCTGGCCGCCCACGAGGCGAGGGTGAACTTCTTCGTCGCGGCGGAGACCTACAAGTTCTCCCCCGAGACCATGCTCGGCACGCTGATCACCATCGAGGAGAGGGACCCCGCGGAGGTGGTGGACAGGGACTACTTGGAGCAGCACCCTAACATCAGGGTGAGGAATCCCGCGTTCGACGTGACCCCTCCGGAGTACATCGACATAATAATCACCGAGCAGGGTGTGATCCCGCCCCAGGGAGCCCTGATGATCCTCAGGGAGGAGTTCGGCTGGTTCACCAGGTCGAACCTGCCCGACTTCCTGCGAGGGCCTCCGAGCCCGGCCCACGTCACGAGCTACTGACCGACCCCAGTCGTGTCAGCGGACCGCGTCGGGGGCGAGGTAGCCCCAGCGGTCCACGGCGACCCTTATCTCCTCGCTCGCCTCCACCGCCTCGAAGAACCCCTCGCCCCTGAGGGCCGCGTCTATGGCCGCCCTCGCCGCCGAGACGCCGCTCTTGTAACCCCAGGGGTGGTCGTAGACTCCCTCGTCGAATAGGAGCACCTGATTGGCCCCGAACAGCGAGACGTTCGCCTCCACCGAGCCCGGGTGCATAACCCCCCTGGCCGACGGCATGGCGCTCCCGATCCCCTGAATCTTACCTAGGAGGGCCGAGTCCGTCTCCTCTATGCTGGCCCTCGGCGCCGAGCCAGCCGAGGGTCTCTCGACCATCCCCGCCCCAGCCAGCCTGAGCAGGGTGGCGCACGCGCCGGGCGAGAGCCAGCGCATGGGGACGTAGCCTGGACCTCCCCGGGCGTACACGCCGATCTTGACGTCCAAAGCCGCTATGGCCTCTATGTTCGCCAAGCTTGACGCTTCTACCGCCACGAACGGAAGGCCGGCGTCTGCCGCCTCCTGAACCCGATCCACGAGCGCGTCGGCTCTCGATTCGACCGACACCACATAGATCGGCCTCCTACCTGTTTCCTCCTTCACCCTGTCCATCATGTCGGCGGCATGAGACGCACGGGCCGAGATGGGCGAGTCAGGGTGATCGACTAGGAACTCCGGTTCCAACCCGAGGTCTGCGCCGGACGCGGCAAGCTCATAGAACCTCTTAGCGAGCTCAAACGGTTCTCGGCTCTCTGCCTTTATCACGACCCCCAGCAGCGGGCCCCTTATGCCGGTGTACCTGCGAACGTCCTTGAGCCCCAGCCTGGGCCCCCTGAACAGCCCCTCGGGTATGGCGATGCGGGACACCCTCGCCTCAGCTGGGATTGCCCTGAGGACGCTCCTGAGCATCTGGGTCAAGTGGGTGGCCGGAGAAGCGGGGTCGACGATGTCTCGCGGTATCTCCACGGTCAGCCTCTCCCCGTCGGCCGCCCTCTTGACCCTGGGTGCCGGATCTCCCAGCCCCCTGAACGCCGAGTTTAACGCCTCCGCAGCCGCCTCCACGGCTTCGTGGTCTTTCAGGGTGAGCTCGGCCACGATGTCAGCTGAACTCGACATCCCGCGGCCCTCCTGGTAAACTCCTTAATGGTTTTTGCCACGGGAAATCCAGATGGCCCTCGACGCCGAAGAGGGCTCAGAGGTTACGCTAGAGCCAGGTCAGGGATTCGTGGTCTACGGACCCCTCAGGGTCTCGACCCTAGAGGGGGAGGTGGAGGTCTGGGGGGCTCCCGCGGACGAGGTGAGTGTGGATCATCCCGACGTGCCGGTCCTCGTGAGGGCCGTGGAGAGGTCGAGGGTCCTTGTGGCGGGAACCGGCAGCGTCGAACCCCTCGATGGTCTCATTCCAGAGTCTTGGGAGGAGGTCGCCAGCTCCATCGAGCCGGGAGACACCCTCGTCGTATTGGGCGGGGTTGACGTCGGCAAGAGCGGGCTGCTGACCTTCCTCACGAATCGACTAGCCGCCGAGGGCATGAGGGTGGCCCTGCTCGACGCCGACGTCGGGCAGTCCGATGTGGGCCCCCCGGGGACCATGGGCCTCCTGCTTGCCGACTCCCCGCTGATCCACCCAAAGCTCTCGGAGCCCTCGGCGCTGTTCTTCGTGGGGGATGTGACGCCCCGGGGTCACCTGCTTCCGATGGTGGTCGGCTCTCTGAGACTGGCGAGGCTCGCCCGGGAGAGGGGCGCTGACGTGACTCTTGTGAACACGACCGGCATGATAAGGGGAGGCGCGGCGAGGGCGCTGAAGAGGTTCAAGCTCGCCGCCCTGAACCCTACCAAGGTGCTGATGATCCAGAGGGAGGGGGAGGCCGAGCACATCAGGCGGCTCATTCCCGGGGGCGCGAGGGTGGTCGACATGGCCCCGCCACCCTACGTCTCTGAGAAGTACAGGTCCCTGAGGAGGGTGAGCAGGAGGAGCTCCTACGCCAGGTATCTCGAGGGTGGCACGCTCAGGTCGTACGACCTCGACGAGGTGGGGTTGGTTGGGACCTTCCTGGGGTCTGGGGTGCCCAGGCCGGACCTGCTGGAGCCTTTCAGCAGGTCCCTGGGGTGCAGACTCCTCTACCTCGAGGAGGCCCCGGACGCCATTGCTATGCTGTGCGAGGGCCGCCCAAAGGCGGGAACCCTCAAGCTCATCGCTGAGCTTACGGGAAAGGAGGTGAGGTACACCACCCCCGAGAGGCTAAAGGGGCTCTACCTGGGTCTGCTGAGCGGCGACGGACTCTGCGCGGCCGTCGGCCTGCTGGAGAGGCTCGACTTAGGGTCGAGGGTTATCGAGGTGAGGACGAAGTATTATGGAGTTCCTGAACTGATCGAGTTCGGCCACGTCAGGCTGGATGAGAGATATGAGGAGGTGGGGAGGAGGGAACCGTGGGAGGCATAGGAGAGGGGGCGATAATCCGGAACTTCGAGGCGCTGGTGAACAACGGGAGAACTGAGCCCGACAGGAGGGCCAGGAGGCTCGCTCTCGCAGCAGCGGAGGCTGCCGTCAGGTCCGCCGACCCAAGGCTGGCCATTAGGAAGTGCTTTTCCGCCTCCGAGAGGTATGCGGAGGTGTCGGGAGTCCGGGTCGACCTCTCGGGCGCGGTCTACGTTCTGGGGGCTGGGAAGGCCACGGGCAGGATGGCCGAGGCGATTGAGGGTCTGCTCGACGGGAAGATCGCGGCGGGTTCCATAAACGTCCTGAGGGGGACGGAGAGCGTCTTCTCCCTCCAGAGAATCGCGGCCCACCCTGCCGGTCACCCGATCCCCGACGAGGGGACCATCGAGGGGACCAGGAGGATACTCGAGTTGGCGGAGCGGGCCGGCGAGGGGGACATCGTCTTTGCCCTCATATCGGGGGGCGGATCGGCCCTCATGGAGCTCCCCCAGAGGGGCATCAGCCTGGAGGATCTCAAGAGAATGAACGACGTGTTGATCAGGTCCGGCGCGACAATACAGGAGATCAACGCCGTCAGGAAGCACGTCTCCAGGGTCAAGGGAGGCCAGCTGGCCAGGGCGGCCAGGCCCGCCCAGGTGGTCGGCCTCATAGTCTCGGACATAGTCGGCGACCCGGTGGACTCTATAGCGTCAGGCCCAACCGCTCCCGATCCCACGTCCTTCGAGGACGCCTGGGAGGTCCTGGAGAAGTATGACATGGTGGGCGAGATGCCCGAGTCTGTCGTGGAGGTCCTGAGGCGTGGCCTCCTGGGCGAGCTGCCGGAGACCCCGAAGCCGGGCGACGAGGTGTTTGAGGGAGTTCACAACGTCGTCGTGGCCTCAAACTCGCACGCCGTCTCGGAGGCGGCGAGGGCCCTCGCCCAAGAGGGCGTGAGCGTGGTGAACCTGGGATCCTTCGTCGAGGGCGAGGCCAGGCACGTCGGAAGGGCGCTGGCGGGCATCCTCCAGGCGGCGAAGATCCAGGGCGTGCCGGCGGAGCCTCCCGCCGCGATCGTCTCCGGGGGGGAGACCACCGTCCGGGTCACGGGCTCTGGAAAGGGGGGAAGGAACCAGGAGCTGGTTCTCGGGGCCGTGGAGAAACTGTCTGACTTGGAGGGCGCCGCCCTGCTCTCGATCGGCACGGACGGGATCGACGGGGTCACGGATGCGGCCGGCGCGATAGCGGACGGTCGAACGCTTGACAGGGCCCTAGAAGCTGGTATGAGGCCGGCTGACTTCCTGAGAGACAACAACTCCTACGAGTTCTTCAGGAGGCTCGGAGACCTAGTCCTCACGGGTCCGACCTACACGAACGTGATGGACGTTCAGGTGGCGGTGGCACTCTGAGAGACATCTTCCTTTATATTTCGGGCCGCGCAAGTCCCCCGGCGACGAGGGTCTCTGATGCCAAGGAAGAACCCGAAGGGCGGCAGCACCGCCCAGAGTGGATGGAAGGGACGCCTGGGACGTAAGAGGAGGATAGACATATACGCCCCGAGGGCCGGAGCGACCCAGTTTGGCAGGGAGTCCTCGCTGAGGGTGGGCGATGTCATCGAACTCTTGATAACCGACGTCACCAGGAGGGGCGAGGGGATCGGCCAGTACAGGGGCAGGACGGTCATAGTGAGGGGGGCGGCGGACCCCGGAGAGGTCGTCACCGCGGTGATTAAGAGGATAACCAGGGATGGCGTGTTCGCCGAGGTGGCCTGAGCCCTGAGGAGGCGAGAGGACGGGCGCGGTGCGGGGGACCTGCTGAGGGCACTCGGCCTGACCAGGTCTGAGGCGGAGAGCCTCCTCTGTCTGCTGGAGACGGGCGTGGGGCTCACTGCCGATCAGGTCTCGCGTGAGACTGGGCTCCCACTGTCCACAGCATACAGGGCGCTGAACTCGCTCCACGCCAAGGGGTTGGTGGAAGTCGCGCCTGGAAGGCCCATGACGTTCAGGTCCAAGCCGGCCGCGGACGTAATCTCCTCCGCCCTCAGTCTGGCGATGGAGAGGGCCATAGAGGCCGCCGCGGGTCTGGTCAGCCTCCTCCCGTCGAGCTCAGACCCGCCGCACGTGGAGTTTGAGGTCTCCACTGGCGCCTGGCTTGTCCCTCTGAGGAGTGCCAGGGCCCTCGAGGCCGCCGCCTCCGCCCTGATCCGATCCGCCAGCGAAAGACTCATTCTCTCCCCTGGAGATCCACGGCCGCCCTTCTGGAGCAGGATACTGAAGCTGGCGGAGTCGAGGCGGGGCGTCGAGCTGGACCTAACGGTGGAGCTGCCCGGCGGCATAGGGGGCGCGTGCTCCTCATCCCCCCGCGCGGCGGTGATGTGGGAGCAAGACGAATCCGCCGGGTGGGTTGGGATATACACGAGCCTCGACGGGCTCACAGAGGCGATCTGCAGCCGAATCTCTGGGGGGTGAGGGGGACGATCCTGAGGGCAGACCTCCACATTCACTCGAGGTACAGCCGCGCCACCAGCCCAAGGATGGACATCCCGCACCTGGTCTCGGCGGCCAGGCTCAAGGGGGTGGACCTGCTCGGCACCGGTGACTTCACCCACCCGGGCTGGATGAGGGAACTCAGGTCTTGGCTCTCGAGAGGCGAATCGGGAGATCTCTATGAGTACGGCGGCGTTCTCTTTCTTCCGCAGACCGAGGTCAACCTTCAGTTCAGGAGGGGCGAGAAGATCCACCGAATTCACGTTGTGGTCCTCGCCCCGAGCCTCGAGGCGGCGGAGCAGGCCTCGGAGGTCGCGTCCAGCTGGGGTGACCTAGCCGTGGACGGGAGGCCGACCCTCTCGGTGGAGCCGGCCGAGTTCGTGGAGGCGATCGCGGAGGTGGACCCTTGGATCGAGGTGATCCCCGCCCACGCTTGGACGCCATGGTACTCCGTATTCGGAAGCAGGAGCGGGTTCGACTCCCTTGAGGAGGCCTTCGGGGATCAGGTCGTGAGGATACACGCCATAGAGACTGGCCTCTCCTCGGACCCCCCGATGAACTGGAGGCTGAGCTCCCTCGACAGGTACTCGCTGGTCAGCTTCTCAGACGCACACTCCCCGAGCCCCCTGAGGTTGGGGAGGGAACTCACGGCCTTCGAGGTCAGGGCCCCGGAGTACAGGGAGATAGTAAGGGCGATCCGCGGAGAGGGGACTTCTAGGATAGCCTACACGGTCGAGGTCCCGCCGGAGTACGGGAAGTACCACTACGATGGGCACAGGGACTGCGGGGTAAGGCTCCACCCAAAGGAGGCCACGAGGAGGGGGAACACCTGCCCGGTGTGCGGCAGGCCCCTGACACTCGGGGTGCTGCACAGAGTGGAGGAGCTGGCCGACAGGCCCGAGGGGTACAGGCCGCCTGACAAAAGGCCGTTCTACAGCCTCATCCCGCTCGAGGAACTTCTGGCCATGGCCAACTCAAGGAGGGCGCTTCCCGACAAGCCGCAGGTCGTCTACGAGGCCTTGATTCGGGAGTTCGGATCCGAGCTCGAGGCGCTCATGTCTGGCGACTTGGAGAGGCTGCGGAGCATTGCCGGCGACCTGGTGGCGCAGTCCGTGCGCGTCATGCGTGAGGGTAGCCTGAGGATAGAACCCGGCTACGACGGCGTGTACGGAAAGATCATCCCTCCCGGGGAGACGTCCAGAGACCCACCCGACTTCGAAGACCTCACGGACTACCTCTCCTGACTTGATTAGGCGCCCAGCCGAGCTACTCGGCTTCCTCTTGGGACCCATCTGCCTGGCTGATGGTGCGCCTTATCTCCCTGGGAGAGAAGACCCCCAGCGGCGCCCCGGGGAGGTGCGGGCCGACGGCTGGCACTAGGCCCCTGGCCTGGGTGTCGGCCTTGCAGACTAGGGCGTGACAGAGGAAGGCGAGCCTCTCAATCCTTATCACGTCCACCGCGTGTCCGGTCTTCCTGAGGGCCCTCCTTATCTCTCTGGCCGTGTAGCCAGACACCACGAGCACGTCGAGGCCCCTCCTGATCCACCTCTGGAACTCCGCCGCCTGCCTCGGGGCTATGGACGCGTCGACGGTCCCATTTTTCCTCCTCTCTACCACGATCCTCAGGGGCATCCGCTCCACGAACCCGAAGAGCCTCGCAATCAGCCTGGCTGGGAGCCTCTTCCCGCCTACCAGAGATCTCCTCAGCTCGTACAGGGGCACGAGGGCGTCTTTGTCCTCCACGAAGGCGTCGACGTACACCCCGTAGCCCACCCTGCCGAGGTCCGTGATGAAGCCCCTGAGCTCCTCTCCTTCCGACACCTCCTCCATGCTCTTCACCTCGCCGTACCTCAACCTCAGAAGGTTGGCCACCGCGACTTCGTCCCTGCCCTCGACCGTGGCGAGCACCCAGTCCTTATCGACGACGTCCAGATCGAGACCTTCGACGTCCATCTCCTCGATCTGCGACATGATCTCCCAGCCAAATTCCTCGAGCCTCCTGTCTAGAGACCTTCCGTAGATCTTCTCGGCGAGCAGTACCCTCTGAACCAGGGCCATCACCCCAGCAGCCTGAGCACCTCGTCTATGGCCTCAACGAGCCCATCAATCTTGGACAGCATGGCCTCCCTGTTTTCGGGTTCTAAGGAGGCTCCGCACACCGGGCAGGTGACCTCCCCACCGTCCATGAGCATCGGGAGGATATCATCCGATCTCACCCTGTGGTGGCTTGGGTCGTTGGCGCACACGTAGAACTCGCTGAACTCTTCCAGCCTCCGCCGACCAATAAGGAGATCCCGGATCCTCTTCAGCCTTGACCTCAGGAAGTCCCTTGAGTTGGCGAGATTCAGCCTCCAGTAGACCCTCCTCCCTCCTTCCTCCAGCTCCTCGGTCCTGAGCTGGTGGGCGAGGTTCGCGTCCTGGAGGGCGTAGAGTATCCTCCTGACCTCCTGCTGGGTCATATCGAGCCTCTGCGCCAGCTCCACCTCGTGAAACTCCTCGGCGGAGGCTAACTCCATCAGCGACTTTGCAACCTCAACGTCGCCGACGGCTGCGGCGACCGCGGCGAGCGCCAAGTCCCTCTCTTCCATCACTACCTCTTCGGTAATGTTCCCGCAGGAATTTTATAGAGCCTACGGAGCAGAGTCAGCGAGCCCCGGTAGCTCAGCTCGGCAGAGCGGCCGCCTCGTAAGCGGCAGGTCGCGGGTTCGAGTCCCGCCCGGGGCTCCACCCACCTCGACTCCTCGCCCGCTGGACGTCCAACCGCGGCGAGTCGGCGACCGGCCGCCGCATTTTGGGCAGGCTGACGGTTCGGCACGAGGTGCGCACGGAACTCTCGCGGAGCGATTGGGTTGCTCTAGCTCTCTTCGGGCTGACGGCGTTTATATTCGCCGAGATCTCATGGACTCCGGGGGTAGCCGCAGGCGGGTTGGCGGCCAGAACCGCGGCCTTTGCCGCGACGGTCGGGTCGTTCATACTCCTAGGCTCCCCCACGGCCAGACGCCTCCTCAGTAGCACCCTCGTGGCGGCGACGGTCGTCTGGCTGCCGGCGATGGTTCACGTCGCCTTCATGACGGCGGGGTGGACCGACGAGAGCCCCGTGAGACTGGTGGCGTACTCTGCCGCCCTGACGGCTCTGGCCCTCCCCCTCAGGGGGAAAAGGCTAGACCTCTGGGACGTCCCGCTCATCTTGGCGGCCTGGCTGCCCGCCGAATTCGGTCTGCTCAGTGGCGCCGACCTGACTTCGGGCCTCTCGCTCTCCACCTTGGCCCCGATGACCTCCGGGGCCGGTTCCATCATGCTCCTCCGGGGCCTCGAAGTGAGGGTAGACCACGGCCTGGGGCGCGGGGGCGTCGTGGCGTCCGTGAGGGAGTTCGCCCTGGCGGCCGCTATCCTCGTCCCAGGTGGTCTCGCTCTAGACTTCATCCGCCCCGGGCCAAGGGATCTCGAACTCCTTCCCCTGAGCCTGCTCGTCGTATACGTGGGGACCGGCCTCCCCGAGGAGATCCTGTTCAGGGGGGTGGTCCACGAGCTGTGCGAGGTCAGGCTGGGGCCCGGCAGGCTGGCTATCCTTGCATCTTCCCTGATCTTCGGGGCGGCTCACCTGAACAACGGGCCTGTCCCGAACGTCAAGTACGCCGCGCTGGCGACTGCGGCGGGTTACTTCTACGCGAGGGCTTACCTATTCTCGGGCAGGAACGTGTCCGCCGCCGCGCTAACGCACGCCCTCGTGGACGCCGCCTGGTCTCACTTCTTTCCCGGCTGAGGTTCCCCCACGTCACAGCCCCCCACACCGGCCCCCGCTCAAACTTTAGTAGGAGGGTGCCTCACCACGGCCACGGGGCGATGATGCCGGGAGGGGACAACGGACTCAGGGATGACGGCCCACCCCTCGGGCTGAGCCACCCCGGGTGACCTCTCATGCCTGCCCTGGCGTTCCTGCTGCTGTCCGGCGCTCTCACGACCTACATAGCCTGGTCCATCGGGGCGAACGACGAGACCATGGCCGCGGTCGGCGGGAGCAGGATCCTGAGGGTGGGCCAGGCCGCCCTGCTCGGCGCCGCCCTAGACTTCGTGGGCGCGACCCTGCTCAGCTCCAACGTCGAGGAGACGCTCGGTCAGGATCTGGTACCCGACATAGGGCTGGCGGAGGCGGCGATAATCTCGCTGGCCGTTGCGACTTGGCTGGTGGCGGCCTCATCTTGGGGCTGGCCGGTCTCGACCACCCACGCGGCGGTCGGCGCGGCCGTGGGGCTGGGCCTGGCCGTGGGGAGAGGGGTGAACTACGGCGTGCTGGGCGAGGTGGCCCTGGGGTGGGTCGTCTCACCCGCCCTCGGGGCCGCAGGATCGTGGCTAGCGTACTCGGCCTTTCGCCGATTCGTGCTGAGCAGGGCGAGGGGGCTGTACTCCAGGTGCAGGGTCGAGTACTACTCCTCCTACGTTCTCCTGCTCGCCTCCTCCCTGACCGCCCTCTCCCGGGGTGGGAACGACGTCGCAAACGCGACCGCTTTCCTCAAGGCCGCCTTAGGCGGTTCGACGATGGTCACGGTGCTCGGGGGGGTCGGCATGGCCCTGGGCCTGGCGACCCTGGGAAGGAGGGTCTTGGAGTCGGTCGGGGGGAAGCTCGTGGACCTGACCCCGACATCGGCTATGGTCGCCCAGCTCTCGACGGCCTCCGTGATGTTCGTGGGAACTCTGCTGGGCTTCCCTCTCTCCGGAACGCACATCCTGGTCTCCTCCCTGGTGGGAATAGCCGCCGCAAGGGGATCCCCAGTGAACGTGTCCGAACTCGCCTCGGTCGCGTTCGCCTGGACCGTGACGTTCCCCGCGGCCGGCGCGCTCGCCTTCGCCCTAACGCGTGCCTACCTATACCTCGCCTGAGGTCCTCCCCGCCTATCACCCCTGCATCCTGACCACGATGGCCCTGAGAACGTCTGAGGCGTCCTCACAGAAGTCTGCTATGCTTTCCAGCTCCTCTATGAGTTCGGCCACCACCGACGCCAGCCCGGACGGGGGGTTCATGCCGGAGAAGGTACGCAGGGCCCTCATGTGTAGGGAGTCGCACAGCCTCTCCCCCTCCTCCACCTCGTCGCAGCGTCTTGAGCACGACTCGTAGTCGGACCCTATGGAGTCTATCGCCCTCCTCAGGGACTTGACGGTCTCCAGGTCGGCCTCGGCCATCTTCACGAGATCCTCGGCGAGCACGCTTAGCTCGCCGTGAAACCTCACGTGAGTCAGGTACCTCGCGGCGTCCATCGCGCTGTCGGCTATGCGGTCCAGCCTCCTGACCAGGTGGATGACGTCCTGCCTGCTGAGGGGTGGAAGCACCCCCTTTCCCAGAGAGGCAACGACCTCCCTTCGCTTCGAGTCCGCGGCCTCCTCGGACGCCCTGACCTCCCCTATCACCCTGAGGGCCTCGGCATCCCTCCCCTCGGCCTTCGCCCTCAGCGCCCTGACCAGCTCCGAGACGGTCTCCTCGACTAGGGCGGCGTGCTCCCTGACGAGTTCGAAGCTTGACCTCCACATGCGGTCCCTGAAGCCTAGGCTGAGGGGCACTCTCCTCCCAAGCCCCCCTCCCATAAAACGGTGTTGCGTACCGCCGATCCGCGAGCGCCTCTCCGTGATTTCCCCTCTAACCGCGTCTGGAACGGCCTTAAGCGAGGACTCTCGCGAGGTGAGACTCGCATAGGCCTAACTCCGCGCAGGAGGAGCGCGGCATTCGCGGGATCCCCGCCTCCCGCCCTTTGGTCCTACTTTTTCGCAAACCTTTTTTAAGTAGTACTATAAAGTACAACCGATGCCAGTTTCGCTGAAGGTGACTAGGAAGGGCCAGGTGACCATCCCAAAGAAGTTCAGGGAAATGTTGGGAATAGGGGAAGGTGATCTGATATACACGGAGATCGAGGGAGACAGGATAGTGCTGTGGAAGCCTGGGCTCCCGGAGCCGGGAGAGGCGGTGGGTGAGGAGGAGTACCTCAAGATCCTGTCCGACCTCGAGGAGGAGAGGGCGCGTTGGCGCTGATACTCGACACCCGCTTCCTCATAGCCTACACCTTCCCGCCCACAGAGCGGGATAGAGAGAAGCTTAGGGAGTTCGTCGTCAGAAGGGCGGGAGAGGGCTTCGTCATACCGGCCGTCGTCGTCGCCGAGTTCATCAAGGTCGCGGGGAGGAGGCTCGGCTCCGAGGCGGCTGAGGTGAAGCTAAAGGTCTGGATCTCGAGCGGAGCCAAGGTGGAGCCGATAGACGAGCGCGTGGCCCTCGAGGCGGGGAGGATGACACTGGCCAGGGGGGTCCCCTTGGCCGACGCCCTCGTGGCGGCCGTGGCCAAGTCCACGAGAGGGATAGTGGTCAGCGACGACCCCCACTTCCGGGTGTTAGGCGTCAAGGCGACTTGGTACAAGTAGGGAATTGGCTCAGGCGGTCTCTATGAACCGGCACTCTGGAGACGTCTCCGCGCGCGAGGGAGCAGCAAGTAGATCGATGCTTACCCAGATCGCTAATGGTAGAGCCGAAAAGAGGTTGGATCAGCTGCTTGTCGGCCTATTGAGGAGGGTCAGGGATCAGCGACCCGCAGGTTACATGAACCCTCGGCTCGGTCCCTCTGGCTCCCTTTACTTAAGAGACCACCGCGTCCCTCCAGATTCTCTCTAGGGTCTCCCAACAAAGTGCTGCGTCGCATCCTCGTCGCACGCGGATCAGTAATCTCCACAGTGGGTGTTGCAGTAGTACCTCGGGGGGTAGCAGCAATAGAGCACGTAGTAGTAATTGTGGCGGATGATAGTACCAGCCAGACGAGGGGGTAGTAGTCTCACATGGCTCACTTCATGTGTACCACTCTGCACTGGAGTTCTTGTTCCCCTCCCATATGATGTCGTGCCTCCAACCGTAAGGACTCAGCGCTAAAGCCCTGTGGAACCACTTGACCTGGATGGACCTTAGTAGGCTTGAATCACAGTATCGATTTGCCTCTTGCCAGTAGTAGTCCATGTCGGTGGTGTAGGTGGTCGTGCAGGTCTCTCCAATGAAGGCGTACCTCCGAGGAGTGGGAGAGCTGTAGCAGCCTATCTAGACCAGGCACCCAGCCCCGTCGAAATTGTAGAGATATCTCCAGTCCGTCGGAAATGAGACACGCGGGGGGATCGCAGGCTGCTAGTACGTACTCCCTCCCAAGCGACAGCTCATAAAGGACGAACAGCGCCCCCTCCCTGAGCCTGTCCACGGACAGGTTCCTGATCGGGCCGTGAACGAGCCTGAGCGTTTCGTTAATCGGCTCATTATCAGAGCCCTCATCTCCTTCGGGCCCTCTCCCTAGAAGATCGAACAATGTGTCCATCCTCTGGCTGAGCTCCTCGGCCCCCATCTCCGACGCCACGGCCGCGGCCCTCCACTTGAAGAAGAGGTCGATATCCTCTGGGACGTACACCGTTGCATTTCCAACCTCATACGCCCTACACGCGCTGACGTTGCTCTTTCTCGACAGGACGCATAGGTGAGTTACATTCGTCCGAGATCGGCCCGTGGGATGCGGCCCTGGCGGCTAGATGACGAGCTGTTGAGAGTCCGCCTCTCAGAGGTCTCAAGCGAGTGAGGCACCTCAGTGATCCGTGAGGTGTTCCCCTAGATGGTAGGGCCGCGGTTAGCGCGATCAGAAGGACAGCTGCAGCGAAGAATGCGGCTAGCCGAATCTTGCCAGGCGCCGCTGTAAAAGGGAAAAACCCTGAGAAGAATAAAAACACACCTTCAGGTTCCGATCTGATCTCGACCGCGTCGGCCTGTGGATAGCGGAATGTACAGGTCAGGAGGCCTGCGTGAACTAACGCGGGAGCAGGGGATCCAGCCGACTGAATCACGGGCGAGAGATGGTGGGGCCGGTGGGATTCGAACCCACGACCACCGGCTCCCAAGGCCGGCATCCTACCAAGCTAGACCACGGCCCCCTCGCAGCCTCGATGTCGCCGGGAAATTTAACTATTGACTCGACCTCATCAAGCCCGCGATTCTCTCGAGCGAGCCCTCCACGTCCCTCCAGTCCCACTCCTCGAACCTCACATTCAAGACCCTCATGAGTTCCTCGACGAAGATGCCCGGCCCCGGCTCCCTCGAGTACCCTCCAGCTTCCCTAGGATCCCCCATCCAGTCCCCGCTGCCGTGCTCTCTGACACCGCAGGATGGGCTCCCGTTCACGCCGACGAAGCCGAGCACCTCGTAGCCGTTCCTGAGGTACTCCCCGACCACCTCGGCGACCTCGGAGGCTATCCTCCGGCAGCGGGCCCTGAATCCCGGATTGTCGAACTGCTCCTTCACAGCCCAGAACCTCCTGAGCCCGTAGTGGGTGAGTTCGGGGCAGGGGAGCTGCACCATGCCTACTCCCGCGTCGACGAGGAGCTTCACGAGCTCCCCGACCGGCCCGGGCCTCCTGGCCTTACCGAAGACCACGGAGTTCTGGTTGAGCAGGCAGTGAGCGAGCAGGATCACCCTCTTGGACCTGAGATCTCTCGCGGGCATCTCGGTTCGGGAACGAAGATGCCTATTACGGTGGTAGCCGTGGTGTCTCAACTTTATTATTGCAGACCCACCTCACAGTATGGTGGGCGTGTGGAAACGGTGGGAAGAGTCGATAGGAGAGGCAGGGTTACAATACCGAAGGAGATGAGGGAGAGGGCCGGTCTGAAGGAGCTGGTGAGGATGAGGCTGGTTCGCGGAAAGATCGTCATAGAGCCCCTTCCAGAGAGGCCCATCGAGAGGGCGAAATTCAAAGTGACCTCTGTCGACATTCCGAAGATAAGGGGGGAGCTGACGAAGCTTGCAGAAGACCTCTCCAGCTCTGGTTGAGACGGACTTCCTCCTAGCACTCATCAACAGGTCCGATCCGCTCCACGAGGCCGCTCTCAGGGCTCTTAAGAGGTTCAGGTTGTTTCTCTCTCCCTACAGCCTCATAGAGCTTGATCTCCTCATCCTATCCGGGCGGATAGAAGTCGAAGATCCCGGGGAGTTCTCGCGAGACGTGGCAAGAGAACTCCGCATGGGAAGGGTATCGGTCGCATCGCCGAAGCCAGAGGTACACGTCAGGGCGTGGAAGCTAAGGTCAGACGGGATGGGCTTCTTCGACAGCCTGCACAGGGCTCTTGCGGAGACCGGGGGAATCCCCATTCTAAGCGCGGACAGAGCCCACTCCGGGTGCGAGTCTGGCTGGATAGACCTGCGCTCGGTGTAGGCCTCACGGACTCCAACACGCGAATTCTGGCTGCTTAGTACGGTTAGACTTCCTATAACGGGCTCTTACCACTGGACCTTCACGCCAAACAGCGGGAACCCCACCTCCCTCAGCCGGCCGTATACCCAGACCATCGCCTCAATCGCTCTCGCTACATCTTCGTCTCTGAAGCGATCTGGAAGGAGCGCCTCGTAAGTCAGCGAGGTTTCTCTTGACCACACTCCGAACTTGAGCGCGACGGGAACCTCAAACCGATTTGTGGCCGAGGCGAGGATCCTGAGGGCCATGACTTGGGAGCGGGGTATCTCGGGGCTTCTTTCCGATGTCTCCACCATCCTGGCCCTGTCTACCGGGGCGGCTCCCATCTTGACCGCGTGGGACGCCTACAAGTTGGCCAGGAGAGCCAGGAAGGGGCTGCCTGATCCCTAGGCGGAACCTCTCGGGCTCGAATGGAGGTGGTGGGGCCGCAGGGACTTCCATCCGAACCTCGTTCGGAATCCGAACATATGAGGTTCGGATTTTGAACCCTGGCCAAGGGCTCCCGAAGCCCTCATCCTGCCAAGCTAGACCACGGCCCCACCAGTCGACTCGTGCCAGCATCCACTACTTAAAGCTTGAGTCGGGCATCGTGAGGATGCCCCGGTGCCGGTGTACTGCTGTCGCCTATGAGAGCCGTTCCTGCCACTTTGACATCCGAGGGTGGAACTGAAACTCAGCGGAAAGAGCGTAAGAGGCGAGGAACAGCGCATAACTCCTAGAGGTGGATGGGAACCCAAACGTAGTTGAGAGGCGGCTGAAAGGGGTGGGGATCGTTCTAGTAACGTGCAAAGGGGAGATCTCCCTCTTTTGGCCGAGCAGACTCGCGCGCTACAGCTACCCCAGGTACAGCTGGGCCCGCTACGGGTCCAGCCAGACTGGGTTCCACTACTGCGTGGCCGACCCGATAAACCTGCCGTGGGAGAAGTCCAGCGGAGACCTGTACCCCTACACGGTCCACACGACCTTCATTGGCCACGGGTGGGACTATGCTTCTGGCAACCCGAACTACGTCTACGACCCGATTTACGGGTGGAGGCCTGATGCCTACTCACTAAGGAAGGAGCACCCAACATACTACAGGTACCACGTGAGGCTGTGGAAGGTCCATAAGGGCGGGTACGGACGAGGCGTCCGACGCCTTCTGGGGCTGGGACTACGCCGAGCAGGTCTACCTGCACAACGCCGAGGGGAGCCCCGGGGACCCAGAGCACTACAACGACGGCTGGGCGCCGAAGTGGCTCTACCCCTAGGGCTGACTCCCGCCCCTCGACCTTTTTTTGGGATGCCGGTGGGCTGGCCAACGTGCCCGAAGAGCGGAGATCGGGCCGCCTGCCCGCGGCCTGGGCCCTGACGATCCTGCTCCCTCCCCTGGCTTGGGCCCTGGCCTGCGGCTGGCGGGACTGCCCGTTCTTCCTCGTGGAGCTGGGGAGGCTCTTCCAGCCGATCCTCTCGTTGATCTGGCTCGAGGCCCTGTTGGCGGCCTCCTCGGAGTGGTTGCGGGGGAGGCCAGCCCCGGCCTTCCTCCTGGGATCGCTCGGCGTGTTCTCCACGTTCACGTCCCCCTTCCTGTGCCCAGAACTCCGCTGGATCCTGGCCGAAGGCCTTGCGGAGTCCCTGCGGGATCTCCTGGGCACTCCGCTCCTCCTCCCGCCCGCCCTCCTCTCCCTGGCCTGGGGCCTCGGCGCCGCCGTGGCATCCGGCCTCCTTGGAGAGGGAAGGAGGGAGGCGGGCTACGTCCTGACGGCCCTGGTCGCGCTTGCCGGCGGCCTGTTCAACCTCGCGCTCGTTGTGGACTGACCCCCCAGCCGGGCCCCGCAGCGGCCGCCACAGGGGGCCTCCACGACAGGTACCACGTTAGGCCCTTCCTGATGGTGGACTGAGGGCGGGATGTTCATTACACCACACGCGCTACTCACCTCCCTGATCGTCCTTCTGTGAAAAACCCCTGGAGGTCTACAACCTACCTCCCGGGACTCGTGTGGCCGGCGCGTTGGTAACGCGCGCCTTACCCACGGCCCTTGGCATCCAAATCAGCACGTAGCAAGCCAACCGACGGCCAGCCCGCGAGGGTCGACGCGGGGGCCGCTCAGAGTTGGGCCTCGGTGTGTGGGGGGTCCATCGTCCGACGATTAATCTTAAAATGGTTGAATTCACGAATTCTTGTGAGCAGGACAACCATCACCGTCAGCGAGGATCTGAAGAGGAGGCTCGCGGCCCTGAAGGGCGAGAAGACCTGGGACGAGTTCCTGTCGGAGCTGGTCGAGGAGGCCCTGGAGCGGAGGATAGAGGCGGCTGAGGCCTTCCTCAGGGAGACCCCGGACAGGAGGGATCTCCCGTTTGAGAGGGTTCGGCTGAGGCTGATGGACGATGAGGCGGGTGATGATCGACGCCGACGTTCTAATTGACGTTGAGAAGGGGAGGAGACACCTCCCCAGGGCACACCTCTTCATATCTTGGATCTCCCTGTACGAGTTCCTGAGGGGGAGGGAGGACTACGGGGAGGTCAAGGAGATACTCGAGAGGGTGTTCAAGGTAGTTTATCCCTCCAACGAGGTATTGAGGCTCGCCGCGAAGATCTACAGGGACTTGAGGAGGAGGGGAGAGCCCCTAGATGAGAGGGACGTAATAGTAGCCGCCTCAGCCATCTCCCACGACCTCCCCCTTATGACCAGGAACAGGGGGCACTACGAGAGGCTCGTCAGGTATGGGTTGAAGCTTGCGCCCGTGGACTGAGGCCGACCAGGCGAAAGGCCCCCAAACCCAGTATCCTCCCTGTTTAGCCTTAGGTCTCCTCCATCGCCTCCTTCAGCTCCTCGTACACCCTCTCCAGCGACTCGCTGATGACCTTCGTGTTCGCGACGACGGGCATGAAGTTGGTGTCCCCGTTCCACCTGGGCACCACGTGGATGTGGACGTGCCCCTCGAACCCCGCGCCAGCGACCCTGCCGACATTCACGCCCACGTTGAACCCGTGGGGCGAGAAAGCCTCCCTCAGGGACCTCATGGCCCTCACGGTGAGCTTCCAGATCTCTAGGGCCTCCTCCGGGGTCAGGTCCTCGAGGGAGGGGACGTGCCTGTAGGGGGCGACCATGAGGTGGCCGGGGTTGTACGGGAAGCGGTTCAGCAGGACGAACCCCAGCTTCCCCCTAGCCAGTATGAGGGCTTCCCTGTCGTCTTCCTTTGCTGGCAACTCACAGAATATGCACCCGGACTCTCCCTTGGCCGCGATCTTGACGTAATCAGCCCTCCAGACGGCCCAGATCCTCTCCATGAGCGCTCAGAGAGGTCGAAACGGGGCAGCTATTATCGCTTTCCCATCCGCGGCCAGGCAGAGTGATCTCCTAGCGCCTTGTGGGATCACCCTGATCCATCGCCTCATCCACAGGTCCGCTCGCTCATGAGCTCGGTTAGCCTCCTGGGGGTCCTAGGCTCTCCGCAATTTTGAGCAGGGTGTCGGCATCAAACCACCCGGAGATCCTGTACTCACACCACAACCCCTCGCAGGGTATTATCAGCGTCACGGATCCAGCCAGAGGCCCGGGCTTGCACCCGGCGTATATCGCGCCGGGCTTCTCTCCCCTCTTCCATATGATCGGGACGTACTCCCAGCGCGGCTTCACCAGGGCCCATGCATTCAGCTTACTGATTTCAACAAGCTTTGCCGGGCTTAGGTCAACGCCACAGGCTAGTTTAGCTACCTCTACCACGAACTGGGTCTCATTCGACAGGGAATTCAGCACGCGCTGGGGATCGTGCTCCCCCTCTCTCGAGGGGAAGGCGCTTAGGCAAGATATGGAGATCGCTAGAGCTGGTCTATCTGGGTTTTCTAGAGCAGATTCGATCGAGTTATAGAACAAAAGCGCAGCTGTATCCTGACTCAGCGTTAGGTTGTAGACAGAGACCTCCTCGGGGATTTCCTTGGGAATTGGGACTGCCACGCCACAAACTGAGATAAACTGGGGGAGATCACAGATTTTGGCGAGATCTGCTGCTTTAAGCCTGATGGGCTGCGATGGAGTGGGCGAAGCAAGATCTTCAATGAGACCGAGGTACTCCTCGGGAATTGCGTATACCCTCACACCATCCACCATTCCTAAGAAACCTTTTTGGCTCGTGAATATTTGAGGGTACGCTCCAACGACCGCTTCAGCCTTCTCTTGAGCCGAGTTGGGCGAGTCGCTGAATGTAGCGCTGATGAGCAGCGAACCTACCAAGAGAAGACCCGCTACTGCAATTATGTCACGATACCCCCGTGCTTTGAGGAGAGACATTACCCACCACGACATCGATGCCTAGAACCCCAAGCCCTTAATACCCATCCGCCAGCATGCCCGTCTGGAGGGTAGCCTTGTCTCAGGTCTACGTCTGCGAGATCTGCGGCGGCACGTTCGTCGGGAGGCCTGTGGTGATCGACCTGGGCGGATACAAGGCTACAGTCTGCCCCTCCTGCGCCAGGAAGATACAGGCCAGCAGGAGGGCCGCCGCTAAAGGCAGGGAGAAGGTTCCCCTGCCCAGGAGGCCCGTCAGGGCCCCTCTGGCTGAGGCCCCCGAGAAGGTCCGACCCCTCAAGGGCGCGGGGGCCAAGCCGAAGGTCGAGGCTCCAAAGCCCAGGAGGAGGGCCAGGAGGGAGCCGGGCCCCGGGGAGTTCACCCTCGTGGAGAACTACGGGCAGGTGCTCAGGAGGGCCAGGCAGGAACTCGGCCTCACGGTAGAGTGGGTCGCAGAGGCCGCCAACATCAAGGCCTCGCTCCTCAGGAACATCGAGGCCCAGAAGATCGCGCCCAGCTACAGGGTCGCTCGGACGCTGGAGAGAATCTTGGAGGTAAGGATAATCTCGAGGGGTCCCCCGCCAGAGGAGGAGGCGCCCAGCTACGCCCCGCCTCAGCCCGACAGGCCCCTGACGCTGGGAGAGGTCCTCAACATCAAGAAGAAGGGAGAGAAGGGTAAGGGAAAGGGGGTGGGCTGAGGTTGCCCACCAACATACCGCCCGAGGCCTGGGCGAAGTTCGAGGAGTACAGGAGGGTCAAGACCCCGGAGGAGAAGCTGAGGAAGCTCCAAGAGTTCATGGCCCTCATGCCCAAGCACAAGGGCACGGAGAAGATGGAGAAGTTCCTCAGGAGGAAGATGGCCGAGCTCAGGGAGGAGATCGAGCGCAAAAGGGCGAGGAAGGCGAGGCGCGGGGGCCCAGGGATATTCGTCGAGAAGAAGGGGGCGGCCCAAGTCGTGCTCCTGGGGTTCACCAACTCGGGCAGGAGCACCGTGCTGAGCGTGCTGACCAACGCGAGGCCCGAGGTATCCCCCGCCCCATTCACAACCGTCGGCAGGCCCGAGGAGGGAATGATGGAGTTCAGGGGCGCCCAGATACACTTCGTTGAGGCTCCACCTGTCCTGAGAGAGGGTGGGCACCTCACTAGACTGGCCCTCGGGCTCGCTGGGAACGCCGACGCGATAGGGTTCGTGGTCGATGGCTCCAGAGACCCGGTCGGCGACCTGAGGGACCTCCTGACAATAGTGGAGTCTGCTGGCATAAAGGTCGGTAGGCCGGAGGGGAAGGTTAGGATAGTCAGGTCCAGGGGCGTAGATAGCATAATAGTGAGGAGAAGGGGGGCCATAGTCGACGGGACCGAGGCCGACGTCAGGAGGCTCTTAGAGTCCTACGGAATGGACAGGGTTATCGTGGAGATAGACGGCAGGGTTCGCCTCTCGGACGTGGAAGAGGCCCTCCTGGGAGAGAAAAGGTACAAGCCAGCCCTGGTCTTTGTCACCAGGTGCGACCTCACTACCGAGGGGCTCGAGAGGGTGAGGGAGGAGTTTGGGCACCTCATGCCCGTGGTCCCGATCTCCCCCAGAGAGCCCCCCGACAGAGAGGAGTTGGGCGAGCTGGTCCTGGACCTCACGGGCGTCATAAGGATATTCACCAAGCCAGTCGGGAGGAAGGAGCCCTCAGAGAAGGCCCTCATCTTGGAGAGGGGGTCCACGGTCGCCGACGCGGCGAGGGCCATACACGAGCACCTGTACAGGCGATTCAAGTACGCCAAGGTCTGGAGCTCCAGGCTGCCCTACAGCCCCATGAGGGTGGGCGCCGATTTCGAGCTCGAAGACGGAGACGTAATAGAGATCCACGCCTGAGTGGAGTGACCCGCCATGACTACAGTCGAGGAGGAGAAGGCCCTAGCCGCCAGGTACGCCCTCGAGAGGATTCCCTCGGACGCGAGGATCGTCGGTCTGGGGAGCGGCAGCACGGTCGAGGCCTTTGTCAGGGAGCTCAGGAGGTCCGACCTGTCCAAGAGGCTGAGGTTCGTGCCCACCTCCAGCCAGATAGAGGAGGCGGCCCTGCGGGCTGGCCTAGAGTTGGTGGACATAGACCACGTGGAGACCGTCGACTTCACCGTCGACGGGGCCGACGAGATCGACCCCAACCTGAACCTTCTGAAAGGAGGCGGCGGGGCCCTGACCAGGGAGAAGGTCCTGGCCGTGAACTCCGACGTCTACGTGATCATAGCGGACCACAGGAAGCTGGTGAGGTCCCTCTGCTCTACCCACGCCCTTCCCGTGGAGGTCCTCAGGTACGGGAGGACCCACGTGGCGAGGCTGATAGCCGAGGCGGTCAACGGGATACCCGAGCTCAGGCTCACCAGGTTCGGCATCCCCTTCACCACGGACAACGGGAACTACGTGCTGGACGTGACCATGCCGGAGCCCCTCGAGGATCCAGAGGCGACGCTGACCCAGCTGAAGCTCATCCCGGGCGTGGTCGAGGTGGGTCTATTCGTGGGGCTCGCCGACGAGGCGTACGTCGCCGAGGGAAGAGAGGTCAGGGTCATCTCCTCGTAGGAAGGCGCCTGCCAGTGAGCTTGGCCAAGGCCCTGGCCTCGTGGATCCTCCTGCTCTCCAGCATCCATTCCAGGGCCTCGTCCACGTGCTCGGGCGGGAGAGGGTTCAGCCTCATGTATTCCCTCAGCCCCTCCCTGATGAGCTGGTACCTCTGCCCGTCGCTGAGCCTCCTAAAGCCACGGAAGTATCCGTGTCTGACCAGATAGGCGTGGGCCTTTCTGGCCCACCTGGCGCCCTCGCGTTCCTCGGGCTGGCGGAGGGGTGCCTCCAACGGTCAACCCCCCTTCAAGACGATCAGGTAGGCCAGGAGGCCAAAGGTGAGTTGGTTCAGCAGCGTGATCACGTCCGACGCCACCAGGATCAGGGCTGCGGCCATCTCTCTCGTGAGGCCAAGAGCCTCGAGTAGGCCGACGCTCGCCCACTCCCTCAGACCGAGGTTGCCGCCGGGTATGCCGAGCGGAAGGCGGAGCATTATGATGTTGACCGAGTATACCAGGACACCGGCCAAGAGGGGGAAGTCCGGCTTCAGGGCGTGGAGCAAGATGAGAATGGGCGTCATGTCCATCAGCCACCCGCCAAGTGATATCGCGACCACTTTTACCATCAGGGGGAAGTTCTCTCGGAGCCGGGCGTATCCCTCCAGGTAGTCCTCTGCCATGGCCCTCACCGCGGATATGTCCCGCCTCGTGAGCCTCTCCGCCATCCTGAGTATTCCCCCAAGGACGCGCTCGCTGGTGGTCGCAAGAAGACCCACGATGACGAGCACCCCGCTCGCTCCCGCGAGCAGGAGGGCTCTGGCCCCGGCCTCAGAGCCCTCCATCCCTGAGAGCAGGAGGTATGCCGATCCCCCTCCCACGTACACCACGAAGGGCATCAGCATGGTTATCCTGTGTGCAGTTATCGAGGACGCCGCCTCGCCTATGCTCAGCCCTCCCCTCTTGTGGGCCAGGTAGGTCCTCGTGGCGTCCGCGGATAAGGGGCCCGCCGGGATTATGAGGCTGGCCAGGGTGCCGACCCACGAGATCAGGTATGCGTCCCTGAAGGAAAGCTTCCCCTCCAGCAGGACGTACCACCCGAGGGTGTACAGCAGGAACCCGGCGTGGAAGGAGAGGAGGGAGAGGAGGACGGGCCTCCACCCTATCCTCGAAACCGCGTCCGCCAGGAGCTGGGGATCGGCTCCCCTGAAGAGCAGGACGAGGGCGGCCAGGCCAGCCATGCCAAGCACCACGGTGGTTACCCTGGCCTTGAGGGTTCCCAGCCCCGCCAGCAGCTCATCCTGAAGGGTGCTCTCGTCGTCGACCCCCTCTCTCCGCAAGCCACTCACCGAGTCACGCCACGCTCCGAAGCCCTTGGGGCGATCTTACATGAACGTTGCGGCCGGCGCCGGGGACGCGGCGAACTTTAATTTTCCCGGACTCGTAGGTCCCCCGGGAATCGGTGCCGGGGTAGCTCAGACTGGTCAGAGCGCCGGACTCATAACCTGTTCACGCGCGTCGGCTCCCGGCGCTCGGTGGGAGATCCGGAGGTCGCGGGTTCAAGTCCCGCCCCCGGCACCACCCACCCCCCTCGCCTCACCGATTCCCACCCCGTGCTTTGGCGCCCGTCCCCTCACCTCCCTCGCCTCAGGACGAGAATCGCCGCCGCCAACATCGCCAGAGCCAAGATCACGCCCAGGACGGTGAGGACGGGGAAGCCGCGGCCCGGCGCAACCGGGGTGGGCGACGGTGTCTCGGTCGGGGCGCCTGTAGGGGCGGTGGGGGCCGCCTCGAACCCGACCGAGACGCTTCGATCGCCGACCCTAACCTCAACGTAGTGCACTCCGGGGCTTGCCTGAGACGAGTTGAGGGCGACCCTGAGCTCGTGCCTCCCCTGAGGCAGCCTGACCCCGGCCACCACGGCGCGGCCGCCCGAGACGACGGCCTGAACCGGGGTCCCGTCGATTGTGAGGCCGTTGGGAATGAGATCCGTCCCCTCTGGAATCGATATTATCAAGTCGGTTGTCACCTCGCCCCCGACGACCTCTATCGTAACGGTCACCTCCGTTAACCCTTCGGAGACGCGTGAAGATCCAGAGAGGGAGACCTCAGTCCTCTCAACCTCGGCGACCTCCAGCGCGGCCTGGGCACAGACCCCGCCGACGCACGCCCTGATCTCGTGAGTCCCAGCTACCTCCCCGGAGACGAGTAAGGTCACGTTAACACCGTCTCCGGGGCCCAAGGCGCCTAAGACCACCCCCAACCCCCCATCAACCGGGGTGGGCTCGACGGACCTGCCGCCCACGCTGAATGTCCCCTCTACGGGGCTCAGGCCCTCCGGCAGCGCGATCCTTAGGATCAGCTCCCCGGACTTCCCCGCCCCTACGTTCTTCACCAAGATGCTGACCCTCGTCCTCTCTTCGACCAATGTGGACGGCGGATCTACTTCAAGAGAGACCAGAATCCTCGCGGCTAGCCTCCGAGCTGATTCGATCGCCGGAGCGGCGACCTCCACGGATGCCGAGTCCAGGAGGACTCGTCTGTAAAGGGCTCTAAGCACGTAGACACCCTCTTCAGCCCAGCTCTGAACTCTGAGGGTACACACAGCCGACGCTGATCCCCCAGGATCCAGCCGACCGAGGTCAATCCAGGCAGAGCCCCCCTCGACATCGGTGAGAACCCCTCCCCCGCCTGGCCGGGAGCATGGGCCTTCCAGGGCGAGGCCCTCCGGCACGGCGAGTTGAACCACGACTTGATCGGCCGAGCCCGCCCCCTCGTTGAATACCCTCACTCGCAGGTTGACCGCGTCTCCCGGAGCCGCCTTGGCCGGTTCGGCGTCTATGGTTCCTGAAATCACGGCGCCTGGGACAGGGGGCTTTGGAAGGACTGTGAACTCGCGGTGCTCGCTCAGGGCGCAGTTGCTGGAGAATGGTCCGTAAGCCGAGACGTTGTCGCAGGCCATGACGGCCCACAGGTAGTTGCCGGGGCCCAGCGCCGGCGTCGTCCACTCCACCTCGGCGCATCTCCCGCTCACCCTCTGGGAGAGCTCCATTACCACGCTCCTGTCCGGCCTCATGATCAGGAGAGTCGCGTTCTCCAGCCCGGTGTCGTCGCTCAGGTTGACCCTGAAGGTGTGCCGCCTGGCCCACTCAAGCGTCTCGGATGCACCGGGCTCCAGCAGGCTGACCTGGGGGGGCGCCTCGTCCACAATCGTCGTGGTTAGCTTGACGGAGTCCAGCTTTGCCGGATCTCCGGCAGAGGTGGAGGTGATTGCCACCTCGTCCACCATCAGGTGCCGGTAGGTCGTAGGCGTTAAGAGGACGGTCAGGAGGACTTCTTCGCCAGGGGCCAGCGTCAGGTCGAGTCCCGGACCGCCCACGAGGTCCGTCACGTTGGCACCGTTGAGGAAGTAGGTCACGCGGGAAAGCGGCGTCACAGTCGGGCCCGTCAGTCGAATCGTGTCCTCCACGTTCCCGTCATTCTGAACGGATATCGTGAAGTTGGCCGGGCTGGCGGGATTGCTCGTCCTGTTTAGGAGCTGTTCGACCGCGGGGTACTCGTAGACATCGTCCCCGATCATCCCGAGCGTCAGGTTTAGGGATCCCCTCAGGTCGGGCCTTCGGTACGGGAGGACCTCTATGGTCATCGAGGCCTCGTCGTGGAATATCTCGTCGGCGCAGTACTCCAAGTCGGGGTGCTCGTTGACCCACTCCCAGTTGGAGCATCCCCTGACGACGACCGTCAGGGTGCCCGGGGGAGCCCCCTTGGGCACCACGACCTCGAAGATCATCCGGGCGTATCCGCCGTGCGGCGGCAAGTCGCCGGTGTCTGGTATTCCGTCACCACCGGCGTCGTAGTCTGGCGAGACGAAGTCCCAGCTGCCGTCTCCGTCGTAGTCAGCGGCCAGCAGCACGTCGTCCGAGTCTATCGGTCGATCGGCGTGGGCCCCAACTTGGTCGTTGAGCCCCTCGTCCCTGTACAGGTAGAGGGCGAGGCCCGCCGGCTGCACTATCTTGACGTTCCCCCTGTCCGTCATGGGCGCCCTGTTCACCCAGTCCTGAACGAACCACACCGTCAGGTTGACCTCTGGAGCCCCGGAGGAATCAAGCGCGTCGGGGGATATGAAGCCGCAGGGGGTCTCCAGGGCGTTGGCCACGAGGTGCGCCGTGTCGTGGTAGAGGCTGTCGTCGTCGTAGGGGATGTTCGGGTATTCGGGGTCCTCGACCCAGTCGTTGTAGGAGGTCCCCCTCACGACCAGGTGATAGGCGTCTCCGGCGAGCACCTCGGAGTTGTTCACGTACACGACGAAGACCACGTTGACCCAGTTGTCCGGGCTCGTCTGGTTCCCGAGCATCCCCGTGTCGGGGATGTTGTCCCCGAAGGTGTCCTCCGACCGGTTGACCCAGTCCCAGGTGCTGTTGGTCGCGATGTCACCCCCCGCCTGGCCGTCCCCGTCGTAGGCGATCAGGACGTCGTCGTTGAAGTTGAACTGATCGTCCGACGTGTAGAAGCCCGGCGCGTCGTCTCCCAGCACGTCCCTGTACACCTCCACCCTCCACGGCCGGTTCGCGGTGATCGATATGTCCCCCACGTCCTCCCTGGCCGCCAGGTTCGTCATCCTGAGCACCAAGTACAGCTTTGTGAAGTTCTCCCCGCACGCTATGGCGAAGTTCTCGTTGACCGTGTCCGGCTCTATCGTTCCCGCCACCAGGGGCGCCACGACCTCGACCGTAAGGTTGAAGGTGGTCACCTCCGGGTCGTCGGGGGCGCCGTTGAGATTCTCGTCGGCAAAGACGGCTACTACGGCCCTGTAAACCCCCGGCTGCTGCGGAATCGGGACGGAGACGTTGATGGTGAAGTTGGCCTGCGACTGGGCCGGTATCGAGAAGTCCTGTGGACTGAAGACGACCTTCGAGGGGTCTATCGTCACGGTGGGATCCGCCTCCAGCGCGAGGTCGGTCAGGAGGGCGAACTTCACGTGGCCAGCCTGAAACGCCCCCGCGTTGATGACGCTGCCGCCGGCGGACGCGGAGGTGTTCTCGATGACGCTCATCCCGATGGCGGGGGGATTCACGAGCAGCCCCTCGACCACGAAGAACCCGGCGTCCTGGGCTAGGTACCCGTTGTCGTAGGACGGGGACGACCCTGCGAAGACCATCACCGTCCACGCGCCGGGATCGGCGTCACTCGGTATGGTGAAGGATCCACTGTATTTCCCGTCGTCCGCAACGTCGTCTGCGCCCGCCCCATCATCCCTCAGAGTCGTTACCCCCACCAAGGTCCCGTTGGGGTCGTAGACCTCGGCGGTCAGGTAGTCCCCGGTCGAGGAGTCGAGCCTCGAACCCACCTCGCTCCGCGCCGTGATCGTAACCTGGGCGCCCCGCCTGATGGGGCCGCCGGGATTGGAGGAGTCAACTACGCTCTCTAGGACGACGTGGAACCCCTCTGGGTTCCCGAGTTCGCCGGAAATCCAGCCGGAAACCTGGATGTCGTCTACGTAGACGTACGTCCCGTAGAGCCCGTCGTACGTGTTCCCGGCCCGGAAGTAGATCCTGACGGTCTTGCCGGCGAACTCGCTCAGGTCGAATGAGAACTGCTTCCACGACCTCTCCTTCCACTTGACCCCGCAGCAGGGGGCGGTCTCGTGGAGCAGGGTCTTGAGGACGTTCCCCGAGGCGTCCCTCACCTGGACGTCGAACGTGTCGTACGGGGAGTAGTCGTAGGTGACCATCCTCCTCCAGAAAGAGAGGACCGCCCCCGACTCCGGAATCGTCACCTCCTGATAGATCCACCCGCCAATAGATGCGTAGGCCGAGCTCGGACCCCATACGGAGTAGTCCCAGCCTATCTTGTATGCCCTCGAGCCCGAGTGAGCCACCGAGCCTCCCAGGTGCGGGTCAGAGCCGGAGACTACGTGATGCGCGGCCCATGCGTGATTCACGCCCCCGCCAACCCACGCGCCCGGCGACTCCTCTCCCACGGAGGCGGACTCAAAGCCGCCGTCCTGAACCAGATCCCCGGGAGTGGGTGGGGAGAACCCTCCCGGCGACTTTGGCCCGTTCTCGACTATGTCAAAGTAGACGTAGTACACGCCGGGTCCAGAGTCGTCGAGTTGAAACTCAACGTCGCCCACGCCGTTGTCCAGGGCGTCTGGGGATCCCTCGAAGCTGCCGTCATCGAACTTCTGGTATGGGACCGCCTCACCGGCTGGCGATATCACTCTGACAGAGTTCTCGTCGAAGTCCCCTGACACCCCGAGCTCGGCCAGGAGTTCCGAGAAGTTCACCGGCACCCTGACGGACGAGCCCGGAGACCCCGACTTGACTTCAACGGGTACCCTGAAGTGCCAGTCATCGCCGACGCTGACCCCGTCCGGGTCCCACCATCCTCCAGCTTGCGCTTGTATTCTGTTGGAGTTCAGCCCGGTCACGAGGAACAATCCGAGGGCTACAACGAGTAAGAGGGTCGCCAGGCGGGGGCAGGGCATCATAAGCGGCGGCTCCAGCATAAAACATAAAAATTTCTGCAGAGTAGCCCGACTAGGTGGGATAAGAAAGTTAAAAGTACAATAGTTCAGTAAATTTTATCTCAATCAAGGCATTGGCTTGACCCTGAAGACGCTGGGGCAACCTTTTATCCCAGGAGGGGCGGCGAGCGCGGGGCCTTTAGTCCTCAGTGCCGGGGTGCCCTAGCCTGGTAGGGGGCGGGCCTGCTAAGCCCGTGGCCCGTCGGGCCGCGTGGGTTCAAATCCCACCCCCGGCGCCACGCTAATCGGTCCTCTCGCGGGTCGGAGCCAACGGTTAAATAGGGGGAGCCGCACGCCCACCTGATCGAGGGAGAGGGTGCAGCCAAATTGGAGCAGCGGGAGATCCTGAAGAGGCTGAGGCTCGCTGGGACCACCCTGGAGGGCGACAAGCCGGTCGTCATAGCCCTGACCTACATAAAAGGGGTGAGCCACACCCTTGCCAACGCCATCGCGGAGAAGGCTGGCGTGGACAAGTGGGCCCTCTTGGGCACCCTCGGCGACGAGCAACTTGCGAAGATAGAAGAGGTCATGAGAGATCCAGCCAAGTTCGGCATCCCCTGGTGGATGCTCAACAGGCAGAGGGACCCTGAGGACGGCGTGTCCAAGCACATCATAGGGGACGACTTGGACTTCGTGGTGAGGCAGGACATCGACAAGATGAAGAAGATGAGGAGCTGGAAGGGCATAAGGCACGCCCTCGGGCTCAAGGTGAGGGGACAGAGGACCAAGACCACCGGCAGGGTGGGCAGGACGGTCGGCTACCAGAGGAAGAAGTGAGGTGGGACCCGTGGGCGACCCCAAGAGGCCGCGGAAGAAGTACGAGAGGCCCCTAAAGCCCTGGGACAGGGCGGTCCTCGAGGAGTCCAACAGGCTCGCTGGCATGTACGGCCTGAGGAACAAGAGGGAGCTCTGGAGGGCCGAGTACATGGCCAGGAAGTACAGGAGGATGGTCAGGGAGGCGCTGGCCCTGCACCCGGAGGAGGCGGCGCAGATCCTGAAGCCGGCGATCCAGCGCCTCCAGAAGCTCGGCATACTCGGACCAGACGCCACCCCGGACGACATGCTCGACATCACCGCCAAGGACTTCCTCGAGAGGAGGCTCCAGACCCTGGTCTGGAAGAAGGGACTCGCCAAGTCCCCCTTCCAGGCCAGGCAGTGGATAGTCCACGGGCACGTCTGGGTCGCTGGCCGGAGGATCAGGTCTCCCGGGTACCTGGTCCCGGTGAGCGAGGAGGACGCGATAGAGTGCACCCACCCGGAGTACCTCAGGGCCCTGCCTGGCGAGGAGGCCCCCCAGGCCGAGGCGCCCTCAGAGGCGCCAGCCGAGGCTCAGCCCGAGTCCCCGGAGGGAGGTGAGTCGTGATGTCGGCGGAGACCAAGAAGAAGGGCAAGATAGCCGTCGCCCACATCTACTCGTCCTTCAACGACACGATAGTACACGTAACGGACATCACCGGCGCCGAGACCCTCGCCATCTACAGCGGCGGGATGTTCGTCGACGCCGACAGGCTGGAGGGGTCTCCCTACGCGGCGCTCAAGGCTGCCATGGCGGCGGCCAGGGACCTCAAGAGGAAGGGCATCACCCAGCTGGTGGTCAAGGTCAGGGCGCCCGGCGGCATCAAGAGCAGGATACCCGGCCCCGGGGCGACGGCGGCCATAAGGGGTCTTGCCAGGAGCGGCCTGCTCCTGCTCAGGGTAGAGGATGTCACCCCGATACCGCACGACGGCTGCAGGAAGCCCCACGGCAGGAGGGGCAGGAGGGTCTGAGGGCCTGCCTTAAATAGCTCGGACCCGCATCCCCCCTCCACAGGGCCCCTGTGATGGAGCGCACCTGGGTGAACCTGCTCATCTCTCAGATGTACAGGCACGCCTCCGCGCGGCCACTGGGGCCCCCCTCTTCCGACGGCCAGGCGGCCGTCCTCGAGCTGAAGGTCCGCGGCAGGCCCATCCGGGTCCTCGTGGCGGTGTACGACGGACCCGACGAACCATCCCACCTACCGAGGTGGATCGACAGGCTCGTGTCGGAATACCTCGGAGGTTGGGCCGAGCTGAGGAGGATAGGAGTCACGAGGATAGACCTCTGGATCCCCCACGGGCTCGTTGACGCCTTTCAGTCCGGGGCCCCGGAGTCCGTCAGGGGGATCTCGATAGCCCTGAGAGACATACAGGACCTCCAGCTGCCGATGGAGGATGTCGAGACCGCGACCCGCTCGGTGGTCGAGGCCGTCGGAGAGGTGGACGTCGGGGAGCTCGGGCCACCTGGGTCGGAGGGAGCGGAGGTCGGCGCGGTCTCTACATCCCGCGGCTCCGCCGGGAGGGCACGCGCCAGGGCCGAGCTGGAGCTCGAGTCTAGGGGCAGCAGGCTCGAGGAGCTGATCGAGGAACTCCTGGCTGAGCTGAGGGCTGGCGGGAGGGTCGAGCGCGACGACGCCAAGATAGCAGAGCTTGAGGAGGCCCTTCGCGAACTCTCACGCGAGGTCAAGGAGCTGAAGAGCTCGAGGGGGGGCGAGTCGAGGAGGATCGAGTCGCTGGAGAAGAGGGTCGACGAGCTGTCGAGGTCCATAGACATGCTGCTGATGCTGGTCAAGTTCCTGACCTCGGGCGCCACGGTCTCGCCGCCGTCTTGGCCCACTCCGCCGCCCCCAACCCGCAGGCCCGCGGGGCTGGAGGAGGGGTCAAAGACGCCTCGGCCAGCCGGGGCGCCGGGCGCGCCCGAGCCGCGGGAGACCGAAACCGTTAAGGACATCAAGCCGCGTCCGGCCCCGGAGACTCGCCCCGCCCCGGGTGAGGGTGCCTCCCTCGAACTCCTAGAGGAGTTCGCGAGGGACAACCCCTGGGCCGATGTCCTCTCGAAGAAGGGTGTGAAGGGAAATGAGGGTTAGGATAGTGGACTATGATCCCCCGTTCGTGAGGATCGTTGTCGAGGACGCGAACCCGTCCTACGCCAACGCGCTGAGGCGGGCCCTCCTGTCCGAGGTGCCCGTGATGGCGGTGGACGAGGTGATCTTCTACGCCAACACGACGGCGTTCCTCGACGAGGAGATAGCCCACAGGCTGGCGATGGTCCCCATAAGGACGGACCTCAAGACCTACTCCATCGGGGACGGGGCGGTCGTCACGCTGAAGCTGGACAGGACGGCCTCGGAGGATGTGGAGGTGGTCTACGCCGGCGAACTAGAGCCCTCCGACCCGGTGATAGTCCCGGTGAGGCCGAAGATCCCGCTGGTGAAGATGGCCAAGGGGGACAGGCTCAGGTTCGACGCCATTGTCAGGATGGGCAAGGGCAAGTGGCACGCAAAGTGGCAGGCCGTGAGCGGCCTCGGCTACTCCTACTACCCCATCTACAGCCTCGCCCCAGAGGCGGCGGAGAGGTGCGCCGACGCCCTCAGGTCGTGCCCCGAGGGGGCGGTGGAGAGGGAGGAGGACGGCTCGGTGATCGTGAGGGACTACCTCTCCTGCAGGGGGCTGGAGGGGTGCATCGACGAGATAAGGAGGGAGAGGCCGGAGCTCGTCAGGGTCGTCGAGTGGGACGACACGCGCTTCATAATCAAGTTCGAGTCCACCGGCGCGCTGACAGTGCCCGAGATACTCAGGGCGGCGGTCGACGAGCTGCTGAAGAAGTTCGACAGGTTCGAGCAGGAGCTCAAGGCGGCCGTCGAGGGGTCGGCCCGGGCCGTCCGTTAGACTTTTTATCGCGGACCCATCCACCCTTGCCTCGGGCGGGGGTAGCCAAGCCTGGTCCAAGGCGCCCGCTTGAGGGGCGGGTGGGCGTAGGCCCGCGTGGGTTCAAATCCCACCCCCCGCACCACCCAAAATCCCCTGACTCGGACTCGCCTCCAGGCACGGGGAGTCTCGAGGGCTCTCCCGCCACGTGGACCGGAGAGGCCCGTGGTGGAGGGGGAGGGGATCAAACAGCGCCGTTCAGCCCGCGTCGGCAGGTCTGCCCTTCAGAGCAGTCCTCCGATCCCCCCGGCCTCCTGAGGATCGGTCAACTCGCCCGGGAGGGGTATTGGGGCTCAGCCCCACCGGCGAGGCCACGTTTATTAACGCGGGTGGGCAGCGTGCCAGGAAGGTGCGAGCCGATATGCCGAGGCCAACGGGCCCAACGAACCCCGAGACCATACGGACGATCAACGCCCTAGAGAAAGCCTCGAGGCTCGCCGGCTCTCGGATATGGGCCGACGTGGCCGAGAGGCTGAGGAAGCCCACCAGGAGAAGGATAGAGGTGAACCTCTGGAAGATAGACAAGTACACCGGTCCCGACGATGTCGTGGTGGTTCCCGGCAAGGTGCTGGGCGAGGGGATGATAACTAAGTCGGTGACCGTTGCGGCGCTGTCCTTCTCCGAGTCCGCCAGGAGAAAGATCTCCGAGGCCGGCGGGAAGGCCGTGTCACTCGTGGAGCTCGCCCAAGAGAACCCCAAGGGGTCGGGGGTCAAGATACTGGCGTGAGGTGATGGGCTTGACCAACTTCGACGTAGTCGTCGACGCCGATGGGAAGATCCTCGGCAGGATGGCCAGCTACGTGGCCAAGCAGCTCCTCGAGGGTAGGAGGGTGGCCATAGTCAACGCGGAGAAGGCGGTCATAACGGGCAACCCGTCCACGGTCCTCTCCAAGTACCTGAAGAGGAGGGCAATCCAGGGCAAGCCCAAGCCAGAGAGGGGCCCGGTTCAGCCTCGGACTCCCGACAGGATCGTCTGGCGGACCGTCCGGGGCATGCTGCCCATGAAGAAGGCCAAGGGCAGGGAGGCCCTCCGGAGGCTGAGGGTCTACATCGGCGTCCCGCCGGAGCTTAAGAATGCCCAGCCGGTTGAGCTGGGCGAGAAGTACACCGTCGATCACCTGAGGCCCAAGCCGGGCGTCAAGAGCGTCACGGTCCTGTGGCTCGCGAAGCAGCTGGGCTGGAGGGGTGAGGTGGCATGAGCGGGCAGGCTCAGCAGAAGGTGGGCGAGGTCCTGGCGCACGCCTCCGCCTCCCGAAAGACCGCTAGGGCCTTCGCGGTCATCAGGAGGGGCAGCGGGAGGCTGTACATCAACGGCTTCCCGGTGGAGGTGTACGCCCCCAACGAGTTTGTGAGGATGAAGATCCTCGAGCCGCTCTGGCTTGCGGGAGAGGAGGTCTATGGGGGCCTGGACATCTTCGTCAGGGTGAGGGGAGGCGGGTTTATGGCCCAGGCCGACGCCGCCAGGATGGCCATAGGGAGGGCCCTCGTCAGGTACACCGGGTCCAAGCGCCTGGAGGAGCTCTACAGGGAGTACGACAGGACGATCCTCGCGGGCGACCCCAGGCAGAGGGAACCCAAGAAGTTCGGAGGGAGGCGCGCCAGGGCCAGGTTCCAGAAGTCCTACAGGTGAGCTTTTAATCGGAGCCCCCGGGGCCAGCCTGGTGAGCTAGATGGGAGTTACCCACGGTTCCGCCGGCGACCTCAAGAAGGGCAGCTACGTCGTCATCGACGGTGAGCCGTGCGTCGTCCTCAGCGTTGCGAAGTCTAAGCCAGGGAAGCACGGCGCCGCGAAGGTGAGGGTCGAGGCCAGGGGGCTGTTCGATGGAACCCGGAGGTCCAAGATCTTCCCGGCGGACGCGGACGTCGAGATCCCTATAATCTCCAAGAGGTCCGCCCAGGTCCTGGCGGTCATGGGCGACACGATACAGCTGATGGACCTCGAGACCTACGAGACCTTCGAACTCCCCATGTCCGCTGTAGACGAGGAGGAGCGGTCCAAGGTCGAGTCCGGGGCAGAGGTGGAGTACTGGGAGGCGCTGGGTAAGAAGAAGGTGATGAAGGTCAAGGGCCCGAGCTGAGGTTTCAGAGCGTTTGGCGCCCCCGGGAGAGTACGGCAGAGTTGCCCAGGCTCGCAGCCGAGAAGAGGTCGCTGGAGAGGTTCCTCGGCCTACTCTTGGAGAGGGAGGTCTGCCCCTACTGCGCCGGCAGCCTCCTCTCATCCCTCGACAGGAGGGTCAGCTCTTGGATACTGGGGCACGCCGTTCTGGCGCTCGAGGCTGAGGCCGGAGGGGAGAGGGGGAAGAAGGCCTCCTCCGGACTACGGGGTTCCTGCTCCGTCTGCGGGGGCGAGGTACCCTCGGCGCTCCCCGAGCTGGTCTCCGACCTGCTGCAGGGGCTGTCGGAGTACGAGTTCGAGACCTTCAAGGGAGGCGCAGTCCTCCCGCCGCACGTCCACGAGGCGCACGACGAGGTCAGGGCCAGCCTTGGGATCTGGACGGCCGAGTCCCCCAAGGTCACCCTCTCCCGGATGGCGGACGACGTCGTCTCAACGATCACGGGAGCCAGGATAGACCCCGTGAGGCCCGACTTGGTCGGCCTGCTGGACCTCTGGAGGGGAGAGGTGAGGATCACGGTAAATCCCGTCTACCTGGCCGGGAGGTACCTGAAGCTGGCCAGGGGGATATCCCAGGCCAGGTGGCTCTGCCCCAGCTGCGGAGGCAGGGGATGCGAGGAGTGCGGCTGGACGGGGTACAGGTATGCCGACTCTGTGGAGGCCCTCATAGGAGAGGTCGCCAAGAGGGCCTTTCAGGCGGAGGACTACCACATCCACGCGGCCGGGAGGGAGGATGTGGACGCCAGGATGCTGGGCACCGGCAGGCCCTTCGTCCTAGAGGTCGTCAGGCCGAGGAAGAGGAGGGTGGACCTGGCGGAACTCCAGGAGGAGATCAACAGGTCCGCCGAGGAGAAGGTCGCCGTGGTGGGGCTGAGGTACGCGGAGCCCTCGCTCATCAGGACCCTGAAGGAGGGCGCCCCCGAGACGCGGAAGGTCTACAGGGCGCTGGTGGAGGTCGAGGGCGGCGTGACCGACGACGAGCTCAAGAGACTCGAGGCCGAGCTGGAGGGCGCCACGATAGACCAGAGGACCCCCACGAGGGTGCTCAGGCGCAGGAGCGACCTGCTCAGGCGAAAGAGGGTCTACGGGGTGACGACTCGCAGGATCGACGATCGGACCTTCGAGATGATCGTCGAGTGTGACGGCGGCCTGTACGTGAAGGAACTGGTCTCGGGGGACGAGGGAAGGACCAGGCCGAGCGTCGCCTCGATACTGGGGAAAAAAGCTTTTTGTAGGGAGCTCGACGTAATGGCCGTGCTGACCCCGAGGGCTTGAGCCGGACGGAAGGTGATTTGAATTGACGAGAAAGTCGAAGGGATACCTACACGGGTCCAGGGAATTCCTGCGAAAGAGTCCCAGAGAGAGAGGGCTGCCTCCGCTGTCGAGGTTCTTTCAGGAGTTCAAGGTGGGCCAGAAGGTGGTCATAGACGTGGTGCCGTCCGAGAGGGAGGGTATACCGCACAGGAGGTACCAGGGGAAGGTCGGCGTGGTCGTGGGGAAGAGGGGCAGGGCCTACCTCGTCGACGTGAGGGTAGGGGGCAAGGTCAAGCACCTGATAGTACCGCCTGTTCACCTGAAGCCACACTCCGAGCCCGCCCCGGGTTCGGGAGGATGAGGCGGCTTGGAGAAGAAGCCGCTGACGCTCGCCGAGGTCAGGGACCTCATATTCGAGAGGTGGGCCAGGGACCAGTCTGCCCTAACCCCGGACCAGAGGAGGCTCTTCGAGTACCTAGCCAAGTTCACGAAGGTTAGGGACCCGAAGGCGGCCAGGAGGGCCGTCGAGGTCCTGATGAGCGAGTACGACCTGTCGGAGGAGGACGCGATCCAGCTGGTCAACGTCCTCCCCAAGACGCCGGACGAGCTCAGGCCCTTCCTCTTCCGCTCCTACCCGCTCCTAGACGAGAAGGCCTACAAGGGAATCCTCGAGGTGCTCAAGGGACTGGAGGAGGCCGAGGCGCCGGCAGAGGCCGAGGTTGAGGCTGAGGAGGCGGTCGAGGCCCAGTCTGAGGCGGCGGCCCAGGCGGAGGGCGAGGAGGCGCAGGAAGGCCCCGAGGAGGGGGAGGATTCCGAGTAGGCCGCTCGAGGTGTCTGACTTGTGGAGGTACGTTCCGGGTAGGAGGAAGCCCCACGACGGCTGGGCCTACGTGCTTGACGTATACGGGGAGCCCTCTAGGAGGGCCCAGGTTCTCGGGGACAGGTACTTCATCCTGATGGAGTTTGCGGTGAGGCCCGGCGCCCAGGTGGAGCCCGGGATGAAGGTCTACGTCGGGAAGGGCCAGAGAGATTACGTCAGCAGGTTCCTGAGGTACCTCTCCTACCCGGAGCTGAGGGGCCCGGCCCAAGGGCACCTGGAGGAGACGGTGAGGAGCGCCGTGGTGGAGGGGGAGGAGTTCTTCGTTCAGTTCTTCAACGAGGCCCGTCCCGTCACTACCCGCCTCCACCAGCTCGAGCTCCTGCCGGGGGTCGGGAAGAAGCTGATGCTGAAGATCCTGGAGGAGAGGAGGAAGAGGCCCTTCAAGTCGTTCTCGGACGTGGAGGAGAGGACCGGCCTGAGAGACCCTCCCGGGGCGATCGGGGACAGAGTGATGGAGGAGCTCACCGGAGACGAGAGGTACCTCATCTTCGTGGCCCACAAGAGGATATTCGAGGAGGACGAGCTGCTGGTCTGAGTGAACCACCTCGCTTTATTTCTGGAGACCCCCCACGTAACCCTGAAGGTGGAGAGTGAAGTAGTGGTATGGGCGGAGCCGTGAGTTCCTACGTGATAGACGAGCAGGTGCTCATTCAGGGCCTCCTGAGGGATGAGAGGCTCTGGAGCAGGGTGAGGGGGGCGAAGATAATCGTCCCCAAGGGGCTCGTCAGGTGGCTCGAGAGGGGCGCCTCCCGCGGGGACAGGACCCACCTGGCGGCGCTGGCCGAGCTGGCCAGGCTCAGAGAGCTGGAGAAGGCTGGCGAGATATCCGCCCTGGAGCTGGCGGAGCACGCCAAGAGCGGGGTGGACGCCCTGGAGGAGCTTGCCAAGCCTCACGGAGCCACGGTCCTGACCGGGGACTCGATAAGGGCGGTCTCACTGAGGCTGAGGGGGGTGAGGGTCGAGTACGTCGGTCCCAAGGGGGGCAGGCTCGCCATAGAGGAGTTCTTCACGGAGGACACCATGAGCGTCCACCTCAAGGAGGGCGCCCCGCCGATGGCCAAGAGGGGCAGGCCCGGGGAGTTCAGGCTCGTGAAGCTGAGGGAAGAGCCGCTCACCACGCAGGAGCTCCAGAAGATGGCCTACGAGATCATCGAGCTCGCCAAGATAGACCCGGGCGCCTTCGTGGAGGTCAGGAGGAAGGGGGCCTACGTGATCCAGTTCGGGGAGTACAGGGTGCTGGTGGCCCTTCCCCCGTTCTCCGACGGGATCGAGATCACGGCCGTCAGGCCGGTGGTGAGGGTCACGCTGGACGACTACGAGCTGAGCGAGAGGCTCAAGGAGAGGCTCGCGGAGAGGGCAGAGGGCGTGGTGATAGCTGGCCCCCCGGGGGCCGGGAAGACGACGTTCGCCAGCGCCCTGGCGGAGTTCTACAGGTCGCTGGGGAAGATAGTGAAGACCCTGGAGTCGCCCAGGGACCTCATGGTCGGCCCCGAGATCACTCAGTACGGCAAGCTCGGCCCGAGCTTCGAGGGCACGGCCGACCTGCTCCTCCTGGTCCGGCCGGACTACGTCATCTTCGACGAGATGAGGAAGACCGACGACTTCAACGTTTTCACGGACATGAGGCTCGCGGGCATAGGCATGGTCGGCGTGGTCCACTGCGGGGCGCCGATCGAGGCGGTGCAGAGGTTCATCCGCCGGGTGGACCTGGGCCTGCTACCGCACGTGGTCGACACGGTGATCTTCATCAGGGACGGCAGGGTCGTGAAGGTCTACAGCCTGAGGATAACCGTGAAGCTCCCGACGGGCATGCAGGACACCTCCCTCGCCAGGCCCGTCGTGCTGGTCAGCGACTTCGAGACGGGCGTGCCGGAGTACGAGATCTACACCTTCGGCGACGAGGTCGTGGTGATGCCCCTGAGGCCCGGCGCCGCCGCGAGGGCCAGGGCCAGGCGCGAGAGGGCGGAGGAGGGCCTCAGGTACAGGCTCATCAGGAGGAAGCACACCGTGGTGCTCGACCTGGGCCCGGAGAGGGCTGACCAGGAGGTCATCATAACGGTGGACGGCAGGGAGTTCGTCAGGCTCACCACCGACTCCAGGGGGAGGATAACCCTGGCCAGGAACAGCCCGGCCGGGAGGAGGATACTCGAGGCGGCCAGGAG
This sequence comes from Thermoproteota archaeon, assembly GCA_027491415.1. Taxonomy (GTDB): domain Archaea; phylum Korarchaeota; class Korarchaeia; order Korarchaeales; family Korarchaeaceae; genus DRBY01. Next base: position 63,075 of record JAOZFH010000063.1, on the reverse strand, counting down.
GGACAGGCTGGGCGTCCTGCCGAGCGAGGAGTGATCCTCTGCCCGCCCCACATCACCCGGGCCTGTTCCCGGCTATAGAGCGCATGCGGGCCTCGAACCCCACCTCGTCGAGGAACTGGGCGACCGGCCTGGGCACGAGCTGCCTCCAGAGACGGTCCCCCTTGGCGGCCATCTCCCTGATGTGGGTGGCCTGGAAGAGGTCCCTCCTGTAGAAGGGGATGGGCCTGACCTCGATCCCCACCCTCGAGAGGTCCTCCTGGGTCTCCCTGTCGTTTGAGAAGGCCACGTCCACCCTCGGCACCCTGTCCAGCACTATCCGGCCCCAATCTTCCTCGGGCGACTCCGTGTCCGGGATGGGGGAGAAGTAGAACTTGCCGAGGGGGAGCCCCTCGGCCCTCAGGGCCCTGACGATCATCTCGTACCGCTCGTCCACCGTCAGGGGATTCCTGAGGGTGAAGGCTATCTGGGAGGAGCCGAGCCCGATTACTATCTCCTCGGCGTGCTTCATTGCGTACCTTATCGCGTGCAGGTGCCCGAAGTGGAAGGGCTGGAACCTCCCCACCACAAGGGCCCTGGAGGGCCTCGCGCGGCTCACGCGCCTCGCGGCGACACCGACCGTTTAATCCTTTTCCACGGCCGCCACGCCCCAGGCAGCGGGGGCAGGGCCGCCCGACTACAGGTCTCTTCAGGACTGGAGGCGAGCCTTAGGGAAGAAAACTTGCCGCTTGGGCGAAGGACAACGTCGGAGGGCTTCCCTCCTTCCCCTCGTGATTTCGCGAAAGTCTGGTTTCACGACGGGAGACAGGGCTCATTGCTTATATGCAAAGTTTATGTTCTAATCTCTCTCCATTGAGACGATGGAAGGGTCAAGCACAGTAAACATGGAACTTTATAATAAAATAATACAAGATCAGCTAAAAATAGGGGAGGGGTCTATCAGAAAGCTAAAGATATTATTGGGATGGGCTAGCCCTAAGGTCAGCTTTCTAGTGAATAACGTGGCAGGAATTAGGAAATATTTCCAAGAAATTAAAGAAAAAGAGGGTTATGTCATCTACAGGGTAACGCCTTTTAAACTCAAGACGGAAGGGGGAAGGGAGTCTGGAGAAAACTATTATCTCCTAGTACCTTCAGAAAAGTTTCAACCCGTGATAGCTTTTGGTGTTGGTGGTAGTGCGTCTTTCCAAAAATTTATTTCCATATTGAAAAAACTATATCCCACATTTCAGATTTTAAGATTTAGAGAAAGGGATCTATGGAATATTTTAGAAAAAATGAAAAAAATGTCGGAGGAACTGAGGGTCGTCAGGATTGTTGGAATGAGATATTTCGGCAAAAAACCGGAGACATCGATATCCTATCTTAAAGGAGGGTCCTCCTTTCTTGGAAAGGGTTTGACGTTAGATGAAGCTCGAGAAAAGCTTCGTTTGGCTAAGCTATGGATGCATAGGGCAACCTGTACTTTGCAGACACCACATGGAGGGATAAAATACAGCATTGGTAGAGATGGGATAATCTCTATAATTAGGTCTGACGGCTGGGAAATATTAAGGTCATACGTCCTAAATTCAATTTACCTTTACATCATCGCTAAACCACGCCCAAGGAGGATCAGCAGAGTAGTAGTCAAACTAGATAAAAACGTTTTCGAAGATCGTGAAGGAATAGAAAATTTCATCCAATTCGTCAGAAAGAACCTACCGAGATGGGGAGTGTCACCCATAGTGATCAGCAATCCCTACGCCATCTTGGAGGTATATGACTATCAAACTGGGGATTCCTACAGTTTGATGCTCTATAAGGGTAATGAAATCCACATTAACGGGATAAACACAAGGTCAATACTATCTTCCTATCATCTGTTAGCATCTTTGCTCGAGGGGTTGGAGGGGGAGGTTTTGTATGGGCAACCCGGATAATGGCAGTGAAACTCTAAGAAAAGTTGAAGAATTCATAAAAAGATCGAAAATGAGAATAGATGATTATGTTAAGAGTCTGTGGGCCACGATTTCCCTTATGATACTGGCGCGGGAATGTGGAGGGGAGTGCTTTCTTCGTCCTAAGTTACGGACTGACCAAGATAAGCGGGTAACTCCGGATTTACTTATCCATATACGTGGAGAATATGCAGTCGGAGAACTCAAATCATCTTTGCCTAATCCTGAGGGTTTGAGTGAGCTGGAAAATGATCGCATTGTAAGTAAGATAATCGGACAGCTTGAAAAATATGATAGGGATATTAGGGAGGGTTGGTTAACTAATTATCAATTATTTCTCCTGATTCAGGGCGGGCTCCATAAGTTTCAAGCATTATTGATTGAAATGCTAGAAGGGATAAAAAATCAGCTCACACACGGGCTTTCAATCATAAACTATTTTTTACATAAAAGGCGAAGCGACAGAGGAATTGAAGGAGAGATGCTCGTACTCTCACTATCTTATGGCCAGTTTAAAGGTTCGGCCTTTAAAGAATTTCAGCGTAAACTCCAAAGCACTTTCTCGGTTGAACTTCCAGTTCTTCACCAGCGCATGAATGAAATATTCCTACTAGAGGAAGAAGTTGAAGATTATTTGATCCCCTTTGTGTTGGTACAGTTCTATTTGAAAGTTTTGCCCAAATCGTATGACATATTGAGCGACGATAGTCTGCTTAGAATGCGCAATGAAGGCAAGATCAGAATCGAATTTAGCTTCGATGAGTTATATCAGAAGCTTGCGGAAAATTTCTTTATTTCTTCCCACGATGGGCGTAAGATCCCACAATTTAGCAAGTCTCTTTTGAGAAAGATACTAAGATTGTTAGTAAAATTAAAACTAGCAGACGAACTTTCCCGAGATGGCAAGGAATACTATGTAATCTATTGGAAACCCCTGAGAGTTAAGGATCCTCTCGATTACTTTACGAGAAAATACGCCAAAGAAAAATTCGGAAAAATCTTAAAAGAGGAGAAAACAGAAGTAAAATTTGAAACATTAGAAAAATGGATATAGTCTTAAATTACTCACAATCAAACCTAAATAACTAAAATTTGGATTGTAAGCACAAGTCGAACCACTAGCAGTATTCTAGGCAGAACTTTTCCTCTGCTCGGTCATACCAGCAGGAAGAGCCAGAGAGGAACGAAGAGCACGTCTCCCTCAAGCCTTAACCCCCCTCCGTGGACCACTATCCCCCTCCCCCGAGCCCGCGACACGGCCCCCCTCTCCTTCCTCCCGACCCCGACCTCGACGAGCACCCTCCGCCCGCCCATGCCCTCTAGGACGAAGTCGACCCCCCCGTCGGTCGGCAGGTACCCGACTCCTCCGAAGCCCCCCCTCCCAAGGAAGGCGGCCTTCCTCAGGGAGGCGGCAACGGCCTCCTCAGCCAGCAGCCCCAGGCTGTCCGTCTTAAACCCGGCCTCCCTCCTGATCGCCACCCTGAGGGTAGGGGTGGCGAAGTACGCCTTGTGGACCCTGACACTGGCGGCTCGCTCTCCGGCGGGGCGGACCCTGAAGATGAGCTCACACTTCTCGAGCGCGTCCACGACCTTCAGCAGAGTCTTCTTGTCCATCCCTATCTCCCCGGCCAGCCTGGCCAGGTTAACGGCGGCCCCCTGAGACAGAGCGAGGGAGTAGACTAGCCTCTTCGCCTTGACCACCGTCTCCTGGTCGAAGGAGCTGACTCCCCGGAGGTCCACATCCACCGCCCTCTGGACGGTGTCCACCACCTCCCTCCAGGCTACCAGCCTGTCGTCCGCCAGGGCCGAGAACGGGAGGCCGCCGATCTCGAGGAATTCCCTCAGATCCCTATCTGGCTTGAAGCCCCTGCTGTCAGAGATAACGTCCTCCTCCACCTTCCTGAGCTTCTCCAGCGCCTCCCCGGGCGGCAGCGAGTAGACGGCCTCCTCTAGGTCTCTGGCCACCCTGACGGGACCCAGGGACCCCCTCACGCCGAGGTACTCACCAAAGCTCATGGGGAAGAGTGGCTCAACGACCGCTCTCCTGGCCAGATCCGCGCTCTCCGCCACCCTGAGGTGGAGGGAGGACGAGCCGACCACGACAAAGGCCATGTCCGGATCTCTATCGTAGAGCACCTTCAGCTCGAGGGGCCACCTGCCGGAGTAGGTTATCTCATCGACGAGCATGACCCGCCTGCCCCTGGAGTGCAGGGAGAAGGCCTCGTAGGCTTCAAGCACGCTGTCGCTACCCGTGTAGGCGAGCATCTGATCGACGGGGAGATGGAGAACCCTGCCGGGGTCCATCCCCTCCTCCAGCAGGGCCCCGTAGATCTGCCACAGGACCGTGCTCTTCCCGACCCCCCTCAGCCCCGGCACTATGACAAGCCTAGTCTTTCCGCCAGCGAGGAATCTCCTGAGGATCGACCTGAGCCTGTAGAAGATCCACCTCCTGAACTTACCACCGACGAGCCTCCTCCACTCTCCGGGGGCCGCGGCCAGTCTGTTGGCCACGAACCCCTCCACGGTCATCATAGGTGGATTATGTTCCACCCACATTATATAAAGCTGGGTGGAATCGAATTCACCTACCTTAGTGGCCGGCTGCGAGGAGGTAGGCCAGCAGGATGGCCGACCCTCCCGACGCCGTGAGGGCGGCGAAGTGGGCGGCCGCCTCTACGGGCCTCGGAACCTCAGCCCTGGAGGAAGTGACAATCGCGCAGAGCAGGGAGGCGACGAGGAACGCGCCGCTCCAGAAGTTCAGGCTGAACACGACCCCCAGGCCGGCGGAGACGGTGAGCTCGGCGACCCTCGCGGGGCTGACCCTCCACAGCAGGGCCCCCGCCAGGGCCGCCGACGCGAGGGAGCCGGCCAGTAGCCCCGCGAGCAGAAGCCTGGCCAGCCTCAGCCTGCGCTCTGGATCGAGCCTCCGCTCCAGCCTGAAGTGGAGATAGGCCACGCCCGTCGGCACCGCGAGGGTCAGGAGGAACGAGTAGGCGAGGTGGCCGGACTCGACCAGCGCGCTCATCGGCGGTATGAGGGCTGGCCACGCGATCAGACCGAGCGACGCGTGGAGCAGAGCCTCCCCGTCCACGGCGCGGCCAGGGAGCCCCCTTCGAAATTAACGCATCGCTTCAACCTCTGAGGCGGACCGGAGGGGGCGAACCCAGGGTCAGGGGTCTGCGCGCCGCCAGCCGAAAATGAGGAGGGGAGTGGTAGCCCCGCCCGGATTCGAACCGGGGTCGCCGGGTCCAGAGCCCGGCGTGCTTGACCTGGCTACACCACGGGGCTCCGCCGGATAGCTTGTGGGGCGGCGATATAACCCTTTCCACCCACCCCGCCCCCGAGCTATATATCGATCCCCCGGCGCATCAGGCCCGTGGGCCTCAAGCTCGTCGCGTTCGACCTGGACGGGACCCTGGCAAACCTTCCAATAGACTGGGACGCCCTGCGCGCGAGGGTCAGGGAGTTCATGGGCACGGACCACCCGCTCAAGCCCCTCGGCCCGAGCATACCCGTCGCGGCCAGGGGGGACAGGGAGCTGGAGGAGGAAGCCTTCAGGATCGTGGAGGAGGCCGAGCTCGAGGCGGCCAGGCAGGCGAGGCCGGATCCGGAGCTCAGGAGCGCCCTGGAGGCGCTGAGGTCCAAGGGCGTCAAGATAGCCCTGGTGACGCTGCAGGCCAGGAGGCCCGCCCTCACCGCCCTGGAGGGCCTCGGTGTCAGGGACCTGTTCGACGTCGTCGTGACCAGGGAGGACGGAATGTCGAGGGACGTCCAGCTGGCTGCGGCCATGCGCGAGGTCGGAGCGAAGCCGGGGGAGACCGCCTTGGTGGGGGACATGCCCTGGGACGCCGAGGCCGGCAGGAGGCTGGGGGTGTTCACGGTGATCGTGGGCGAGAAGGCCCGGGGGGACAGGAACGTCTCGTCGGCCGCCGAGGCCGCCAGGCTGCTGTTGGATCTGGACCCCTGAGCCCGCGGAATCGGTTCGCGCCTCCGCCGCGGGCCACGGAAACCTTAAGGGGTCAGATCGCTCGGAATTATCCGATGAATCAGACGACTACGACCATTCGGGTCGGGAGGAGGTACGCCCTGTACATTCCCAAGAGGGTTGTCGAGGCTCTCGGGATTGAGGAGGGAGACCTCGTCGCCATTGAGGTGAGGGATGGGGAGATCAGGCTCAGGCCGGTGAAGAGGCCCAAGCCCGGAGAGTACTGGGCGGAGGTCGGTCCGGAGGAGGTCGAGGAGTTTGGCGAGGATCTCTCGAGGGGGGCGATCGGGTGAGCTCCTGCTGGACACGACGTACCTCCTCCCCTACCTCGGCATAAGGGTGGGGGTGGGGCCGACTCGCCTGGACGTGATCCTCAGGTCCCACCGGCCCCTCTACCCGGCGTTGATGCTGGCTGAGCTCGAGGGCGTGCTTTACAAGGTGGGCAGGGAGAGGGGGATGGACAGACTGCCCAGGGCGGCCCTCGACGGGTTCAACTCCGTGGTCCACGGGGCGCTGGTGGAGCTGGTCCCCCCAACAGACGAAGATCTGGAGATCGCGTATCGCGTGATCTCCGCCGGGTGGAGCGACCTGTACGACGCGGCCCTCTACGCGACTGCCGAGAGGCTCGACGCGCCGGCCCTCACCCTCGACGGCCGATTCAAGGAGTTCTTGAGGAGGAGGGGATTCAATCACCGCAAACTCGTCAGTCACAGGGAGCTGACGAGGTAAGCCCCAGGAGTGGCCTGGTTCCACGAAGCCCCACGCTGAACTCAGTGGGCGACCGGAACCCCGCTTCGCGGCGACGGAGGCCCCACCCGCGACTTCCTCCGCCCACCACAGCCCCTCAGGGGATGACCTCGAGCCCGGGCACCCTCCTGAAGTCAGAGTCGAACGTCGCCATCTTGAGCCCGAGCCTGAGGCTCACCGACGCGTGCACGGCGTCCGCTGGGAGCAGGCCCGCCCTCCGCACCAGGTCCAGCGCGGCCTCCCAGTCGACCGGGAGAATCCTCACCCACGAGAGCCCGCCCATGCCCCTCAGGTAGCGACTGAACTCCTCGACCGGCTCGAGGCACCTCTCCCTGAGCTCCCCGTCCCTGAGCAGCCTCCTCCTCAGCTCCAGGGGTCCAGCAACCCCGAGCTCCGAGGCCTTGGCCACCAGGAGCTTGTAGGCCACCTCCTCCACGACCATCACCGTGACGCCAGCCTCCTCCTCTCCCTCCTCCACAGCGCTCAGGATCTCCTCGGCCTCGTCTGCCCTGGGTCCGTCTAGCAGGAGGTGCAGGAAGACCGAGGAGTCCAGGAAGATCCTCAACGGGCGCCCTCCCAGTAGAGCTCCTCCAGCTCTTCGAGCGAGAGCTTAGGCCTGACTATCCCCCTCATCCTCTTGGTCATCCTCCCCCTCCCCCTGGCCAGGTACAGCCTGAGGGCCCTCCTCACGACCTCGGCCCTGGAGACTCCGAGGCTTCGGGCTACCCTGTCCAAGAGCCTGCCCGTCTCCTCGTCGAGTCTGACGAGCACCTGCATCTTCTATATCATTGAAAGATATCTGATATAATAAGTTGATACCATACCGCGGGGTAGGCCCAGCCGACGCGAGGTGACCTCGGCTTGTCCACGGCTCACCCCCCGCCGGCGCAGGGCCGGCCCACGGGAACCGCCTCAGCTGGCCAGGGCCACAGGATCACGACGACCGGGATCCGGCTCAGGGGCGGCGCGGCCTTGGGAGGCGAGCACGGACCTGGGCCCTCTGACACTTCGACGACGCTGGCCACGACGACGGCGGGAAACTCACCGCCACAGATCCTCGACGGGTCGTAGAACGCCACCGCAGAGTCCTCGGGCACCCTGACTATCCTAGTGGGGTCCGCCAGGGCGACGGCCGCCATGAGGGTGCCGTACCCGTTGTCTCCGGCCACCACGAGTATGCGGCTCTCCCTCTCCCCCCATGGATCTCCCCTGGCGTACTGGATCACCCCCATCCCCCTCACGTGGCCGTATGCCAGCTGGGGTATGAGCTTGACCAGGCGGTCGGGATTCACGCATCTCCCGCTTCCACCGTTCCCCCCGCGGAGCCCCGAGTCGTAGGGCCGGTCCCGCGAAGGGGATCCACAGGAGGCCGGAGTCGTTCAGGTAGTCCACGAGCCGGTTCGCTCCGGGCCCTCCCACCAGTATGAGATCCCTGTCCAGCAGGCCCAGCTCCCGGGCCGCCTGAGTGGGCTCGTAGTTCTCATCGAGTATCTCGATGTCTGACCAGACCAACGGCGCCCTGACGAAGCTGAAGACGTCCTCGCCCTCGTAGATCAGGTCCACCTCTCCCGGGGGAGTCGCGTCCCCGTTCCGGGGGTCGAGCAGCCTGGTCCCCCTCCACTCGCCCGTGAGGTTCGCGTAAGAGTCCCAGAGGCGCGCGAGGTAGAGGTGCGACCCGACCTTCGCGCCCAGGAGCACGGCGGCCTTCAGGTCCTCCGGCGCCACCCAAGAGCCGCCGTGGGTGCCCACGACTATGGCGACGTCTGGGGAGCCGTCCCAGTCGTAGTCCACCGTCCCGTTCCTGACGAACGGACGAGGGAACTCCCTCAGGCTCGGGCACTCGCCTAGCTCCCCAGGTGGGGCCTGAAGGTCGAAGGCCTCAGGGGGCCTCCCCGAGGAGACCATCAGAAGCGCCGTCAGGGTCAACGGGGGGAGGGCCCCTCTCCACTCCATCCCCCATCCGCCCCACAGGCTAGGGGGTCACGTAATAGGACTCCACTCCTACCGGACCTAAAGATCGTCGGATGTTCGCGCCGCCCACTTCACCCCCCGTCGCTCGAGGACCTCCGTAAGTCCCCTGCTCTCCACGATGCTCCGGAGGTAGGGCCCGAGCTCAACCTCTCCATGCTCCAGCCCGCGTGAGGGGCCGCACGGGGGGCGGGCGTGGAGAAAGAAAAGATATTAGAAGTTTACACGAGATTTTTCTTGAATCTTGTTGAAATGTGCCACTATAAGTCAACTTTTGACACGCCAGAGTGCAGGGAGCCCGACAACGTCTCCTATTTCAGCGACCTGGCGAGGGTCACGGCCACCACCGGAGTGTCGCTTGGGGCGGCCGGTTGGTCGGTGGAGGAGAGGGGCCTGCTAGACCTTGTCCGGATCTGGGGCGCAGACCCCGTCTGGTACGTCTGGTCGGGCCCGGTCGCAACGAGGTACGGGCCATTCTTCTTCTCCCTGTGGAGACCCCTCTACGACTTCGAGGAGAACGACAGCAGGATCCAGGGAATGGAGAAAGTCACCCCGGATCTTCTGGGGGATCCATCGGCGTGGGAGGAGTTTGAACAGGAGTATCCGGACGCTGCGAGATACCTGTCAGGCGCGCTGAGGGTCTTCTCGGCGGCGACCCGCCGATTCGAGACCCTGGTCACGCTGAAGTTCGGGGACTTGGACGTTGAGGCTTCGCTGAATTACGTCGCCGTACTCCCGGGGGGATTCGATGAGGAGGACATTTTGGGAGCGATAGACGCCATGGAGTGGGTGTACGCCAGGCTTCTCGAGATGGGGTTCCCCCTGTACCGCGTGGATAGAGAGTACTCGATCAGGGACTCAGAGTCGTGGCCGTGACTTGTAGAGCCTAATTCCCCACCAGACTGAAGATCTAGCGCTTTGATTCCCTGACTCTAACTTCTGCCGCTTCGTAGGGGAACCCAGCCTCCTCCGAGAGGCCCGCGCCGGTCGGGGGGAGAGGGGAGGGTTACACCATCAGGGGGAAGTCGGTCCGCCTCAGCTGCTCCAGCATCCACTCCATGGCGTCGATCGCGATCAGGACGTCCTCGACATCGAGGTCGCACATCGGCAGGACGACCCGGTAGGACAGCGGGGGGCGCCGCCACTTCGCCACGATCACGGGCACGTTGAACCTGTGGGTCGCGGCCCAGGCCAGCCTCAGGGCCGTCTCCAGGTGCCTGGCCGCCTCCGGGTACCTAGAGGAGAACTCCTCCCAGGAGGCCGCGTCTAGGTCGGCGGGAGAGACATTTTCCAAGCCGGAGACGTTGAACGGGACATACTCCTCTCCCTCAGCATAGAGCCCCCTGCTCAGCGCGATGTACGAGGGACCGGACCTCGGCGACGTCGCCCCGTCCAGGCCGACGGTCCATATCGGGTCGACGTCCGGGAACGCGACCAGCGCCCCCCCGTACTTCACGAACCACTCTTCCGAGCCGTAGACTGCTATCACGATGGCCGAGGCCCTCGCGAGCCTGCCAAACTCCTCCAACAGGCTTTTCCTATCCTCGTCTCTCACTGGCCCGTACTCGCTGAGGATGGCGTGGAGAACCTCCTTCTCAAGCCCCTTCAATTCATCCCCGTCGAACTTCCCCCTAAGGCTCACACAACCACCCCTCACCGGAATGGGCCCCTCAACACGACCTCCCACCCTCGCGAGACGGTTGAGGGGACCACCATCCCTCGCCGGGGCTTGGCCTCACCTCCTGGCCAGTGGGAAGCCCATTTCCTTAAGTCTCTTCAATGTGAGTTCCATGGCCTCCGCCGCGCGAGCCACGTCTTTCTCCCGGAATCCGTGAAGCGGCAGTATCGCCCTGACTGTTAGGGAGAGCTCTTCCCCATCCACTAGCAGCAGGGTGGGGACACCGGATCTGACTGTGGCCTCCCAGCAGGCCAAGAGGATCCCCTGCAGGTACTCGACACCTTCACCTCCTCCAGAAGTTGCCCCCCTCAATGACGCCGTTGGATCGCCTGAGATCAGGCGTTCTAGTCCTTCTAGCCTGCGTGGGCTGAGAGACGGCTCATAGATTGGCCTGTTCAGGCAGACGTACGCTGGTCCAGGCTCTTCTCCCGTGGCCCAGTCCACGTTCACCCACCATACGGGGTCCACGTCGGGGAGCGTCACTATGTACCTCCCCCGTCGGATGAACCAGTCCTTGGATCTGTACCTCGCTATCACGGCCGCCGCAGCCTTTGCTAGCTGCTTGAGTTCCTCAATAAGATCTTCCCTGTCGACCCCTCTGAGTGGGAAGCGATCACTCATTAGAGCAGAAAGAACCTCTTTCTCAATCTCTGGAAGTGAATCTGCTCGTGGATCCCCTCTCATCTACTCCACCACTTGTTTTGTTCATATAAGCCCAATACTCCCCTAGCAAACTTTGTCCTGGGAAGATTCCTCGTCGATGAATGGAAATAGGGATTCATTACTATTTCTACGAGGATCTCCCATCTCCCCCTATCATATCTTACTGCGACCGCGTACCCATACGGGATCTTTAGGCGTTCCTCAAAGTACATTCCGTGCTTTCATAGGGAGGTCCAGCTCCGGCTTTACAGGTGTAGGGGTCTGCCTACACCATAAGGGGGAACCCGGTCTGCTTCAGCTGCTCCAGCATCCACTCCATCGCCTCCAGCGACTTCAGGACGTCCTCGTCCCTGAAGTCGTCGATAGGCAGGAGGACCCGATAGGCTAGAGGGGGCCGCCACCCTCTCACCACGAGCACGGGCAGGTTGAACCTGTGGGTCGCGGCCCAGGCGAGCTTCAGCGCCGTCTCCAGGTGCCTGGCCGCCTCAGGGTGCTCGGAGGCGTATTTCTCCCACGAGGCCGCGTCCAGCTCTGCCGGGGAGACCTGCTCCAGCCCGGGCACGTCGAACGGCACGTACTCCCTCCCCTCGGCATACAGCCCCCGGCTCAGGACGACGTAGGTGGGGCCCGGCCTCGGAAGCACCGCTCCGTCTATTCGTACGGTCCACACCGGATCCACATCCGGGAGCGCCACAAGCGCGCCTCCGTACTTCACGAACCACTCCTCAGACCCGTAGACGGCTATCACTATGGCCGAGGCCCTCGCGAGCCTTCTAAACTCCGTCCTAAGCCTATCGCTCATTCTCTCTCTGGCAGACCCGTACTCGCTGAGGATGGCGTCAAGAACCTCTTTCTCGAGCCTCTCGATCCCCTCAACGTTCCTCCTGGGCATTGCCCTCACCTCGGTATCCTCCCGGGAAGGTAGGTCCTGCCCGGCGGACGCGTCGGTGGACGGGCGCTGGCGGTTCTTCTGAATGGGTTCACGACCTTCCTTATGAGTATGAGCAGCCTCCCACTCTCGTATTTCACCGCCACGGCGTATCCGTACGGTACCTCAGGGTGGCTCCTGAAGTACTTGTAGAGCGCGCCGCCTCTAACTTCCCCGTTAGACCTCACATCCCCCCTTATGGCCCTGCGGATCAGCGTTGAGAAGTCGTCAACGGCAGAGGTCTTGACCTCTACTGGGATCCTTATCCCATTCTCTATTACAAAACCATCAACTGGGGAAGTAGGTTTTCCGTGCTTCTCGAACTCAAACCCTCTAAGCTCAAAGTATTTTTTGGTCACTTTCTCTCCAAGTTTGCCCAGTTCCGCCTGAAAAGTGCCCTCCTCTCCGCCCTTTAGAGAGTTCACATACTCTGAGATCCCTGCCTGAATCTCGGGACTTTCTAGAATCTCGTCGGGCACGGCTATCGGGCCGCTCAGAGTGAGATCTCCCTCGACCGTGGAGAGTACGGCTCTCACCCCTCTGCCGAGTGAGATCTCGCCCAGCCCGGTTACGATGGACGCTTCGCTGCCCGCGACCCTGACCCTCTCGACCTCGACCCACCTCTTGGAGACCCTGACCCTCACATCTCCATCCGCCTCTAGGGCGAACTCGACGCCGTCGACGCTGAACAGGAGCCTCAGCTCGCCCGTGTAGGGGTCCAGCTCCGGCCTCACCCCCTCGGCGAGCGTCAGGGGACCACCGCCCGCCCCTGCCGCGACCCTGATGGACAGGGTATCGCCGGCGTACTCCAGCTTGAGGCCCGGCACCGGCTCGGACGGGAAGACCTCCTCGAGCCCCGCCCGCTCGATCCTGATCACGTGGTGCTCCGCCGTCACGTCCCTCGGCAGGGTGAGCGTGAGGTCGTCCCCGGACCTCCTCAGGATCGCGTAGTACTTGCGGCCGTCCACCTCCACCCTTACCAGCTGGTCCGGCGCCAGCTCGTCCCCCAGGGAGGCCTTCATCCTGACGTACTCCGGGCTCACCTTGAGCTTCCTGTACCCCCTGTCGTCCGTGACCTGCATCAGCCACCCGACGTCCCTCGGCGGCCTCACCTCGATCTCCACCAGCTGCTCGCCCAGCTCCGGGTGCAGCTCGGAGAAGTATGGGAGGGCCACCTCCATCTTCCCGTTGCTCATCGCCTTCGGCACCTTCAGGCTGAGCTCGAAGGTCCTGCCGTCGGCGGTCCTGAACACGAGGTTCGCGTACTCTTCGGATTTGAGGCCGAGCCTCTTGATCTCGTCGGAACTCAGCTTGAGGTAGATCCTCTCGACGATGCGGTCTCCGACCTTCCTCTTCTTCACGAGCAGCCTCACGAAGTTGGCGTCGCCCCTGAGGTACCTGATCGCGTCCTCCTCCCCGAACAGCTCAGCGACCTCGACGGCCCTCCTCTTGATGGCGCCGGCCTTTCTGCCACCCAGCTCCGCCCTGATCTCCTCCAGGAGGGCCCTGGCCTCCGGGTTCGACTCAAGCCTGTAGTCCCTCCTGCCCGCCGTCGCGGCCGCCAGGAGGGCCAGCCCTGTGAGGGTGCCGGCGGCCCTGGCCCTCTCCCTCCAGCTCCTCCCCGGGCCAACGGCCTCCTCGAGCAGCCCCAGGATCTGGCCGGGGAAGGTCTGGGTGTACAGCTCCTCCTTGAGGGCCTCTCCGAGCCCCGGGCCGCCCTCGGCGCCCGCCCCCGCCAGGGCGTCCCTCACGGCGTCGAGGAAGCCGAACGAGAGGAAGTTAGCGGCCTCCAGGAGTCCGGCTAGCTGGCAGGCCGCGCCCGCGCGCATCGAGGAGTCGAGGGCCGCGCCGAACTCCACGAGGTCGGCCAGCGGTTCCGGCAGGTTCTCCTCCGCCCAGCTCGCGAGCCAGGCGTCCAGGCCCGACAGGACCTCCGCCACCCTGGCGGTGATCTGATACCACCCCTCGGACCCGACCGCGAAGCCGAGGGCGGTCCCGCCGGGGGCCCCGACTATCGCCTCGGCGGCCGAGAGCACGAACGTGGCGGCCGGGGAGTCGGCCTCGCTGGCGGCGTCCGACAGCGCCGACACCGCGTCGTAGTAGGCGCCGGCGGCCATCGAGAGGGCCTCCTCCACCAGCCCGCGCGTCCTGCCGCTGAGGTAGTCCAGGGCCCCTGAGATCGCCTCCCCAACCTCGCTCAGGGCCCCCCTGACCTTGCCGACCAGCCAACCCACTCCATCCACGAGGGCGTCCGCGTACTCCCCGAGCACCTCTCCCAGGGAGGAGAGCGCACCCTCGACGGCCTCCTTCGCCTGAGACAGGGCTCCCTTGACCTTGGACCAGGCCGACTTGGCCAGGCCCTCTATCTTGCCGAGGAGTCCGCCTGAGCCAGTCGAGCCGCCCGAGACGTCGGACGAGCCTGTCTCCACCGCTCCTGACCCGCCGCCCGCCTGGTCGGTCACGACAACGGTCGCGTAGGCGGTGGCCGAGCCCGCCAGGCTCCCAGAGGAGTCCCTGCCCTCGGCGAGGGCCCACACGGTGTAGCTCCCCCTGGCCGGGGGCGTCCACGTGCCCGACCAGCTCGCGCCGCCCGAGTGCAGCGTCCTCGAGAACCCCGGCCCCTGCACGAGCACGGTAAGCTCCACGCGGAGCGAGGGGTCGGAGGACCATGCGGACGCTGAGATGCTCACGGAGCCTCCCGGCTCGACCGCGGTGGGCGAGACTGAGAGGGACACATGCACGGGGTTGGAGAGGGCGAGCCCGACCGCAGCCGACGGAGAGGCGGCCAGCGAGATGAGGAGAGAGGCCAGGAATGTTCTGACCCTCTGACCCATCTAAGGGCTGACTTTCAAACCAAATTTCTAATAAGATTTGATTGTTCTAATGTCAAACCACCACCAGCGCAAATTTCACGATGGTGATGCGGGTTGGCGGGTGGGAGGTCCTGGCTGGCCGCCCTCGTCTCAGCCCTGCAGCCAGGCCTGGGCACGGCCTACGCCGGAGAGAGGAGGAGGGGCCTGGCGATATGGCTCACGTTCTGGGCCCTCGTGGTGGCGGTGGTGGCGCTCGGCTACTGGGGGAGGCCGGCGGCCGTCGTCGCGGGGATGTGGTGCATACTCGCCCTGGTCTTCCTCTACCCCTGGTCTATCTTGGACGCCTGGAGGACCGCGAAGGGCGCCGACTTCAGGTCGAGGCCGTGGGTGGCAGCTCTGCTCTCGCTGTTCCTCCCAGGCCTGGGTCAGGCCTACCTGGGGAGGACCGGGAGGGCTTGGAAGATCTGGGGGTACGTCTCGGCCGCCTGGGTCCTCTTCGTCGGGTCGATGCGCTACGACCTGCCGGGGGTCGTGACCGACGCTACCGCGATCCTGGCCATCTCCACGGGGTTGGCCCCTGTGCTGTCGGCGTACGACGCCTACAAGACTGCGAGGCGCGAGTCTGAGGTTCTGAGTGAGGAGGCTGTTCGATCGGGCCAGAGGGGGCCTCAGGGGCCGGCCACGTGATTCGCCACGAGGTCGCTTGTTTCACGGAAATTCGGAAGGAGAAAGCTCGAAAAGACGAGAAAAGGCGAGAGAAGCGGGCCCGGAGGGCTTCGAACCCTCGACCTCCCGGTTAAGAGCCGGGCGCTCTACCATACTGAGCTACGGGCCCCAACTCGCCTTCGCGGGTCCGGAGATAAAAACCTTGCCCCCAGGGCCCTCCGCAGCCGTCCCAAGGAGGCGGCCGCCCCAACCTTAAGCCCTTGCTGGGGCCCCGAGGAGGGTGCCCGACCTCAATTCGCGGCCAGGCGTGAGCGTGAGAGAGGTCTCAGAGGGGGATCTGGAGGGTCTACTCGAGCTCCACGGGCTGGAGGAGCGTCCCTTCAGCGAGTCCGTGTCCAGGCGACGACTGACAGGTCACACTCGGACCGGTGACCGTCCTGAACTTCCCCTTCATCACCCACGGCCGTAGCGGCCCTGGCGTGCCTCTATGCTCAGCCCGGCGTAGCTCCGTGTCCCTTCATACAGAACGATCCCTC
Source organism: Thermoproteota archaeon (assembly GCA_027491415.1). GTDB lineage: Archaea > Korarchaeota > Korarchaeia > Korarchaeales > Korarchaeaceae > DRBY01. The sequence goes on along the minus strand of JAOZFH010000063.1, from coordinate 47,154 downwards.
CCAGAGTGGCGTGGAGATGTAACATAATATAAGAAAAGTTTCATGAAAGTATTGAAAATGTATTAAAGCGCAGAAGTTAAATTCGATTATTTAACCAAAACTCTTGCAGGCGAGGAGCCTGCGGGGTGGAGATATGGATGAGAGAAGGTGTTTGGCAGTTTTGGGGATTTTAGGTCTCCTCTCTCCCCTGGTTACAGCCTCTATTATTGCCCAAACCTCAACGCAACCCCTAGACCGTCAAGAGAATCCTCTTAACTTGGCAGGAATGCTTGATCCATCTGTCGGTGCCAGGGGAGGGACAACCACGTATTGGAGTGAGGGGTTCAAAACCAGGGTGTACATAGTTCCGGACTACAACGTCCCAGACCCAGAAGCGCACTATTATTGGATAGGGTCTCACCTAGCCAATGGATACTGGATCCAAGTCGGCTACCTCACGGCACACGAGCGGCCAAGAGGTGCGTGGTTTTACTGCTACCTCCCCCCAGCTGGGGGCGATTATGTCGTAAGAAAGGGCCCCGACGGATCAGCAGGCCCCACCTACACCTACATGTACTACTCGGCAATTCACGTGGGCGACGGATACTGGTCGTTTGTCAAGGGGGGCGATGAGTACTTGGGCACTGAGTTCTTTGACGTGGATTCCACGGGATATCACGCACCTGCTTCAATAGCTGAGAAGGGTGGGGAGTACGGGGGTTGGCTTAAGCCCGTTTACTTTAACCCGGCCATCTCGTACAAACCCAGGGGGTCCTCCTACTTCAGGCAGGCCGAGCAGGGCTACGCCTACAGGGAGCCCACGGATAACTGCAACCAGAACTACGACATTGTAAGGCTTGGATTTAATTACATCCAAGTAGGACAGTATACGAATCCCACATGTGATTATGGCGACGGGGAAAAGATTTGGGGGTGATGCTCATGGGGCGGTCTAGCCTCCTACTGTTGACCGCGGCCTCCATCTCCCTCTTGGCCTTAGGTCTCTGGATCCAGTACCCATTCGGCTCCGCCAGCCCGGAGGCCACGAAGGCGCCTCCCACCATCCCGCCGGAGGACATACCCGAGACCCCGATATCCCTGATGACGACCAGCGTCGAGGGACTCCCCAGCGTGGTGAGGCAGGGCGAGGCGGTCTCCTTCGTCATCAAGGTCTACTGCTTCAAGCCGGAGTGCGACTTCAGGCCCGAGATAACGCTAACGCGACTCAGGGACCTCCCGCCTCCTGAGGGGCTGACCCCTGGCAAGTTCCCCGGGCCCCTGGAGGTGAACCTCTCTGCAGAGGCGCCGGTAGAGGGCGAGGCACTCGAGCTGGTCGCCGGGGAGGGGGACTCCGCGATCAGGCTGGCGATTCGGCCCTCCCCGGCGTTCACCCTGAAAGAGGGGGAGGTGAAAGTCCTCAACGCCACGCTGGAGGTGGGCCAAGCAGTCGCCCCGGGCCGCTACAGGATCAACGTGATAATGAGGGGCGCCCTCTCGAAGCCGGGCACGCTGATCGAGACTTACGACTTCGAGGTGGTTCCGGGCCAGGGGTAGGGGCCCCCAACCCTCCCCCATTTTTGAGAGGAGAGTGCGCCTGAGAGCACCGATCTAATGGCACAGGAGTTCAGGGAGGCCTTCGAGACCCCCTACTACCACGACTGGGTGGTTGAGGGCGAGGTGGTCTGGCTGGGGAACTACGATGAGGGAGGCGACGGCTGGGCCACTAGGACAAGGTGCGATGGTTAACTCGCAAACCCTTCCCTACATTTTTTGTTTCTCCAGGTTTTTCTGAGAAAGAATTATTACTTTGACCTGCTCTGCCATCAGCGTGCCTTGGAGGGACGAGCCGGGGTTCTTCTACACCTGGCTGGCGCTCATAGCCCTCCTCGCGCTGGGCGTCACGGGCGTAGACCCCATCCTCCGGGATCTGTCCTACGTCTTGACGATCCTCTACGTCCCCCCGGCGGTCTCGGCCGTGGCCTGCCTCACAGGGCCAATCAGGAGGAGGCCAGCCCTCGCCCTCCTGTTGGGTCTCCTCACCTACCTCTTCGCCCCCTTCGGGGTGATCCGCTGGGGCCTCATAGGGCTCGCCCTGAGCCTCCCCTTCTCCCTCGGATCAGCGCTCGTTGCTAGGTCCGAGAGGCCTTGGGACCTGAGCGCACTCCTGGGCTACTCTCTGCTCCTCCTCGCATGGCGTGTGCCCTTCCTCATGGTGGACTGAGAGTCTCTGCAGGCCCCCCACAACCTCGTTATGCTTGGCGGAGGGTTGGAGCGCTCGGGTCTCCGACAGCCTCTCGGCGCGTCGCCCGGGGGGCGTGGCGAGCAGCCTAGAGGAGGCCCCTCCTCTCGCACTCCTCCAGCGCCTCCTCCCACCTCTTCCTATCCCCGTAGCCCTCCAGCTCCCTGAAGACCCTCGTGAGGAGCTCCCCCCTGACCCCTGAACTGCTCTGGGGCCTAGGCTGCGCGCTCCTGGCCAGGTCAGAGGACCCTAGGGATGTCGGAGCCGCCGTGGGATTCTTTCTCCTGTTCGGCGGGTGGCTGGTCTCCTTCACGTCCCTGCCCAGCTGAGTCCTCCTCTCTCTGAGACCGCGAGAAGAGAACCAGAACCTCTATTCTCTTCTCTTCTATCTCGTCCATCTAGAGCGCGCAAGCGTAAGGGTTAAAAGGAAAATTTGGAGAAAACATAGATAATAGATGACCGCGAGCTTTAGACAAAGTTACGTGGTATGCCTAGTTTATTTGCTTACTCTTAGCTTCAGCGGTATTGTCTTGGAAGTATATTCCACTCCCGCATGGTATTACGGATCTAACTGCGAACTTACTACTTGCATCGATAGAATTGACAGACAGGGCGTATCTGGCTATATCTATACCTACAATCCGTCGGGGATCTACTGTTCGAGTTACGATAAAACGGCTAGGTACCTACTAATTCAGAACGGCGGGTGGATACAAGCTGGCTGGGGTAAGGGATACTCGCCCGCTGGTTGCTTAACAGAGCCTACATTTTATGCGGAACATAGGAGAGGGACAACTTACGGGTACTACGTTCTAGGAACAGCTTCTTCAGGGCATCATCACATCCGGATATGGTTTGACCAACCTATAAATAAATGGAAGATAATCATCGATGGTGTTACTAAGCTCAGATTACCCGCCGGTTCTGGGCCAAATTATGAGAAAGGTTTTGTGCGTGGTGTATCTGAGATATCTTGCGACTCTAACTGCGGATGTAGGATAAATGCTTACGGCCACTTCAAACTTTTACATTATTTCAGCATACCCAACTGCGGAGGTTGGTGCCTTTGGGATGTGCTATCAAAGCATGAGAGCGGCACGTGCTTTTACGTTCAGAAAGTAACGAACTATGAATTTTACGTCAAGAGAGGTTGATGTGGCATGGCTGATGGTCGCAGGTTACTCTTAATCGCACTTGCGTTCTCTCTAATCGCGCTGGCTTGCCTGCTTCACGTCGCGCGCCGGAGTTCGGAGGTCGTCAGGAGGCTGTCCCCGACGCCATCTGCCCCTGGGTGCATGACCCAACCCTCTGAATCCTCAGAGCCCCAGCTGGCCAATGACGCCGAGGAGGAGCCTCCCTGGCTGCGGCTCAACGACTCAGCTCTGAAGGCTCTTGGGGAGTCCTGCCCAACGTCCTCCTGGGTACCCCCGCTGGAGACGGGCTTCATCCTGCCAGCCGACGAGGCGATGCCTGCCCTGACGGATCTGGGAGTCAGGCTCCCCTCCTACTCAGGAGGGATGAGGCTCGTTGGGGTCATGGTGGTCGGGGCGGGAAACCACAGCCAAGCGATGAATCAGCTGAGAGAGGCGGAGAAGCAGGGGGTTCCCGAAGTGTTCGCGGTAGTCTACGCGTTCCCAGGTCGAAACGTGACCCTCGCGATCCCCTACGTCACCTACGCGATGAGTGGCCCAGAGATGGTTCTGAGGGCGGGCAGGGGCAAGATGAACCTGGAGCTGGGATATGATGGCACAATCAGAGGCTGCCCCTACCGGATCACGCCCTTCCTAGGCAGGATCACATGCACGACGACCGCGTCTCTCTACTTCGGGGTCCCAGATCTAGAGCCGGGGTACGCAGAGATCCAGGTGGGAGACCTGTACTACACGGTGGAGGCCTACCTCCCGGAGGGGGAGCTGTACAGGGTGATCGAGTCCATCGCTCCCCCCGAGGGCTGCCCCAAGTCGACCCTGAGGCCGGAGGTCTACAGGGTTCAGGGGTACCTCGTCTCGCTACAGGAAGCCATGGAGGCGCTGAAGAGGGAGCTGGATAGGCACAGGGCGGCGGGCGAGCCGGTGCCGGAGGGCGCCGGCTTGGTGCTCCCAACGTACGTGCCGGATGGGCTGAGGCTCGAGGCGGCGATGGTGAGGGAGATCGGGGCGGGGGAGTGGGCCGTCAGGGAGGTAATCCTGGCCTACGCGGACCACCCGTGCGCGGTGTACAACGTCCCGGCGCCCTGGGTCCCCGACGCTCAGAACCTGACGATCTGGGTGGAGGCTCTGTCTGAGGGCGGGCTCGTCCCCCCGGAGTCTGCAGACGAGATCGTGATCGACGGTGTGACTGTATACGTGTGGCCCAGGGTCGAGTACTACCCGACCAGGGTGGAATTCTGGTTCAAGGGGCTCGCCTACACGATCCAGGGGTACTACCCGCTCGAGGAGATCCTAAGGGTGGCCGAGTCGATAATAGGTGGGTAGTGGGGCCCCTGGAGCCGACAGGTGTTTATTCTGTTTGACCCACTCTCTAATAGATCCCAGGGTTTCAGGTCGATGAAGAACTGAGGGATGTGATCGGGGAATTAAGAGCTTTTATTAACATGGTATTTCCTGTTGTGTTTTTTATTTTTTAACTTATCCGCGTACGTACGCTAGGAATGGGGGGTATCAAGTGAGTGAGGATGGGTTAAGCCTATTCCATCTAATCTTGGCCGCATGGCTGGTCGCCATACCCATTCCCTTACTGCTCTGGCTTAGAGTTGGGGTGAGGGGCCCCGCCCCCCTGGCGCTCCTCCTCTGCACCCACGTGGTAGCCGCGCCCCTCGCTGCCTCGGTCGCCCGCTCGAGGTCAATCCCGATAGGAGGGAGGGCTTTTTACACCTCCTTAACGCTGTGGCTGGCCACCCTGGCTGTCTCTCCCATCTACTGGGCCTACAGGTACGGCTTCGGCGCCTGCCGACTCCCTCCGACAGTGTGCCCATCCTACGACCTGCTGCAGCCTATCGTTGTGGCGTCTTGGACGCTCTGGCTCCTCCTAGCCACCCACAAGGACCTCTACGGGAGGCCCCTGACCGCGGGAGTCTTGGCGGGCCCCGCGCTCTTCTCCGCCCTCGCGTCCCAGGGCCTCGTCGACTTCACCCTGGGCCGCGGGACCCTCGAGGCCGCCATATTCTTCCTCATCTGGGGGGGGATCCCCGGCGTGGCCTTCGGGCTCTCGGCTTCAATGCTCACGGGCATCCTCGGGGAGGAGAGGAGGGGGATCGGGGCCCTGCTCGCGGCAGTCACTGTGGCGTGGGCCCTGGCACTTTACTGGGGCGCCCTGGCCGCCTGACCCGTGGCCAGGCTGGGCTGAGCCCCCTCATGGACCGCGACTGGGGGGTCTACCGTCGCGAGCAGCATCGCCGACTCGGGACTTCTTCGCGCGCCGCATGGCTGGTCCCTATACCCATCACCTAACTTCTGACTTCCATAGCAACATCAGAAGTCGGCGGGCTGCTACGAGAGATGCTGGATATCCTGCTCTTGGCGTCCAGGAGGAGACAGTCTTTTGCCCCTCCTGGCTGGGGTGCGTGCCTCACGCCTCAATGTGGTCTCCGATGAACCTGCCGTACCAGCGCTCGAACTCCTCCGGCGTGACTATGTGGATCTCGAAGGGCGTGTAGTCTCCGATCTCCCTGGCTATCTCAACCCTCAGCCTGGCCCTCGCCCACGCGTCCCCCGCCACCCTCGTTACCACGAGCACGTCAACGTCGCTGTCGGGCCTGGCCTCGCCAGACACCCTGCTGCCGTATAGGATGACCCTGGCCTCTGGGTCTACCCTCCTAGCCACCTCCCTCATCCTCCGGGCGTACCTCAGCGGATCCTCCAAGTACCTCCTCCACTCCCTCAGCCTCTCCAGCTCGAGATCCACGAGGCTCAGGCCCTCCTCAGGCACCCCAACACCCCCAGAGCGTGTTCAGCGAACCTCAGGGCCCTCTCGGCTATGTCCCTGCCGTAGCTGTGGGGAAGGTATCTGGAGGAGATGTAGGCCTCCTCCAGCAGGTAGATCATCTCTAGGTTCTCCTCGTAGAGCTCCCTCAGGCCAGGGATTCCCCCCAGCTTCAGGGCCTCCCTTATCAGGCGTACTAGGGAGTGGGCCTTTGGGAAGTCCCCTACTCTCGAGAATATCAGGTGCTTCAGGCACAGCTGGATGGCCTGCTCGGCGTGGAAGAGGACCAGGTCGTAGTCTCCCCTAGAGAGGTCCGACCTGGCGGCCTCCAAGAAGGCGGCAGCCCTGGCCCTCAGGAAGTCGGCCCTCTCCAGTCCCAAGCTGATCTACCTTCTGAGGCGCCTGGGTGATAAAAAATCGTGGCGGTTCCGATACCTGGGGAGATCCTGGACTCGTGGGGCCCTCGCCATCCACGTACCAGAATTAGGATTCTAGTCGATCAATAGGGTCAGACCATATCGCCAGGTGAGGAACAGGACTGGATAGGCTGGGAGGGCCCTGAGGTCCCAGGGCCTCCTTGACGAGGCGAGGAGGGCGCAGCCTAGGCCCCAGATCAGGTCCAGAACCAAGGCTAGGGATACGTGGGCCAGCTCAACGAGCCGCACCGGCGGGCGAGGCAGGCCAGGAGGCCGAGCGGAGCCCCGGGCACGGGCGAGGCGGAGTATGTGTAGATGCCGAGGGTGAAGGCCGCCAGGGACTCTCCCCTGAGGGGCCCGGAGAGGGAGGCCAGGGTGGCAAACACCGGAGGGAGGTACAGCATGATGGAGAGATAGTAAACGGCCTCCAAGAAGGGGTCGCGCAACCTGAACTCGAGGGCCAGGCGGGCCGCGGTCAATAGAGCGGCGAGCGCCAGCCAGGTGTAGAAGAATCCGGGCTCGTCCCTCCAGGACACGTCGGGAGGGGGGCCGCCGGGCAATAAGACGTCTCCGGGGGCTGGTTCCGCTCCAAACCGATGGAACGGATCGCGCCCCAATGAGTCGCCACAGGCTTGCCTCAACCGACTGGTCTACCGAACGGAGAGGAGAGACCAGGTCATCGAGACTCAGGAGGACGGAGAGCCGAGACGGGCCCCTAGTCCATCAGGCCGCCGAGGGAGAACCACCAGGTGATGAAGAGGACGAGGTACCCCACGCGAGCCCAGGGGTCCCTTGGATCCTCCGCCTTGGTCAGGGATGCGCACCCCAGGCCCCAGATGGTGGAGACGGCAAGCATGACGATGTGGTAGGGCGGCCTGGCACGCAGCCAGCTGAACGGGCTAAGGGAGAACGTGAGGAACCCAAGGAGGAAGGCCGCTGCAGGCTCGTCCCTAAGGGGCCTCGACAGGGAAGCCAGGGCGGCTATGATGGGAGGGACGAACAGGAGGGTGGACAGCTCGTACGCGAGCCTGAGGGACTCGGGGACGGTGAAGAGGAGCCCGGGAGGACGGTACGCGAGGTCGCCAGTCAGGGTCCAGGCGACTCCCATGGCGGTTCTGCACCTGGCGAGGAGGCCCGCCAGGGGAGGGGCGAGGGCCATGAAGAGGAGCAGGGCGAGCCAGATGTAGAGGAAGGCCGAGGCGTCTCTCCAGCCCACGCGGATCTGAAAGCGGGCCGAAGTAATAAGCTTGACCGAAGTTCCTAAGTTTTTTCAGAAAATAGTGAGGAAGAAGGCGGCTGAGGTTACCCATCGTGCCTTATGATGTCGGCCCAGCCGTTACCTCCCTTGTCGTAGTTGCCCAGCCAGATGACCTCCCCCTCCGGCATCCAGTCCTCGTAGCCGGGAGTTAGAGGCTGAAGGCCTTGACGGCCTCTTCCTCCGCGGCTTCGAATAAGACGGCCCTGTGAGGGAAATTTGTGTCCACGTGGGCCTGCCCCACCACGTCGACCCTGCCGTAGCACCACTTGTGGACCTTCCAGAGCCTCACGTGGTAGCGGTCGTAGTCGCTCGCTGGGTGGGGACTGCCCCAACCGTCCTGCCGCGCCTCCCAGCCGTAGACGGGCTCGCAGACGTAGCTTGTGGCCACGGGCCACGTTTAGGTCCACCCGCAGTGCGACCCCCCATGTGATATGGCTCAGCCAGGTGAGGTCTTGGCCGTCCGCGCGAGACGCGCGAGGGCAAGGGACACCGAGCTTCACCTAGTTCAGCGAGCTACCGTGGTTGACTCAGGGACAGGTCTCAGCACAGGCTCGGCCTGGAGATTAATCCCAGACCAACATGAACGTGAAAAGAGCCACGACGACTGCGACGAGGGCTGTTAACACATATCCAGCCTCCCTCCTTCCCTCTCCAAGGAGGCCGGATGCCACGGCGGCGCCGAGGCCCCAGGAGATGGAGAGGAGGGCGGGCGGGAGGAGGAGCGGAGTGCCCAGGAGATCCCGCAGGGACTCCGCAAGGCCTTCGGCCAGGATCCAGCGGAGTTCTGGGCACAGGAAGGGAGAAGTCAGCGTGGAGAAGACGCCAAGTGAGCCAAGGGTAAACGCCAGCAGCGGCCTGCCCCTCAGCCAGCTCGATGACGCGGCGAGGAGGGCCTCGAGCCAGATCAACGAGAGGATCGGCTGGAGGAGCCTTCCCAGCTCCACGAGGAAGAACGAGCAGTCCAGCCAGCCGCAGGTCAAGGCCCATGCGGCTGGCGGGAGCAGGATCGTGAGCGCACAGGCGGCCGGCTGGCGGCGGTTCACCTCACGCACCGCCTCTACTCACCTCAGAAGGCACTAAAGTGTTAGCCCAGAATCTCCACCCACCCAGCCTGAGTTTGATGCCGATTCCCCCCTAGGTCAGTCTTTGTGACCTCGAGAACGACCTTCTCATGCCAAGCTGGAGGTCCCGAAGAGGCGAAGAGGGCGCAGCCGAGCCCTCAGAGCGTCGCCAGGGCCAGAGCGAGGGCTCTGGAGGCAACCCTGCCTACCATCCTGGCGAAACTATACCCGGTGGCTGATAAAGGGGCGCGGGAGGCTGCGGGTCCTAAGTGGATATCCGGGTCGTCCGCGGCTACGGACGTAACCGACGAGGTTCCGGGCGCAGCCCGCGCGACACGGCGCGCGCTTGCGGGGAACTACATGTTACCAACTCTCCCAACTATTTATATATTATTTGGTAGTCAAAGTATCAAGTGCCGACCGACGTCCTGCCCCTCCTCAACCCCTGGTGGGTGGGTAAGGAGAGCCCCGTGATCACGGAGTGGAGGAGGAGGAAGATCAGGTGGAGGCCCGCCTGGCTCGATCGGATAAGCCTGGAGCCCTACTCCCTCAACATCCTGATCGGACCGAGGCTCGTGGGCAAGACGACCGGCATTCACCTGCTAATAGACGAGCTCCTGAGGCGAGTTAGGCCGGAGGCGATCCTCTACATCAACCTCGACCTGGCCCCGGATCCCGGCTCGCTGAGGGCCATGCTGGAGGAGTACCACTCCTTCAGGAGGGCCTCCGGCGTGAGGTCCAGCTACCTGTTCTTGGACGAGGTGACGAGCCTGAGGGGGTGGTGGAGGGTCATAAAGGGGTACGTGGACGCGGGCTTCTTCTCGAGGGACGTGCTGGTGCTGACCGGCTCCTCGTCGCTGAGGCTGAGGGGGGAGGCCGAGCTGTTCCCGGGCAGGATGGGCTCGGGTAGGGAGGTGGTGGCGTGGCCCCTCTCCTTCAGGGAGTTCCTCGGGGTTATGGGCGTGGAGGTCAGGACTACGGGGGACCTGGACAGGGACGTGGCCAGGCTCCTCCCAAAGTCCAGGGAGATAAGGGAGCTGTTCCTGGATTATCTGGAGGTCGGTGGGTTCCCCCTCTCTGTGAACCGAGACCCCAGGGCGGTGGAGTACACGGTGAGGTCGCTCGAGGGAGAGATCCTGAGGGCCGGCCGGGACCCCCAGCTCGCCAGGGGGGTCATCTCCTCCATACTGAGGAAGGCTCCCTCGCCCGTGTCCTACGCCTCCATAGGCTCCGACCTCTCCGTGTCCCACAGGACCGTCAGGGAGTACGTGGAGGTGCTGAGGGCCCTGATGGTCTTGGGCAGCGCGATGCTGAGGAGGGGCGGCAGGGTGGTGTGGCGGAAGGAGAGGAAGTTCTTCTTCCTGGATCCCTTCACGGCCGGGGCTATGTCCATCTGGACCGTGACCGACTTCCTGGAGGGGGCCCTGTACGAGTGGGTGGTCCAGGCCCACCTCCTCAGGAGGTTCGGCGAGGTCTTCTACTACCGGAACTCGCACGAGGTCGACGCCCTCGCGGACGGCCTGAGGGTGGAGGTCAAGGCGGGGAAGCCCCACAGGAGGTATCCGAGGGGCGTCAGGATCCTCGACGAGGAGAATATTCACCTGTTCCTGGCGGTCGTGGCGTGACACCTCCCCGCGCCCCCGAGTCGTCGCGCGGTTGAGGTAAGAAACGGGCGGGCTGAGGTCTCAGAAAGTTCCCGCTGGCCACACGCGCCCCGAGAGGGAGTCGGCGCGCCCCAGGGGTCTTCACAGTGGGGTGATCAGGAAGATGAACAGGCCGGCGGCCAGGGCCGCCAGGGCAGTGATGACGTATCCCTGCTCCCTCCTCTCCCTCTCCATCCCGATCAGCCCGGATGTGACCGCGGCGCCGAACCCCCAGGCGATCGAGAGTACGGTCGGAGGGAGGAAGAGGCCAACGAGATATTCTAGGGGCCAGCGGCTCCCATACGCGAGGGCCTTGTGCAGGAACGTGGCCGAGGTCGGGGACATGAGGACGGAGTAGAGGGCCGCGGAGCCCAGGGCGAACGCCAGCAGCGGCCTGCCCCTCAGCCAGTCCGAGGACGCGGCGAGGAGGGCCTCGAGCCATAGGAGGCCCAGTACGGACTGAAAGAACCCGAGGACATCCTCGAGGAAGCCCGGGCAGTCGTGCAGGCCGCACCTAAGGGCCCAGGCCGCGGGCAAGCGGCCTGCTGGTTGTCCCCTGTGAGCCATCTCGTCACAACTCCAAGGCATAAAAAAGCGTTGGGGCTGGAGGTCAACGCTTGAGGTAATAAGACGGGTCTAGGGCTCCTAAGCATCAGAAAAAGGTTAGGCGAGGGGGGCCCAGGCCGCTAGTCGTACCCTAATGGTGACCCAGCAGCTCGCTCACTCCCCCGGCGGAGCCGTCGAGCCAAGCGCTATTATCTCGCGGGCAACTTCCAGGAGGTCCTTGATGGGGTAGTAGCCCTGGATCTCGTAGTGCAGCCCTCCGAACCAGAATGTGACGCCGTTCGGTAGGTAGGCCCCCTCGGGCCAGACGTAGAGCTTTACCCCGTCGACCTCGATCGAGTACTGGAACCACTCCATGGCCGTGGCGTTGACCGGGAGGGTGTCGATCAGGACGGTCAGGTTTGGCGCTCGCGGGTTCCACGGGGCGGGGGGAGAGTAGGGGCCGCACTCGTGGTCGCAGTAGAACAGGGTGACCTCCCTCAGAGACTCGCCAGCCAGGGTGTCCTGCACCGCCAACCTTAGCTCCAGATTACCCAGCAGAACCCTCGGCAGGCTGAGGTTGAGGCCGAAGACGTCCGGGACGTCCTCGACCGGTATCACCCGCCCGCTCACCCTGCGGACCTCCGGCCTCACGTCCTCCGGCCTGCACCCGGACTCCGGGATCATGGACTCCGCCATCCTGACCAGCTCCCCCGTCGGCAGCAGGCCCCAGATCGTGTAGGTCAGGTTGCCCACTTGGAACGTGACCGCGGCCGGCAGGGTCGTCCACCGGCGCGTCCAGTAGTCCACGCCCTCCCCCGGGGGGCTAACCTCCATGGGGCACCCCCGAACCAGGGTCACGTTCCCCCTCCCGACGAGCCCCCCCCAGTCCATGCTCACGACCACGTCCGGCCCCGGGAGGAGCCTGGAGACCTTCCCGTGGATCGAGACGTTCTTGCCCTCGAGGGCGTACTCTAGGACGATCAGCTCGGGGTCATCCAGCGCTCCCTGCCTCGCGCCCTCCATCCCGTAGTAGCAGGCGACGCCCAAGAACCTCAGGCCCTTCGGCACATATGTCGGGAGGACCCCTCCGTGCCTCCTCCAGGCCTCCAGCCCCATCTCGGTCGGTATGAGATCCCAGTAGTCCTCGTCAGGGGGAGCCCATATCGGGACTATAGATCCGGGCTCGATCGACGAGTTACCGCTCGGTGGAGTAACCTGAGCGGGCTGGAGTGTGGGTGCTGTAGACCTGGGCCCGATGGATGGGCCCTCGACCGGTGGAGCCGCCTGCTGGTGCTGAGATAGGAAGTAAAAGGACACGAGCAAGATTAGGGATGCAATCACGGCCATGAAGACCGCAATTTTTACGCGCATATCCCTCACCCCCTCACGACGTAAAACTCCCAATTAGCTATTTTGTTGACTTTGTAGTAGTCGGAGCCGTCCACTGGATAGAAGGCGTCCCACCAGCCTCCGTACTCACCCTCGTAGTACCACAGGTCGTAGAAGTGACCGCTCATGTCAGGATAGACCGCATTAGCGCCGGATTCAGAGTAAGAAAGGGCTTTTCCATCGTCATCTTTCGGGGCGATGCCACTCGGCAAGGTGTGGACTAGGGAGCCGTCGAGGTAGAATTCCCATCTTCTCTCGTCTATATCAAAGGCGAGGGCAAATCTGTGAGACGTCGTGGATACCTCCCCTATAACAATGCAATCGTATTCGCTACCACTTTTCTTCACCTTCACATAGTCTATGTAGGCCGTGGGAGAGTTCAAGTATCCGCATACTGGGTTATACCCCTTCCCCCATCCGAAGCCTATGAATCCAGAGCCATCCTTTATGCCAAAGTAGCGCGCCGTGAACTCTCCAGAGGGGACGTAAGGGTTAGAGACTGATATATACCCGTTTACGCCTGTTCTGTGAAGCCGACTGGTGCAGAGGCTTGTAGCACAGTTTTTCCCACCAACATCGATCGGAGGGCCAACAGCCGCAGATACGATAAAAATACCTGTGAAAGTTATAAGTAGTGTTGAAATAGAGATCAATAACATCTTCTTGTAGGACATTTTTGCCACCCCCATAGCATCTACGCCTTGGCTACAATAATCACGAGATGTTCTGATTTTAAGTTCTGCGCTTTAACACATTTCTAATACTTTTATGAAACTTTTTTGGGAAGAACGATTTAGCCAGAGAGCATGATGAGGAAAGCATTACAAGCAGGGTATTTAGGATGCCTAGTTGGAAGGAGGGGGGTCTCGGGAGGGGCTGCGGAGGGTTCGGGCCTCAGCTGGGGTATCCAGTCAAGGCTAGAACGAGGCCAAGCGTGAAGAGAAGGGAGAGCCCTGCAGAAAAACTAGTAGCTCCCGGCAGAGAGACCTGCCCCATCGGTGGAGTCATGTTTCCCAGATCCCATCTAGGGTCTCGGGGGTAACCTCTCCACTTCCACTTACACCCTGATCAGCCTCCCCCTCCTAGCATACAGCTTCAGCATCCGAGGCGGCTGAATGTGGACCTCGAAGGGATCCCCCACGCCCGCGAGCCACAGCTCCTTGAGCAGCTCTGCGGGCTCGGCGGTGGTGACCACGAGCACATCTATGTCGCTTGACAGCGTGTGGGTCCCCTCGGCGACGGATCCGAACAGGTACACCTCGGCCCCTGGGTCGATCCTCCTGGCTACCTCTTTAATCAGATCGAGATACTTTCGCAGGTTTCTGAATACCTCCCGCCTCCTCCTGGCCTCCTCGATCAGCAGGTCACGAGACAGCCCTCATCACCTCCTCGACCACGGCCATCAGCCTCTCGGCGTCCTCCCTCCTGAACTCTCTGGGAACGTACCTGGAGGTTATGTAGGCATCCTCGAGCGCGCCGAGTTCCAGCATGAACCTCCTCAGGACCCCGCGCGGGGCCTCGGCGGAGTCTGGCGACGCCTCTGCCAGCATCTCCAGCAGCCTCCTAAGGCTGTGGGTTCTCGGGTAGTACACCCCGCTCTCAAGGAGCCTCGCCTTGAGGAACATCTGCAGGGACTGCTCCAGGCTGAACACGGCCAGCCCGTAGAATCCCCTGTCCAGCTGGAGCCGGGCCGTCTCCAGGAACTCCCTCGACCTCCGGAGGAGGTGCTCGACCTCTTCCCTCTTCGACATCCCGAGTCATCTACCCCCGGGGTCCCCTGATCCCATCTACGATCGGTCGAATTTAGCTTCCACGGACGGCATTCTGGGCCTGAGCGGACCCTCGCGTTTCTTTATGCCCACAATAATTATTTTGTGGGACCCACCTATGAATGTTGATGGGAGAAACGGTCGTCGTCGACTATAGGGGGAGGGTCACGCTCCCCAGGGAGGTGAGGTCGGCCCCGGGGGTGAGGCCCGGGGACCGGCTGAGGGTCTCCACGAGGGGAGACAGGATCGTGCTCGAGAAGGTCGAGGACCCGTTCGAGACCCTTGAGAGGCTCTTGGGAGGTCTGAGATTCGACCGCGAGGCCAGGAAGAGGGCGGAAGAGGCCGCGATCGAGGAGGCGGCGAGGAGGTGGGGCGTTGCCCGAGAGGGTCCTGGTGGAGACTGACTTCCTCTGCGGCCTTAGGAGGGGGGTGGGCCTCACTACGCCGTCATGGCGCTGCTAGAGGAGGCCCGAGCCGGGAGGGTGGTGATAAATCTGTCCCCGGCCGCGCCGCTGGAGGCGGCCCTCGTCATGAGGTCCGCCGGGCTCGACGACTCAAGCATTGCGAGGGCCCTGGGCGCCATGCAGACTGTCATCTCCACGTTCGCCAGGGTGGAGTCCCCGGGGTTAAGCCTCTCCCACGCCGCCCTGGCCGCCGAGCTGAGGGATAGGTACGGCCTGAGATTCTTTGACTCCGTTCACGGGGCCGTGGCGCTGGCCGGGAGGCTGGTCTATGTGGGCTCGGACGAGAGCGTGAGGGGAGCCGCCGAATAGGAGGGAGGGAGGTTCAGGCCGCTGGGCTGACCTGGCAGATACCATTACGGATCGAGTTGAAGAGTTTGTCATCGTGGCGGCAGTCAGGAGGCTGTGTTAGGCACTTGGCGATTAAGGAATTTTTACGAACGTGGTGGGAGTGCTAGGGAAGTGAGGCCTCACGCGCTGGCCGCGTGCCTCCTGCTCGCCCTCGTCGCCGCCGGATTGGGAGTATTCTTGATCCACCAAGGCCGGGGGCGGGGTAGATCAGACCTGTCCGCGGCCCGCCACCCTCAGTCGTCGTCCGGCGCGTGGGCGCCCCCGCCAGAGCCTATACCCGGGGAGCGGCTCTCGCTCCGTGAGGCCCACGACAGGGCCCAGTTTGAACTGCTCGCGCCCAGCGTGACCCCGCCGGGCCTTGAGCTGGCGGGCGTCTGGTACTCCTCTGACGACGGGCGGGTCACGGTGCACCTCGTCTACGCCCCGGGTGGGATAGAAGAGGGTGGGATCATCAGCGTACCCGAGGTTATCCTGTCCGGTGGAATGGTCATAATAGAGATTCATCACCCAGATCTCCCGCCGGAGGCGTCTGAGTCGCTGATGGAGGGATTTGTGAAGCGGGCTCAGAGCCCTCCCAAGGACCCGCTGGAGCTGCTGGCCGAGAGGAACCCTGCGGCCCCCTTGGATCAGGTCGACAATGTGATCGTGACCAGGGAGCCGGGGGCGACCACCTACAGGTACCGGTTCAGGGATGGGACCTCGGTCGTCCTGACCGTCCCGGATGCCGAGGATCTCCTCCTGGAGGTGGGCGGCAGGCCTGTTTACGCTCACCTCATGAGGGGGGAGAGCCCCAGCCACCCGCACTTCTGGCACGAGGTCACGTTCTTCTCGGAGGACTGGAAGACCCAGTACCTCGTGCTGGCCAGCCCCAAGATCCCGGCTGAGGAGGTTCTGGACGTTGTCAGGTCCATGCTCGAGGAGCCCGCGAACAACGAGTCGGTAACCGGAGTGGTGTGCGTCCCTTGGGTGCCGGGCTATGACCTCGACCTCTCCAACCTGTCGTTCGTCGAGAAGACGGTCTGGAACTCCACGCTGATCTACCCGGAAGAGGATGCGGTGTGGATGTGGTATGAGAGCTGCTGTTCAAGGGCATGGTGGGAGAAGAACTGATGCAGAAGCAGGCGCACCTGGAGCAGCTCGTTCGAAGGGCGTTGACCGGGAGCTACAGCCCCGAGTTCAGCAGGGCGCTTGAGGAGGCAAGGGAGAGCAACTTCACGGCTCAAAGTTGGCTCTCCGATTTCCCCGATGTTGGAGACGTGGAACTTGCCGATGCAATAAACGCCACGGCCGTTGAGGTGGAGAATCTGACCCGTCTGATCCTGCTGCTCTCAGAGAGGCACGGTGTGCTAAGTGCGCTCTTTCTCATATCCGAGGGTCAGGAGTACCAGCCGGACTCCAGGGAGTTTGCCGCCGAGGAGGTTAAGCTGGAGACGATGAGAGAGGAGCTCGCGCGGAAGTGGATCTACGTAAGGGAACTCATTTACAGGGCGAAGTATGGCGACTATAGCCCGGAGTTCAGGGCCCAGCTGGGCCAGGCGCGGGCTGGTGACCCGGCTGCATACGCTCTCCTCGGGGGGCTAGTTGAGTTGGAGGACAGGGGACTCGATGTTTACGAGATGCTGAATATCACTCTCGCTGAGATCCACGACCTGACCTGGCGGCTGGTCTACCTCACCGACAAGCACGGTGAAGAAATGGTTCTGGCCACGCTTGCCTCATCCAACGGCACGTTCGTGATTCAGGGATGTCCTCCCCCAGGAGAATCTGCCAAGCGATCGCCAGCATTTCGTAGCCAGTCAGCCTCAGCGCGCTTTTCAGTTTGGCTCGACATGCACGGCAGATATCGGTCGGCTGCTACAATTTTACTAATTGCAGACAAAGTGCGATGACCGAGACCGTCGTGTTCAGCGTCAGGGTCAGCAGAGAGCTGAGGGAGAGGATGAAGAGGGTCGGGGTGAACTGGAGGGCCGAAATAGAGAAGTTCGTAGAGGAGAGGCTGAGGGAGGAGGAGTTCAGAGGGACGATCAGGTCCGTTAAGGAGGCGCTGGAGGGAGTTGAGCCCTCTGGTGAGCCCGCCTGGGAGGCAATCAGGGAGTCCAGGGAGGGCAGGTAGTTGTACGTGGTGGACGCCTTGGTCTTCTCGAGCCTGATGATAAAGGACGAGTTCTTCGAGAGGGCCGAGTCCTTCCTGATCTCTCATGGCAGGTCGGAGCTCGTCACGGTGGACCTGGCCTTCGTGGAGACCGCCAACGTCCTCTTGAGCACGCGCGCGTGCTCAAGAGGATACCCGAGGGAGCTACAGGAGGCTCAGGACCCTCGTGGTGCCCCTGATCGGGAGCAGCGTGGGAGAGGTGGTGGAGGTGAGGAGACTCATACCGGAGGCCCTGGACAACGCCCACAGGTATGGAATCACGGTCTACGACTCGGCCTAAGTCACTCTTGCCCTCAGGAGGTGTTTCAAGCTGGCCAGCTTCGACGCGAAGTTGAGGGATGCGCTGAGGGAAATCGACAGGGTGATATCCCCCTACCTCTCACGCGGGAGGCCGCGGAACTTCGCGCGGCCGCGCGCTCGCGCGTGCTCAGGGCGGGCCGTCGCTATCTGGGTAGTGGGACATATATAGGTGGAACCTCCCACTCTATACGATCCCACCGATGGAGTACGAGGTCAGGCTCGAGAGGAAGGGCCGGATCCTGATCCCGGCCAGGGTCAGGAGGCTCCTCGGGCTGAGAGAGGGGTCCATATTGATCCTCAGAGTGAGAGGAGACTCCCTGGTCTTGGCCCCTAAGAGGAGGGTCACGGTGGACGACCTCTACGGCTTGGCGGGCGGGGAGGAGGTCGAGATTGAGGAGGTCGAGTCCTCCCTCTCGGGAGAGGAGGTTCGTTGACTCGAACGTCTTCCTCTACGTGCTCATGGCCGACCCGAGGTACGGACCCAGGGCGAGGGAGCGCCTCAAGGAAGCCGGGCTAGTCACGTCCACGCTGGCCCTGTCCCAGGTCCTGGCGCACCTCGACAGGAGGAGGGCGTGGAGCGCCATACCTACTTTCCTAGCCTTCCTAAGGGATAAGCCCATCGAAGTAATCGAGACCGGGCTTGAGGACTTCGAAGAGGCGTTGAGAGAGGCTGAGAGGCTTGGCCTGAGCTTGAGCGTGTGGGACGATCTAGTTCTAGCGGTTCAGATGAGGAGAATCGGCGTCGAAGAGGTTCTGTCGAACGACCGCGACTTCGACCTGATACCGTGGGTCAGGAGGGTCTTCTAGATTCACCCGGGCCGGCGAATTAAGCGACATCGACTTTCCAGGATAAGACGGCCAAGGCGAGAACGCCCCCGCCCTCTCGTGACAATAGGGGCTGAATCTGACGGGCGGGCTCATCGGCCCCTCCTAAGTCGGGTGAGCAGGAGGCTCAATGCTGCCAGCGCGGCGACCAAGAAGGCTGGTATGAGTCCTCGGTAGAGCCGCTCTCCCGCGCCTCCCTCGACCCGCGTCAACTTAACCTCCACGAGCCTCAGCCCGAACTCCCTCGAGCCTGGCTTGGGCGCGGAGCGGATCAACACGATGCCGAGCCTCTGACGCAGGTAGTCGTCGGCGTACCCGCTGGGTGCCTCGAGGAACGCTCCGGTCTCGGAGTCGTACAGTACGAGCAGCGGGACAACCATCACCCGGCCGGGCTCGTATAGGGAGAGGTTCGCGGCTCCAATCACGACCTCAGAGGACTCCAACCCGCCCCTCCTAAGCGGGCTCTTGAGCTCCAACCTGCTAAGGTTCCAGACAACCTCCGTGCCGTCGGTCCAGTTGAAGATAGCCACCCCCGTGACCCACCCAGACCGAGGAACCCCCTCAGGATCTATCCAGAGTAGGAACCTCCCCCAGGGCTCCCCGCTCTCGTCCACAATCACACCGCGCGACGGGTCCAGGAGGATCTCCTCCTCACGTCCCAGCTGAAATAGTCCACGGAGTAGAACGGTTTTCCCCCTCGCGCTCACGGAATCCAAGGATAGGATCTCGACCCTCCTAACGAAGGAGAAGTCTCGGCTCTCCGCCAGCTCCGCCGCCTCCCTCCCCTCATATAGGACGGCGGTGGCGTTCACACTGAACCACACCCTCAGCCTGGCGAGCTCCCCATCAAACCCGATTAGCTCCCACCCATAGACTCCCTCGACGCTGCCGCCCTCCTCCTCCCTCCCAACGGCCGCCGACAGCTTCTCTGCGTCAGTCTCTATGACTCCGCCGTCGTCTAAGAGGATTGTGGTGGTTTCCCGAGCTCCCCCAAACGCTATGACTGCCCTCTCTACAGGCAGGTATCTTTCATCGGGCGCTAGGCTTACCGTCAGGGCCGACCCTGCCAGTGCTACCAGCGCAAGAACTCCGGCAGCTCGGGCTATATTCACGCCTCACCCTCACCCCCATATAGCAACGAAAGCGCGTGCGTCGTATGGTTTAACCTCTCCCCAGGGGAGGTACACGTCGGTCCAGGCCTCGGCAGCCGCCGAAGGATGAGTGATCGCCGGTATAGTAGCAAACTACGGTGGCATACTCGAAGCCTTCATTTCTTCCACATTCGGCCCAGTGCCGCCAGTTGAAGTATACCCCCCTAACCGGATCGTAATTCGCGGATACGCATGCAACAACCTAAGAGTAAGTACCTTCATATCTCTTGCAGTTGACGACTGGTATGGACAGGGGCTCCACCTCACCTGACTCCCTTGAATCTGCCAAGGCCTGACACACTATAGCGGTCGACAGCAGGAAGATGAGAACGACGAACTTGAGTTCGAGGTGTGGAGAGGTTCCTGGGAACCTCATATCTGCCCCAAATACAGACAAAGCTTTGTGCGTTATAAGCCTTTAGTTCTTCATTTTCTTGAAGAACGAGCGGGGACTCTCGCCCGTGGGGTGGGAGGGCGCTCCCTGATGGCCCTGGAGGAGGGGTGGTCCCTCGTCGTCGAGTTTGGGCTCCGCGTTCCCGAGAGAGCCACGCCAGGCCGGTGGAGTTCAAGGCGATCGTACCCAACGTGCAGGGCCACTTCGGCTATTACGCGTTCAGGGTGTCTCTAGAGTCAGGGCC
Source organism: Thermoproteota archaeon (assembly GCA_027491415.1). Classification (GTDB taxonomy): domain Archaea; phylum Korarchaeota; class Korarchaeia; order Korarchaeales; family Korarchaeaceae; genus DRBY01. Next base: position 27,055 of record JAOZFH010000063.1, on the reverse strand, counting down.
ACCGCGGAGGTCGTACCTTGAAGGTCGTCAGGAGGCCGCAGAGAGCGCCCGCCTGAACCTCTCCTCCAGCTCGGACCTGGTCCTCTCCAACCTGCTCTCGACCTCCCGAATCTCCGCCTCGACCTCTCTTGCCTTCACTGGTATCCAGTCCTCCAGCGGGACTCCCCTCGTCTCGTGGAGGTAGAGGCGCGCCCTGAAGATCTCTGCCTGATCGCGGAGCTTCTTCAGCCTCCTCTCTAGCCCGGCGATCTCCTTTGCCAGCCTGGCGCCAGACCCCCCGGCGACCAAGAGCCACGAGTCCACTACGCCTTTTGGCGGAACCGACCCCAGATCGGCCACTGCATCACAAAGGGCCTCACAGGCCACTCGCTCGGCCTCCCCGAGTCGAGGCTGGGTATGAGGCCGAGGAGGAGGAACAGGATCAGGAGCCTCACGTCCAAGGGCCTCACGGGGGGTTTCCACCCCCTCCGCAAACCTCGATGCGACCTCTGAGATCGGCCAGGCGGCCAGGACTCCGCCGAGCCCACCCAGGACGGCCCACCAACCCATCCTGAGTCTGACTCCCCCCTCGCGAACGAGAGGCTCGTGGAGGAGAAAGTGAGCGGATCCAGGCCTCTTGATGGCGAAGATCGCGAGGGAGAGTAGGGCCGCTGATGAGCAGAGCCCGCATCCCACCTCCGAGAGCCAAATTATCGAGAAGTAGGCGAGCGTCAGCGTGAACGCGAGAGCCGCTCCCGCTGCTCTCGGGTTCATCATTATCCATTCCGGGAGACTCCGAATAAGATTTTTCCCTGTGGTTGGTGGCTAGACGGAGGCCCTCCTGACCGCCTCCCTCACGGCCTCCATCGGATCCTTGTAGACCTCTATGCCCGCCTCTCTGAGTATCTCGGCCCCCTCCTCCGCCCTAAACCCCTCGAGCCTGACGACCAGGGATTCGGGCCCCAGCCCGAGGTTGGCGACGGCCTCGGCTATCCCCCGGGCAACGTCCTCGCCGCTGGTGATCCCGCACAGGGCGTTCACCAGCACGACCTTGACGTTGGGGTTCGACGTGATGACCCTCATCGCCGACTCCACAGCCTTCGCCGACGCCCCTCCGCCCACGTCGCAGAAGTTCGCTGGCCTGCCCCCGGCCTCGGCCACGAGGTCCATGGTCGCCATCGCCAGGCCCGCCCCGTTGGCCATCGTGCCCACGTCGCCGTCGAGCTCCACGTAGGTCACGCCAGCCTCCTCCGCCATCCTCTCCCTGGGGTTGGCCGAGTGAGCCCTCTTTGAGAACTGCGGGTGCCTGAAGAGGGAGTTGTCGTCTACCTCGGCCCTCGCGTCCAGCGCCAGGATCCTCCCGTCCTCCGCAACGGCGAGCGGGTTGATCTCCGCCATCAGGAGGTCGTACCTCTCCACCAGGTCCCAGAACGCCGATATCACCCTGGCGAGCTGCTTCGCCACCTCCGGGTCCCTTGAGACGTTCCACGCGAGCTTCCTGACCTGGAACTGGGCGAGGCCGACGAGGGGATTCACCTCCACCCTGGCCATGGCCTCCGGGTGCAGCGCAGCGGACTCCTCCACGTCCATGCCTCCGTAGGGGGTGGTCATCAGGACCATCCTCCTGGCCGACCTGTCCAGGATGGTCCCCAGGTAGTGTTCCGCCCCGACCCGGACGGCCTCCTCCACCAGCACGGACTCCGGCCTGTGCCCCCAGACCTCCATGGAGAGGATGGCCCTGGCCGCCTCCTCAGCCTCCTCCGGAGTGCTCGCCAGCTTTATTCCACCGGCCTTCCCCCTCTTGCCGACCGGGACCTGCGCCTTGACCGCGACAGGAACGCCGAGCTCACTGGCGACCTCGCGCGCCTCCTCCGGGGTCCTGGCGACCCTCCCCCTCGGAACGGGGATGCCGGCCTCGGCCAGCATGGCCTTGACCTCGTGCTCCAGGAGCCTCATCGCCCGGCCCGACGGCAACGAACAATTAAAGCCTGTAACTCTCCGGCCGGGGAGATGACAAGATGCCCCCGCTCCTGAGGAAGGGAATGAGGGTGATCGTCCAGGGCATAACCGGCCGCCAGGGCAGGACCCACGCCAGGCTCATGCTGGACTACGGGACCGAGATCGTGGCCGGCGTCACCCCCGGGAAGGGTGGGCAGGAGGTCGAGGGCGTCCCAGTCTTCGACTCCGTCGAGGAAGCCGTGGGCGAAGTGGGGACTGTGGACGCCTCGGTGATATTCGTGCCGGCCCCGTTCGCCTACGATGCTGTGATGGAGGCCCTGGAGGCTGGCATAGGGCTGCTGGTCGTGATAACCGAGCACATACCCGTCCACGACGCCGCCAAGTTCGTCGAGTACGCGAGGCTCAAGGGCGCCACGATAGTCGGGCCCAACACCCCAGGCGCCATTGCCCCGGGAGAGGGCGTCAAGCTGGGGATAATGCCGGGGGACGTGTTCGCGCCCGGGGGCGTGGGCATAGTCTCAAGGAGCGGAACACTGACCTACGAGATAGCCCTCTCGCTCAAGAGGCGCGGGATGGGGACGCCCCTGACCGTGGGGATAGGCGGGGACCCAGTGACCGGCCTGAGCTTCACGGACGTGCTGGAGATGTTCAGGGAAGACGAGGAGACCGAGGCGGTGGTTCTGGTCGGCGAGATTGGCGGGAGGGCCGAGGAGGACGCCGCGGAGTACGTGATGAGGATCGGCTACCCCAAGCCCGTGGTCGCGTACGTCGCCGGCAGGACGGCTCCGCCTGGGAGGAGGATGGGGCACGCCGGGGCCATAATCTCCGGGGGCATGGGGACCTACGACTCCAAGCTCAGAGCCCTGAACGGGGCTGGGATACCTGTGGCCAAGACTCCGTTCGAGATCCCGGACCTACTGGCCGGCCTCCTCAGGCGCTGAGGGCTCCTTCCCACTGCCCTCTGCCCCCTCACCCTCGTCCTCGGGTTCCGTCTGGGGCTGAGCCTCAGACTCCAGAGCGGGGGACTCGCCCTCGGAGGACTCCCTCCAGGACCAGCCGCCCTCTCCCCCCTCTTCCTCTTCTCCCCGGCCTGCCAGCCTGTAGAAGGTGTACCCCCCGTGCCTGAAGGACTCCACGGCCCCCTCAGCCTCAAGCTTCGCCAGCGCCCTCTTGATCTCCCTCAGGCCGTAGGGGAGCCTCTGGAGGAGGATCCTCAAGTGAACGGTCTCCTCGCTCTCCAGCAGCCTCATTATCTGCTGGGAGACCTCGTCAACTCTGGACATTCCCACCGTTATCGGGCCGGGCTAATATTTATGAATCGCAAGGGGGGCCGGCTCGGGGAGGTCTTCGACTTGCCCATCGAGGATCCGATAAAGCGACGCATCGCCCAGAAGGCCCTGCTCAGCTACAAGATCTGCAGGCGCTGCGGGGCCCGAAACCCCATAAGCGCCACCAAGTGCAGGCGCTGCAGGAGCAAGAACCTCAGGCTGAAGAGGACCAAGCTCGCCAGGAGGTGAGCCCAACTTAAAATAGCCCGGGCGCCACGTAGGCCCGGGCCCGTAGCTCAGAATGGATCAGAGCGCCGGCCTGCGGAGCCGGAGGTCGCGGGTTCAAGTCCCGCCGGGCCCGCCACTTCCCTCAGCCTACTCGCGGCTCCGCCACAAACCTTTTATGACCTGACCGCCTGTCCTATGGCAGTGCGGCCGTGGTCTAGCCTGGACTAGGATTGGGGCCCCCCGAGCCCCAGACCCGGGTTCAAATCCCGGCGGCCGCACCATCACCTAATTCTCCCACTCCTCACGCCTGCCTCATCTCTCTCCTCTCTGGTGAGCTCGAACAGGAGCTCCATGGACCTCTCCTCACCCTCGGACGGCTTGACGGACCTCCTGGCGGCCATCCTCCTGTACGTCCTTATCGCAGACCCCAGCTCCAACTCCACCTTGCCCCAGCCGAGGGTAACGGCGTAGATGGTGAATGGGGGCACGTCCTCCAGCACGAACCCGTGTAGGTGGCTCGCTGCCCCGGCGAAGAGGCCGGTGTAGAGCATGGCCCCTATCGCGGTCTTGACGTGGTCCCCCAGGAAGGAGCCGAGCTTTATCGTGCCGGTCCCGAGCCTCCTCCCACCGACTGTCTTCCTGACCTCGCCGTAGGTGTTCTTGAGGTCCGACGTGGCCGTGCCTGCGCCGACGTTCACCCACCTCCCGACGTAGCTGTGGCCCACGTAGCCGTAGTGGGCCTTGTTGCTGTACCCGAGTATGACGGAGTCGGCCAGCTCCCCGCCAACCTTGCAGACCGGGCCCACGTAGGAGTTGGAGATTTGGGCCCCTGGGAGGATGGCGGACCTCGGGCCCACGTGGAGGGGGCCGGAGAGGGAGACGTGGGGCCCCACGGCGACGCCGTCTGATATGCAGATCGGGCCCCCCCTCGCGTCCAGGACGGCCGGGCCCTCGAACTCGACCCCTTCGCCGAGCGAGAGCATCTTCGGGTTCCCCAGGACCCTCACGCTCTCCGGTACCCTGGAGGATCCCTCGACGCTCACCGGCTCCCTCAGGGCCTCTAGGGAGGTGCGGAGCAGGTCCCAGGGGTAGGATATCAGCTTGGCTCCCTCGAGAACCCTGAAGCTCTCCGCAGAGGCGTGGAGCGCCTCTCCCACGCCTGAGGCTCCTCCCCGCTCCGGAGAGAGGGCGGAATCCGCCTCCTCGGCCCTCAACCTGGCGCAGAGCACCGTCCCGTCCGGGGCGGCGAGCGCCTCTCCCACATCCAGCGAGAGCGCGAGCCTCGCCTCCTCCTCCCCCATCACCCACCTCGAGTTGACCGCCAGGACCCCCTCGTCCGCCCCGCGGAAGGGGGGCGCCTCGGAGTCCCGCGCCTTGGGCACGAGGTGCGGCCTGACGAGGCTGGCGGTCTCGCCGTCGTGTCTCAAGAGCCTCTTGACCCTCTCTAGGATGGTCTCCCTACCGATCACTAGCTCGTGGACCGGAGTGAGGTCGGTCGGGGGCCTGAGCAAGGCGGCGCCCTCGTCCTCGAAGAGCAGGAGCATCCAGAACCCCCACCCGAGACTCTTTAAAACGCGACTCGGCCGACCAGAGCGAGGTGTAGCGAAAATTGGCCATGACCTACGAGATGTACGAGTTCAGGAAGCTGCTGAAGGAGCTGCGGCGGAAGCGGGGTAGGGGGACGGAGCTCATCTCGCTCTACATACCCCCAGGGAGGCCCGTCGCCGACGTGATGCGCTACCTGAGGAAGGAGTACGACCAGGCGGGGAACATCAAGGACAAGCTGACCAGGAAGAACGTGCAGAGTGCCCTTGAGAGCATAATGCAGAGGCTGAAGCTCTACAGGAAGGTGCCGCCCAACGGGCTCGTCATATTCTGCGGCGCCATCCCCCAGGGCGCCGACAGGGGGACAGAGAAGATCGAGATCTACGTGATCGAGCCCCCCGAGCCCGTCCCATCCTTCAGGTACGTCTGCGATCACGAGTTCTACCTAGAGCCCTTGGAGGACATGGCTAGGGAGAAGAAGGCCTACGGCCTCATAGTGATGGACAGGGGCGGCGGGCTGGTGGCCCTCCTCAGGGGGAGCACCTACCAGATCCTGGAGTGGGTCACCGCCGACATCCCCCCGAAGCACAGCGCCGGAGGCCAGTCTCAGAGGAGGTTCGAGAGGATAAGGGAGGAGAGGGTGCACGACTTCTTCAAGAGGCTCGGGGCCAGGGCGAGCAAGGCTCTCCTCCCCTACCTGAACGAGCTGGAGGGCATAATCATAGGTGGGCCCGGTGACGCCAGGGAGAAGTTTGAGGAGGGCGACTTCATGGACTACAGGCTTCAGCAGAAGGTCGTGGCCAACCTACCCCTGTCCTACACGGAGGAGCAGGGCCTGAGAGAGCTCATCATCAAGGCCCAGGACTACATGAGGGAGGCCTCTCTGTACGAGGAGAGGAGCAAGGTCGAGAAGCTGCTCACGATGCTGGCCACCAGGCCCGGGGCCGTGGCCTACGGCGTGGGGGAGGTGGTCAGGGCGCTCCAGGCCGGGGCGGCCGAGGAGGTCTTGGTGCTGGAGGATGTGGACTACGAGTACGTGGTCAGAACCTGCCAGAACTGCGGGTACCAGGAGTCCGAGATCAGGAGGTCCTCTAAGGCCCAGTCCAAGGGGTGGACATGCCCAAAGTGCGGCGCAACAACCTTCACCGAGGAGAAGACCCACATAATCGAGTACGTGGGTGAACTGGCCAAGCAGAGCGCGGCGAAGGTCTCCATAGTCAACCCCAAGTCCGAGTGGGGCGAGCAGCTCGCCGCCCTGGGAGGGATAGCGGCCCTGCTCAGGTACGAGTTCTCCTCATAGCCGTAGGCCTTTTATACGCTGGTCCCCCGGTAAGTGGCGGGCCGGTAGCTCAGCTCGGTAGAGCGCCCGCCTCGCACGCGGGAGGTCCCGGGTTCGAATCCCGGCCGGTCCACCACTTCCAACCCGTTTTCCCAGAGGTTACGCCAGCCCACACGCGTGGGTGAGTTAGGAAGCCATCGTCAGCGCCGAGGAGACCTTCAATCGCGCCTAATCGCGTCTTTGGTGGCCTCCGGGATCGACCCCGTTGAGAGCAGTTGATGGGGCCGGGGCCGGGATTTGAACCCGGGTCTGGGGCTCCACAGGCCCCCAGGCTGCCAGGCTGCCCCACCCCGGCCAGCCGAGGTGCCGAACGCGCGGGCGCTCGGCCGGGTCTGGTCGCTCGCCCCCTCTATATTAACCTGCGTCCCCACTCCCTCGCGAGGCCGAGAACCAGGGAGAACGGGGGGTGGAGCCGGGGCCGGGATTTGAACCCGGGTCTGCGGGTCTGCAGCCCGCCGCCTATGCCGCTCGGCCACCCCGGCAGGGTGACATGGGCCCCACAGGTATTAAACGCTAACCGTCAGTCAAGCCCGGCCCTGAGGAAGTCCAGGAGCCCCCCCTCTGGCACCTCGAGCTGCTCCCAGCTCTCCAGGTCCTTGACGACGTAGACGCCCCTCTCTACCTCCTTCGGCCCGAGGAAGATCACGTACCTCCATCCGGTCCTGTCTGCGTACTCCGCCTGCTTGGAGAGGGACCTGCCCCCCCTGAGGTCGAGGTCCGCCCTGATGCCGGCCGCCCTGAGGGACTCGACGAGGACGAACGCCCTCCTGCGGAGATCGTCGGACACCACGGCCACGAAGACGCCCGACCTCTCCCTCTTTACTCTCACTCCCTTTTCCCTCACCGCGTCGACGATCCTGTCCAGCCCCAGGGACAGGCCGGTCGCCGGGGTGGGTGGGCCGCCGTACTCGGCTACGAGCCCGTCGTACCTCCCTCCCCCACCCAGCGCATACGGTATATCCTCCACGAACGCCTCGAAGACCGTGCCGGTGTAGTAGGCCAGCCCCCTCACGAGGAACGGCGTGAGCCTGACCCTCATGCCGACGGCCCTGGCCGCGTCGTAGACCTCCTCCAGGTTCTTGAGGGCCTCCACGCTGCCCTCGAATCCTCTGAGGACCGGCTCCAGCTCGGAGGGGTCCTCACCCTCAACGTCGACTAGGCCCATGAGCCTGGACCCCCTCTCCTCTCCCAGCAACTCCGCGAGCCCCCTTTCAACCTCGGACCTCTCGACCTTGCCGAGCTTGTCCATCCAGGTGAGGACCCTCGACTGCATCTCTCCCGAGACGCCCCAGGCCTCCAGCATGGACTTCACTATGCCGACGTTGTTGAGCCTGATCAGCGCCCCCTCCCCGAGGCCGACGTCTCTCAGCGTGTTCCAGGCCAGCGACATGATCTCGGCGTCAGACTCCGGCGTCGAGGCCCCCATCAGCTCAGCACCCGCCTGCCAGAACTCCCTGTACCTCATCCTCTGGGGCTCGTCGTACCTGAACACGTTGCCCACGTAGTACCACTTCACGGGGAGCTTGAACTCTCCACCCATGAAGGCGAACAGCCTCGCCAGGGAGGCCGTGAACTCCGGCCTGAGCGCGACCCTCCTGCCGGCCTTGTCCTCGAACACGAACATGCTCTCCTCGATCTGCTCCCCCTCCTTCTCCTCGTAGAGCTCAAAGGGCTCCACGGTGGGCGTGAGCACCTCTCTGTATCCCGCCCTCTCGAACACGGCCCTGGCCCTCGACTCGACCCACCTGAAGTCCTCTAAGTAGTTTGGGAGCAGATCCCTGAAGCCCCTGAGCGTTCTCACGGGCATCGGCTCACGGGCCGCAGTTCGCCAAAGCTTATATAACGCTTAGGACAGGTAAGGGATCGGCTGGGCCCGTAGCTCAGCATGGATTAGAGCGGCGGCCTCCTACGGCCGTGGCCGGGGCAAGCCGCAGGTCGGGGGTTCGAGTCCCCCCGGGCCCGCCACCCGCCCTGGCCAACCTATTTTATCGGGGCCTTGACTGGTTGTCGAGAAGATGATCAGAAATCGGACGCCGCTGCTGGCGCTGCTCCTCGCCGCCTCGATCGCGGTGCCCGCCGCGGCTCAGGCTCAGCCTGCGGGCGGGCAGTTCGAGGCCATAGTGGTCAGGGGAGACATCTACGCCGACTGGACGGTGGCCGTGGCCTACGGCCTCCACAGGGACATCCCCGTGATCACGCTGATACCGGGCATCAACGACGACGAGGTCGTCAGCATGGTCCTTGGCCTGACGTCGTTCGACGAGACGCCGAGGGTCATGGTGGTCGGCGACAGGAGAGCGGTTCCGGAGGACTTCGTGATCAGGCTGGAGTCCCAGGGGGTGGCGGTCAGCAGGTTCGGGGGGCCGACCAGATTCGACACGGCCATCTACGTCACCACCCAGCTCTGGGGAGATGCGGACACGCTGATCGTGGTGGACGGAACCAGGCCGGAGCTCTACTTCCCCGCCCTCCTGTGGTCGCGGCAGTACTCGGCCCCCATCGTCTACTCGAGCGAGGGCCACCTCCCCGACTCCTTCTGGGCCTCCGCAGGCACCTACCTCCCCAACTTGGAGAGGGTAATCCTGATCGGCGACCCGCTCTCGGCGGACGAGCTGTCCAGGCTCTCCTCCTCGTACCAAGTGATCAGGGTGTCACCCACCGAGGCGCCGACCGAGTGGCCGAGGAGGGGACGCCTGAGCGCCGTGGCTTCGGTCCTGCTGACGCCGGGCACGGCGGTGGGAGCCGCCCTAGGGGCGGTCGTGGCGTATCTCCTGGTCTCGCGGGCGAGGGGGCGGGAGACCCCCCTCGACCTGCTGGAGGGGTTCCTCACCGCCGACGAGAGGGCCATATTCTCGGCGGTGGTGGAGAGGGGGCAGATAACCCAGGACAGGCTCCCGGAGCTCACGGGCTTCTCCAAGCCGAAGGTGAGCAGGCTGGTCGCGGAGCTCATCGACAGGGGCCTGATCGAGAGGGAGCGGAGGGGAAAGACCTACGTGCTCTATCCCGCCAAGATTTTTAAGGCCGGGGAGTGGAGCCCCAGGGTCGGAGAGGGCTGAAAGATGGCGCAGGAGGTCGGAGTCAATCAGCCTCCAGCTGTGGAGGAGCTCTACTGTACGTCGTGCGGCAGGAGGGTGACCTACGAGAGGGGGGTCGTCAAGTTCCCGTGCCCCAACTGCGGGGAGTACCTCATAGTCCGGTGCAGGATCTGCAGGAAGCAGGCGAACGAGTACGTCTGCCCCAACTGCGGGTTCGTCGGTCCGTGATCGGTGGGAGGGTTCGGGTTGGCTCGCGTTATGGCGCAGTTCAGGGTCCTGGTCGATCCGGGCGCGGATCCGGAGGAGGTCGCTGGCAAGATCCAAGAGTCCCTGAAGCCCCTGGGGGTTCAGCTGATGGACAGGGGACAGGCCGAGCTTGCCTTCGGGATAGTGGCCCTGACGATCCTGCTCTCCACCCCCGAGGAGGAGGGCATAACCGACAAGGTTGAGGAGGCCCTCTCCAGCGTCCCGGGCGTGAGCTCGGTCGAGCTGGAGACCATGTCCAGGGGCGGGTGATCGGGTCTGCCCCTCGAGCTTCCCCTCACGCACGTGGTGTACGAAGAGGTCAAGAAGAGGAGGGGGACCGTCACGGACAGGGAGCTCTACGAGGCGCTGAGGTCCAAGGATCCGACGCTCTCGCTAGACCAGCTGGAGCGAGCCCTGATGAGGCTCGAGGTGGCGGGCGTGATAAGGGTGTCCAGCGGGGGCAAGGGCGGGACGCTGGTCATAGAGGTCGCGGAGGGCGAGCACGCCTATCTGACGCCCGACGAGGAGTGAGCGCCCGAGGGCTCCTCTAGAGTGCGTCCCTTTCAGAACCAGGCCTCCAGCCCGCCGCTGGCGTGCATCTTGTATGCCTCGGTTATCTCTTCTATGACCTTCCTGACCCTCTTCTCGGAGAACTCGTGCTCGTCCACCATGAACCTGAGGAGGCCCTCGGCGTCAGGCCTCTTGAGGGTCACGTCGTACTCGTCCGTCACCGGCGGGCTCAGGAAGAACTCGTAGATCTCCCTCAGCGGGACGTCAAACTCCCACTTGATAGCCCTCTCGACCTCCTCCACGGTGCGGTGGCGCCTCACGATCTCCAGCGCCCTCTTCGGCCCCACGCCCCTCACGCCGCCGGGGTTGTAGTCCGTGCCGACGAGGATCCCTAGGAGGACGAGCTGCTCCCTGGTGATCCCCAGCGACTCGAGGGTCTCCCTGAGGGAGATGATCTCGGGCCTGACCTCGACGTACACGTCCCTCCCGGGGAGCTTCCTCTTCCCCGTTATAGTCACGTTCCTGACGAGCCTCGGAGAGCCGAAGAGCAGGGAGTCGTAGTCCTGGCTGGCCGCGGCCCACACGTCCCCCCTCGCCGCCATGTGCGCCGCTTGGGCCTCCCCCTCGCTGGGCGCCTGGACCCAGGGGACCCCCATGAGCTCCAGTATCCTCTTGGCATCCTCGACCATCTCGTCCGTGAGCTCCAGCGCCGCCTGGGCGTACTTCCGCATCTCCTCCACGTCCCCCCTCTCGGCCGCCTCGGCCCACTTCTCCCTGGCCTCCTCCCTCCTGGCGGCCCTCTCCTCCAGCTCCCTCCTCTTGAACTCCGGAGGCTCACCGTCGAACACGTAGACCGGGGTTATCCCCAGCGAGAGCAGATTGGCGGTCCTGTAGAATATACCTGAGTGCACGGAGGTGATCTCTCCCCTGCTGGTCATGAGCGGAGTGCCGTCAGGCTGTCTGACCTTCGCCAGAAACTGGTAGAGGGCATTGTAGGCGTCGAGGGCCAGCCTCCTACCGCCGAGGTCCTTGAGGTCTACCTCCCTCCCCACCACGATGTCGCCGAGCTTGACCCCCATCCCGGGTCATCCTTTGGCGGGGCCGCGAGAAACTTAAATCAACGGTTCGGCCGTTAGAGAGGTGCGGATAGTCCTCCTGGGCCCCTACTACCCAGACGTAGGCGGAGTCCAGGTCTACAATACCATGCTGGCTGGCGAGCTTGCTAGGAGGGGGCACGAGGTCACGGTAGTCTCTTACGGCTGGGCCAGGTCGAGATGGGGTGAGAGGGTGATCCGGCTCCCGACCCCGAGAGTCCCCGGGATTAGGGGGACTAGCTTCATGGCCGCCTCCGCGCTGAGGCTGGCCGCGAGCCTGGGGGATGCGGACGCTGTGGTCGCGCAGTACGCCAAGACCTCCGGGGTGGCGGCCTGGATCGGCCGCGCACTGGGTGGGCCCCCTTACGTCCCTGTCTTCCACGGGACCGACGCACTCGTCGGTATGGGGGCTTGGCTATTGCGGCGCGCGTGCAGGTCCGCCCCCGCCGTTGCGACGGTGAGCTCCCACCTGGCGGGCGTCGTGAGGGAGAGGTTCGGGGTCGAACCTAGGGTTATCCGCGGGGGCGTGGACATCGAGGCCTTCAGGTCCCTCCCGGAAAGGGGGGAGGATGTTAGAGAGAGGATGGGGATTCCGGCCGACGCTCAGGTGGTGGGGATCGTGGGCTCTCTAGTTCCGGTGAGGGACCCGGAGCTCGCCCTCAGGGCGGCCCTCTCCCACCCAGACGCCCTAGTCCTCGTGGCCGGGGACGGGCCCCTCAGGCCCAGGCTTGAGGAGCTGGCCAGGCGCGAGGGGGCTGGGAGGGTGGTGTTCCTGGGCAAGGTCCCTCACGAGAGGATTCCGCTGGTGCTGAGGGCCTGCGACCTGACCCTCCACACCCCGAGGTGGGAGGGCTTCGGCCTGACCGCCCTCGAGTCGATGGCCGCCGGCACGCCGCCCCTGGCCGCTAGGGTCGGCGCCCTGCCGGAGTTCGTGAAGGACGGCCACACCGGGTTCTTGGCCGACAGGTCCCTGGAGGCCCTCTCGGAGAGACTGAGGGAGGTCCTCTCAGACCGCGACGCGCTGGAACGCGTCTCCAGGGAGGCGAGGGAGTTCGCTCTGTCCAGGGGGTGGGACGCCGTCGCTAGGGAGTTCGAGTCCCTGCTGGAGGAGGTGGTGTCGTGACGGCCGACAGGTTCGCCTACAAGCAGGTCATAGCGGTGAGGAAGGACCTGAAGATGAGCCCCGGCAAACTGGCGGTACAGGTGGCCCACGCGGCCTGCATGGCCGCCGAGATGGCCATGAAGAGGTGCCCCGATGTCTACGAGGCTTGGAAGAGGGAGGGGGCCAAGAAGGTGGTGGTCGCCGTCGGCTCCGAGGAGGAACTCCTCGAGGTCTACAATCAGGCCGAGAGGTTGGGCCTGCCGAGGAGCATCGTCAGGGATGCGGGGCTGACTGAGCTGCCTCCCGGGACGCTCACCGCGGCCGCCGTTGGTCCCCACAGGGCTGGCGAGGTCGACAAGGTCACTGGGAGGCTCCCTCTGCTGAGGTGACGAGGGGAGTGGCGAATCCTCCGGAGCTGGACGTCAGGACCGGTATGCTGGCCTACGCGAGGCCCGACTGGGATCCCCTCCCCGGGCGCCTGAGGGAGAGACTCCCGGACTTCTTGGTGGACGAGGTGTGGCGCGGCGCCTCCGCCTTGATGGCGGCCGCGAGCCTCGAGTCCCCCGAGGTCCAAGAGGGGCCCCACGCGGTCTTCTCCGTCATCAAGGTGGGGCTCACCACAGAGGAGGCCGCCGGGCTGCTGGCGAGGGCCCTCAGGATACCCACGAGCAGGGTGTCCTACGCGGGGCTCAAGGACAGGAGGTCCGTCTCGGCTCAGTTCATGAGCGCCCCCCTCGGCAGGCCCCCAGAGGTCGTGAGAGCCCGGAAGTTAATGGCCAGGTTCGTCTGCAGGTCGACGGAGCCGGTATACAGGGGCTCCAACGACCTTAACAGGTTCACCCTGAGGGTTAGGGAGACGGAGCCCCGCGAGCTCTCGCGCAGGCTGATGGAACTCTCCCGAGGCTTCCCCAACTTCTTCTCCTACCAGAGGTTCGGGGACAGGCCGCCCCTCAACCACGAGATCGGCCTGCTGGTGCTCAGGAGGGAGTTCGACCGGGCAGCGAGGCTCCTGGCGGGGAAGGGCGGGAGGGGATACGAGTCCAGGGTGGCGGACGCCCTGGACAGGGGGGCGGGGGGACTAGAGGCCCTGAGGGCGATCCCGCGCGGGGCCCTGGAGATGATGCTGCACTCCTACCAGGCCTACGTGTTCAACCTCACACTGTCCGGGAGGCTCCGCGATGGACGGCTCTCGCCCCGGCCGGGGGACAGGGTGGCCCCCCTCTCCGGAGGCGGGGAGTCGCTCGCCCTCCCGCTGCCCGGCTCCGACCCAGACGCCTACCGCGGGTCAGCTGGCGAGGAGACCCTGGAGGTGCTCAGGCGAGACGGGCTGTCCCCCGAGAGCTTCCGCCTCCCCGAGCTGGGACTGGACCTCGCGGGTGGGGTGAGGCCCGCTTGGGTCCCCGCGAGGAGCCTGAGGCTGTGGAAGAGGGGAGACTCGCTCCTAGCATCCTTCGCCCTCGATCGGGGATCCTACGCCACCTCTCTGATGAGGGAGGCCCTGCTCCCGCGCGACCCCTCGTCTCAGGGGTTCCTGTGAATCTCCTCCACGCTCGCGTCTCCCGCCAGGGGCCGCACGGTCAGGGTGAGCCTTGCCCCGGCCCTGAGGGCCCTCACCATGCCCCTCGGAACGTCCGCCGCGGCCGCCTCCGCTAGGACTGCCATGGTCCGGTCGTCCACGTAGCTCGACCTCCTGATCACGATGCTCCTGTCGCTGGCGAGGGTGAGCCGGGGGTCTCCCCTGGCCCGAAACGAGAACGCCGCCCTGTCCTCCTCCCCCTCCACCTCCAGCTCGATCAGCACCCACCCGCCGGACCTGAGGTGCTCCCTGAGCCAGCCCGAGACGTCCGAGCAGGCCGCGTCGGCCTCTATCGCCAGAATGCAGTCTCCCCTCTCGGTCAGGTAGTCGTCTCGGGTCACCTCCATGGTCGTGCGGTGTCTCGCCCTCACGTTGGGGTGGCCCCTGGCCCTTACGGCGAACGCCGCATCCGAGTGGAACCTCAACTCTAAAGCCTCCCCGAACCTTTCACCCGCGCGGGGGGAGGGGTCCCTGGAGGAGGGGCGCGCCGAGCTCGTAAAAAGGCTGGAGATGCTGGGCGTGGTCCGAACCCCCGAGGTCAGGAGGGCGGCCCTCACAGTCCCGAGGGAGGAGTTCGTCCCTGAGCACCTCAGGAGGGACGCCTACCGGGACACCCCCCTCCCGATAGGCGAGGGGCAGACCATCAGCGCGCCACACGGCCGCCTGGGGCCGGGCGACACATTGTGTTCATGATGGACGAGCTCCTCGCCCTGAGGAGGGGGATGGTGGTGTTCGAGGTGGGCGCCGGGAGTGGGTACCACGCCGCGACCGTGGCGGAGATAGTTGCCCCGGCCGGGGAGGACCCGGCTGACTGGGGGCACGTGTACTCCGCCGAGATAGTCCCCTCGCTCGCCAGAAGGGCCTGGTCAAACCTCAGGCGCGCGGGCTACTCCGACAGGGTCACGGTCCTGGCCATGGACGGGAGCGCCGGCTTCCCGCTCAGGGTCAGGCCGGACAGGATACTGGTAACGGCCGCCGCTCCGGGGCCACCGAGGCCCCTCTTAGACCAGCTCAAGGTCGGCGGGAGGATGGTGGTCCCGGTAGGTGAGCCGTCTTGGTGGGGCGGGCAGGTGCTCGTCGTGATCGACAAGGAGGACGAGGGCAGGTTCAGGCAGACGGAGATAACCCCCGTCGCGTTCGTGCCCCTGAGGGGGAGGTACGGATGGCCAGGCTGATCCACAGAGGGGCGGAGGCCGAGGTCTACGAGGCAGACGCCTGGGGCATGCCCGCGGTTGAGAAGAGGAGGATCGAGAAGTCCTACAGGCACCCGGAGCTGGACTGGAGGATAAGGACCTCGAGGACCAGGCTCGAGGCCAGGATACTGATGAGGCTAAAGGAGCACGGGGTCAGGTGCCCCGCCGTGTTGGACGTCTGGGGAGACACGCTGCTGCTGGAGAGGGTGTCCGGCCCAACCCTGCTCGACCTACTGTCCCGAGGACGGAGAGAGAAGGAGGGCGAGGGACTCGCCGGGGTGATGGAGGACCTGGGCCGGCAGGTGGGCCTCATGCACTCCGCCGGGGTCGTCCACAACGACCTGACCCCGCTCAACGTGGTCGTGACGGGGGGGAGGACCTGCCTCATTGACTTCGGACTGGGGGAGTTCTCCAGGAGCGAGGAGGATATGGCCGTCGACCTCCACGTCCTGAAGAAGTCTTTGGAGGCCTTGTTCCCCGAAACGGCCGGGGAGCTCTTTGAGCGCTTCCTGAGGGGGTACAGGGACACCGCCCCCAGGCCCGACGCGACCCTGGCCAGGCTCGAGGCCGTGGAGAGGAGGGGGCGGTACAGGAGCTGGATCGGGTAAAAACTGACGATCGGAGCGGGGGTGATCCCGTGGTAGGTGAGGGGGTGGACAGGATCAGGTTCGTCACCCACAACAGACACAAGTTCCGGGAGGCGAGGACCATCCTCGCGCGATTCGGGCTCGAGGTCGAGTGGGTCGAGATGGAGTACCCAGAGGTCCAGGCCGACACCTTGGAGGAGGTGGCCCTATTCTCGGCCAGGTGGCTCCTCGACCGGGTGGACCCCCCCTTCTTCATAGAGGACGCCGGCCTGTTCATAGACGCCCTCCGGGGGTTCCCAGGCCCCTACTCGTCCTTCGCCTTCAGGACCATAGGGAACGAGGGGATTCTCAAGCTGATGGACGGAATTCGAGACAGGGGGGCCAGCTTCAAGTCGGTGGTGGCCGTCGCCCTCGACAGGGACTCTGAACCAGCCGTTCTGGTCGGCGAGACCCCGGGCAGGATAGCGGAGTCCATCAGGGGAGGGGGGTGGGGGTTCGACCCGATCTTCGAGCCCCTTGAGCCGGGCGGCCTCACGTACGGGGAGCTAGGAGAGGACAAGAACAGGTACTCGCACCGCTACAGGGCCCTCAGGCGGCTCGGCGAGTGGCTCTCCAAGGGGCGCAAGCATTTATAACGGGGAGGGCCTGAGAGGCGGGAAGGAACCGGGTGATACGGTTGGCCAGGATGCACAGCAGGAAGCGGGGCAAGTCGGAGTCCACGAGGCCCCCGGCCAGCGTCCCGCTCGACTGGGTCTCTCTGAGCAAGGAGGAGATAGAGGAGATAATCGTCAAGCTTGGCAAGCGAGGCGTCCCGCCCAGCCAGATAGGCATGATCCTGAGGGATGTCTACGGCGTCCCGCTCGTCAGGAGGGTCCTAGGCAAGAAGTTGACCAAGGTGCTAGCGGAGCACGACGCCGCCCCCGAGATCCCCGAGGACCTCCAGGCTCTGATCAGGAGGGCCCTCAGGATAAGGAGGCACCTCGAGACTCACAGGAAGGACCTCCACTCAAGGAGGGGGCTCCAGCTCATCGAGTCCAAGATCCACAGGCTAGCGAAGTACTACAGGAGGGTAGGCAAGCTCCCGCCCGACTGGAAGTACGACCCGAAGAGGGCCGAGCTGCTTGCAAGCTGAGCCCTCTGAGAGGTTCAGGCTGCTGGTAGAGAGGGCGGCGAGCGGTCCGGCCTCGGCCCTTCGGGAGGTCAGTGGTCCGGCTCGCCTGCTTTCTCACATTGACGCCGACGGCATTAGCTCAGCCTCCGTCCTGGCCTGGCTTCTCTTGGAGCTCAGGATACCGTTCCACGCCTCTTTCGTCAAGAGGTTCCCTGAGGACCCGGCCAAGGAGCTCGGGGAGTCCTACGGGCTCCTCATAGTGTCCGACATGGGCTCGGGCTACAGGGAGCGCCTCTCCGGCGCGGCCTCGCGGGCGAGGGTTATAGTGGTTGACCACCACGAGCCCGTCGGCGAGACCCCGGAGGGCGTGGAGGAACTGAATCCGCACGATCTGGGGATCGACGGCGGGCAGGAGGTCTCGGCCGCGGGCGTGGCGTACGCCCTCTTCCGGGCGACGCTCCCTGACGGGCCCCGGCCGGCGCACCTTGCCCTCCTGGGCGCCATAGGAGACGTACAATCGAGGAACGGCTTCTCAGGCGTGAACGAGGAGATCCTTAGGCAGGCAACGGAGATGGGCCTTGTGGAGGCCCACACAGAGCTCAGGCTCTTCGGGGGGCCGGAGTACCCCCTCCTCCTCGCCCTCGAGAGGACCGTCGACCCGCCAATACCGGGCGTGTCTGGGAGTTCCTCCGGCGCCCTCGAGATACTCGAGAGCCTGGATATCCCCCCGAAGACGGGAGATCGAATGACGACGCTCTCCGACCTGACAGAGGAGCAGAGGCGCGCCCTGCTGAGCGAGATCGTGAAGAGACTTGCCGCCTGGGGCCAGAGGGCCTCGCCCGACCAGCTCCTTGGAACGGTCTACACTCTCCTCACCGAGCCCCCGGGCTCCCCCCTGAGGGACCTCGGCACATTCGCCACCGTGCTGAACGCGTGCGGCAGGATGGGCCGCGCGGATGTGGGCCTCGCCCTCGGCCTGGGCAGGAGGGGTCGCGCCCTCGAGGCGGCAAATCGGGTGCTCTCCGAGTACAGGAGAGAGCTGGCTCAGTTCTTGGACGTGCTGAGCGAAGTCCAGCGGGTCGAGGGCGGCGTGCTATTCGTCGATGGCAGGGGGAGGCTGAGGGACACGTTGACCAGTCCGGTGGCCTCCATAGCGGCGAGGTCCCCGCCCGAGGAGGGGGTGCTGCTGGTGGCCGTCGCGGCGGAGGAGCCCGAGAATCCCGGGCGCGTCAAGCTCTCCCTGAGGCTCACCCAAGAGGGCGGGGAGTCTGGTCTGGACGCCGGCGAACTCGCCTCGAGGGCGGCCGCAGAACTAGGAGGGGAGGGGGGCGGCCACTCGGCCGCGGCGGGCCTCTCGATCCCCGCATCGGAACTCCAGAGGCTCTTGGCACTGCTCGCTGAGTCGACGAGGCGGTGAGCCGATCACCCGAATCAGGGCTCGATAACCGGCTCAGGAGGAGCCTGCGCCGCCGGAGCTCAGCCCCTCTATCAGCTGCCTGAGCTCCGTCCGGACCTCCCGCTCCTCCTCTTGGTACTTCTTCAGGATGGACTCGGTGGCCTCCACGTTGAGCTTGAGCTCCTCGAGGGCCTCATCCCTCTTCCTGGGGACCAGGATGTGCCCGGCCCTCTCGTACACGGTCTCGACGTTCTCGAGCTTCTCGAGCCTCTGGAGTGCCTGCTTCATGGACTGGAGGGACGCCGTGAGGGTCGCTATCTGGTTCCTGAGGAGCTCCAGCCTCTCCAGGAGCTGCCTGTACCTCGCCTCAGCGTACCCGGTCTCCTCCTTGGACTCCGACAAGCGGTTCACCTGGCGGCCGACTCCTCCACAATCTAAAACGTTGGCGCCGCGCCCGCCGGTAGGTCTGTCACCTGTCGAGCTCCACCCTGGCCGAGGCCTCCAGCGCCAGCGCCTCGAGCGAGCCCGTGCAGGTTCCCCCCGAGAAGGACCCAGCCCCGAGGGCCTCCAAGACCTCGCCTGCGTCTGGATAGTCCACGCAGATGGCTCCGGACGAGTAGACACGCTCCAAGACCCCGCGAGGATCTTGGGCCACGCAGACGAGCGTGCAGCGGTCTCCCTCTGGCTTGGCCAGGGTGATGGCGCGGGAGACCTGCCTCGTACCCGTGAGACAGACGAGGAACTCGGTCCTCAGTGTCTTCCCGATCGCCGAGCCCGCTCCGAATGATCTGAGGGCCCTTCTGACGGCCATGGCCGCGTGCCTCGCTGACGCGACGAGCCTCCAGTTGACCGCCACCGCCAGCTCCGCCCCCGCATCCAGCGCCAGGCGCTCGAGCCAAGAGGGATCCCTCTCCCCCAGCTCGAGCGGCATCACAAGGACGCTCCGCTCCTCATCTAACCGAATAATGTCGGAGAACGTGCCATCACCGTCCTCCGTTCTCGACCCAACAGAGTCGGCTCGGCGGCTCTAAAAAAGCAGGATGTTTTCATGCCTCTCAGCGTCGTGACTCTGGGGGGGTGGGTCATCCTAAAATCTCAGACCGGATCTGGACTATCCGACCCTCATGGGGGACGCGACGACCCTCATAGCAGTTGACGTAGGGATCCCCGCCGCGCTCGGTTTCGTCGTAGGTTACACAGTCAAGAAGATTGTGAAGGCCGCCCTGGTGCTTCTCGGCTCGTTCCTCCTGATTCTATTCTATCTATGAGGAGCGGGGCGTGATCGCGATCAACGTGGAGAGGATGGGGTCCCTGGTGCAGAACTTGACCCGGCGCGGATACGTTCAGGTGGGGGCTCTGGTGGATTTCCTGATCTCAAGCGCGCTTCCGTCCGGTTCCTTCCTGGTCGGCCTCATCCTAGGTCTCAAGAAGGGTTAGAGGGGCGTGGGATCTTTTCCACAAATCCACTCTGCTTATGTGGGGGAGAGCCCAAAACAGAGAGCTGAGAGGCCAATAGAGGAAGAGAGTGGGTGGGAGGGCCGCCCCTCTGAAATTTCCATCTGAAGCCGAGCTAGACTTCCCTTAAACCCCTGACGTGCTTCGAGTAGGGTTCCTTCAGCCTTCTCCTCAGATCTTCGTCGGCTGTGTACAGGTGGGTCTCCCTGACCACGGCTAGGGCCACGTAGGATGCGTCGTAGACCGTGATGTCGTTCCTGAATGCCACCTCCAAGGTCTTCCTAGCGTAGTCACCACTCAGGGAGTAGAGGGAGAAGGCATAGGCCTCCAGGGCCTCCTGAACCTGCGCCATCTCCTCCTCCGTGAACAGCCCCTTGTAGCGTAGGGCGTTGAGCACCTCGAACGTGATGAGCTCTGGGGCTATTAACTCGATCTCCCCGTCGATGTACCTGTCCCTCAACCTCAGCGCCAGCTCTGAGCCCTCTTCCTCAACGAACCACTTCACCACGACGCTCGCGTCAACGACCGCCTCCATACCTCTCATCCCTGAACTTCCTGACTATCTCCTCGGCTCTCGCCTCTCCCCTGCTCTTCTTCCTCAACCTCTCATTGATCAGGACGGCCTTCGCGAGATTCTTCCTCCTCTCCTCAGCGATCTTGCTCCTTATGGCATTCCTAATGAACTCGCTCCAGTTTATCCTGATCCGCTCCATCAGCCTCTTGGTCTCCTCGTCGATCCTTACAGTAATTACTGTCATACATCGCCTACTCGTGATGCCTCCAATATAAGCCTGTGCGCCGGAGGGAACGCCGTGCGGGACGAGCTCTCCAAACGACTAGCCCCAAGCTTCATCGCGCACGAGCTGCGGACCCTCAGGCTCATCGACCGGAGGTCCCGAGGGATCGGGCGAGGTCCCTGGGATCCACTCTCCTCAGTCCAGGCACGGAGTCGTACGCCGTGTCCGTGGATACGACCGTCCTGTCGGGATCCATGAGGAGGGCGGTGGCCGCGTAGTAGGCGTTGAAGATGGAGCTCAGCCCGTACTCCACCATTAGCGTGAGGGCCGTCAGGGAGACCTCCGCCGTGGACGGGAGCCACTCTATCCCCTCAATCATGAGGAGGGATGCGATCTTGGCGAGGAGGGTCTCAAGATCGATCCCCAGCCTCACTCCCAGGTAGTATAACTCGTGGAGGGACTCACTGCTGGCGCACAGGCTCAGCTCGCCGGACTCGGCCGCCTCAAGTATCGCCTCCGACGGGCGCTTGAGCCAGTCGCTCTCCTTGACGTGCGCCACCAGCACGTCAGTCTCTATGAGCACGCTCCCCCCTCCTGGCCATCTTCTCTCCCAACTCCTCGAGAGCCCTGGCCTGGGCCAGCCTCCTCAGCTCCCCCCTCCCGAGCCTGGTCTTTAACCAGGACGAGCTGGCCTCCCTCGGCCTCGGGGGTACGGGAATGAGGACGATCCTCCTGCCAGCAGGTATAACGACGACTCTCTCCCCCGGCTTCACGAGCCCCTTTGGGAGCTTCACCCTCTCCCTGTCATCCACTCTGGCCACGTACGCCAACTTATCCCCAGATATGCCAATTTATCCCCAATGATATAATCGCTTCCCCCAATGGAAGCGACGGGCGGGTCAGCCGATCCACCTCTCATGGCAGGAAGCTACCACTGGACGATTAATCTTGGGACCTCTGTCGGTTTCTTGATGTTTTGAGGGGCTGGAGGGCTACGGAGACAGGAAGAGGTGGGAGGAGGCGCTGGAGGAGTGCGAGAGGAAGGGACTGCTTTAGCCGAACCCAGGTTTGGCATCGATCTGTTTACTGACCCCCCTGCGCTCTCAGCATCGCCCTCCTCCGGGAGAGGAACCTCTCGTACTCCCTCTCTGCCTCTCCCCACTCCAGCGGGCGGCTCCTCCTAAACCACCTCTGCCGACCCTCCCCCATCCTGTACTCGTACCTCCTGATCCACTCAACGGCCGCCTCCCACCCTGTTCCGAACTCTGTTAGGATGTACGAGATGTCATCCAGCTTTCTCCGCTTCCTTGTGGTGACGAACCCTATCTCATCCCGATACCTCACGATGCTCTCCCGACCACCGATTTGGAGGGAGTAGCAATCCCTCTTGGCCACGGCCCTCCCCTTACTCGTCACGAAGGAGTCCCCCCCTAAAGTGGTGCAGCGAGACGCTGCATCTGATCCCCATCTCTGAGAGCTTCAACGCGACGGCCTCGAGCAGACCCCTGTCCGTGTTGCCAACCTCAATACTGGCGCCGAACCTCCCGGAAACCTTCACGAATCCGGTCGGACCGCCCTCACAGTCGAAGAACGCTTCGATGAACTCCCTTGGGCTTCTCTCCAGGTGGAGGAAGACGTTCTCTCTGACGCTCAGGTGGTCCACGAGTTCTCTGGACTGGACCTGAACGTAGTACCTGCCATCCCCCAGCCTGTTGACGGCGTAGGGCCTGCCCCTCCCCATCACGTTGGCGAGCCTCCTCGCCGCCTCTTCCGCCAGCTCCCTGTCCCTCACCTTGAGCGCCAGAAATCGACCCTTCCTGTTCACCTTGATCGAGCCGTCTCCGGCGAGCATTCCGGCGATCCAGGCGAGATCTCGCTCTCTAGAGGTGTCTAGGTGGTTGTAGGGCTCGTTCAGTGGAGAGTGGAGGCCCCTGACCCAGTAGGATATGTTGGACCTGCTTATTTCCACGCCATACTTATCCTTTATGACTCTCTGGATCTTTCTGTAGCTAATTCCTGCCTCGCGTAGTTCTAGGACCTCCCTGTAGAGCTTCAGCCTGAGGTTGCGGGGGATGCGTCTGCCCCCCATAATCCCACCATTGATACATCTTTTTCATGTATATAAGATGCATATAACATATAAGCATTTCGGGGGACGCCCCGCTTAGGCAATGCGAATATAGCGTGCACTCTCCAGACATCCTGAGCAGGTATGGGTAGGCAGAGGGAGATCGAGTGGGTGAACAAGACCATGAGCTTTCCGAGGCCCCTCGTGGACAGGGCGGAGAGGTTCATAAAGGAGAAGGGGCTGGGGAGCTTCTCGGAGCTCGTTAGGATGGCGCTGCACGATTTCCTCGAGAGGCACGGCTACTAGCACTGATTTAAGCAGAGTCAACCGTAGGCTCCATTTCGCAGAGGAGAGCTGACTGCTAATTGGCCGGATGTTCTTCAGCGTTGCTGAACTCACCAACGGTCGCTGATCCTCTTGAGCGGCTCGTCTTTGGCGAGAGGGGGATACACTGCCCGGGCCGCTGGGGTCTTACTTTTCAGTGCAAATATTAAACAGAAAACGATCAAATTCGTTAAAATTATGGAAGTAGCGGGGGGTGGATTTGAACCACCGACCTCCGGGTTATGAGCCCGGCGGGCTGACCAGGCTGCCCCACCCCGCTGCCTCGCCCCGCCAGTCAGACTAGTCTGCCGAGCCGGTATATAAACTTCAGGTGGGTCCGCGCCGAGCGCCTCGCCGCTCCGCCCCTCTCGCCGGGGGAGGCCTCTAACCCTCCCCACGGCCCCCCATCCCCATCGAGATCCCGCCTAAGTTCCTTGACGTCCGCCAGAATCTTCAGCAAGACGCCTTTGGAGTCGAGGTGAACTCTGCAGATCCCGTACTCGTGTTTGGGGTTGTTTCCCCGTCTCTCCTTCTTCCGCGACTTCACGAACTCTCCCCTGGAACGCCCGGCCGCCAGCCCCGCCACCTCCTGGCCCCCCGTCGGCACCCTCCCGCAAGCGGAGTCTCGCCTCTAGCCCGTCTGGGCTGACTTCGCAGGAGCCTCCCCTCCCTCTCCTGAGATCCGTAGATGAGTTCCATCTCGATCAGCCCCACGCTGGACAGGTACACGCTGAGTTCTCCGGCCCTGATCTTCTCAAAAATCCCGCGGGCGACCTCGTGGTTCTTATCCCCCTCGTTCATGTAGGCGAATATGACGTCGTTCTCCATGAGAACCAAGGCTCAGCCCCCCAGGGCCTCCTCCTCCGCCGCGCGGCGTGAACAGCGCCTCTTTGTCAATGCCGAATCGAGCGCGCAGGAACATGCGCCCTCCATCCTCTACTCGTGTGCCGGGGCTTGAATCGACGGTTTCTGGCGGGGGAGGTTTTGAGGCTTGCGCGGATTGCTCCCCGTCCGGCGCATCACGCGTCGCTCTCACGCGGAAATCTGCGTAGATTCGCTTGTTCTCGGTTCACCTCCCCTCGGCGGCTCCATCCTCAAGGCGATCTGCGTCTGCCGAGCCGATAGAACGCCTCCAGCGCAAACCCCGTGCAGGCCGTTGAGAGCGCCAGCTTGGAGGTGAGGGTTCTCCTGGTCTCGATCGGGCCGACCCACGCCTTCACCCCGCAGACCGCGCGCTCGCTCGCCCCGAACTCCACCGCGTATATCGAGCTCTCGGGGATGTCCAGGGTCAGGGTGCCCCTCGTAGCGGCGCCTGCAGAGGCCACCGTTCGGTTCGTGAGGGCGGAGTAAACCCTGACCCTCACCGGGCACTCCGCCCTCACGTTCAAGACGTACCGGCCGGCCCTCAGGGTCAGTAGTTCCACGGCCGGGTCCTCTGACACCGTCAGCTCCGCGGAGGTCCCCGACCAGCTTGCGCTCACCAGGGTGCTCAGGTACACGACCAGCCCCAGCGTGAGGATCGCCGCGCCCGCCCTCATAGGTCAGTCGACCTCCAACCAACCCAACTCAACTTCCAGCAGACCCAGGCACGCGAGGGTGATGGAGAGCGAGGAGAGGATCGCCGGCAGAGGTGAGCCGACGGCGAGGGCTTCGCGCGCGCCTTGGATACTCGGGCCGGGAAGATCCTACTCGCCCTTCTCATCGCTTCGGCGATCTTCGCGGCCCTGACTACGCCTCTGGGAGCTGGGTGACCGATCCGAGCCCCCTGCCTACCCGCCGAGAGGGCCCCCCGCACGCCCGACGGCCGGCTGGGTCTAGTCAGGTGTCGGGGGAGAGTGCAGCCATGGACCACCTTCTGCACTTGCCAGCGACTGCCTTGCGCCGGCGCCGGCGTGTGGACCGCCCCCATCACTCGCTGGGCTTGTCCCCACCTCGCCGGTTCCGACTGGCCGACGAGGAGTCCTCGCTGGCGGTAGACCCATCGTTCCAGCCTTGACGTGAAGATAATATAGATACTGTACTCAGTAAAGTAACGATGGAGGGGGCGGTGAGGCTGATCGAGGTGACGCCCGAGGGGAGGATAGTGGCATCTCTGCTGGAGGGTCCAAAGACGTACGGGGAGCTGAGGTCCTCGACCGGCCTGAGCGACCGCTGGCTCTCCGTCAAGCTGAGGGAGCTGACCTCCGCCGGGGTCGTGGATAGGGTCGGCCGGGTCTACCGCCTGCGCGAGCCCTCCAAGGTCCTCGAGGATCCGGTCTTCGTCGCTCACCTCCGGGAGTCGGCCTCGCTCAGGGCGAAGGCCAGGCTCATAGCCGAGGAGCTCGGGAGGGACGAGAGGGTCCTCGCCGTCGTGCTGTTCGGGAGCGTCTCCAGGGGTCAGGCCAGGGAGGACAGCGACGTTGATCTGCTCGTCGTGACGGACGTTGAGGCTTGGAGGGAGCTGAGCGTCCTCGTCCAAGACCTGATGCTCAGGTACGACGTGCCGGTCGAGGCCCTTTTCATGACGCTCGACGACCTACTGGTAAACCTCGCCGCCGGGACTGCCCTCATCCTCGGAGTCCTCGAGGGTTACGAGGTGCTCCTGGACAGGGCGGGGATCGGGCCCCTGCTCTCAGTCCAGAGGGGGAGGCTGCTCAGGGAGTGGACGTACGACGAGGTGGCCGGGACTTGGGTGAGGGCGGAGGTCCTCTCGAGGGCGGGGAGGCGCTCGCGTACCTAGAGACGGCGCGGGACCAGCTGGAGGACGCTCGGCTCGCCATTAACGCGGGTAGGTACGCTCTCTGCGTCCTCCTGAGCTCGATGAGCGCTGAGAACGCGTCGTCGGCCCTAATCATAGCCGTGGGCGCGAAGCCGAGCAGGCGGCACAGGAACTCGCTGGTCCTCCACAGGCTTTCGGGGCTGGTCGAGGGGGAGCTGAGGGAACTGCTAGCTGAGGTGATCCACCTCCTGAAGAGGTTGGAGCCTCATGTGACGATGTCGAGGTACCCGATTCGCAGGGGGCTCGACCTCCTTCCACCCGAGAGGTTCTACGGGGAGGGGGACGCCAGGGAGGCCCTGGAGCTGGCAAGCAGGGTCGTGGAGCTCTGCGAGAGGGGGGTGTCGCTCGCGTCCTCCGGAACGTGAGCCCTCGGACCCCCTGCGGCTGGCCTCCACCGGAGCGGGCGGGGGAGAGTGCGGGCCATAGTCCGCCTTCTGTACTCGCGGGGGGATTGGGCTGCGCGCCCTGCCCCGCTCGCCCGACCTGCTCACGGCGGGGCGGCTTGCACCCCGCGGCGGCCCGCGTTTCACCGGTCCCCCGCGGGTCCTCTGCCTCGCCGGCGTCACCGCCATGTCCGCGGGGACGTGTCGTTTCTGTGGGCCCCTCAGCCCCTCTCGGGGCTCCCCCTTGCGGGGGCGCGGGGGTCGGGCGTGGGCGGACCTTCCTCAGCCCTCCCGGGCCGAGCCCCCCGGCCCGCTCTCTCCCCGAGTGACGATGTCAGGCCGGGAAAATAAACTGTGGGTCCGGCGGAGGGGTACGCTCTGGGATCCCCAGCCCGGCCGGGCGAGAAGGAGGACGGTTGGGCGCCGCTGAGCGCCCCGCACAGTCGCCGTTTCGCAGGCCGGCGCGTCCGCGCCGGGTTCGCCCTCGGGCTCTTGGGAGTGGTGGGCTGAACCGGTCCGGGGCGTCAGCCCCTCCCGGCTTACACCCCCACCCCATCGAGCGGGTCTTCTACCCGGGCCCTTACCCCCCGCCGGAGCGGGGGCAGGCCGCCTATTTTCGGGGGCCGCTTCGGGCTTAGATGCTTTCAGCCCTTATCGGCCTGGGGCGCGGCTTCCCGGCGCCGCCCTCTCGGACGACCGGTACACCGGAGGCCCCGACACCCCGTTCCTTTCGTACTGAGGGTCCCTTCCCCTCAGGCGGCCTCGCAGCCCCAGCAGGGAGAAACCGAACTGGCTCGCGACGTTCTGAACCCAGCTCACGTTCCCCTTTAATGGGCGAACATCCCCACCCTTGGCCGCTGCTGCACGGCCAGGATGGGCAGTGCCGACGTCGGGGAAGCAAGCGGCGGGGCCGATGTGGACTCTCGCCCGCCACGGCTCCGTTACCCATGGGGTAACTTTTCTGTCGTACCCGGCCCCCACCGAGAGGGGCACGAGTGTTCGCTAGGCCCGGCTTTCACCCCTGGATCCCACGCTTTTAGGGATCCAGTCAGGCGGGCTTTTGGCCTTGCCCTCTACGGCGGGTTTCTGTCCCGCCTGAGCCCGCCTTTGGGCGCCCCTGATACCTTTGCAGGGGCGTGCCACCCCAGCCAAACTGCCCACC
>JAOZFH010000057.1 GCA_027491415.1 Thermoproteota archaeon | reverse complement strand
GGGGGCGAGGAATGGGGATGGGTCGCGAACGCGGCATGGGGATGAGGGGAGGTCGTGGGAGAGGCAGACGGGGGTGGGGGCAGGGTCAGGGCTCCTGGGGCTACTGAGGCCCTTGACCCCTCCCTGGCACATTGAGGGTTCGCGGGTAAAACCGTCAGCGGCAGACGTCTTCCCCGTCCACGCTCATGCCGGTTATCCTCACCGCCCTCTCGGCCCCGACGTCCCTGAGCATGGAGTCGACGGCGGAGTTCACCAGGGACCTGAGTTCGGCCTCGCCCGAGCCGGGCGGGGCCCTCACCCTCTCCCTGTACCTCCAGATAACCCAGTCTATGTCCGGCGGGTAGACCGGCACGAGGAAGAGGATCTCCGCCTCGGGCCCGTCAGGGCCGTACTCCCCCCTGATCTCCCTCCAGAACAGGACGGGGGCCAGCCTCATCTCCGACACGTAGCCTCGGACGAGCTCCACGAACTCGGCTCTGTGGGAGACCTCCACCACCAGGGTCATCGCGCCCGACATGCCTCGCGGAGGGTAAAAACGAATCGACCGGTTGGGCTGAACTCAGTCCTCCCCGGGGCGCACGAATCCAGTCGGCCGGAGGCCAGCCCTCTTTATTCTTGACTCCACAGCCGGGTAGAGGATCAGGAGCTCAGGCTCCAGCCTGCTCGGCAGGGATTCGTCTATCTCCCTCAGCCTGTCGACCAGGTTGAGCAGGCCCTTCTCGGTGGAGAATCCGAGCATCACCGATGGGTGGAAGGACGCGCCGTGCTCTAGCAGGTTCTCCAGTGCCCTCAGCTGATACTCGAAGAACCTGGGAGCCGCGCCCGTGAGGCGAGAGAATTCCTCGGGTGTGCAGCCCTTGAGGGACACCCTCACGTGGACGTGCCTGAACCTCGAGAGGTCTTCGGCGTAGGACTCGTCGGCCCCGATGAGGATCCCATTCGTCTCCAGGATGAAGAGAAGGTCCGAGTCGAGGGTGCGCTCTAGGAGGGCCAGGAGGTGCTCCCTGCCGATGGTCGGCTCCGCTCCGCTCACCCGGACCCTTGGGATCCCCTTGGATCTCGCCATGCCCACCAGCCTGCGCGCAACCTGCTGGGGAGAGTAGAACTCCCCGTGGGCGTCTGGGCGGGTCACGTATCTCCAGCTCCAGCAGAACACGCACCTCAGGTTGCAGCCCACGGCGTCGGCCGTCGCCACCCCGCCGTACCACCTGTCCAGCCTGAACCTGTAGTACTTCCTGAGCTGGGCCCCTTCGGACTCCCTCGCCACGATTTCCTCCGTCCTCCTCGCCAGCTCAATCGGGTCGATCAACTGCGGGGGGGCGCTGCTGACCAGACGTGAAAAAGTCATGCCGTCACAGCGTGTCTATGAGCGGCCTACTCCCGTGGACCTCCGCGGCCGTTGTAAGGGTCACGCCCTCCCTCTCCGCGGCCGCGAACACCCTGTGAACCCTCTCCCTCCACCTCCTCTCCCTTAGGAGGTGGTGGTCGTAGACGACCAGCTCCGGTTCAGCTTCGACGATCCTGATTGCGTTCTCGACGGCCCTCTCGAGGTTGATTCTGTTGAGCATGAAGGGGAACAGGTATGTCGGGGGCCCGTCCAGGATCACCGCGTCTGGCCTGGCCGAGGCCACCGCCTCCGCGTAGTCCTCTATCTCCGGGCCCATGACGTCGCTGGTGATGAACGCGGCCCTCCCACCCCCCCTGACGACGACCGGGGTGACCCAGCCGGTTCGGTCGTACTCCAGGCCGTGGAACCAGGGCCCGAGGATCTCGAACCTCACGCCCCCGATCTCGAAGGTCCGACCGTCCCCCCAGACCACCTTGGTCCCGTCGCTCAGCTCGAACTCCTCGACCCACGGGCCCGAGGACCACAGGCCCTGGGCTAGCCTCTGGAACCACTTCCTCCCCTTGGCGAGGAGCTCCCTCCTCCTGGGTGCGTAGTCCCCGAATTCGGCAGACGAGGCCAGCGGCAGGTTATCAAAGGGGTCGGGAAAGTCCTCTCGGCGCGGCCCCGTCAGGTGCCCCTCGAGGCGATCGCCCGAGGCCCCTAGGATCAAGGAGAAGAGCTCCCTGGCGCGCCTCCACTGACTCTCGTTGATGTAGGCGTTGGGATTCTTCGCTATGATGAGCTTCCCGCGGTAAGGCGCTGGGTCCGGGGGAGCGCCCTCCTCCCCGGGCACGAGGTAGTGGTCGTAGTGGTAGTGGGTTATCACGACGGCCCGGGCATTCCTCAGCCAACCGTAGATCTCCCCCAGGGCCCGAGACTTCAGCCGCAGCTTCTCCTCGGAGGGGAGGGGATAGCTCGGCTGCATCTTGGACGCCCCAGGGTCTATGACCACGGGCCCCTCGGCCGTCTCCACCGCGACGCAGGAGCTCTTGGCCCCCATGCTGTCGAACCAGATCAGCCTGATCCCCAGCTCCTCAAGCACGCTCAAGGCTCGACCCCGCCCACTCACCCCGGGATCAGGGGGACGCCCCTCCCGTGGGCCCTCCTCCTGAGGCGAGAGTCGAAGGTGGCCAGGGGGAGCTGGAGCCTCTCGGCCACGCACAGTATCAGCTCGTCCTCTAGGTCCATCATGGACGGCGCGGAGGCGAGCGCGTCGACCAGATCGTCGGCGGTTACCTCCACCACCTCCGCCCTGTCGGAGAGGGCGTAGCCCAACACGAGTCCCCTAGCCTCCCTCTCACCGAGTCCCGCCCCCCGAGCGAACCAGGCCAGCTCGATCAAGACGATGGTCGGGATGACCCAACTATCCAGCGAGTCCAAGAGGCTCCTGGCCCTCTCGTGGAGCGGCTGATCGGTGAAGGCGTCGTAGACCAAGACGTTGGTGTCGATGACCGCCGACTTCATGCCCTCGCCCCCGCCACGATGAGCTCCCCTATCTCCTCTGGAGTGAGCCCCCTCCCCATCCTCATCTCAGGCCTCTGGATCGAGAGCGTCCGCAGCGAGATAACCCCACCCACCTCGTCCACCTCGACCGAGACCAGCGACCCGGGACGTGCCCCCACCGCCCCGAGGAGCTCGGCCGGCAGGCGGAGGGACCCGTCCCTCCCCACCCTCAGCAGGCGGCGCATGTCGGTCAACCTTCCCTCAGCTCCTCTATCACCTTTACCAGGCCCCCGATCTCCGACGAGAAGGACCACTGCTGGGAGGCCATGAGAGAGAGCTTCTGGACGATCCTGTCGATCTGGCGGTCGTTGGCCAGGACCAGCACGTCTACCCTCAGGTCGGGGCCGCCGACCAGCGACTCGGCCGGAGTGGCGACGTCTCCGCCAGCGGAGAGCGCCTCCTGCTTCAGTATCTGCGCCACGGGGTTCGGCAGGTTCCGGATCAGGAGGACCCGGCCCACTCCCTTCCTGGCCATTATTTCGGCCCCGCCGGGGTGCACCCCCATGTCCACCATGACCTCCCTCAGGTCTCGCTCCAGGAGGCCCCTCAGCTCGACCCCCTCGCAGCGCCCGCTCCTGGCTGTCTTCCTCGTCCTTCTGAGGGCCTCGGCCACCCTGACAGCCTGGACGGTCTCTGCGACGTCGTGAACCCTCACGGCGTGGGCCCCCTCCACTACGGCCACGGCCGCAGCCGCCAGAGAGCCGGGCAGCCTGTCCTCCGGTCGCTCCACCCCCGCTATGGCCCCGATGAACGACTTCCTAGAGGGTCCCACCAGGACCGGCCTGCCCAGCGAGGCGAGCCTGCCAAGCTCCGAGATCACCCTCGCGTCCCACTGGTACCAGGGTATGCCGGTGTCCCGGAAGAATCCTATAGCCGGGTCGACGACAACCTTGCCCAGGGGCACGTTCGCGAGCTCCGCGAGCCTGAGGCTGTTCCTGAGGAGCCTCTTGACCTCCCATATAGGGTCGCTCGGATCGCTCACCCTGCCGTGGGCACACACGATCGCGGAGGCCCCGTACTCGGCGATGAGAGGAGCCATTCCGGGATCTCCGGTGAGTCCGGACACGTCGTTCACTATCCTGGCGCCGGCCTCCAGCGCGGCCCTGGCGACGAGCGCCCTCTGGGTGTCCACCGAGATCGGGACCTCTATGGAGCCCGCGAGGGCGGAGATCGCCTCCACGACCCGCCCCCTCTCTTCCTCGGGCGAGACCCTCGCGTCCAGGTAGGGGGCGGTGGACATCCCCCCGACGTCTATGATGTCGGCGCCCTCGTCCACCATCCTCCCGGCCATCTCTATGAGCCTGTCCGTATCGTCGGCCACTGATCCCCTGTAGAACGACTCGGGGCTGACGTTCAGGGCCCCGACCACACGGACGGGGTGGCCGTCGCCCACCAGCACTCCGCCCAGATCCGCCTCGGCGAGCAACGCCTCACGGGCCTCGGCAGGGAATTTAAGCGAGGCCGCGCGCCACGGAGCGGTGCTCGACGTAGACCTGAGCTGGTGGATGCCCACCTACAGGAGGATAGCCGAGATGCTGGGCCTCAGCGAGGAGGAGGATCGGAAGGCCGCCGGCCTCATGGCAGACCTGGCGAGTGGGAAGGCCGTCGAGCCGCACCAGCTGGAGGAGCTCTTGGCGGGAGGGCCAGTCCTCGTGGCCTGGAACGGTCCCAACCTCGAGCGGGATCTCTCGACGATCGCGTGGTCGGTCGGGCGCGTGGATTTCCCGGTGCTGGCGGCGGACGGGGCCGCCATGACGACCTACTCCCTGCTCGGGAGGGTACCCGACGCGATCGTGTCTGACCTGGACGGTAGGAACGCCGTGACCCTGAGGCTGGCCGAGATGGGCGCCGTCCCGGTGATACACGCCCACGGGGACAACGTCCCGGCGCTCCAGAAGTGGGTGCCTCGCCTCCCCACGCTGCTCCCCACAACCCAGGTTGAGCCTGTCGGCCCGGTGAGGAACTTTGGGGGGTTCACCGACGGGGACAGGGCGGCCTTCCTGGCGCATGCGGCCGGTGCGAATAGCATACTCCTTGCGGGCGTCGACCTTACCTCCTCTTCTCCCCTGGACGTCCTAAGGGGCAAGGATCTCGGGTTCAAGAGGGCGAAGCTCGGCGTGGCCGCTTGGATGATAGGGCTGCTGGCCCGCGACCTCGGCGCACGGGTCTACGTCCTGCCCACGGCTAGGGGCCTTGAGAGCTCAGGCGCAGAGGTCGTAGAGGACCCCTCGGAGGTGCTGCCGAGGTGACAGGGCTCAGGAGGATCGAGGTAATTCCGATCCCCGTTCGGCGGCCCATCGCTCCCGGGGACGACCTCGTCGAGGCGCTCCTCAGCGCCTGCGAGGAGCAGGGAGTCTCGCTTCGCAGCGGAGACGTGGTGGCCGTGGCTTCGAAGGCGGTCTCCACCTCAAAGGGCAGGATCATCGGGCTGGAGGATCTGAGCCCAGGGGAGCTGGCCCTCTCCATCTCGAGGTCCACCGGACTGGGCCCTCGGTTCGCCCAGGCGGTCGTGAATGAGGCCGACGAGATCCTAGGGTGCGTCAGACACGCCGCACTCACGCTGGTCTCCGGCTCCGCGGTTCCGAACGCCGGAGTCGACGCCAAGAACTCCCCGCCGGGGACGCTCACCGCCTGGCCCCGGGACCCGGACGGGGCGGCGTGGGAGATCAGGGAGGCTATCCTGCGCCGCGCGGGTGTTAGGGTGGGGGTGCTGATAGTGGACAGCGGCCTCCTCCCGCTAAGGAGGGGCACCGTGGGCCTGGCGATAGGGGTAGCCGGGCTGGAGCCCCTGAGAGATTACAGGGGGCTGACCGACATCTACGGGAGGGAGGTGAGGATCACCGAGCTCGACGTTGCTGACTCACTGGCGTCGGCCGCCCACTTGGCCATGGGCGAGGGAGGCGAGATGGTCCCCTTCGTCGTCCTGAGGGGCGCCGCCGTTCAGCTCTCAGAGGGATTCGGCAAGGGGGACCTGATCATGGATCTCGAGGAGTGCGCGATCTTGGGCTCTCTGATGTTCAGCACGTGCTCCGGAACCGAACTCACTCGCCGCCGAGGCGGGCGATCTCCCTGATTCGACCCACCCGCTCCTCAAGCTCCGCGAATATGTCGTGGGCGTGGACGCTCTCCTGAGTCCTGACGGTCACCCGGATCGTCGCCTCGTCGGGCAAGTCTAGAGACGCGGCCCTGAACGCGATCTCTCTGACGGCATCCTCGGCCAGCAGGGCGTTCTCCAGCATTGATAAGACGAGTCCCGCCTCCTGCGGACGCCTGAGCACGGCTCTAACGGGCGAGCTGGCGCCTCCCTCCACGACCTCGATCAACTCTTCCACCCCAACCCCCTCGATCCTGTGTGCTGCGATCTCAAGCCTGAACCTCGCCCTCTGGGTGTGCGTGGCGAGTCCCACGGATTCGAGGCCGCGGAGCCTGAAGAGGGTTCGGAGGAGTTCCTGAGTGCAAGGGCACGCTGTGGTCGCGGTGACCTCCACGGCGATTCTCTCCAGAGTCTCCCCCTCCCTGTCCAAGCCCGCGAAGGCTTCTAGCGCGTAGGGCTCATAGGAGTCGTTCGGGGGGGCCCTCCTCAGGCCCTCCAGCCTGACCCTCACCTCGGCGCGCGACGCGTAGTCGAGCTTCTCTAGGAGGGCTTCGGCGGTCGCCCTAGCCAGCTCCAGAGGGCCCTCAGCAGAGGACAGAGCCTCGTAGAGGGCCCTGTTCTGCCTAGAGAGGTCGACCCCCCTGCGCCACTCAGGGAGGTCCACCAAGAGGTCGACCTCCGCCGGGTAGCTCTCCCGCCCAATTCGAACCGGAACCCTGAGCCCCAGCCCACCTACTCTCTTCAGGCGAATCCTTCGGGTCGGTGGGTCTGCGTGGATGTCTCTGGCCTCCTCTCCAAGCCTGTCGAGGGCCATCTCCCTTTCGCGACCCCCCGAGGGGGGGTGGTAATGAACCTGCCGATTGAGCAACTTTATGAGTATCCATAACCATGGTGTTTTCCGGTGCCTACCAATGAGGGCCCGGTCCAAGCTGGTTGAGGGATTTAGATCCGTCATTGACGACGGTAGGGGCCACAGCGTCGTGACTGATCTCCCTAAGGACATGGGAGGAACGGATACTGCCCCTACGGCCCTCGAGCTTGCGGTGATGGCCTTAGCCGGGTGCATCACGACGATCTTCGCGATGGTGGCGAAGGGTAAGGGGCTGAGCTTCGAGGACATGGAGGTCATCGTCGATGCGGAGAAGCCCCAGGGAGAGAGGACCATCACCTCCGGTAAGATAAAGGGAATCGTCACGTCCAGCGAGCCCGAGAAGAGGGTCAGGAAGATCTGGGAGGACACGCTGAAGGTCTGCCCCGTCGGGGTCCTCTTCAAGGAGGCCTGCGTCGAGTTCGAGACCGAGCTGGAGGTGAAGAGGCCGGACCACTGACCTCTCTGCTGGTGGGCTGCTCGTCGGCCAGCCCACCAGCACCTTAATTTACCACGCGAGAGGGCCCCCGAGGTGGCCGGAACGGAGGACGGCTTTGACCCCATGGCCGAGGATTGGGATCTCCTGATAGTCCTCGACGCGTGCAGGTTCGATGCCTTCAAGGATGCGTTCAGCAGGTACTTCGAGGGAGACCTACGTCGGGTCAGGTCCAAGGGATCCTGCACCCCAGAGTGGTTCAGGCGGACCTTCACGGGCCGCTACCCAGACGTCACATACGTCTCGGCCAACCCCTACATCAACTCCTTGGGGATAGAGGTCGCTGGCTGTAACGCTAGGGAGCACTTCGACAGGGTCCTCGATCTGTGGAAGAGTGCGTGGGATCCTCACCTCGGCACGGTCACGCCAGACTCAGTCAATCGCGTTGTCTTGGCCGAGCTTGAGCGAGGGAAGGGCAGGCGCCTGATAGCCCACTACATTCAGCCGCACGCCCCCTACCTCTCCCCTAGGTACTTCGTCACGGGTTTCCAGAGGCCTCAACTCGTGAAGGGAATAGTCCTCACCGGGACCGCCGACTCAGCTGGAAACAGGCTGTTGGCCAGGCTCGCCGGAAAGCTCGTGGGCCTACTCGGGAGGCTCGGCCTGAGCATGGACATGGCGCTGAGGTTCCGCGATGCGCTGGGCCTGCCGCCTCTGTCACCGCTTGACGCAACTAGGAGGGCCCACGGGGTGTCCGGCCTGAGGGAGGCCTATCGCGAGAACCTACTGGTAGTGATGGAATCCGTCGCGCTGATGCTCTCATCCCTCGACGGCCTGAAGGTTGCGATAACATCCGATCACGGCGAGTTCCTCGGGGAGGGTGGAATGTACTCTCACCCGTGCGGACGAGATCACCCACTCCTGAGAACCGTCCCCTACTTTGAGGTCAAGCGCGTGAAGAGACCCGCTCACCCGGTCTACTCGCGCTACCCCGTGAAGCTCAAAGTGAGGCTCGCATTCGGCAGGGGAAATCCCGGATAGGGACTGGCCTGCTCAAAAAGCTCGCCAGAAAAAGTGGATGGCGGGCGCGGAGCGCCCATCCGTCACTCGAGCATCTCCTTCTCGTACTTCTTGAGGTGCTCCACGGCCTCCCTGAGGTCGCTGAACCTCTGAGACACCTCTCTAACGTCTTCCTCGGTGACCGACTCCCTGCCCAGGGACCTGGCCCTGACCCCGGCTATGCTGAGTATCTGGACCGCGTACCTCAGCGACTTCTCGGCCCCGAGCTCCCTCAGCAGCTTGAGGGCGCCATCCTCCACCTTCACCTTCTCTTCCCTTGCCCTTATCCTGAGGATCTCCTCGATCTCCTCTGGCGAGTACTTGCTCGTGGTTATGACGACCAGCCTGTCGAGCAGGTCGAGGGGCATGCCGAAGGGGGCGGTGAGGTCGGTCCCCCTGATCTTGGTAACGCCCCTGTTGGTGGCCATCACGATTATGGGGACGAGTTCGCCCTCCATGGCCCTGCTCAGGAAGCTGAGGGCCTCGATGTCCATGAGGTGGGCGTCGTCGATGAACAGCACGCCGGGGACTATCTCGCCCCTGCCCTCGTTGACCCAGTCCATCACCTGCTGGTCCACTGCGGCCCTGACCTCTGGGTCTATCTCCTTCTCCTCGGCCGCTCCGAACAGCAGGCTGAAGATGGAGCCCCCGCCCCTCCTCCTGGCCATGAGCCTGTCTAGGTCGTCCAGCGTCATGGTGTAGACGAACTCCTTCTCCTTCAGCACGGGCCCGGTGGGCCTGGAAACGGTCCTCACCGCGTCCACGTCGTAGCCTCCCCTTCCCTCGGCCCTGCCGATCTTGGAGACCCTGCCTGACTCGGCGTCGATCATGATCACATCGCCCTCCTCGACGCCCATCTCCACCAGCTGCTGGGCGACGTTGGGGCCGACCTTGAGGGTCTTCTCCTCCTCGTCGGTCTTGAGGGATATCACGGCGCTCTGCGGTACCTTGACGAACGGATTGAACGGGCTCGAGCCCGTCTTGATGTCTAGGCTGGTAACCTCGCCCTCGTAGACCCTCCTGACGTCCTTGAGCCTGACGCCTATCGCCTTGCGCATGGCCTCCATCAGCACCTCGGTCTTCTTCCTCTCGGCGCTGTAGATCTCGGAGCCGCTCATCTGGATGAACGGAACGTCCTCACCGAGTTCTCTGGCTATTCCGAGGGCTATGGCGGTCTTCCCAGTTCCCGGCGGCCCCGCGAGCAGGACGGCCTTCCCGCTGAGCTTCCCCTCCTTGGCCATCTGCACCACCAGACCTGCGGCCTCCCTGGCCCTCAGCTGGCCGACGAGTCCGTCGCCCACGGGCAGGGCCTTCATATTCTCGTCGAGCCCCAGCCCCTTGACGTGGCTGTGGGCGCCCACCCTCTCAACCCTGCGCGGCCCTATCTCCTCTATCTCGGGCAAGGGCTCACCCCCCGACGCCCGGCCAAGGGGGCCGTCAAAAAGATTGACCTCATATCACGGTGACGCTCTTTGCCAAGTTCCTGGGCTTGTCCGGGTCCCTGCCCAGCGCAACGGCCGCCCTGTAGGCCAGGAGCTGCAGGGGGACTATGAAGGGGATGGGCGTTAGCTCCTCGGGCAGGCCCTCGGGGGCCGCGGGGAACTCCATCTCCGCCGGTGCCTCCCCTCCGTCGGCCTTCACGACAATCACCTTCGCCCCCCTCGCCCGGACCTCCATTATGTTGCCCACCATGAGCCTCCTGAGCCTCTCCTCCCTCGGGAGGATGGCGACGGCGGGCGTGTCCCTCGAGATCAGGGCGAGCGGCCCGTGCTTGTACTCTCCACCCGGGAATCCCTCGGCGTGGATGTAGCTGATCTCCTTGAGCTTGAGGGCCCCTTCGAGGCTCGTGGCGAGGTTGACCCCCCTCCCAAGGAAGAAGACGCTGTGGTGCGACACCACCTCGCCCACGTACCTCTTGGAGAGGCGGTCCATCTCCTCCAGCCTGGCCTCGACGATCTTCGGAATCTCGGGAAGCCAGTCGGCTATCTCCCCAGCCCTGTTCCCGCCCCTGCCCAGCCTGAGGGCGAGCCTGGCCGTCAGGTGGGTCAGCATGGCCACTTGGGACGTGTAGGTCTTGGTGGCCGCGACGCCCACCTCGGGACCGGCTCCCATGTAGAGGACCTCGTCGGCCTCCCTGGCCAGCGTCGAGCCGGGGACGTTGACCATGGCCAGCACCCTGGCCCCGAGCTTCCTAGCGGCCCTTGTTGCTATGAGGACGTCCGCCGTCTCTCCGGACTGGCTTATGGCGAACACCAAGTCTCCCTCGCGGAGGTGTGGGATGGCCCAGTCCTCGAACTCGGAGGCAACGTAGCTCTCGGCCTGTATACCGGCGAGCCTCGCGAGCAGGTACTTGCCCACGAGGCTGGCGTGGTAGGAGGTCCCGGCCGCCGCGAAGACCACCCTGCCGCCCGAGTCGATCGTTGACAGGAGGAGGTCGACCGCCCTGTCGGAGTACACCTCGGCCTGCGAGAGGGTCCTCTCTATGGCCGAGGGCTGCTCGTAGATCTCCTTCAGCATGAAGTGATCGTAGGGCCCCTTGTCGGCCATCGAGGCCGTCCAGTCCACCTCCCTAGGCTCCCTCTCGACGGGCGTCATCTCCCCCCTGGGCCCGACGGTCCAGATCCTGACTCTCTCCGGCGTTATCTCGGCCACCTCTCCGTCTTCCAGCGGGATGTACCTGTTGGTGAAGTGCAGCATGGCCGCCACGTCGGAGGCGCACATGTTGCCCCCCTCGCCGATCCCGAGGACCAGGGGCGACCCTCTCCTCGCCACGACTATCTCCCTGCGGCCCGAGACCACGGCGGCAATTGCGTAGCTTCCCTCGAGCATGGAGACCGCCCTCGCCAGGGCCTGAATCGGCGCGAGCCCGCTGGACAGGCCCTCCTCCACCAGGTGGGGGATCACCTCCGTGTCCGTGTCCGACCTGAGGACGTGACCCCTCCCCTCCAGCGCCCTCCTGAGCTCCGCGAAGTTGTCGATCACCCCGTTGTGGACCACGGCCACCCTGTCCGAGCAGTCGGTGTGGGGGTGCGCGTTGACGTCGGTCACCCCGCCGTGGGTCGCCCACCTCGTGTGGCCTATGCCCGTACCGCCGGAGAGGGCGGAGACCCCGAACCTCCTCTCCAGGTCGTCGACGGTCCCGACCCCCTTGACCACGGACACGCCCCTCTCCCCCACTATCGCGACCCCGGCGGAGTCGTATCCCCTGTACTCGAGCCTCTTGAGCCCCTCCACCAGGATGGGGGCCGCTTCACCCATCTCGAGGGCTATCCCCACTATGCCGCACACCGTGACCGCACCCCCCGGGCCGGCGGCCCCCCTGAAGAAGCGTTCGCTCGCATGGTATCGGCAGTGTAGACCTTCCGGGGGGCCATAAAAAGGGCCCCCGTTGAAACGGTGTGAACGGGCGGAATCGGCTCGCTCATTGCGGATATTCGTTATATCTTCTCTCTCCAAGGGGATTCGCGTGGGGCAAGTCAGCCGTCCTGGGCGAGACCCGCTTGAGGGCCTCAGGGAGCTCGCCAGGGACAGGCGCTCCGGCGCCTCCGAGATCTTCCAGAGGGCGCTGGACCTCCTCATCGATTCGGCGCGGCTGGGCCTGCCGAGGGAGGCCGTCCTCAGGGAGGTGAGGGCGCTCAGCGACTCTCACCCTGAGATGGTTCCTCTCCTCAACCTTGCCTTTGCGATGAAGTCTCTCCTAGGGTGGCCCGCAGGCGTCGCGGGCAGGCTGGAGGCGCTGAGGGAGCACGTCCGTTCCTCCAGGTTCCGGGCGGCCGAGGTGGCTGCGGAGCAGATGAAGGGCGTGCGGAGGGTCGTAACGCTCAGCTGGAGCTCGACGGCCTTCGAGACCCTAAGAAGGGCGGCCCTCTCCGGGTCACTTAGGGAGATCGTGGTATCCCAGAGCCTGCCACTCGGGGAGGGGTTGCAGACGGCCAGGAGGCTCGCCTCCCTCCCGGTGAGTGTGAGGGTGAGGGTGATTCCCGACTCCGCGATACCCTCCCACGTTGGAGAGGCCGACGCTGGCCTGGTCGGCGCCGACGCGGTGCTAGGCGACGGATCCCTCGTGAACAAAGTCGGGACGCTCTCTATGGCCCTGGCGTGCGACGCTTTCGAAGTCCCGCTGGTCGTGACCACCGACCTCCTGAAGGTGGATGTCTGGGGTCGATTCCGGAGGCCCGAGACCTCCTCGTGCGAGGGGCTCCCCGAGCCGCCCGAGGGGGTCGAGCTGGCGTGCCCGGTCTTTGAGGTCGTCCCGGCGAGATACGTCTCAACCTACGCAACGGAGGGTGGCCCCATCCAGCCTAGTGAAGTGGTCAACAGGGCGAGGCGACTGATCCGAAGCCTGGTCGGGGGCTGATCTGAGCAGCCCGTCGCGGATTCCTCGGCACCCTTGGCCCCCGATCAGAACCGCTCTTCCACCTTTCTCACGAGTTCTCCGATCTCCCGAGGCGTGTACCTCCTCCCGAGGAGACGGCAGAGTACCCTCTTGTGGAGGGGGAGCCTTATCCTTCCCCCGCACGCGTAGGGATGCCCGCCGCCGTCCGCCTCCTCGCATATCGGCCTCAGATTGATGTCCTTCTCGGCCCCGGCGTACAGAGAGAACCTCCCGCAGGTGTAGATCACCAGGGAAAATGACACCCCGTGCTCGGCGGCCATCTTCTTGGCGACTGCCGAGCCGGGCCCGCCGCGGGGCCGCAGGTCTATCAGGGCGTACTTCCTGCCTGACTTGGTGACCCGAACCTCAGCCCTCGCCAGAGCCTCCTCCACGGCTCTCTTCTCGGTGTCCATGCTCTCCGTTCCCCACTCCGCGATCTTAGGGTCGTTCAGGCGGCCCTCTAGGAGGCTCCTGAGCAGGTACTCCCTCCTAGACCTGATCCTAGTGAGCGGCCTGTACATCCTGGCGAGTTCCGTCCGATAGGTGGCCGTGTCCGCATCGTCTGCAATCTTAACAAGTTCTCTCGCGTAGCCGTCCCCTCCAAGCTCGTCCAGGACGACGCGGGCGGCGCTGGGGGCCGGCCTCACCACCACCCTGTCGGCGTACTTGGAGAGCCTCTCTACGGCCCCGTCGGGCCACTGATGGTGGTCTATCCACGTTACGCTCCACCCGGACTCCCTCAACCTCCCGAGCTGACGCTCGAGCTCGTCGAGCCTGTTCGCGTTCACTCCGATGTCCACCAGGACTATCCGGCCGGAGCCGGGGGGAATCGTGGCCAGGGTCCGGTGGACGCTCCTCGGGCCGGAGAACAGGAAGGTGGGATCATCCCCCAGCGCCCGAGCGGCTATCACCGCGCTTATCACGCCGTCGACGTCCCCGTGAGCTATTATCAGGATCTCGGGCCTTCTGAGGCGCAATCTCAGGGCTGCGATGGCGGATGAGACGCCGCTCAGCAAAGTTAACTCCTCTCGCCCGCCCTCCCGCTTGCGGCATTAAACAATGCCGCGGCTGGTGCGGGGACTTGGGCGCCGCGGCGACCCTCCTGACGATCGCCCTAGGGGCGATCCACGCCTGGCTGGCGGTTCGGGCCCTCTTGGGCATGTCGAGGATCCCGAGACTCAACCCCGCCAGAGTTGGGGGAGGTCCGAGGGTCTCCGTCATAGTCCCGGCCAGGAACGAGAGGGGGCGCGTGGGCAGGTGTGTGAGATCGCTGCTCTCGCAGGACTACGGCGATTTGGAGGTCATCGTCGTCGACGACTCCTCCACGGACGGGACTCCCGAAGAGGCCCTCGAGGCGGCGGCCGGGGATCCGAGGTTCAGGCTCGTCCGGGCCCCTGAACCGCCCGAGGGGTGGCTCGGGAAGACGTGGGCCTGCTGGATCGGCTTTTCAGAGAGTTCGGGGGAGGTGCTCCTGTTCGTCGACGCCGACGTGGAGGTCGCGGAGTGGGCCGTCTCTGGGATCGTGTACGCGCTGGAGAGGGCCGACGCCGCGACGGTCTCCCCGACCTACTCGTGCCGGGGCTTGGCCTGCGCCGCAGAACTCGCCCTGGCGGCGACCATCAGAATCTTCTTTCCCCAGTGGAGGGTCGGGTCGCCCGACGAGAGGTCTTGGGGGTTCGGGGGTTTCTTCGCCGTTTGGCGCCGCGCGTACGTGGGGGTCGGCGGCCACGGGGCGGTGAGGAGTTCCCCGGTCGAG
Source organism: Thermoproteota archaeon (assembly GCA_027491415.1). Taxonomy (GTDB): domain Archaea; phylum Korarchaeota; class Korarchaeia; order Korarchaeales; family Korarchaeaceae; genus DRBY01. The sequence continues at coordinate 3,532 of JAOZFH010000057.1, read as the reverse complement.
GACAGGGATCTCGCGAGGCTGCTCGCCTCTCGCGGCTTCAGGGTCACCATGCTCAGGGGGGCGGGGGCGGTCAGGTCCACGTGGGCGACCTCCGCCCGCGAGGCGCTGGACGCCGTGGCCAGGATCTCCTCCAGGGACGCGCCCCTCAGCGCCGTGAACGCCGCCGGGGTCGCCGCGGGACTGGCTGCCTTGTACGCCTGGCCACCGCTGGCGCTTCTGGTGGCGCTTCTGGGCTTGGTTCCCGTGAAGGCGGCTCTGCTCGCCTCGACTGCGGAGATTGCGCACGCCCTCACGCCGATAATATTTAGGGAGGCTCGAGCCGACCCCGTGTCCGTGGTTCTCTTTCCCGCGGGCGGGCTGGTGGTGGCCCTTGGCCTGTGGAGGGCCCACCTCTTCAGGCGGGGGAGGGCCTGCGTCAGGTGGAGGGGGAGGAAGATCTGCCCCTCCTCCTCAGGACTATCGCTGCCACAGCCGCTGCCGCCATGACCACGACGGCGACCACGACCCCTCCCGGCAGCTCCACGCCGCCTCCGCCGACTGGGCCGGCCTCTGGGTACAGGATCTCCACGTAGGGCTGGCACCCGCTCGCGTGAACCTCCAGAAGGAGTTCCTCCTCCCCCCGAGGCACGACCAGCCTGGCTCTACCCGACGCGTCGGCCGCCGCTTCCACCCCGTCCAGGCGCACCACCGCGCCGAGCGCCGGAGAGCCGAGGCAGCCGACCGAGACCTCGAGTTCCTCGCCCGGCCTGACCGGACCTCCCAGCCTCACGGTCGGCACGGGCCTGTAGAGGACCCTGATGGTCCTCTCGACCGACTTGCCCTCGGCCTCCGCCCTCACCCTTACCTCGTTCAGCCCGGGCTGGAGGCGGACCCTCACCCTGAACATGCCGTTCGAGGACGGGCTGACCTCCTCCCCGTCGACCAGCACCTTTGCGAAGGGCTGGGTCCTCCCCGACACGACGAACTCTCCCTCGTGTGTGAAGATCGCCCCCCCGTCAACATCCGAGAGTTCCAGCACCAGCGGCTTGACGACCTCGTATCTGACCTCCCCGCCGCGGACCTTCACGAGGATGTAGTGGAAGAAGAGCGTGTCGGGCGGGTACTGCGGGTCGAGCTCGGCGCCGCCGCCCCCGGTGATGAAGAACCTGACCCCACCCTCCTCGCCGGAGTAGAACATGTGCTCGTGGCCCTGGAACACGCAGTCCACCCCGTGGCTCTCAAATATCCGCCTGAGCCTGCTCTCCACGCTCGGGTCCTCAAGCCCGTGCGCGTACTTGTAGACCGGCTGGTGGATGAACACGAAAACGTGCTCCGCGTTGGAGTGCTCTTCCAGATCCATCTCGAGCCACTCGATCTGCTGCTCGCTCAGGGTGTACCTGTGCCCCACGACGTTGGCGTTCAGTATGACGAAGTGCGAGTTCCCGTAGTCGAAGGAGTAGAAGAGCTTGCCGAAGAAGTGCAGAAAGTTGTCCTGGCCTTCCTTCCCGATCGAGTCCTCGTGGTTCCCCATGGCTATGAACAGGGGGGCCCTGATGGCGCTGGTGGCCCTGACGAAGTCAACGTACTCCCTGAACTCTCCGCTGTAGACCACGTCGCCGACGTTGAAGTAGAGGTCCGGGCCCCTGCTGACGGCGTCCGCAAGCAGCTGCTCGTAGACCCCGGGCTGCCTCCACCCGCCCGACGGCCTGTTGTCCCCGATTACCACGAATGAGAACTCGGTCCTGTCGGGATCCAGCCTCGTGCCGTTCTCGACATTCCAGACCCACACGGAGACCTCGGACTCCGCAACCCTGCCGCCCTCCTCGGCGGCCCTGAACCTGATCGAGTGGAGGCCGTCCCACGTCGTGTGGGCAGTGTCCCACTCAGCCACCCAGCTGCCGCCCCCGGCCGGCGTGAAGTTCAGCAGGACCCCCCACGAGGGGTCTTCCCACTCCCCCTGCCCGACCCCGACGTAGTCCAGCCTGGCCTGAACCCACTCTATCGGGGAGAGGTTCCCCTGGACCTGGACCTCGAGCTGCACCACGCCGGAGAGCGTCTGGCCGTCGGAGATGGAGGGTTGAATCACGAACCCCTCGGGCTCACCCACGGTGAAGGAGGCCTCCGGACCAGACTCAAGGCCCAGCAGCGCGTCTCGCGGGCCCGGATAGGAGACGGTGTCGAGCAGGACCCTGTACTCTCCCGGGAACTCGGCCCTCCAGCTGAGCGTCACCGAGTCCCCGGCCAGGGTGACCTCGTCCACGCGGTTGATCTCGGTAACGTCTTTTGGGATCAGGAACAGGGCGTAGGGCCTCTTCTCGGACACCTGAGATGGATCGTAGGCTATCTCGACGATCCGGTAGTCCGGGGACGCCACGTAAGCGGATCCCAGTTCCTGCGGGAGCGTGGCGTCCCTCAGCACGGCCGTGAAGTTGCCCTTCCCCCAGAAGATCAGTCGGCTGTGGGACGACAGCTCGGAGGCTGGGATGTTGATCCTGACCCACGAACCCTCCACGGCTCCCGCCCGGAACTCGAGCGCCCAGCTCCCGACGGCCGCGTCTCTGCTCGGCCTGAGAAGACACTTCCTCCCGGACCAGAGGTCGACCCCGGACTCCAGGTCGTCGATAAGCTTCAGCTGGCCCGGCTGCACGCGCGGCCTCAGCTTACTGCCGTCCGGCCCGACGACCGCGGCGGTGAGGGGGTCGAGCCTCCCGGCCGCCGGGAGTGAGGACTCGAGCGACCTCAGGTCGACCTTGACGGATACAACCCCCGGGGAGTCGACCGTGACCGGTATCCAGTACCTCTGCCCCAGCGAACTTCCCCCAGACCCCCCCTGAGCCGGGTGGGGAGCTGGGATCGCCACCAGAACCAGTAAGGCTATGAGGGGAGCGAGCTGGCACCTCCTACCGGACAAGCTCACCACGAGCCCAACCTCCAGGTCGGGACGTAAAAAATGGGCGCAGCGGTCTCAGGCGCCGCCCAGCTTTTCGACTCGTTCTCACACTCGTCGCCGAGTTCTCCGTGGGTCTCTCTGCCCTCTCGCCGCAACCCAGTCCCAAGCGTTGGCCCACTCAAGCGAACCCTTCGTCCAGGCTGAGCTCGGCGACCAAGACGTCTCTCTGCTCGCAGCCCTCGCCCGCCGCCGGCGGGTCTCCCCCTCCCCGCTCCTGGATGGGCCGTGTCGCCGGCCGCGCAGACTCACCCCCCGGCACCTTCACGGAGTGTAGAACCCCGTGTCGGCGTCTCCCTTCCAAGCTCGCCTCCAGATCCCTTCCCCAGGGCGGCTCACCCGAAGTGAAGACCGGCCCAGACCCCAGCGCGCCGGTTAGGTGGCGGTGGGAATTCCACCAGGCACCATGTCCAGGCGAATGTTCGAGGGAAGATCTGACGAGAAACCGTAGCCACTGAGACGAGCTTCCCCACCCCGGGCCCGCAAGCCAGATCTTCAAAAGTGTTTAACTGATATGACCGCGACTCCTCTGGGTGGTCGCGCTGAGGCCGGTGATCGTCATTCACGGTGGAGCTTGGGCCATTCCGGACGACCTCGTTGAGCTCC
>JAOZFH010000055.1 GCA_027491415.1 Thermoproteota archaeon | reverse complement strand
GAGATACTGATGGGCAAGGTGTGGTCCAACGTTGAGAAGAGGATCGCGACGATGCTGAGGGTCTGGGGCCGTGCTCCCGCGTCCATGCTGACGATGATCCCCTCGGAACTCAGGATAGCGGCGCTGGCCAGGTTCGTCAAGCTGCACCCAGAGATGAGGTTGGAGCTCAGGGGAGACGAGCTCTACGCTCTGGAGGAGGGGGCCTAACCAGCCCCGCCTCCCCCCACCTTTGTTCTGATTTCTTGGTACACCTCGGCCAGGACCTCTTGGTAGTCGAGCTGGCCAGACTCGACGGCCTCCATCCTCCTCTCCAGATCGGCAGTCCTCTCCTCGCTGACCAGGTCTCTGTACCTCTTCACTAGGTACTCGTAGACCACGATCCCTCGCCTGGTCGGAATGAGCCTCCCCCTCCTGTCGACGACGTACCTCCTTGTGAGGAGCCTATCCACGATTGTAGCGTACGTGGAGGGCCTTCCGATCCCTTTCTCCTTCATCAGCCTGATGACGTCTCCCTGGGTATACAGCAGAGCGCCCGGAACCTTCAGGTGCCTGATCTCTGCGTCGAGGTATCCCTCCTCGAGAGGCGGCTCGACTCTCACGGCGAAGGGGTAGTGCCTCGCCCAGCCGGGCGCGAGCACCTCCACCACGCGCTCCAGGTCAGCCGAGGCGCCGTCCACCTCCACCCTGTAGACTGCCCTCCTGACGCGGGCCGGCCTCGACTGAGAGGCCATGAACCTCCCGAAGATGAGCCTGTAGAGCCTGAGGTGGTTCTTGGTTATGCCCTCAGATGAGATCAGGCCCTCCCTCAGGTACTGGATCAGCTCCTCCACCGGCAGCGGCTTGGTCGGCCTGATGCACTCGTGGGCCCCGCCCTCGCCCCACCTCCTTGGGCTGAACTCCTCTCCAAGGTACTCTCTGGCCACCCTGAGGCCCGCGTCCGACACCCTGGTGCTGTCGGTCCTGTGGTAGGTGATGAGGCCCGCCTCGAAGAGGTCCTGGGCCAGGGTCATGGTTTCCTTCGCTCCGAGCTTCAGGATCCTGCTCGCCTCCCTGAGCATCTCGTCCGTGGTGAACGGCGGCGGGGGCGAGTCTTCGGACTCCTCCTTCCTCAGGAGGGTGACCTTCACTCTGGTCGGCCCCGGCTCGCCCACCTTGCCCTCTATCCTGAGACGAAGCAGGTCTCCCGCAACGATCAGCGTGACGTCTCTCCTTTTCCTGTGTTCCCTGTACCTCTCGATTATCCAGCCCAGCGTCGGCGTCTGGGCCCTCCCGGCCGATAGATTTCTGTCCTTGAACACCATCTGGAGCTCCTGGCTCAGCTCGAACCCGATCCACCTGTCCTCCACCCTCCTCACTATCTGCGCCTTGACCCTGGGCTCGCTCACGGAGTGAAGCTCCCTCAAGGCCTCCGAGATGGCCCTCTTGGTCACCTCGTGGAACTCGGCCCTGGCGATGAACTCGGCGTGCGTCGAGAGGAGCTGCTCTAGGTCCCACGCGATCTTCTCGCCCTCAGTGTCTGGGTCGGTGGCGATGATCACCCTCCCCGCCTCGAAGGCCAGGCGCCTCAGCACCTCGACGGTCGAGGCGGAGTCGAACACGTCCTCCGAACCACAGATCGGGCACCTGTCAAAGTCGGTGAACTGGTACCCGCAGGACCTGCACCTCTTCCTGGTGGTGAAGACAGGGACGAAGAGGCCATCCTCCACCAGCACGCCGTGGTATCCGCCCTGGGTGGTGAGGTCCACCACGTGCCCGCCGCTGGCCGCCACGGTGAGCAGCACGTCCCCGGCGCAGACCTCGTAGACGGGGATGCCGTCCACTATCCTCCGGGTGGGGGTGCCGAAGAACTTGGCAATGGTCCTGGCCTTGTTGGGACTCTCGACTACGAAGAGCGATATCTTGAGGAGCTCCGCGGCCCTGGCGGCCTTCCTCCCGGCCTCACGTACCATCTTCCTGTCCCTGTCGATCTCAGCCTTCAGGGCCTCCAGGTCCACCTCCTCGAGGGACTTGAACTCGAGCTCGTAGGCGCTGGCCCTCCTGACGAACGCGTCTAGGATGGGGCCCTCGTCCACGAGGAACGCCACGCCCCTGGTGAGCCCTCCAGGGTAAAGCCTCGAGGTCCTGCCCGACCCCTGAATGTAGGTCCTCACGTCCGGTATGGAGAGCCTTATCGCCCCCTCGACCTCCTCCACCACAATCGTGGACATCTTGGAGACCCTCTCGAGGAGTTCCGGCTCCCTAAACACCCTCTCGACCAGCGAGCGGGCCTCTTGAACCTCCCCCTCGGCGGCCCTGCCGAGCCTGAGCCTCCTAGAGAGCGCCACCGCCCTGGCGCCCAGAACGGGCGAGAGGATCCCGAGGAATGTGGCGAGGGTCCTATCACTCAGCTCGGCCACGTCCGCGAGGGTCGCCGTGAACCTGGGCGTTCCCACGAACACCGCGTACCTTATCCGCTCCGGGAGGTCTATCCCCCTGACCAGCACGCCGTAGGGCTTCGCCGCTCCTATGAGGGCATCCAGTTCGCCCTCTGCGAACGCCCTAATCGCCTCCTCCTCTGAGCCTGACACCACCTCCGCCCTGAGGCCGGCCGACTCGGCCGCCTCCCTCACCCGGTCGGCGAGACTCATGTCCGCCAGCAGGAGTATGGCGCCTCCACCCATCCTCTCCAGTATCTCTCGGACCCTCTCCAGACCCCCGCGCGTGACCACGTCCTCCACGTTCCTGAGGGTTGTGCCCCTGAGGGCGCCTATGTCGAACCCCAAGAGCCTCCTAAACAGGATGGCCCTGGGCCCTGGACGGCCAGTGGCCGTCGAGAGGACCAGTATACCCCCGGGCCTCCTCTCTGGCCTGTAGGTCGGGTCCCTGAGCGCCCTGGCAATCTCCTCCTGCGTGAACCCGACCAGCATGAGCACGCGATCGATGTTCTTGGAGGTCTTCAGGAGCGAGTCCACGTCGTCTACGAAGATGAACGCGTACTCCTTGCCCAGCAGGAGATCTAGGTTCCTCGAGAGAAACTGGGAGGTAGTGACTAGGACGTCGAACTCCCCGGACTCTATCGAGCGCAGGGCCTCCTCCCTCTCCGCCTTCTTCATGCCGCCCCAGTACGCGACGATCCTCGGCTCTGCGTCTAAGAGGCCAGCCTCGCGCGCCCTGGCGGCGTAGACCTCGAGGTCCTCCCTAACCTGCTGAACCAACAGGACCGTGGGCAGGATGATGTAGGACCGGCCCCACCCCTGGGCGTGGTGGAAGAGGGATGTCACCATGCCAAAGGCTGTCTTGCCCACGCCTGTTGGGGCGAGCATGGCAAAGCTCTCCCTCAGGAGCACCCTCTTCGCCCAAGTCCTCTGGACCGACCAGGGCTCAGAGCCGACGCAAGCTCTGAAGAACTCCTCGTACCGCTCCAGCAGCTCCTTGACTCTCCAGATCCTCGAGCGAGGCAGGCAGCTGGCGCACGCGTCCCCGTGGGTCACTAGATCCTCGTCGCAGTCGGGGCAGAGACGCCTGAATACGGCCGGGATCATCCCGCCTCACTGCCTACCCCATTACAAAAAATCGGTCTGCGACCCCCGACCGTCAACGAGCGCAAGTCTTTAAGCGATCGATCCAGCTCCCCTCGAGCGAAAGTTGATTAGGCTGGCAATACTCGTGTCCTACGGCGACGACGGCGTCGAGGTCTGCAGGGACTGCGGGGACTGCTCAGGTCTCCTCTACGTCGAGATTGGAGACTCTGGACTCATCGAGGAGGCAGAGTTCTTCAGTCTGTCCGGAGGGTGCTCCGACGAACTCCTCACCCTCGCGGAGGAGCTGGAGGTCGATCTGGTCGTCGGCTCCATGTCCCCGACGCTGGCGGAGGCCCTAGTGGAGCAGGACATCGCCGTGATGAACTCCACATTCTCGGATCCCATGGAGCTGGTGAAGGCGTACGTATCGGGCGAGCTGTCGAGCCCGCTGTCTGAGGCCGGCCTCTGGCTAACCAGGCCGAACAACTGAGCTGATCTGAGGGGTGATTCCCCTGCCCCGACTGGTGGTGAGGCTCCAAGAGAAGACCTGGGTGAGGAACGGGAAGAGGTACAGGACGTACCATGTCACCCTCCCGAAGCCCTTCGTGGACAGGCTGGGCCTGGAGAAGGGGGACCGCCTGGAGGTCCGCCTCGAGAACGGGAGGATAGTCTACATCCCGAGGCCGAGGCGTTCCCCGGCGCGCGGGAGGCAGACCACGCTCTTCTGATCCCCTAGAGATGTCACTCTACGACCAGCGCAAACCCCTTCAGGTAGCCCGTCCACGGGTGCAGCGGGTCGACCGGGTGGTCGGGCGACTGGCCCAGGACGCCCCCCAAGAACCTCACGCGCCTCTTGGCCTTTGAGGCCGCAGTGAGCAGGACCCTTCTGAGCCTCCCAGCGTCGACGAACTGGCTGCAGCTGGTAGAGATCATCAAGCCCCCGGGCTCCAAGACCTCCATGGCGGCGGTGTTCACGGCTACGTACGTCTTCAGCCCCATGGAGAGCCTCTCCCTGCTGGGCACCAGCGCGGGAGGATCTACCACCACGGCGTCGTACCGGTCGCCCCTCTCCCTCGCAGACTCTAGGAACTCCTTCACCCTGCTCCTAACCGCGCTGACCCTCCCCGATAAACCGTTCAACTCTGCGTTCCTCATGGCGGCCTCGACGGCGTAGTCCGACTCGTCCACCAGCACCGCCTCCGCGGCCCCGCCAGCCAGGGCGTGGAGCCCGAAGCCGCCAGTGTAGGAGAACAGGTCAAGGACTCTGCCGCCTCTAGGGGCGTACCTCTGCAAGAGCAGGCGGTTCTCCCTCTGATCTATGAAGAAACCCGTCTTCTGCCCCCTGATCACGTCGACCTCGAACCTCACACCCCCTTCCTCGATCCGAGCCGTGGGACCGGCCTCTCCGATGAGCCTCCCTCTCCAGGTCGGCAGGCCCACCTCTCTCCTGGTCCTCGCGTCGTTCCTGGCGTAGACCGCGTCGAGCCCCAGGAGTTCCGCGAGGATCTCGGCGATCGAGCCGAGCCTCCTGTCCATTCCCACGGAGGTCGACGTCACGACCCCGAGGGAGGAGTACACATCGACAATGAGCCCCGGAAGTCCGTCTGCCTCGCTGTGGACTAGCCTGAAGAAGTCCCCCAGGTTGAGCCTCTCCCTGAACCTCAGGGCCCTCTCGAGGGCAGACCTCAGCCAGTCCTCGCTGGGCCTGTCCTCTCTGTCTAGCGAGAGCACCCTGACGGCCATGGCGCCTATGCCCTCGTAGAACCCCCAGGCCAGGAACTCGCCTGAGTCGTCTACGACCTCGACCAGGTCGCCAGGCTCGACGGCGCCCTCCCTCCTCCTGAGCCACTTCAGGTAGACGTTCCTCTCTCCCCTACGGAGGCGGTCCACCCCCTCACCGAATATTACGACCTTGCCTGAGGGGGTGAACTCGCCCGACAACGAGATCACCCGAGCCTGAGCTCCCTCGTCAGCCGGTCGGTGAGCACCTCTACCCCCTCGCGCCTCACTACAACTGTGTCCTCGAACCTGACGCCTCCCCAGCCCTTGATGTATATCCCGGGCTCCACGGTGACGACCATTCCCGCCCTGAGGGTCCCATCGGCCCCCACGATGAGCCTGGGGTACTCGTGGATGTCCAGGCCGACCCCATGGCCCAGGCTGTGGACGAAGTAGTCAAGCAGGTCGCCGTATCCCTCGAGCACTCTCCTGGCCGCCACGTCGGGCTCCATGAGGGGCACTCCTTCCCTGGCGGCCCTCTTACCGGCCTCCTGGGCCTTGAAGACGGCTTCCAGCCTCTCCCTAACCTTCCCTCTCGGCTCCTCCCCGAAGACGAACGTCCGGGTCATGTCGCTGCAGTAGCCCTTGTACCTGGCTCCGAAGTCGAAGAGTACCAGTTGACCCTTCTCCAGCCTCTTCTGGGTCGGGACGTGGTGCGCGTTGAATGTGTGCTCACCGAAGGCGACGATCGAGGGGAAGCTCGGCCCCTCCGCCCCGAGCTCCCTCATCTCGAACTCCAGCCTGTTCGCCACGTGCGCCTCGGTCTGACCCTCCTTCAGATCGGCCACGGTTCTCTCGAACGCCTCTATGGCTATTTCGGAGCTCCTCCTGATGAGCTCCACCTCGGCCTCCGACTTCACCGCCCTGAGGTCCCTCATGGCCCTTCCCACGTCCACCAGAGTGGGCCTGCGCCCTCCCCTCCTGAGCCCCTTCCTGATCTTGGACAGGTGGTCTTGCCCCTTGTCCCTCTCCACGGCCACCCTCCTGATCCTGAGCCCGGCCTCTCGGAGTCTCTTGGCGGCCTCCGCCACCAGGTTCGGTTTGACGACGTCCTTCGGAGAGGTCCCGTACCTCGGCCTCACCACGACGACCTCGAGGAAGGACTCCCGCCTGGCCAGCTCGTCCCCGAAGGCGTACTGAGCCGTGAGGAACGGGTCCCCCTCGGCGGGTACCACGAGCAGGCCAGCGTTCTCCGTGCCAGAGAGGTACCTCATGTTGCTCCCCGGGCCGAGCATGACCACGTCGATTCTCCTCTCCTCCATCCAGCTCCTCAGTCGGGCTATCCTGTCCTCATACTCCCTCGCCTCGACGTCCAAGGCGCGCACCTCTCGTGGAGGGACCCAGATCATTTAATCCGCTTGCCATCCCGAGAGGTCCCGGAGGTCAGTTGTGCCCGTCGACTCCGGTCGCCTCCTGAAGGAGCTTGGGTACGAGTTCTACAGCTTCACGGAACCTCCGGAGAGGCCCGAGAGGACCCAGAAGACCTTCGCGGACCTCCTCCCCGAGCTGGCGTCGGGGGGCCCACTCTTGAAGGCTATCTCCGGGAAGAAGCTCTACAGGCACCAGCTCGAGGCCATAGAGGCCCTGGGACGAGGAGAGAACGTGATACTCATCTCTGGGGCCGGGAGCGGTAAGACCGAGTCGTGGTTCGTCCACGCTGCCCGCTCCGGCGTCAGGGCGATGGCCGTCTACCCCACGCTGGCCCTCGCCAACGACCAGCTGAGGAGGCTGGAGGACTACTCCGATTCCCTGGGGGTGAGGGTCCTCGCCATCGACGCGGCCAGGCGAAACGCCATGCGGTCGAAGCTCGGCACCAGGGGCCTCAGATCTGCCATATCTCAGTCCCAGATCCTCGTGACCAACCCGGCGTTTCTCCTGAACGAGCTCAAGAGGTGGGTCTCCGGGAGGGCCTTACTCAAGGGATTCTGCCAGGACCTTGGCCTCTTGGTTGTAGACGAGCTGGACTTCTACGGGCCGAGGGAGCTGGCTCTCCTCCTCTCCATGATGAAGATAATGAGGCTCCTCACTGGGAGGAGCTTCCAGGTGGCCGCGCTGACGGCCACCCTCGGCAACCCGGAAGAGCTGGCCGAGTTCCTGACCCAGATCAACGGCAGGAAGACTAGGGTGATCTCCGGGAGGCCCTTCAGGGCGGAGAACAGGGTCTACGTGGTCCTGGGCAAGAACCTCCGGGCCATCTGGGAGATGCTGAGGGACAGGAGGGAGGACCTCGTCCAAGCGGGCGTGGGCGAGGACGTGCTGAGGGCCATCGAGGACTTCGACGAGTTCAGGACCTCCGCCTACAAGGTCATAGAGGCGGCCAGGTGGGCGGGCATCCAGGTCCCCAGCCCCGCCGTGGACCCGTCGGAGATTGTGTCCCAGTACGCGTCCGACGAGGGAGTCACCCTGGTCTTCACCAGGAGCATAAGATACGCCGAGGAGCTCAGGAGGAGAGCGGCCCTCGAGCTCGGGGAGATGGCCGAGAGGGTCGCCGCGCACCACCACCTGGTGCCGAAAGAGGAGAGGGCCGAGATCGAGAAGGGGGCGAGGGAGGGCGAGGTCTCGGTCCTCATCTCCCCCAGGACCCTAGCCCAGGGGATAGACATCGGCGGAGTGATCAGGGTCGTCCACGTGGGTCTCCCGCCCACGGTGAGGGAGTTCAGGCAGAGAGAGGGCAGGAAGGGGCGGAGGGAGGAGATAGAGTTCACGGAGTCCATCATCATACCACTGTCCGGCTGGGACAGGGAGCTCCTGCTCAGGGGGGCGGAGACACTCCGGACCTGGGTCGAGCTCCCCCTGGAGAAGGCCCTCATCAACTCGAGGAACAAGTACCGCGCCCTGTTCGAGGGGCTGTTCAAGGCAGCCTCCCCGGAGCTGAGAGGCACGCTGACCGAGGAAGAGGTCGAGCTCCTGAAGGAGCTAGGCCTCATAGAGCCGGGAGGGCTAACTCAGAAGGGGAAGAGGACCTGGTCCTACATGAACTTCTACGAGTTCGGCCCGCCCTACGGGATGAAGCGCCTGCTGGTGGAGGACGGCGAGCAGCGCTACCTGGAGGACATAGGGCACTGCGACCTCGTGGAGAGGTTCCAGCCGGGGAGCATCGACTACTCGGCCAACGCCGTCGTGGTGGACCTGCTCAAGAGGGGGCGGGTCATCACGGGCGTGGTGGAGAGGCCCCTCAACACGAGAACCGTCCTCTCCTACGACCCCTTAGCCCACGCGTACGAGGAGTACGCCAGGGTCAAGATGAGCTGGGGAGAGGAGCCGGACGTGGTGGGAGACTACTACAGGGGCCGGCTCCACAGCGAGGTGATCTGCGTCGTCGACCCGCCGAGGAGGGGGTTCGACCTTCTGGTGAAGACGCCAAACCGCGTCTACTGGGTCGTCAGGTCCGGCAAGTATAGGCCGGTCACAGCTGGCGACAGGACCTACTTCGTGGTGGACAGGCGGAGCCTTCCCGTTATCGGCCCGACCGGAGGGAGGTACAGGGACTACACCTACGGAATCGTGGTCGAGCTAGAGCCCGGCGAGGACCTCGAGTGGATGAGGGTGGGCCTGGCCACCCTGATGGTGGTCCTCAGGCTCAGGATGGGGATTGAGCTCGAGTCCATAGTCTACAGCCTCGCCAACGTCGGCGACAGGAAGGTAATGTCCCTGCACGAGCCCGAGAGCGCCGGCCTCCTCGAGACGCTCGACTGGAGCAGGGTCCTCGAGGAGGTCGAGGCCTTCCAACCCGACGACGTGGCGGACGTCCTGATGGAGCAATTAGACGAACAGGCGAGGCTCACGCTCCTCACCTCGGGCAGGTGGGATCTGGCCAAGGCCTGGGCTCGGAGGGCGGTCGAGTACCTGCTCCTCAGGGAGAGGATCGTGCTGAGGATGGCCGGGATGGAGGTGCCGATACCCAAGCCGTCGAGGGCCCTCAAGCTCGCGGCGCTCGACGCGGTGACCTTGCCCGTCGGCGAGCAGGTGAACCTCGTGGCGGCCGCAGTTTACGACGGCGAGGTCGTCACGAGCGAGGTCGGATGGAGGGAGTTCTTCCGTCCCGGCGGTTGGGAGGAGATCCCCCGGGCGATGGGCTCCCTCATAGACTCCGGCTTCACCTTCGTGGTCTACGATGCGGACTCCGCCCTGAAGACCCTCCAGGAGTCGGGGTCGGCCTCCCTGGCCTTCATGCTGTCCGGGTTGAGGGAGCGGGGGAGGGTGGTCGAGGTCCTCCCCATGGCGAGGCGCCTCCTGAACCTAGAGGTCGCACCCCTCGAGTCGCTCACCGAGGCGATAGGCTGGGGAAAGGAAGTTCCGCTGGACGCCGTGAGGAGGGAGCTGGAGAGGTCTACGAGCCTCCTCCAGGAGAGGGGTGAGGCCTCTTGGCCGAGGTTCACCAAGTACCTGAGGGCTAAGGCCGAGGAGTACGTGAGGGAGAACTCCATCCTGTTGATGAAGCTGTACCTGGCGCTCAGGGAGCTTGAGGAGCCACCAGGAGGTCGGCAGGGACCTTAGAGGCCGCTTAAAATAATGACCCATATCGGGGATGGTAGGCGATAGCATGTCCGCCAGGAGTGGAGCCAAGCAGCTGGTTAGGCAGATCTCCGCGATAGTGATCGCGTTCATCCTCTGGTGGATCCTCCGCGTGGTGTTCTACGGCCAGCTGAGCGGAATAGTCCTGGTCACCAGACCCCACATAACGCTCCCTGACGGCCTGGCCGTCCTGCTGGCCATTGTGATAGCTGGCCTGGTGAAGGGCCTGGGGGGCCCCCTGGAGTCCATCTACAGGGAGAGCATTCCAAGCAGGGCCAAGGCCGCGTCAGGCGTCACCGGAAGCCTGCTGGATCTGGTGGCCCTCGCAATACTGTACGTGGCCCTGAGGTCCCCGGTGGTGGAGATACTCGGGCTCTACCCGCAGGTGGCCGGGGTCGCAAACGTGATCTACGACTTGGCCTTTATAGTGGTGGGCCTTCTGATACTCTACGGAGTGATCAAGGTGCTCACCGAGTGAGTCCCCCGGTCAGTAGGCAGATCCCAGGAGCCAGGGGTTTCCGACGTAGACTTCCTCCACCCCCTCCTCCTCTGCTGCCTCAGCCGAGCGCCTGGCGTGGTACCTGCTGGTGGTGGGTAGATCCCTCAGGAGGAAGTCGGGCTTGAACCCCAAGAGGACCACGGGGATCCTGGGATCGAGCCTCGCAACCTCCCTGGCTATCTGCCTGACCTCGGTCACGTCGACGTATCCGGGAACCAGGAGCACGCTGACGGTGAGGGGGGGAGGGTCCGGCCTCTCCCCCACGGCCTTGGAGAGAAGCCTTAGGTTCTCCAGCACCCTATCTCTAGCGTCTATCCCCGTGAGGGCTTGATAGATGGAGGGAGTCCACGCCTTGAAGTCTATCTTGACGTTCCCCCCGCTCCTGAGGGCGAGCTCCATCCAGGCCCACGCGACCCTGGGGTTGACGGTGCCGTTGGTCTCCCAGCATGCCCTGAACTTCCTCCCGTCCATCTCTGCCTCCTCGATGAGCCTCCTGGCGACTGCAAGCGAGTGCGCGCCGAATGGGGCCGGGTCGCCCCCGAAGTAGCAGACGCACGTGACCCTGCGGTCGAGTCCCGCCGATACCAGGTCCCCCACTGAGATAACTCTATCCAAGGTGAGGGCCATCTGCTTGTGCTCCCAGTTCTGACAGAACAGGCAGTCGAGCCCGCAGCCGCCGTAGAAGACCGCGAGGTTGACCCTCCCCGTCTCGGTCCCACAGCGTTCCGTGTAAGCCGGAAAGCCCCTGCACGTGGCTCCGGGACAGAACGGGGCCGAGACGCAGTTGGTCGGGTGGGGGTCGTAGTACCAGATCCCGGGCGCGACGTCCCAGCTCCCGGTCGAGCGCCTGAGCCTCCCACCCTCGTTGACGACGAACCCACAGTACCCTGTGCCCCCCTCCGGGATGGAGCAGCGGTTGACACAGGACTCGCACCTCACCCCACCGGCGTCCTTGGGCGGTTCTGGCGGGAGGCCGGCGCGCGACCTCCACCTCCCGTGGGCCTGTAGAGCGACCTCAAGCGCTTCCTTCGGACTCTCCCTCAGGCAGTCGGCGCAGACTCCCACGACGTCGCTGATCGTGACGCCGCTCCTTCCGCAGATTCGGCAGGTACCCATCCGACTTGCTCTCCAGCGACACGTTATAGGTCTCGCACGACCCTTAGGTCAGCCCAGCGATATCGGCTCGCCGAGGGACGGCACGATCAGCGAGTCTCTCTTGTCCCTCGGGACGTAGAGCCTGAACAGGTCCGGGTGCTCGGTGTGCATCGGAACGATCCTCGCCGGATCGATCTCCTCAACGATCTCCCTCAGCTCCTCGGGGGCGGCGTGCCCGGACACGTGGATCCTGTAGTAGCTCCTGACGCCGTAGAGGGCCAGCCAGTTGAGGAGCCTGTCCAGACCGATCACCATCTCTTCGGTGAAGGGCTCGGACCGGCTCATCACGTAGGTGAGCCTGCCGCGGCACTCCTGGCCGGACGCCATAAGGTCCTTCAGGGCCCTGGTGGGGTGCCCCGTCAAGAACAGGAATCCGCCGGGGTTTGACCAGACCTCCCTGGCCGCAGAGTCGGCGTCGAGCACCTCTCCTCCGGCATCCTCAATCTCCTCCAGGGCCTCAGCGAGACGCCTACTCGCGGGGCCCGAGGACTTTCTCCTCCGCCAAACCATTACCGTGAGGTCCCGGGCGTCAGGGAGCCCCTGGAGCCCCGGATCCTCGCGCATCCTATGAAGAAGGTACGCCTCCCTCTCGTCCACCACCAGCCTCCTGCCAGTCTTGATGGAGGTTCTCCAGACCGTCCGAGCCCTGTCTATGTCCGCCCAGGCGGCCTCGACCATGAGGAGGTTGTCCGGGTGGTCGTCGGCCACCGCCACCAGCTCCTGGAGCACGTCTCCCTCCCTTCTAGCCTCCTTCGCGACCCTCTTCGGAATCCTGTCGCCCAACCTCAGGGCGAGCATCTGCTCGAACAGCCTAGCAGCGGCCGCCTCGGGGTCCGCCTCGGGCGCGACCCTCGTTCCCTCCACGAGGGCCACGTCTGCGCCCCAGTCTGAGGCCTCCCTCACGAAGTCCTCGGTGAGTCTCGACGCCTCCCCGTGGGTCCTCAGGTCACCGGTGTAGACGAGCCTCCGACCCTCTGCCTCGCACTCCACCAGCAGGCCGTAAGCTCCCGGGACTGAGTGGTCCACATGGACTGGCCTGAGCCTAAACGGCCCCACGGTGAGCTCGTCGCCGGTCCTGAAGGTCTCCACGTCGAGGTGATCCACCCGGTCGGTCCACGTCTGCCTGGCCATGGCCTCCAGCCTGGCCCTGACTATGAGCCAGGCAGTCTCCCCCATCATGACCCTCGTGCCCTCGGCGAGCAGGGGAATGTGGCCGTAGTGGTCCGAGTGCGCATGGCTGACCACGACCGCGTCGACGGCCCCTCCCCCCGAGTACAGCCCGGCGATGTCGGGCAGGATGCCCGTCCTGATCAGGTCGCCGACGTCGAGCGGGGGGTCGAACGGGTACTGGAAGAAGGAGTCCTCCTGCCTGAAGTTCCTCCCAAAATCGAGAAAGAGCCTGGAGCCGCCGCACTCCAGCAGGACCTTGTTGCCCCCGATCTCCCCGACTCCACCGTAGAAGGTTATCTTCAACGCACCAGGCGGCTCCAGGCTTGGCTTATTGGTTTTCCCCTACTGGGTGACCAGCCTCTCCACCCGCCTGCACTTGGAGAGCACCAGCAGCTTGGACACTCCCTTGGGAGGTTTGACCTCGTCGCAGTTTCTGATCAGGGCGACGTACTTGTCGAAGGTCTCCGCGTCCACGTCGTCCGTGAATATCAGGCGGTCTATGTTCTGGAAGACGACCCTCCTTCCGAACTGCTCCAGGTCGGTCTTGGTAACCTCTATCTCCTCTAGGTCGGAGATCACGGTGGGGACCGCGGAGGTGAGACCCTCACCGATCCTCCTGCTCGCCTCCTTGGCGCTGTCCACCAGCGGCTGGATGCCGGACCTTATACCCTCGGTCAGGTCGATGAAAAGCCCGAGGGCCTCGTTGATGATCTCACCGATGGTCTTACCTGTCCTGCGGGCTATCTCAGCCGCCCTGTCATAGAGGTCCGAGTCCACGCCCCTTATCGTGACGTCCTTCTTCCTCTCCTCTCTGAACTCATCCTCCCTCTCCGCCGCCATCACGATCACCGTTGTGTTACATGTCATACAAAGCATATATGCGTTGCGCCTTGGGTTGACTTCAGCTGATCAATGGTTATATGCGCCTGCTAGGTTTCACCTCCGATGCTCAAGAAGGCCGTCACTGCCGCAGCGCTGGTCTCGCTGATTCTGGGGCTCTCTGTGGTTTCAGCTCAGGGCAGCGTGAATTTCTGCATCTACGGGTCGAGTTCCTGTCCAGCGTGCGTCCAGTTGAAGAAGTTCCTGACGGAGGAGTTTGGCTCGGATGTCCTCAGGTTTAACGAGGTCTATGGAAACGAGACCAACGCCGAGAAGCTCGCCAGAATATACGACCTGGCTTTCCCGAACCTGCCCGCCCACGAGCGATACATCCCGGTCACGGGCGTGTTCTGCAACGGGCGGCTGGTAGCGGTCGTGGTGGGCGTGCCCGAGCTCGACGAGTCCTTCTGGAGGGAACTTGCTTCACGGAGGGACGGCATCCTGCTGGTCCTGCACAATGGCACGACTATCCAGAGCGAGGATCCGCAGCTCATAAGCTCCTTGGAGGAGATATTCGGCGGAGCATCCTCTCCTACGGGCCCCGCCACCAGGACGGCCGCCGAGGTCCTGATTCCCGTGACTACAGCGGCCTTGGCGGACAGCGTGAACCCGTGCACCTTCAGCGTCTTCACCGCACTTCTGCTCCTCTCCATGTCCGCCGGCGGGAAGAGGAGGTCGCTGAGCGTGGGAGGGGCCTTCATCGCGGCCGTCTTCATGGCGTACTACGCCCTCGGACTCGGCCTGATCAGGGTCTTCTCGACTATCCCGTGGCTCAAGTATGCAGTCGCCATACTCGGACTGGCGGTGGGGTCCTACGAGGTGATCACGTCGCTGGGCGGAAGTTTCAAGTCCCCCCTGCCCGACCCGCTCTACAGGACCACCTCACGCCTGGTGGAGTGGACCTCGCACGCCGCGAGCGTCCCGCTGGCCTTCTGCGCCGGCCTCCTGATTAGCGTGACCCTCCTCCCGTGCTCCTCGGGACCCTACTTGGTGGCCACCTCGCTCCTGGCCGGGCTGCCGGGCTGCCAGAGGCTGGCCCTCCTCGGCATGTACAACACCATCTTCGTGACGCCGCTCGTCCTGATCCTGCTCGTGGTGGGCCTGCTGGAGCGCAGGGTGAGGGACGTCAAGGTCTGGAGGTCGAAGAAGCTCCACGTACTGAACCTGGCGGCGGGCTCCCTGCTCGTCGTCATATGCCTGTGGGCCCTCCTAGCCCCGTGATCCCCACCCAAGGGAGGCTACGGGCGGAACCCCCTGGGGAACCTGCCGAACTCGGACCTTGGGACGGCGCAGCAGGCCGCGACCGTCTCGAGACCCCTCTGCTTGACCAGCTCAGGTCTTGGAACGGCGATTCTGTCCACCAGACCCTCCTCAACCACCGCGGGATCGAGTGCCCTCTTCAGGATCTTCGGCCGCATGCACCCGAGCGACAGCTCCCCGCCGAAGATCCTCCGGGCTTCCCTCACGACGGGCAGGACCCTCGACATCGAGGGCGGGTTCAGTCCCTCGAATGGCGTGCCCTGAGTTGGGATGAAGACCAGCAGGACCAGCTCGTCGTATCCCCGGGACGCCACCTCCTCTATGGCGGAGAGTTCGTCCTCCGGCCTCACCCCCGGGAGTCCCAGGGTGACGTGCGGGACCACCCTTCCAGGCCCGGCTTCGGTCACGGCCTCCAGCGACCTCAGGAACTCGGAGTAGGGGAAGCCCCTTATCCCAGCCGCCCTATCGCCTGGGGGCAGATCGTAGTCCACGGAGTCGAACCCGGCCAGCCTGAGGGCCTCTGCCTCCGCCCTGTCCACGAGGCCGGGGTGGACGCTCAGGTAGAGGCCGAGCTCCCTCTTGATGGCCGACACCTGATCCAGAAGCCCGAATACCGGAAGCCTCCCCCTCAGGTCGGAGCCCCCGCTTATCAGGATGCCCCTCGCCCCCTCCGCCGACAGCCTCCTGGCCAGATCCAGCAGGGTCTCCCCGGGCAGCGGGCTCGCCATCCCCCTCAGGTACCTGCCCCTGCAGAGGTCGCAGTTCAGCGGGCACGTTGGCCCGGTGACGCTGACGGAGGGGTAGGCCCTACCCGGGTAGAAGGCGATTGCGGTCAAATCCCCTCACCCTTTGCGGAGAGGGCCATCTCCAGGCTGGGGAAGTTGTAGATGGGTCCCGAGGGCCTCTCGTTGTAGAACGGTCTGTTGCACCAGGGGCAGCCCGACGTGACGGTCGCCTCGGGGGGCGGCCTCAGCTCACCTTTCCTGAGCCTTTCAAGCACCTCGTCCAGGCTCGCGCCTCTCGATAGGAGGTGCCTGGCGGCCTGCATCCGTCTGTACGCCCCCAGATCCGGCGGGGGGTTCGAGGCCATCGGCGTCCCTGGGACGGGGGTGAAGGCGAACAGGGCCACATCCGCCTTCACGCGATAGGCCCAGGCCATGGCCCTGATGAACTCCTCCTCCGTCTCCCCCAGCCCAAATATGAGGTGGACTAGCGCTCTCCTGGGCCCGAAGACCCTCACAACCCGCTCGGTGAAGTCCCAGTACTCGCCCCAGCTGAAGGGCTTGCCCACCTTCTCTACCAGCTCGGGGGTGGCGGCGTCGAGACCCACCCCGATGTGGGTCACCCCGAGCACCCTGAACAGCTCGAGGAGACTCTCTTCAACGGGGGTGATGGCCACCGAGATAGGCAGCCCGACTCCTGCCTCCCTGAGGGTTGAGAGGATCTCCAGGGCCCCCTCCTCGAAACCCTCCGACATGACGGTCTGCAGGCAGACCCTCCTTATTGGCCCGGGGTCGGCGGCCAGCCTCCTTGCGAGTTCCTCCAGCTCGACTTCGGGCCACTCGACCCTAGAGAGGAGCTCCTTCGAGGACTGCGAGACCCTCGACTGCGGGCAGAAGGTACAGGAGCCGAGGCACCCGGCTTCTTGGGCCTGCAGCAGGTAGGCTGTGGTAGTCTCAGCCGCGACCCGCACCCGAGACATCCCGAGGGCTGCAAGGGTCCCAAGGGAGGCCCTGATTCGCATCGCAGGCGCGGTGAACAGGTTGATTAAGAAACATCCCGAGTTGGGCCGGCGGAGGGGAGAGGCCCTGAGGTGGAGATTGGTCTTCCTTGACGGCGACGGGCCGCTTAACATGGGCCTAGACGAGGCGATCCTGAACTCGGTCTCTAGGGGGGAGTCTCCGCCGACTCTGAGGCTCTACGCCTTCAAACCCAGCGCCGTCACGATAGGTCGGTTCCAGAGGGTCAGGGAGTCGGTAGACCTCGATGCGGCCAGGAGGCTGGGCGTCCCCGTCGTGAGGAGGATAACAGGTGGGGGCTCAGTATACCACGACGAGCTCGGCGAGGTGACCTATTCCGTCGTGGCGCCTGTGAGGCTGTTCCCAGGGAGCATCCTGGACAGCTACCGGGTTATATGCTCTGGACTCGTCAAGGCGCTTGATATCCTAGGCCTCAGGGCCCAGTTCGTCCCAGTGAACGACGTGGTGGTTAACGGGAAGAAGATCTCCGGAAGCGCCCAAGTGAGGAGGGCGGGTGCACTGCTCCAACACGGCACGCTGATGTACGCCACGGACCTTGACACGCTTGCGAGCCTGCTCAGGGCCCCTAGGGAGAAGCTCGAGTCTCACGGGGTGTCAAGCATCAGGGAGAGGGTGACGACGGTCTCCATCGAGCTGGGAAGGGGGATCTCTCGGGAGGAGGTCCAGGAGGCCATGCTCAGGGGGTTCGAGGAGGCCCTTGGCGCCGAGTTTCAGCGGGGAGAGCCCACCGACCGGGAGCTGGCTGAGGCGGAGAGGCTGGCCAGGGAGAGGTACGGGAGGGAAGCGTGGAACCTGGGGAGGTGAGCCGCTTGGGAGCCGCAAGGGTCAGGAGGAGGTGCGTCGGGGGCAAGACCGTCGACGTGGAGGTAGAGGTGGAGGCTGGGAGGCTAAGGAGGGTCGTGATCTCAGGGGACTTCTTCGCTTACCCCGAGGGAGCCCTGGAGGCCTTCGAGGAATCACTATCTGGCGTCGAGCCGTCGCGCGATGAGGTCCTCAAGGTCATCAGGAAGTTTGGCATAGAGTTTCTGGGGGCCAGCGCCGAGGAGATCGCTGACATGATCGCGGAGGCTGCTGAGCTGGCGGAGCGTGAGGGCGGGCCCGGTTAATAGGTTCTCCCCCTGCCTCCCTCGAGGGGGCGGCCCACGAGGTTCTCCGAGCTCGTTGACGTTGCAGAGAAGATCGCCTCGACCTCGTCCAGGCTGGAGAAGGTCAGGCTGATGGCCTCGCTCCTCAGGAGACTGGAGCCTGAGGCCGCCGTCCGGGCCGCCCTGATCCTCACCGGGAAGGTATTCCCGGCGTGGGACGAGAGATCTCTCGACGTCTCCTGGGCGACGATCTGGAGGGTTGTTGAGTCCCTGATCCCCGCCAAGCCGACTGAGGTCAGAAGGGTGGCGTCCGAGGGGGTCGACCTGGGAGACGCTGTCAGGAGGGTTTTCGAGGCGTTTCCTAGGCGAAGGCAGGCCACGCTGTTCGAGGAGGAGCTCACGCTGGGGGAGGTCTACGCTCAGTTGGAGGCGATTGCCTCCGCCAGCGGCCCCGGATCCAGGGCCAAGAAGGAGGCGATCCTGAGGTCTCTCCTCTCCAGGGCCAGCCCGAGGGAGGCCTGGCTCTTGGTCAACGCGATGGTTGGCGAGACGAGGCTGGGCCTGAGCGAGGGTCTCCTGATCGACGCCATCGCCGAGGCCTACGGCCTGTCGAGGCAGGAGGTCGAGAGGGCCGTCATGGTCACCGGAGATCCGGCCGCCGTCATAGAGGCCGCGGCCAGGGGAGGTCCCCAGGCCGCCAGGACCCTCAGGCCCGAGGTCTTCAGGCCCCTCAGGCCTATGCTGGCACAGACGGCCGAGACCGTGGACGAGGCGCTCGCGGAGCTCGGCGGACGAGCAGCCTTCGAGTACAAGCTGGACGGAGCCAGGGTCCAGATTCACGCGAGGGGGGGCAGGGTTAGGGTGTTCAGCAGGAGGCTCTCGGACGTGACGCGGAGCATCCCAGACGTGGTCGAGGCGGTGTTGAATGGGCTGAGGGCGGACGAGGTGATACTGGAGGGAGAGGTCATAGCGGTCGGCGAGTCGGGTCGGCCGCTTCCCTTCCAGGTCCTGATGAGGCGATTCAGGAGGGTGAACGTGACCCCCGAGCTGATTCAGTCCATACCGCTGAGGGTCTACCTGTTCGACGCCCTCATGGTCGACGGGAGGCCTCTGATAGACGAGCCCTACCTCGAGAGGAGGCGCGCGCTGGAGGACGCGATATCAGAGCCCCTGCGCATCGTCCCCACGATAGTCTCCGGGGACCCCGGCGAGGCTGGCGAGTTCCTGGAGCGGGCGCTGTCGGAGGGCCACGAGGGCCTCATGGCCAAGGGGCTCAGGTCCCCCTACATCCCAGGGGTCAGGGGGAAGCATTGGCTGAAGATCAAGCGGGCCAAGACACTGGACCTCGTCATAGTGGCGGCGGAGAGAGGCTACGGCAGGAGGCACAGGTGGTTCAGCGACTACTACCTCGCCGCCAGGGACCCGGAGACCGGCGAGTTCCTAGTCGTCGGAAAGACGTTCAAGGGCCTGACGGACGAGGAGTTCGAGTGGATGACGCAGAGGCTGCGTGAGATAGCCGTGGAGGACAGGGGCAGCTTCATCAGGGTGAGGCCCGAGGTGGTGGTGGAGGTCGCCTTCAACGAGGTCCAGAGGAGCCCCAAGTACCCGTCGGGCTATGCCCTCAGGTTCGCCCGCATAGTGAGGATCAGGGACGACAAGTCTCCGGAAGAGGCCGACACGATCGACAGGGTGAGGGAAATATACGAGTCCCAGTTCGGCCGCGGGGGTCGAGTTTGAACCGACGTCTTAGACTAATCACCCTGGCGACCGCCATTCTATTGGTCACAGGGGCGTCGTCCGCAATCGCCCAGCCAAAGGTAGGCACGCAGGCCCCGAACTTTACGCTGGCATCGCCGTATGGGTATAACCTGACGCTCTCCGAGCTCCTCTCAGAGGGCAAGCCCGTTATCCTGGTGTTCTTCGCCCACTACTGCCCCCACTGCCAGGCGGAGATAACCCAGCTCTCCGGGGAGTGGGCCTACTGCCCCAACTCTGACAAGGCCACAGTGCTCCTCGTCGGCGTCAGCGGCGACGAGGAGGCAGACAGGGCGCTATTCGAGGAGCACAGGGTCGACGGCTGGGAGTTCGCGGAGGCGACCCAGCAGGTCGCCCTGGACTACAGGCTCCTGTACGTCCCGACCATAGTTGTCGTCGGGCCCGACGGGCAGGTGAAGTTCGCCAAGGTCGGCGAGACCCAGCCAAACCAGCTGTGCGAGCTGGTCGGGAGGTACTACGTCGAGCCCTCCTCCGGAGTCGGCCTCCCAGCTTGGGTTCTGGCCCTGGCCGCGCCGGCCGCCGTCGGCGGGGCGCTGGCCTTCCTCAAGCTGAGGTCGACCGGTTCGAAGAAGGGCAGGAAGGCCAAAAGGTCCAAACAGAAATAAGGAATCCCCCGCTGGCTCGGCCGGTGTCTTCTGATGGCCGAGCTGGCCGTCTTCGGGGATTACGTAGTTACCGTCGACCCGGAGAGGAGGATCTACCGGAACGGGGCCGTCGTCGTTGAGGGAGACAGGATCGCCTTTGTGGGCAGGGCCGAGGAGGCTAGGCAAAAGTTCGGCCCCTTCGAGAGGGAGCTGGGCGGGCCCGGCAGGCTGGTGTTTCCCGGCCTGGTGAATGGACACGACCACATGTTCCAGGTCCTGATAAGGACGCTGGCCGTTGACAAGCCCCTGTTGGAGTGGCTCAGGAGTTCGGTCTGGCCCATGCTGGCTGAGATGACGGCCGACGACGTGAGGGTGTCGTCGAAGCTGGGGATAATCGAGAACCTGAAGTCCGGCGTCACCACGATCATAGACAACCACTACGGCGGGAGGTTCTACGACGAGGTCCTGGACACCATGATCGAGTCCGGGATCAGGGGCTGCGTGCCCAGGGGCGGGTACGAGATTAACGCCCACGAGCCCCTGCTTGAGGACGTGGACACGATCATCTCCGACGCTGAGAGGCTGATCAAGAAGTACCACGGGGCTGAGAACGGCCGGATAATGGTGGGGGTGGCGCCGATGCACCCCTGCTTCGCCTCCGACGAGTTCCTGCTGAGGGCGAAGGACCTGTCGGACAGGTACGGCGTGCCCCTCCATGTGCACACGGGGGAGTCAATGGGGGACCAGGAACTCCAGAAGAAGGTGCATGGAAAGACTGACGTGACCTACCTGAAGGGACTGGGCGTTCTCGGGCCCAGGTACCACGCGGTCCACTCGGTTTGGGTGTCAGACGAGGAGATCAAGATGCTGGCCGAGACGGGGGCCCACGTGATCCACAACCCGGTGAGCAACATGTACATAGCCTCGGGCATAGCCAAGATCCCCGAGATGATGTGGGCGGGCGTGAACGTGGCCCTGGGAACGGATGGGCCGGCCAGCAACGACAATCACGACCTGATCACCTCGATGAAGTTCGCGGCCCTCCTCCACAAGGTGGCGAAGCTGGATGCGTCCGTGATAACCGCCTGGGACGTCCTGGAGATGGCCACGGTCAACGGGGCCAGGGTCCTTGGGCTGGAGCGGGAGATAGGCTCGCTCGAGGTTGGCAAGAGGGCCGACATAATGGTGCTCAACGCCAAGAGACCCTGGATATGGCCGGTGCACGACCCCGTCGGGTCGCTCGTGTA
Organism: Thermoproteota archaeon; assembly: GCA_027491415.1. Classification (GTDB taxonomy): domain Archaea; phylum Korarchaeota; class Korarchaeia; order Korarchaeales; family Korarchaeaceae; genus DRBY01. Next base: position 50,743 of record JAOZFH010000055.1, on the reverse strand, counting down.
CTCAGCCACCATAGGGGACGTGGAGGACGTGGTTGTCGACGGGAGGGTGCTGATGGAGAACGGGAAGGTGCTGGCCTACGACGAGGAGCGCGTGATGGAAGAGGCCGACAAGGTGGCCACTAGGCTCAGGGAGACCTTCAAGAGCAAGTACGGGGCCAAGTTCGAGTACGAGGACCTCCTGGCGTAGTGTCTGTGCTCAGAGGGGGTCTCTCAACCCCCTCGTCCACTTCCACCCTAGGTAGAGGGTAAATATCGACTCTATGAGCGCCAGGGCCGTCGAGAGCAGGTCACTTCCAACTCCTCCGAACAGCATCGCCGGAACGACGGCCGCGGCGGCAGCGGCGCCGAAGACGACAAACTCCGCCAGCATGAGGAGCCCCAGGGTTCCCTTGGAGAAAGTCTCTTGGGTCCAGGCGGAGGGCTCCCTCGGGAGTCTCTTGGCCAGGATCGCCGAGTTGAGCATGGCCGATCCCAGCAGCGTGAGCCCGTAGGTGACCACCGCCGCCAAGCCCGCCAGCATTCCGCCGGAGAGTGCCCCAACCACCCCCACGATGAGCACTATAGGCGACACGGTCGCGGCCAGCGTCAGGGCCTTCTGTCTCGCGACCTCCCCCCTCGTTAGGGGGAGGTGGTAGAGCAGCCTGGCCCCCTCGGCGTCGAGGGCGTACAGGTAGTAGACCCCTGCTCCACCCACGCCTCCGAAGAACAAGCCGATCGCCGGGAGGAAGCGGCTGATCCCGGAGTCTCCAGTCATGACATCTGCGAGCATCGGCGCGATGACTATTGCGGGCCCGATCACCGCGTAGTAAACGGTGGAGGCGAGCATCCTCGGGTTCATCCCGAGGAGCCTGAGATCCTTCTTCAGGGGCTGAAGTCTCCCAGCCGTTATGACCCACTTCCCCGTGGGCGCAGACGTGGGTAAGGCGAATCGGCCGGAGGAGGCGGCCCTCCACAGCCTCCCTGCGCCAACCCTCAGGATTACGGAGCTCAAGGCTGCGAACGCCAGAGACGAGGCGATGGCCTCTCGAACGCCCAGCGCGGCTGCAGGGAACGAGAAGGGCGGGACCAAGAGCAGCCACCCCGGGACTCCAGCCTCTCCCTCGAAGCCAGCGGCCTGGTGAGGCAGCAGCTGGAACAAGAGACCGAACCCGAAGAAGAGGAGCCAGGCAACAGTTTGTAGAGCTCTGGAGATCCTACTCCTAGTGTACTTCGGGCTGAGCGACCCCAAGAGGTAGCCCACTCCGAAGGCCAAGAGCAGGAGGGCTACGGCCTCCAAGGTCCCCCACAGGGCGACCGTCCACATCCCCCTCCTCGCGGCAATCAGGAGGGCGCCCGGGATCACGGCGAACACCATGGAGAGGCCACCCCAGTAGACCCCAACGCTCAGGAGGGCCAGTCTGATGTCGGACTCGGTCACGGGAAGCGTTGAGAGGGGCTCCAAGAGCCCCTCAGTGAGTATCACGTGCACCGTGCTGGCGGTGGCGAAGGCCCCGACGAGGAGTTCCACCAGGCCGAGGACGCCCATCATGGGGACTATGAACCTCTGGTCGAAGACTGCGCCGATGCAGAAGAACAGGGACATGCCGGTGAACAGGAGTGCGCCGAGCAGGTTGGACCTCACGAGTCCCCCGCCCACAAGCTTGATCAGGCGGGATCTCTCGGCCCCCGCCCTCCTCCGGGCCCTGTAGGAAGCCTCCTTTGCCAGGATGCCCGCGATTTCCGACCAGCGCGCCATTCAAGATCCCCAGAGGGTCTCGAGAAGCTCTCGGACTTCCTCTGAAAGGCCCGTGGCCTTCAGGAAGGCGGTCTCCAGGTCCGCTGCAGCCAGCCTCTCCTTCAGGTCCTTCGGAGAGCCGAACCCCACCACTCTTCCCTGATGGAGTATGGTGATCCTGTCTGCCACGGCCTCGGCCAGCTCGAGCACGTGCGTCGAGAAGAGGACGGTCCTGCCCTCATTGGCGTACTTCCTCAGGAGCTCCTTTAGTATCTTGCCAGCCTGTGGGTCCAGACCCGAGAAGGGCTCGTCTAGAATAACCACCCGAGGATCGTGGAGTAGGGCAAGTGCTATTGACACCTTCCTCCTGTTCCCGTGGCTCAGCTCTCCGATGAGCTTTCCCATGTATTCCTCCAGCCGAAAGAGGCGGATCAGAGTGTTCACCCTCTCCTTGAGCGTCTCCTTCGGGATGCCGTGAATGGATCCCACGAAGGAGAACAGCTCTGCGGGCGTGAGGCTCTCGTAGAGTACGATCTCCTCGGGCGAGTAGCCCACGATCCTCCTGGCCGCGACGGGATCCTTCGAGGGATCGACGCCGTCGACCCTCACTTGGCCTGAGTCCGGTCTGACGAGGCCGACGGACATCTTCATCATGGTGCTCTTTCCGGAGCCATTGGGACCCAGCAGGGCGTTGATGACGCCCGAGCGGAACTCGACGGTCACGCCGTCTAGGGCTTTGACCTCACCGTAGAGCTTGGTCACGTCGAGGTAGGAGAGCATTCTCCCAAGGACCGATTCTCGACCGGTGTAAAAAGATTTGGCAGAACTAGGTGTCGATGTGCCCCCTCGCGGGTCTCTCCGGGTGTCAACACTATAATTACCGCAACGCCGAGCGCGGCCTGGAGATGGTCAGCCCGAGGGGCCGAGGCAGGAAGGCGGAGTGGCTCATGGAGGACCTGGTTCCTGAGGTGAGGGAGGGAAAGCCCCGGGAGGCTGGGCTGACGATAGTGCTCGACAAGCTGTCCCAGAGGCCCACGGAGGAGTGGCTCGAGATGGCCTCCAGGTACGTGGACTACGCTAAGATCGGGTGGGGCCTTCCCCTCCTAGTCGACCTTCGAGACCTGACCGACCGGGTCCGCACCTACCAAGAGTGGGACATATCCGTGGGCGTCGGGGGAACCCTCCTAGAGCTGGCGGAGGTCAAGGGGGTTAGCTCTCATCTCCTGGACCGGCTGTGGGAGCTGGGGTTTGACGCGGTGGAGGTTAGTTCGGGCAGCGTGGACATACCCTTGGAGAGGCGCCTGAGGCTCATAGAGGAGGCCAGCGACAGGGGCTTCAGGGTGTTCGCCGAGGTGGGGAAGAAGGATCCGGCGAGACAAATGCCCCTGTCCGCCGTGATAGGCGAGATCTCGGGCATCCTGAAGCACGGGGTGGCGTGGAAGGTGGTAATCGAGGGCAGGGAATCTGGCAAATCGGCCTGCATCTTCGACTCACACGGCAACATCAGGTGGGGCTGGCTAACTTCCCTCGCGTCGACCTTCGGCCCGGACAGCCTCGTATTCGAGGCCCCCTTCACGCACCAGCAGGCTGCCCTGATCAAGTACCTGGGACCGAACGTCAACTTGGCGAACATATCGCCGTCGGAGGTACTCTCGCTCGAGAGCCTCAGGCTGGGCCTCAGGGGGGACACCTTCATGATGCCCAGCAGCCTGGACGTCCCGGGCGGCCCCTCCAGCAAGTTCGTCTACTACCTGCTCAAGCACGAGGGGCCCCTTCCCACCCGGGAGATAGTCAGGATGACCGGGCTCCCGAGGAGGACCGTGAACAATGCCCTGAGGATTCTCCGCGAGGCCGGATTCGTGACGGCCGTCGGGGAGGGCAGGACCGCCGTCTGGGTCGCCCTGTGACCTCATCCTTCTGGCCACAAAAAGCGATAGTTATGGGCACTATGTGCCAGCAACGGCCCAGATTTGGGCAATAACTGCGTTATAACACTTATAGGAGCGCGCTCGACGCGCGCCCGCAGCAAGCCTCCGGGAGGTAGACTCATGTCGAAGACCGGTTGGCTCGGGAAGCAGTGGCCCTGGTGGACCGCGGGCGTCATGACCGGCCTCGCCGAGGCCATCAACTACTGGTTCATCCCCTACGGCCACCCAAAGCACAAGTTCATCGGCGTCACCTCGGGCATGGCCAGGATGCTCGCGGGCCTCGAGGCCAGGCTCTTCGGCCGGAGCCTCATAGCCACCAAGCCCGACTACCAGCCGTCGATCCAGTGGATAATCATCGGCGCCCTGCTGGCCGGGCTGGTCCTGGTCTGGCTCGAGGGAGAGACGAGGACCTGGGTCAGGTACCCCAAGACCTTCTACGTCTTCACGGCGCTCGGGGCCTTCATGTTCGCGTGGGGCACCAGGGTGGCAGGAGGCTGCACGCTCCACCACCTCCTCGGCGGATGGTCGGCGCTGAACGTGAAGAGCTTCGTGGTGATGATCACGGCCACGATAGCCGCGGCGATCGGAATAGCGATAATGAGCAAGTTCGGCCTGGTGCAGTACTTCAAGTCCCAGGAGACCAAGTGGTACGTGGAGGAGGCCAAGAAGAGGGGCTGGGCAGACGGCCTCACCCTCGACGACTCCTACAACCCAAACAGAGACTGGCTCAGGCTGGCCCTCTACGCGTTCTGGGCTATCTTCGCGATAGTGATCGTCATCAACGCGATATTCGGCGTGGACTACGCCATCAAGATGGGCTGGGCCGACAGCCTCGCCAAGACGAAGATGGCGGGCGTGATGATCAACGCCAAGAACCTGCCAAACATAGTCCTGTGGCTCATCGTCGGCGGGCTGCTCGGCGCGTCCGTTGCTAAGACGGGGATAGGCACGGAGTGCGCCGTGCTCAACGCCGAGATGGGTCCGATGATAGCCAGGGACGAGCTGGGGTTCGCCAAGAAGTGGAAGATGCCCTACTCGTTGAGGACGATATTCATGGCCATGCAGCCGTTCACGGCACTTGCCGTCCACATCATCATAGCTAGCACGGCCTTCTTCATTGGGTTCGCCGTCTTCGGCATAATGGAGGGTCACCACTGGGCAACAGAGAGCTTTGCCGAGGCCTACGCCGCGGCCACGGGTCTTGAGTTCCACCACACCGGCGTTGCGATAAGAGAGATGACCAGCCTGCCCATGGACCTCTTCGGCGGGTTCCTCCTGGGGATGGGGACCGTCTTCATGCTCGGCTGCGAGTTCAGGAACTACGGGAGGACCGGGATGCTTTACATAACTGGGCTGCTGATCTGGCCGTTCTTCTACCTCGGATACCTGCCGTACACACTTGCGAGGGACTTCTGGGATGGCCTCATGGGCGGCTACCCGTACACCGACACCACCTTCCTGCCAGCCATGATCGCCAAGAGCTACACGGGGCAGATCGTCATCTGGCTCCTGTGGATCCTGCTCTGGGTCGGCCTACTCGTCTTCGCCCTTAGGACCGGCTCCAAGGCCATCGGCGTCTCCATCAAGGATCTGCTCACCAAGAACTCCGAGGAACTCTACATGCTCCGACTGGAGAGGCTCGAGAGGGAGAACCCAGAGCTGGCCAAGAGGATCGACGAGGTCGAGAGGAAGCTGGCTTCCCAGGCGGCCCCGCTCTGAGCCGCCCCTCCCACTTTTTCCTTTCAGCCTCACGGTGATCTCGATGGACAACGAGCGATCCAGTCCCCCGGATCCAAGGAGGCTGGCTAAGCTCGGGGATCTGGTGGGGCTGACAGCCTTCTACCCGCTGTTCTCGGTAGTCGGATACCTGGCTGGGTCCCTCGTCCTCCTGCTGTCCTCCAGGGTCTATCTGATCGTTCTCCTCGCGGCCATGGCCCACGCAACGTGGGCCCTCTCCTGGCCTCGACCGGGGAGGGCGAGGGCGGCTGGGGCCCTTTTTGGGGCCTCCGCCGCGGCCCTCGCGGCGGAGCTCCTGGCGCCTCAGGGGAACCTAGCGTCCGCGCTCGGCTCTGTGGGCGAGGTTCTGCCCATGGCCGTCATCGGCCTGCTGGCCCACGACGTGGCGAAGGCAACCCCGATCGGGTTCAAGCTCGACAGGCTCGGGGGACTCACGGTCCTGGGGTCCTTCCTGGTAGTCATCAGAGAGCCGGTCACCGTCCTGCTGGGCCTGGTCCTCATGACCCTCGGGCTCGGCGGGATAAGCCAGCACCTCAGGAACCTGGCCTCCAGGTTTCGCTGAGCACCTCCCTCACAACGGCCAACGGGAGGACGGCAAGGATCCAGCAGGCAGCCCACCAGGCCAGGCTGCCCCGAACTCCAGGGATGCCCTCACTACCAAGTCGGCCACCCAGGCCAGGCCCGGGCGTATAGGGCCGACGTCCCGAGCATCAGAAGGGTCTCCGTGCCGCTGACCGAGTGTAGGGACCGGAGACCCCTCTCATCTCCCCGGGATACGGAGGTAATCGGCTTTGAGGAGATGAGCGCCGACGAGGACGCGACCGCGGCCAGATACGCCGCCCCCGACGCGGCTCCAGCCTGCGAGGAGCCCAACCTGACTCCGAGCGCGGCGATCCCCGCCGCCGGGGGGACGCAGATCAGGGTGGACAGGACAGACTTGAACAGGACGACCTCCCGCACTCCAACGGGGAGGGTGGCGAGGAACTCAACCCCCTTCCCCTCCAGGGCGAGCAGGTACACGGCCACCCATCCGGCCAGGCCGCCGAGGAGCAGGGAGGCCGGGGGGAGCTTCACCGCTATCAGGGGGTCGCGGCGGACGAAGCTCCGACGAGTGTTGAGTAGGAGGCGAGAAGGATGGCCCAGATTGAGTTAAACCGGGTGAGCGAGGATCTTCCCGCCCTCTTCCCGGCGCCCGCCCTGTAGGCCGCCTCCCTAGCCAGGAGCGAGGCGAGCCTCCTCACGCCATACTCCTGGCCCATCTCGGATCAGCCCCCGCCTCCAGGACCCTCAGCAGCGAGCGGATCCTCTCGTCGATCCCCGTCGTCCTAAGGAGGACCTCCTCCAGGCTCGAGGCGGAGACAGCCTCTCTTAGCTCGTCCGGCCTTCCCCTGGCCACGACCCTGCCCATGTGCAGGATAGTGACCACATCCGCAAGAGCTTCGGCTACGGGCATCACGTGGGTGGTGAACACCACGGTCTTCCCCCTCGCAGCCTCCTCCCTCATCACCTCCCTCAGGATGGCGGCCCCCCTCCGGATCCAGCCCCGAGAAGGGCTCGTCAATTATGAGAACGGGAGGATCGTCCTCTTGGCTCCAAGGCTGAGTTCCCCAACGAGCCTGTCTCCCTCCTCATCTAGCCCGAACAGCCCAAAGAGTCTCTCCAACCTGTCCGCGCGCCTCTCGTCCAGACCGTGGGCCCAGCTCACCAGCTCCAGGGTCTCCCTGGGGGTCAGGCTGTCGTACAGGGTCACCTCTTCGGGCGCGTAGCCCGCCACCCTCTTGGCTTCCTCCGGACTCTCGGCCGGGTTGACCCCGGCCACGGTGACCCTCCCGGAGTCGGGCCTCGTGAGCCCGACCGCCATCCGGATGAGGGTGCTCTTCCCGGATCCGTTGGGTCCCAGAAGCGCGTGGACGACCCCAGGCTCGAAGTCGACCGTGACACCGTTTATCACGGAGAGGTAACCGTAGGTCTTGTAGACGCGCCTTGTAGCTGAGCACCCTCCAGACTTCGACCCGGCCCCCCTTATGAGGGCTTCGCCTCTGCGGAGCAGTTAAAATTTGGGACCCGCTGAGACATGAGGTCCAGATGTACGTGACCAAGCTCGTCTGCGCCCGCTGCGGCGAGGAGCACAGCCCGGAAGAGAGGGTCTACTTCTGCAGCAACATGGACGGCCGGCTGGATATCCACTACGACTACGACGCCATAGCGGATGTCTTGACGAGGGAGGAGCTGGAGCTCAGGCCCGGGGGCACTTGGAGGTACCGCGAGCTCCTTCCCATTGAGGAGGATACCCCCGTTGTATACCTGGGAGAGGGGAACACTCCGCTGATTAGGGCGACCAGGCTGGCGGACAGGCTTGGGTTCAGGAACCTGTACCTGAAGGACGAGACCAGGAACCCAACCTGGTCTTTCAAGGACAGGCCTATGGCCGTCGGCGTGGCTAAGGCTATCGAGTTCGGCGTAAAGACCGCCGTTACCGCGTCTAGCGGGAACGCCGCCGCCGCGCTCGCGGCCTTCGGAGCAAAGGCGGGGATCGATGTGATCACCTTCGTCCCGCACTTCGCCGGTCTTGGGAAGGTGGCCCAGCTCCAGCTCTACGGGGCCAAGGTGGTCCGGCTGAAGTGGGAGACTGACGAGGACCCCACGGTCAAGATGATGGTCGAGATGGTGAGGAGGCACGGCTGGTACCCCTCCCCAAGCTTCGGCCCCTTCAACCCCTACCAGTTCGAGGGGAACAAGACCATGGCGTACGAGATCCTCGAGCAGCTGGGGTGGATGGCGCCGGACTGGGTCATGATCCCCGTGGGGGGAGGAGGGCTCCTGGCGGGCAACTGGAAGGGCTTCAAGGAGTTCAAGGAGCTTGACTTCGTCGGAGACCTCCCGAGGATAGCCGCGGTGCAGTCGACGGGGTGCGCACCCCTGGTCAGAGCCTATCAGCAGGGCAGGGGACCCTTCGAGATCGAGCCGTGGGGGAAGCCCGACACCGTGGCGACAGGACTGGAGGACCCGTTCCCGTGGGACGGAGATGCGGCCCTCACGGCGATAAGGGAGTCAAACGGGACGGCCGTGGCTGTGACGAACGAGGAGATCCTCGAGGCCCAGCGCCTCCTCGCGAGGTACGAGGGGATATTCGCCGAGCCCTCAGGTGTCGCGTCCCTGGCGGGCCTGATCAGGCTCAAGGACGAGGGGGTCGTGGATCCCACCGACCTCATAGTGGTGGAGATCACAGGCTCCGGCCTGAAGGACCCGGATGTGGTGGTGGAGGCCGTTGGGACGCCGCCAGTCGTGGAGCCGACGGTGGAGCAGGTAGAGGCCTACCTGTCCTCCATAGGGACGCTCTGAGCGGTCGGCCCCTGCGGAGGCTCGGATCCAAAGGGACGCTCAGCTCGCGCGCGCTGGCCATGGAGCTATACTCACTGGGGCACAGGGACCTGATTGACGACCTCATCTACGCCTCCTTGCGGGAGTTCAGGATCCACCTCCTCACGATTGACGCGGTTCCTGGAGTTCCTGAGGGATCACGGCCTGCCAACCGACTTGGTGATGACCCCCGAAGCCTTCAAGAGGGTTGTCGGGTCTCACGTCCGCTGGAGGCGCGGGGGCGCCGAATCTGAGAGCGCGCACGTTAGCGCCGCGACCACGAGGGCTCATCACCCACAGGGAGCCGGCGGGTCAGGCGGAGGCTATCCGGGCCCGGCGCGACGGTCAAAAGCGGAACCCTCGGTGGTGAAAGGGATTCCATGCCCCGGTATCACCACCTCGGCCAGCCTCGCCAGAAGCGAGGCGCTTCTCCTAGCCTCTTCGGCCGAGTAGAAGTCCCGGTTAAGCGAGTAGACTTTGCCCGACCTGAACCAAGACTCCGAGATCACCGCGTCCCCTGCGACCGCCACCTTGGCCCTGGTGAGGGTGTTCACCCCCCAGGGTCTCCCCCTGAGGACCGCGTCCACCAGCAGCGACGCGTGTGATGCGACGTGCCCCGGGGTGTAGATCACCTTGACGCCCGGGCAGATCTCCTCCCCGTCCCGCACCCCCATAAGGCCCCTTATCCGTCCCTCCAGCGGCCTCGACCCCAGCCATAGGGCCGACGTGAACATGTGGAGGTTCCCGGCGTGGTCTAGGTGGTGGTGCGTGAGGAAGACGATGTCTACATCGTTTGGCCTCAACCCCTCACCCTCGAGCGCAGTTCTGAGGCATCTCGCGTTCCTCTTCACGTTCTCCTCGGAGAGATCCCACTCCCTGTCGAATCCCGTGTCCACCAGGATGAGCCTGTCGTCCACGCACTCGATCAGGGTGACCGTCGAGCCGCCCCCAACCCCCAAGAGGGCTCTAAGCGTCACATAGCGATCGTCTGACCCGGGTTCGGCCAGGAGAGTTCCCAGCTTGAGAATCTTGACCCTCGGTAGGTTCACGCTATTCTGGCCTCGGCTCTGAATATATCATCATAAGGAGCCTTTAGGATCAACCTTTCTCTCAGCTTGACCTACCATAGTGAGCGTCGCCAAGGTTTACAGGCGCGGGGCCGGCGGCTGGCTGTAATAACTTAAATCGTGATAAGGTCCTGCCGCAGTTTAGGAGAGTGTAGACTGCATGAACAATGGTGATGTCGTCAAAACATTACTGATCATACTTTCCCTCCTAGGGCCGGCCCTCCTCTCCGCAACGTTCACGGCCGTCCAGTCGACGCCCTCCGACGATGTCCTGAAGGTCTACATCTCCCCAGCCGCGGACCTAACGGTAGTCGAGCACCCCGAGGATGAGGAGTCCAACTACGGGTACATGGAATACCTCGACGTTGGGTACCTGTGGACCGAGGGGCAGTACTGCGGCGGGGGGCCCTGCATCTCCATACTGCAGAAGTGGGACGTCATCACGCTCCTCAAGTACGAGCTGCCGGACCCCGGGGGCTGGGAGGTCAAGAGGGTCTTCCTGATAATTCCGGCGACCTACCTCTACTACGACCTGCCGGGCGACGACTACTCTGAGCTGTGCAGGTTCGCGATCGCCAAATTCGACCACATCTTCTTCGAGGATCAGACCACCTGGGGGCACTGGATGAAGGACGAGGGGGCCGCCTGGGATCCGTGGGACTACGTCATCCCCGTCGCTGGGTTCTACGTAACCCCCAGCACGGGGAGCCCCATAGTCATAGACCTGACCGACGAGCTGAGGGACAGGATACAGGAGGCGGGGGACTTCTACATGGCCTTGGCACCCCTCCTAGAGTGGGAGGGGTACGAGTGGGGCCCTGGGATGACCTGCCAGCTTCTATTTAGTTCCTCAGAGTCTAACCAGGGTGGGCCCGTCCTCTACGTTGAGTACGGTCCCAAAGAGTACGAGGTGGAGGGGTACGGCCTGCCGGACATCCCCTTCATCCCACAAGATCCTCCCATCCCTCCGAACCTCGGGGACATAATCTCCGCGATGGAGGGCGAGGGGGGAGAGCCGGTCCCGCTGCCAGACATCCCGTGGGACCAGATCTCTGAGATACCGAAGATAGTCATACCCCAGATACCAATACTCCCGACCCCGGTGCCGACCCTCCCGCCGCCGCCGACCATGCCACCCCCGCCGGAGTACCCGCCCACCTTCAGCCTGCAGATGACCCCGGCCCTGCAGTCGGTGCAGGCGGGAGGCACGGTCACCTTCACCGTTCACGTGATCCCTCACTTCGGATTCTCGGACTGGGTCCAGCTCTCCGCCTCTGGGGGACCCGCAGGCAGCTCCATCACGCTTACTCCTCCTTCGGTCAACCCTGCCGCGGCTACCAAGCCCGAGGCGACTCTGACGGTGCAGATACCCGGCTGGGCGCCGCCCGGTAACTACCTCATCACGGTGGTGGGTCAGTCCGGCCAGCTCCTCGACTCCGCCTCCGCGTGGATCATGGTCCAGCCCCAGCCGGGACAGCCGGAGCAGCCCCCGGCCGGAGCGGAGGGCGACTTCTACCTGATAGTCTCCCCGAAGGAGCAGTCGACGACTCAGGGGGTCGCGGCCACCTTCGAGGTCTACGTCCAGCCAGTCGGGGACTTCCAGGAGGACGTTGACCTCTTCCTGGTCAACCCGCCCCAGGGGTCCAAGTTCATCGTACACGGCTCCCCCGTCCACCCGGGGAGTGCGGCGCACGTGAGGGTCCTCCCCACGGAGGGGACCCCGCCCGGAACGTACGAGCTCATGCTGATCGCGGCGGGCGGCGGGATCCACAGGTCGACCTCCGCATTCCTCAACGTGGAGTCCAAGTCCGCCGCCGGGACCCCGACCTCGCCTGAGACGAGCCCGCCGCCGGGAGGAGCCGCGGCGGCCATCGAGCTCTTGGTCGGGGAGCCCTCCTTAACGGCGCCCCCCGGGCAGAAGGTGAGGACCTGGCTGGCGGTCACCGTCACCCACGGCCATGCCGACGTGGCGTCGTTCGAGGTGGTCGAGGCGGATCCCGGGGTCCACTACGAGCTCTCGGCCCAGCAGGCCTCCCCGGGCGACCGCGTCATCCTCTACCTCTGGGCCGAATCTCCCGGGAGCTACACGATCAGGGTGAGGGCCACGGCCGGGGGCGCCCAAGACGAGAAGGTCATCGGGCTCTCGGTCTCGGGAGCTGGGGCTGGCGGGACGCCCGAGCCTGGCTGCACCGAGGCCGGCTGCAGGGTGACCAGGCCCCCCGAGTCGAGCCCCGGTCCGCGAGAGGGTGGTGGCATGGTCGGGCTCTTGGAGATCAGGCTGTGGCCGGACCTGATCGTCTTCCTGCTCGCCGCCCTCGTCGTTCTGCTGGTCCTCCTGCTGATCGTGGTCAGCCGCAGGAGAGTCGAGGGGGGTGCTTCCCAGCCTCAGACCCACTCGGAGGTCGAGGGGCCGTCTCGCGTGGAGGCCTGATCTCCGCCCACTCCTCTACATTTTTTGCGCTGAGCGGGCCGCCGCCCACCGAATCAGGGTAACCCTGGAATGTGCGCGGCCGCGACCCTGGCCGTCGATGGTCGGCCCCCCTACCCGGCCGGGGCCGGGGGGTCACCACACGACCTCCACGCCGAGGCTCTTGGCCACGTAGGAAAGGTCGGCGTCTCCAGTCAGGATCGGCGCACCCTCCGCCCGGGCGGCGCGTATGACCGTGGCGTCCGTCAGGCTCAGCCTCCTGGCCGACAGCTCCGGGTCGCCGGAGGAGGCCAAGATCCCGTCGCCCCTCTCCTTTATCTCCGCGGCCGCCAGGTAGTCCTCGAGCGTCATCTCCAGCACCCTGAAGTAGGCTGAGAAGAAGGCCCTGACCTCCCCCATGCTGCCGAGCCCGGGCACCCTGCCCCTGAGCCAGTGGACGGCGAACTCATATGGCACCGTCGGGGGGACGAGCCCCTCGAACTCGCCCTCCCTGATCCCGCGCAGCACACGCTCCGCCCTCGGGGACAGCTCCCCGAAGACCATGGCCATGAGGGCGTAGGTGTCCACGATAACCCTGTCTCTGCCCGCCCTACCCCTCTTTCCAATCACGGGCCCTCACCCGAGCTCTCTCGGCCTCCTCCTCGTCGAGTTCCCTCTCGGCCCCCTCAGCCGTTCCCAACCCGGCGCCGGAGCCCCAGACCCTCTCCCAGAGGTTGAGAGGGGACATCACGATCTTTCCATCAATCACCTCGACAAGCAGGAGCATCCCCTCCCTTATCCCGGCGCTCTCTCTGACGGCCTTCGGGAGGGCCACTATGCCCTTCCGGTACACCCTGACCACGCTCATCATGGTTAAACTACGTTGTTTGACTAATATACCTAACAAAGGGGCGGCGGGAGCTTGGCGTCGTGAAACGGAACTTTCACGAAGCGTCGACAACTCCGGCGAACAAAAGCACTTATATACATATCACTGATACGCCTACCGCTGATATGAACGGGTGCCGAGGCCACTGCCGGTCAGGCCCTCCGGGCCTGATACCGCTCCTGATACTCAGGCTGGCGTATGAGGGGCCGGTTCACGGCTACCAGATTATCGAGAGGGTGAGAGAGATGACGTCTGGCGACTACGCCCCGGAGACCGGCGTCGTCTACACCGCGCTGAGGAGGATGGAGAGGAGGGGCCTCCTGACCTCTCGGTGGGTGGAGGGGGCGGCGGGAGGCGACAAGCGAGTCTACGAGATAACGGAAGCGGGGGTCGAGACGCTCAGGGGGGGTTTAGAGGCCCTCTCGGCGAGGAGGAGACTCTTCGAGGAGCTGTTCGAGTTCTACGAGAAGACGTGGGGTGGTGGGAGTGGAGAAGGCAATTGAGGCGGAGGGGCTGACCAAGTACTACGGCCCCCTGCTGGCGGTGGATCACGTGTCCTTCTCCGTGGAGAGGGGAGAGATCTTCGGCTTCCTCGGGCCAAACGGGGCCGGAAAGACCACGACCGTGAGGATGCTGACGGGCCTCACCGAACCGACCTCCGGGACCGCCAGGGTGGCCGGGCACGACGTGGTCAGGGAGCCCAGGGCTGCGAAGATGGTCATCGGGCTGGTGCCCGAGGGCTCCAACGTCTATGCGGAGCTGTCCGTGTGGGACAACGTGATGTTCTCCGGAGAGATCCACGGCGTTCCCAGGGAGGAGAGGAAAAGGAGAGCGAAGGAGATCTTGGAGATGTTTGAACTCTACGGCAGGAGAAAGCAAAAGGCCGGAAAGCTATCGAAGGGATTGAAGAGGAGGCTGTCAATAGCAATGGCTCTGGTGCACGACCCGGAGGTGCTCTTCCTGGACGAGCCTACCTCAGGGCTCGACGTCCAGGCGGCCAGGCTTGTGAAGCGGATCGTGAGGGAGCTGAACGACAACGGCACAACGATCTTCCTCACCACGCACAACATGGACGAGGCCAACACGCTCTGCCACAGGGTCGCCGTGATAAACCGGGGCAGGATAGCAGCCATAGATACGCCAGAGAGGCTGAAGATGATAGTCGAGAAGACCCACTCGGTCGTGGTGTCCTTCTCTTCTCGCCCGTCCTGGTTGAGGCAGAGGCTCGAAGGGCTGCCGTCCGTTGAGGGGGTGCTTGAGGAGGGAGACAAGTTCAGGCTCTACACAGGAGACCCTCCCACTGTCTTGGAGGCGGTGTTCGAGCTGGCCAAGGCAGAGGGGCTGAGGATCCTGAGTCTGAACACCTCGGGCCCGACCTTGGAGGACGTGTTCGTCAGGCTCACGGGGGGATGAACATGCCTGTGGGTGCGAGCCACATTCGCCTAGACCTCATGGCCGCTTGGGCCATAGCCAAGAAGGACCTCAAGAGCTACTACGCTAGGCCGGGGGCGGTGATGTTCGGGATCATGTTCCCGCTCTTCATGTTCCTCTCCTTCATCGTGGGGAGGAACATCCCTGTGGAGCAGGCCCTGCCCGGCCTGACGTCAATGGTGGTGATGTTCAGCGCCTCCTCGATAGGGCCCTTCTCCATACCGCTGGAGAGGAGACTCAAGACGTTCGACAGGCTCCTCTCGGCCCCCATATCCTTCCACGCCATACTGGCCGGGAAGGTGTTCGCTGGCGCGCTCTACGGGGTGGCGGTCGGGACCGTCCCGGTGGCGGTCGGGACGCTGGCGCTCGGCGCCGAGGTCCAGAGCCCTGGCCTCCTCATCCTCGATCTGGCGGTGTCCTCGGCGTGCTTTGCCGCTATGGGGGTCATGTTCGCGTCCTTTCCGACGGAGAACCCGGGGAACGTAACCATCGCCATGAACTTTGTCAGGCTCCCGATGCTCTTCGTGAGCGGGGTCTTCGTCCCGCTCAGCGGGGCGTCCCTGGCCGTGCGACTTGCCTCGCTGATCTCACCCCTGACTTACTCAAACGACCTGGCCAGGGTCTCGTACGGCGCTGGAGGGATGATGAGCGCGGTCCTCGACGTCGCGGGTCTTCTGGCGTTCGCGGCCATCTTCGTGGCTCTGGGGGCCGTCCTGCACCGCAGGCTGAGGGAGTGGGCCGAGTCTTCTGGGACGGTGCGGCCGGTAGGTCCTCTCTCGCCTCCCCCACGTCCCCTGGGCCTGAAACCAGACGCTAACCTGCCGCGTCGACCTCGCCGGTCAGGTGCCGGGCAGCACGGCTCTGCGGCGCTCCGTGATGCCGATCCCGCCGCGCCCTAGCCTCCACCGGCGTCTCCGGGGATATCGAGGAGAGCGCGGACTCCGGGAGGGGGTGATCGGAGAGCCTGAGGCGCGGCGCCGCTGGCCCCGGTTTGGGATAGCCAGCCCGCCGGGACGATCCGGTCGTTTCACCCACGTTCCAGCGTGATCCGTTAAACGAGGCCCGCCTCGGCTGAGCAGGTGACCTCCGGGTGAGCCGAAAGGTGATCGTCGCCCTGGCCCTGATCGCCGCGGCCGCGTCGTCGATGGCCCTCCTATCCCTGAGGTGGCAGGCGGAATCCCCGCTCCCAGAACAGTGGTGGAAGGGCGCGGCCGGCCCAGCGCATTTCCCCGGCGCCACCCCCATGGCAGCCGAGCTGGGCCCCCGGGAAAATACTCTGGATCGGCCCGCACGCCGACGATGAGATGTACGCGGCGGGCCTGCTCTACTATGCCCACGCTCGCGGGTGGGAGTGCGTGATAGCGGCATACGCGGCCGACGAGTTCAGGAGAGAGGTAAATCGGAGGTCTGCGGATCTGCTTGGGTGCAGGTACGTCTACGCCTCAGAGTACCCTGGCTCCACGCCAGAGGAGAAGATCAGGGCCCTGGTCCTCTCTGAGTCACCGGACCTGATAGTTACGTTCCACCCTGTGACGGGTTTCCGCCGAAGCGAGGCCCACGCGGCCGTCGGGAGGATCGTAACCGAACTCGTTGAAGACGGGGCGGTGAGGGCCATACTCTTCTACGCAATCAACCGAGATCCGGCGCTCGAGGAGTTCCTCGGCGGCGCCGATGAGGATGAGCCAACCCACGCGCTCGACCTGACGATCGACGTGGGAGGAAAGACTCTGTATGAAGTGAAGCTCGCTGACATATGCCTGTACTCGAGCTTGGTTAGGTCAGCGGACGCTATCTGTCGCGACGTGGGTGATCTGCAGGAGAGGATGCTGAAGGTGGAGTTTTATGAGCAGTACGTCCCCAGAACAGACTCCTGAAGACCGGGTTCTGCCCAGCCGTGAGGATCCGGGCTCGCCCTCAGGACCTCGCGTCCGCCGCCATCGTGTGGAGCATGTCCCTTGAAAGCCTCCCTGTGGCGACCAGCACGAGAATGGCGATGGGCGAGTCCGCCAGGGCGTGGCCGATCCAGGGGGCCACGATGCTGTTTCCGGTCAGGTAGAACGCCGAGCCTAGTATCGCACCACCCGAGAACCCCAAAAGGAAGTAGCCGAGAGACGTCGCTCTGTCCCACGACAGTGCGGCCGGCACCCCGTGAGCCAGACCGAAGACCGCCGACTGGATCAGAATCGCCTCCAGGGGACCTACCGCCCCCTGGAGCCACCTTTGGAGGAGACCCCTGAAAACCACTTCTTCGGCCGGGGCAAGCAGCGTGAAAGAGTAGGCCGCCTGAGCGACCCAGTTCCACGGAGCGCGTAGGCCCCTGAGCAGCGTCCCGCTCACCGACCCAGGTCTCTCCACAGCCCTGGCCAGCAGGCCGGAGAACGCCGCGTCTATCAGGAGGAACGCGACAATCATCGGCGCGAAGGTCAGCGCCCCCACGCAGGCGTCCCTCAGGAGGTGATCCGCGGAGAATCCGAGGGGGCGCAGGCTCCCCTCCCGAATCCCGTAGTAGAGGATCGCACCTGCCGTTACGGGCAGCGCGATAGGAAAGGTAATCTCAGCGTCCCCAGCGAGCCTTTTCAGGATGAGCGAGAAGGAGACGCCCGCAACGATCAGGAGGACAGACACCAGGGCGTAGAGCTAGGCCGGGGGTGGCATGAGAGACCCTCCGGGACCAGACCCCTCCATCTCGGCTGGATCGATAAAAGGAAGGGGGTCGATGGGACCCCAACGCACGACGGAAAATTGTGTCCGCCGAGGAAGAGAGGTGGGCGTCGCCCCTCAGGCTCTCCCCCTCGTCGAGAAAATTAGGAGTGCCACGGCCGCGACGGCGGCCAGGACTCCTGAGAGAGCTGCAGCAAGCGGGAATTCCAACTCTCCGCCGACGGCAGGCCCCGGAGCCGGCAGCGCGTAGTACACGAAGTCGGTTGCACCTGATCCCGGAATCGGGTCACTTGTGTCGGAGAAGGTGACGGACTGCACCTTGATCCCGATGGTGTCTCCGCTCGCCGGGGACCCAATGTCGGCGAGTGGTGTGGACAGCTCGAATCCCGGCCCCCAGTCCCAGCTCGATGGGGACTTGGAGTACAGGAAACTCCAGCTCGCTCCGTTCCACTGGTAGAGGGAGTAGAGGATGTACCTCTGCTGACTAGCACCCGATCTGATCAGGTAATACGCGACCCAGGCCTCGTAGTCGTACGTCCCGTCGTTGTCAGTGTCGTAGTAGACGTAGACTAACCTGGAGATCCTCATGTAACCCTGAGAGAGGGACGCCGCGGGAGAGCCGCCCTCCACGGTGAACCTGTGGGATATGGCCTGGCCGGTCCCGGCCGTCGCGTTGTCCACCGTCGCGAACGCCCTGAAGTCGAACTCCTGGGGAATCTCTCCGTCGTACCCGTCGTCGAAGTTGTCCGGCACGCCGGCCCACTCGCTCAGGTCCCCGTCCACGGATACGGCCGTTCCCCCGCCCAGGGTGTAGTCGAACTCTTGGAGGACCGTGTCGATGAACCTGGTGCCCAGATGTCCGCTGACGCCCACCTGATCCCCGGGGGCGACCCCTATGTCCGAGTAGGGTATGGTGAAGCCCACGTAGTCCCCCCCGACCTGGAACAGGATCTCATCAAAGGGGAGGTTCGTGCATGCGGGCGGGGACACGGTGGTATCGCAGAGCCTGAAGGTGTATACGCTGCCGTCGCCTTTGATCCCCAGAGTCACGTAGTACTCATCGTCTCCGTCGCCGTCCGTGTCCAGGTAGGCCACGGGCCCGTCGATGCGGAGTATGCTTGACGTCGGCACGGGGGCCGCCGTGTGGATCACCACCGTCAGGTGCGTCTCGTTCCCGCTGACCTCCATCCAGACAGCGTCTATCCATGCGTCTCCGTACTCCTTCGCCTGAGCCGCGTCGAAGTTGTCGTAGTACAGGTCTGGGCTGGCCGAGGCCGGTGAGATCGACGCGAGAGAGACGCCCACCAGAAGGGTGAAGAGAACAACGACCCTCACCAAAGAAGGCAAGGCAAAAGACCTCCTACAGGCCGTTCTTTTTCCCCTCACGTTCTCTATTAAGCGTTGCCGCAACTCACGTTCCAGATCTACGACTTTTACCGAGAGGGCGTACCACTCCAAGTGATCTATTCCCTCATTGAGGGAAGTTCACGCACGGGCTTGGTCCTCTACCCTCAGTCCCTCGGCAATAGGGTTCTTGATCCGGAGAGGTGGCCCCCGCGCTCCCCACATCTATGGTCGATACTTGGCGAGGGTGAGAGACCACCCCGTCACGGAGATGGAGCTCATGGCCATCGCAAGGCCCGCGTAGACGGGGTAGAGTACGCCCAAGGTCGCTAGGGGTATCAGCACGACATTGTACGCGAACGCCCACGCCAGGTTCTGCCTTATCTGCCTGACGATCCTCCGCCCGATCTTCAGCGCCACGGCCACGTCCCTCGGGTCGTCCCTGATGAGGATTACGTCCCCGACCTCGACCGCCACGTCGGTCCCGCCGCCTATGGCCACCCCCAGATCGGCCCTCGAGAGCGCCGGGGCGCCGTTGACCCCGTCTCCCACCATCGCGACCGCGCATCCCTCCCTCTGCAGCTCGGCGATCGCTTCCACCTTTCCCTCGGGAGTCACCTCCGGCCAGGTCCCCGTCCACCTCCACAGCCACTACGTTCTCCCCCCGGGACTGCATGGCGTTCACCGCGGCCTTGACCGCCTCGTCGAGCTCGACCTCTCCCCCGACCATTCTCGCGCTCCCCACCACCACCCTGCGCCCGCCGACCGTGCCCCTCACCCGGCCCCGGGCACCACGGTCAACTCGTCCGGCTCCCCCACCTCCAGCCCAAGCTCGACCGCCCTCCTGACTATGGCCTCCGCGAGGGGGGTGCGAACCCAGGTACTCCACGGTCGCGGCGCCGGTCGCGGCGTCCACCGACGCCCGCCTCACCCCTCGAGCCTGACCAGCTCCCCCTCCGGCCTCGCCGCCAGGGCGGGGTCGACCGCCTCCCTCAGCCTCAGCCTGACTTTCTCCCGCTCAACGCCGTAGCCCACGCGACGGACGGCTCTCTCCAACTCGTCCACCGAGAGGCGCCCGGGCTCCACGATCACCAAGGCTTTGCCGGATGCGAAGCTCACGTTAGCCTTCAGTACGTCGTCGAGGGACCTCAGCTCCCTCTCAATCGTCAGCGCGCAGTTCTGACAGTGCATGCCGGATATCTTGAGCGAGATAGCCCGGGAACCCCTGACCCTCAGTGCGATCACCCGGTCTAATCAGCGAGCATACCTCCCGGGTTCCCTCAGGAACTTTGCCAGACGGTGCTTGCAGCAGAAGTAGTAAACTCTACCCTCATATTCGGCCTTCCACCTCGTCTCCTCAGAGACCTCGGCACCGCACACGGGATAGAACGGCATGAACATCAACCGCCGACCCCAGTAGATCCATTCCAAATATGTTCACGCGCGACGGATTCACACCGGTGCTAAGAAAGGAGATGTACTCCTCTGATCAGAGTGGTGATCCCGGAACCGGGTCAAACCTCACGGGTCTATTCCCTCGGCCTCCACGTACTCGAGCATGCGGGAGGCCAACTCCTCGAGTTCATCCACCCGATCCAGGAACATCAGGATCCTCTCTCGATCTACCTCAGAGTACAGGTGCACCAGCACGTTTCTCAGGCCGGCGAGCGCCGAGAGCCTGGCGGCAAGGTCACCTTTTAGCACCCCGTGTCTCCCCAGGATCTCACCGATCTCGGCGTACGTTGAGGGGAGTGACCAGCCCTTCGCGGCTATTATGTGAGATCCGATGTCTAGCAGGGCTTCTATCGCAACCTGCAAGTTCCGCTCAGCAGAGTCAACGAGGAGGGGCTCCGCCTCCAACTCAGACCTCATCCCCCCAAGTTTCCTGAGCCTCATCAAAGCGACCCTCAGCCTGGAGACCCTAGCATTAAGGCCGGGCGTGGGCATTCAGTAGCGCCCTCCTGATCCCCTCAGACACGCGCCTCTGCATGGGTTGAATGTCCAGGTACTCGTCCACGGCCCTGGCGATGTCGTTGACCAAGGCGCGCCTGTCCCTGACTAGGATGGGCACACCCTTGGAGAACGCCACGTACCTCAACGAGGCCGGGGCCCCGGCTAGATCCACCAGGTGAACGTCGATGCCGGTCGCGGCTGTCAGGCGCGAGGCGAGTGATCCCAGCTCGTACGGATCGATTCCACTTGTGGAGTACCTGATCCCTATGTCGAGGTCGCTGCCCCTCCTCCCCCTTCCCTCGACTCGGGAGCCGAAGGCTATCGCGTAGAGCACGCGATCCTCACCCTCTAGGACTCTCCTTGCCCTTGCTAGGATGGATCCCAGGTCGGCGGGGGCAGGGACAGAACCCCTCAACTTCGAGATCCTCTCGCGGAGACACCGGTTTCCCCCATTTAAAGTCTCCCAGCGAGCCGCCTCCCGCTACCCTCGTGCGCGTCTCGGTGGGCTCGAGAATCACTGGGTTAGGAGGCCCAAGCTGGCATGGTCGTAGTGGAGCTCGGCAACCTGCGCCGACAGGCGCTCCGCGACGAGCGCCGCGCAGCCTGGGGCACACCCCAAGGCCTTGGCGCGCGGAGAGGATCTTTGAGTTTGAGGCGGAGTCCGTCGTTACCGCGTAGATCACAGGAATGTCCGGGACCTGATATCCGATGTCGATCTGGTGATCGACGTGAAGGACAACTCTGAGACGAGGTTTCTGCCCAACGACGCCCCCCAACGTCGGAGTGCCCTGTCCTGGGTCTAGGGGCTGCGCTCGAGACCTATGGGGCAATCGTGAAGGGGACCCCTGACCGGCCAGGGCCAGATCCGCGCATGCCAGACACGTGGGTCTGCGAGTCGAAGACGCCCTTCGAGGCGTTGGAGCAGGAGAGGACACCAGAACGAGTGGTCCAGGGTTGCGCTCGGTCTGTGGTTTTTTGGTGATACAGCTCTCCCGGAACTCGACGGGGCCGAGAAAGGAGACCGCACAAGTGAGTGGACCAGGGTGGGGCCCTAAAATCTGTGGCGCGCGACTTTTAGGGGATCGCCCCTGGGTAGTTGTGGGTAGGGCCCCCGTGAGGCGGGAATCTGAGGCTCTGTGGGAGTAGGCTCTGGAGGATCTGGAGACCGCCAGGGTGCTCTTGAGGGGGGCCTACTACGTGGTCGCGTTCTTCTCCCATCAGGCGGCGGAGAAGGCCCTAAAGGCGACATACATCGAGGTGAAGAGGCAAATTCACCCCAGGACGCGCAATCTCGTCGAGCTGGGGAGGCTGCTGGGTCTGGATGACGTGATGGAGGACCTCATGGAACTGAACCCCGAGTACACCATCTCCAGGTATCCGGACGCGGCTAACGGGGTCCCCGCTAGGATGTACACAGAGTCGATCGCGGAGAGACACCTGAGGCGCGCCGAGCGGGTGGTGAAGAGGTGCGGGGAGCTGCTGGGAGTGACCTCCTGAGGAGGGCCTTAGAGGCCATACGCTCGTGGGACCCGAAGGCCAGGGTTATACTCTTCGGCAGCAGGGCGAGGGGAGATCACCTCCTTGACTCGGACTACGACCTGATAGTGGTATCCCCCAGATTTCAGGGAATGCCCTTCTCGAGGAGGGCCGCGGTTATCCTGAAGGAGCTGTACAGGAGGGGTGTGTACGGGGACTTCGAGCTGCTGTGCTACACGCCAGAGGAGCTGAGGAGAAAGGCCCGCGAGATCGGGGTGGTAGCGGTAGCGCTCGAGGAGGGGATCGAGATAGGCGAGGGCTGAGAGCAACGGGCTGTAGACGAGATCGGCCCGGGTTCGGTAGTGGCGCGAAGGAGTACGCCTCAGCCTGGGAGGCCGCGCTCCACCCCCATGAGGGCCGGCGCGCCTGCAGCCCAACCCGCCCTGGCAAGCGGAACTCAGGATGACGGCGCGAGGTGGTCCTCTCTGCCGCTGACGTCGTCGCAGCAGTTTCAAGGGAGCCTTGAGACCGTGAAAGGATCCCGGAGGGGAGCCGGGTGATGGGAAGCCTGAATCGACTCGGATGGCCTCAGCGTCGGGGGCCGAGGCGGCTTCTCAACAACATCTGACTCGAGGTCTTTAACAGGTGCCGCCCCCGAGGGGCGCGGTGCCAGTCATGATCGACGCAGCCTTGGTCGGAGTCGGGGCCATAGGCTCCATGGTCGTCCGGGCCATACTGGAGGACTATCCGTGGATCGACCTGGTCGCGGCCGTGGACGTGGCCCCAGGTAAGGTGGGGAGGGACCTGGGAGAGGTGGTCGGCCTCGAGGAGGAGCTGGGCCTGGAGGTCGAGGATGACCTGGAGGTGGCCCTCGTCGAGTCCGTTCCCGACGTCGTGATCGTGACGACCTCCTCCCGGCTGGGAGACATCTTCGACACCCTGCTCACCTCGGTCGGCTTCGGGTCCGACGTCATCTCGACCTGCGAGGAGCTGGCCTATCCTTGGATAGTTGACCCGGCGGCCGCGCGCCTGCTTGACGACGCCGCGAGGTGGGCCGGCGTGTCCGTCCTGGGGGCTGGCGTCAACCCCGGCTTCATGATGGACCTGCTCCCGGCGATCCTCACCCTCCCGTGCACCAAGGTCGAGGGGGTGGAGGTCAGGAGGGTGGTGGACGCCTCCAAGAGGAGGGAGCCGTTCCAGAGGAAGATAGGGGCCGGTATGACTCCAGAGGATTTCAGGGACGCCGTGAGCACGGGGAGGATCACGGCCCACGTGGGCCTCGAGCAGTCGGCCTACTTGCTAGCCGAAGCCCTCGGCTGGAGGCCCTTGGGTATGGAAGTCTCTCCGGTGGAGCCCGTCACAGCCGAGAGGGAGGTCGCGACCGACTACGTCAAGGTTGAGCCCGGCATGGTGGCGGGGGTCAGGCAGACCCTCAGACTGGAGTCCGAGGGCGGCAGGAGAATAGACCTCCTCTTGGAGGCCTACGTGGGGGCCGAGGACGAGCGCGACGAGTTCCTGGTCAAGGGCAGGCCCCCGGTGCACGCAACCATAAGGCCGGGTGTGCAGGGAGACTGGGGCACCGTGGGATCCATACTCAACATGATACCCACGCTGCTGGGCGCAGATCCCGGGCTCCTCACGGTCGTTGACCTGATCCCCCGGAGGCCGCTGTCCTGATCCTCTCCTCCACCCTCCACCCCCCCTCTTCTCTTCGCAACTTGACAGGGGTGAGACATTGATATCCCCCCGTCGGCGTGATCCGTGAGACGCGAGGGGATGTGGGGCCTTGCCCAAGCGGATCTCTCGAGACCTCTGCGTGAAATGTAAGGGGGTCAAGAGGCTCTGCGGCCTCGAGCGGTGCCCCATACTGGAGAGGCTCCGCGCGCAGAGGACCCTGCCGCTCCCCAGGCTGGTGGACGCCCGGACTCTCGAGGGCGGCACCCCGCCGTCCGTGCTTGTCGGGGAGTGGGCCTACCCCCGCGTCAGGGTGGCCCCGATGATGGCCCACGATCTCGAGACCGCCTCCCGGGCCGATGCTCCGAGGGAGTGGATCGGGTGGGGGCTCGACGACGTGATAAGGGTCAGGGCGGGCCTGCTAGCGGCCTCTCTAAGGGTCAACGCAAGGAGACTTGACGAGAGGGCGCTCGAGCCGATTCAGCTGGCCGCGATGTCATCTAAGCCCCTGCCCATGGAGGCCAGGCTCCTCAAGCCGCCCAGGCCCAGGCTGGACTTCGACGGCGTACTGGCCCCCCTCGGCCCGGTGGCCGAGGCCGAGAGGGTTGAGCTGGAGGCCGAGCCCCGCGTCCCCACGCCGGTGGAGAGGGCCGTCTCCGACAGGGACGCCCGGGCCTCAGAACTCCTGGTAGAGCTCTACGACTCGGGCGTGGACGTCTACCACTCCACCAGGCTCCTGAGCCTCGCCCTGCTGGGGGCGGAGGGGAGGAGGCGCCTCGTCCCGACCAGGTGGGCAATCACCGCCGTCGACTCTACGGTGGGGCTCGAGCTCAAGAGGAGGGCCCTCGGGCTCCCCGAGTACTCTGGCAGGGTCAGGCTCCACAGGTCGAGCTTCTCCGACAACCGCTACTGGGTCCTCATACTTCCGGGCCCGTACAGGCTCGAGGTGGTCGAGGCCTGGCTCCCCGGGAGCATCTGGACGGGCGACAGGGCGAGGGTCGTCACGAACTACGAGGGGACCTTGGACAGGGGGTTCCCGGTGATGGACGGCGGGCACTACGCCATGAGGCTCCCGATACTGGAGCACCTCGTCCACGAGCTCAGGCGCCAGGCTTCAGTGCTGGCCATCAGGGAGATAGGGCCGGGCTACTTCGCGCCGGTGGGGAGCTGGCAGATCAGAGAATCGATCCGGGTCGCCCTGAGGTCCAGGCCAGAGGAGTTCGACGAGCTCGAGGGGGCCCTCTCGAGGCTGGCCTCCGAGGTCAGGTTCAACTTACGCGGTCTCCTGGCTAAGAGCAGGATGCTGAGGGAGTTCAGGGGCCAGACTAGGCTCACCGACCTCCTGGAGTGAGCTTCATCGGCTTGAGGCCTATACCCTGACCCCGAGCTCCTTGGCGGCCTCTCTGAGGGCGGCCTCCACCTCCCCCTCGGACCTGCCGACCGGCACGGCCGAGGAGCCCGGCTCGCCCTCCCCCTCGGCCTCGATCAGCATCCCCTGGCTGATCTCACCCCCTATCCTCCTGGGAGGGAGCGCGGCGAAGGCCCTCACGTCGCCGCTGGAGACGCCGGGGAGGTTCGTGACGACGTTGAACTTCCCCAGCCTGCCCGCGTCGATCTTGAGCTTCCAGAGCCTCTCCGCTATGGGCTCGACGTGGGCGACGCTCCCCCAGGCCGCCTCGATCGAGTGTGCGAACCTAGGCTCCCCCTCGAGAAGCCTCCTCTTCAGCCCAGCCAGCGTGATGCCAGCGAACCTGACCCAGCTGGCCGCCATCCTCTCATACGGCTTCTGCAGCTTCGAGAGTTCGTCCCAACTCCTCAACAGGCTGGCGCCGGCCGACTCGATGGGGTCCAGGAGGCCCTGCTCAGCCGCCTGCCCGGGGGGGAGGAAGGAGTATCGCAGGGTCGCGACGTGCTGGCGCAGGGGGCCGACGACGGGCTGGAGTTCCCTCTGGCACTGCCTGGGCAGCTGGGGAAGGTGCTTGGCCAGACCGGCCACGGCTATCTCGGCGACCACAATCCTCGGGTCGGAGCTGGTGTCGTGGCTCATCGAGGGCGAGGCGGCCCGGGAAACTAAAATCATCCCGTCGGAGTCGGCCCGCCGCGGGCTGCGGGCGATCCAGCTCTTGATCTACACCTTAATTACTACCAGTAATGTAGTCAAAGATGATGGCTACCTACGTGACGGTCTCCGCGAAGATCAGGCGGGACCTCTGGGAAAAGATGAAGAGGTACGGGATAAACGCGAGTGAGGTCATAAGGGAGGCTATTGAGAGGAGGGTGAGGGAGGAGGAGATCCGGTGGGCCCTCGGAGTGATGAGGGACATCTCGTCAAGGGCCAAGCTACCGAGGCCCGGCAGTCTGGTGATAAGGGAGCACAGAAACGGCCGCTCGGGAGCGAGGGCGCCGTGAGGGTGGTCTTGGACGCCAGCGCCGCCCTGAAGTGGTTCGTAAGGGAGGAGGAGTCCGAGGAAATGAGAGAGCTGCTCAACCAGTACTTCTCGGGCAGACTCGAACTCCACTCCCCCGAGTTCCTGCTCGTGGAGCTGGCAAACGCCCTGAGGTACGCGAGCGGTATAGGCCCGACGGATGTCCTCAAGGCGGTGGATGCTGTTAGGTCCCTCCGCCTGAAGTTGGAGGGCGACCTCGAGATCCTCGGCGAGGCCGTGGGGCTGGCCTTTGAGGAGGGAGTAACCCTGTACGACGCCCTGTACGTATCCCTGGCCAGGACCCTGGGTGGGAGGCTGGTCACGTACGACGGCGAGCTGCTGAGGAAGTTCCCCGGGCTCGCCCTGAGGGCGAGCGACCTACTGAGAACGCTTTCCGACTGAGCTCCACCCTCATCCCCGCGGCCGTGGGGTTACCCCCCCGACAGCCTGGCCGCGATCTCCTCGTACCTTCTCTGTGCGGCCTCCCTCCATATCGAAGTCATCTTTGACGCGAAGGTGGGGTCGTCCCTCATCCTCCGGTTCACGGAGGCGGCGTACTCCTCTGTGAACGTGAGGACGGTGCCGTTCTCCTCCCAGCTGATCGGCCTGCCCAGCTCCCACCACAGCTCCTCGAACTCCTCCCGGCTTATCCTCCCGGACCCCAAGGCCTTCACCATCGCAGACCACGCCGAGACGAGGGCGTCGTGCGGGTCGCAGAGGACGGCGTCGAAGTAGTAGGCGGTCGCGAAGTAGGTGGCCCTAGCCCTGGTCTCGTTAAACCTGATCCCCACGTTGCCAAGGATCATCTCCTGCGCAGCCTTGAGGTCGGGCCTCTCACGACCCTCGGGCGTGTCGAAGACCTCGGTCCTGACCGGCAGCCTGTTGACCCTGCGGTCGAGCCAGATCTTCTGACCATCCACTGAGAGTATCCAGCGGATGAACGCCAGCGCGGCCTCCCTGTTCCGGCAGGTCCTCAGCAGGGACACGGGATCACCGCCCACGATGGACTCGTTGTAGGGCACCACGTACCTCACGCCCGGCCTCTCGATCTGGGCCGTGTATCCGTAGAAGTCTATACCGATGGCTATCGGCACCTCGCCCGCCTCGAGCGCCGAGAGGGCCTCCACCGACCCGCCGTAGGGCCTGCCGTTTGCGGCTATGCCCGTCAGCACGACCCAGCCCCGATCCCAGCCGAACTTCTGCAGGATTATCTGGTAGATCCTCGTGTGAGAGCCCGACTGGGTGGACCTCGAGAATGCCACGGCGGGTTTTGGGAGCAGCTTTGCCAGCTCTGGGCTGGCCAGGTCCTCCCATAGCCTCGGCGAGGGCAGGCCGTACTCCTCCAGCATGGGCTCGTTCACAATTATCCCGAAGGAGGACATGGAAGTCGCTACCCAGAGGAGACGGCCTCGGGAGTCGAACCTCTTGAGGGGCATCCCTCCAACGCTGTCGGGGATTGAGGAGGCCTCGGTGAGCACGACCTCGTCCTCTATGGGGAGGAGGTAGCCGTCGTCTGCGAGGATGTTGTGGGCCGTCGGCCCGCCCCCCCAGGCCACGTCCAGGTAGCCGAGGCGGTCTATGGTGTCCTTCCAGAGGGCCGGGTTGGGCTTGATGAACACCACGTCCGTCACGCCCGCCTCCCTCGCGAAGGTGGAGCTGAGGAAGGCCTCCCTCGCTATCATGAGCGTGGTGGCGTCGTGCCTCGTCAAGATGTGGAGGACGACCCCTTCTTCCTGGTGCTCCGAGTTCCCGCCCTCCCTGACGAGCCACAGGGCTGAGGCCGCCGCGGCGAGCAGTGCGACCAGTGCCAGCGCCGCCACTACCCTAGGCCTCACATGCATCGATAACACAAAACTACCGTATTAGTGTTATCACGGGAGACTGGATCGCCGGGCGCCGGGCCCTCTTTGTCGGCGTCGGCGGCCACCGGCCGCGCGGGCGACTTCTATCGCTCCAGGGGAAACGTCAACCTCGCATTCAGAGACTCTACGCGTCCCTTATGGGCTGGTCTGCCGAGGAGCTCACGGGTGTGCGAGAGGTGGTGCAGGGAGCACGGGATCTGCAACCTGGAGATCACCAGGCGCGCTGCCGGAGGGTGGGCCGAGAAGTTCGGAGAGAGTCGGAATTAGCATCTGGCCGCAGGCCGCCTCAAGTCCTCTTTTGATGACTCTGGCAGCGAATCCCCCCGTCTACTGGCGCCCCCTCCCAGCCCTAGCTCGGCCTGGGCCGCCCGAGATCCCTACTTTAAATGAATAGCACGGCCGATGGGAGTATGGTCTTCAGGGACGAGCAGGGGAGGCTCTACCACGTAGGGGCGCGGGAGGGCGACGTAGCCGCCAGGGTGCTCATGCCCGGCTCAAGGGTCCGGGTCAAGAAGATCGCCGAGCTTCTGAGCGAAGCGAGGGTCGTGCACGACGGGAGGTTCCTCCTCGTCACGGGAGATTACCGGGGGGTTCCCGTGTCGGCCGTGGACACGGGGATAGGACCATCCTCCGCCGCTATAGTGACGAGGGAGATCCTGGAGGCCCTAGACCTCTCCGCAGGAGACGCCGTGCTCATAAGGCCGGGGACCTGCGGATCGCTCCAGCCGTGGGTGGGTGTCGGTGACCTGGTGGTGTCCACCGGGGTCGTGGCCCAGGACGGCGTCACGCCGAAGGTCGTCGGGGAGAGGTTCCCACTCTTCACCGACCCGGGGGTGACCGAGGCCCTGGTGGAGGCGGCCGTCGACCTCGGGTACGTCCCAGGCGAGAACCTCCACGTGGGCGTGACGCACGCGAAGGACGCCCTGTACGAGGTCGAGGAGGCTCCGGTAGCTGCGAAGCCATGGGAGGCGGAGAGGTACCTAGAGTACCTCAGGAGGATGGGTGTCCTGATCACGGAGATGGAGCTGGGCGCGATCATCGCGGTGGCCGCGCAGTACAACGCCAGGCTGGCCGAAGCAGGCATCCCGCACAGGGTGAGGGTCGGCGGCGTGTTCCTGTCGGTCTCACCCGTCAAGGGCGCCGAGGAGGAGACCCAGTTCGAGAAGCCCCCGCAGGAGGGCCTGATTAGGGTGGCGCTGGAGGCGGCCGTCCGGGCCGACGAGAAGAGGCCCGAGTGGATAGTCTACAGGTGAGCGCGCCTAGGGTCAGAGGATCGACGCCGCCAGGGCCGCCAGGAGGACGATACCCAGGTAGGAGTTGGCCACCTTGAAGGCCCTCAGGGCCGACTCGGGCGAGGATTTCATGGCGAAGGACCCGGTCGCCCAGAGCAGGATCGCGGACGCGATCGCCACCACGAGCTCGTAGGCCCAGCCCAGCCCGGCAACGAGTCCCAGGTAGAGCGCCAGCGCCGCGGTGCCGGCGGCGCAGGCGAAGGTGGCTGAGGCAGACCTCCTCGGCCCCCAGACCACCGGCAGCATGGGCACGCCGGCCCTGGCGTAGTCGTCCGCGTAGTATGTGGCGAGGGTCCAGATGTGCTCCGGGATCCACAGCATGACCAGCGCCGCGAACAGAAGGCCGCCCAGGCCCAGCGCGCCGGTTGCCGCAGCCCAGCCGGCAAGCGCCGGGGCCGCGCCGGCGACGCCGCCGAAGACGACGGACCAGGGGGTCCTCCTCTTCGTGGCCAGGGTGTAGACGAAGATGTCGAACGCGAAGCCCAGCGCCACCACGCCCGCCACGAGGGCGTTGAGCTGGAGCGAGACCATGATCCCCAGTGCGAAGAGGGCCACCCCAAGGATCACAGCCTTGTGGGGCGGGTCTATCTCGCCCTTGGGGAGCGGCCTGTTTGAGGTCCTCCTCATGGCGGCGTCTATGTCCCGGTCGAAGTACATGTTGACGGCCGTCGTGCCGGCCACAGCCGCGCCCACGCCCAGGACGTAGAGGATCGCCTCGCGGAGACCAACTGCCCCTGATCCGGCGACTATCATGGGCACGAGCCCTGAAAACACCAGCAGGGACGTCTGCTTGAGCTTCAGCAGCCTGGTGTAGCTGGAGGTGGCCCCCATTCGGATCGGGGGACCGCTCCGAGCGGTGGTAAAATAGTTCTACCCGCGGGGGAATCGACCTCTCCCGCGGCCTACCCGGGAGGGGCTGGGCGCCCGGGGGTTACGCCTCACCCTGACCTCCCTGCTTGGACTTCAGCTCAGCAATCCGCCCCTTAACCTCGCTCAGCATCTCGAGGTACTCCTTCTTCAGGATCCCCCTGACCTCTTCGTCCTCGAGGGTTCCCGGAGCGCTAATCTCCCTGAGCCTCTCCAGGATGCGCTCCCTCTCCCTCTCGAGCTCGACGAGGTCGAGGTGGGTCAGGTAAAACCTCATGGCCTCATTCATCACCTGCCCGACAGTCCTGCCCTCCTCCGCGGCCAGATCCCTTATCCTCTCGTACAGCCTCCTGTCGAGCCCCCTGATGGGGATGGGCCTCCTGACCACCACCCCCTCCGGACCCGCCCTCATCTCCACGGTGGCCCCAGGAGTGGTTATGGACATCCTGGCGGTCTTCCTCACGGCCCTGGAGAGGCTCTTGGCCAAGCTCTCCTCTATGACCTCTGAGAGCCGCTCGAGCTTGCGGCTGAGCTCCTCCATGCGCCTCTCGAACTCCTCCCAGCCCCGGTCCTCCTCCACCATCGTATAGCGTATAACGGTATAACAAATATAAGCCTTCCTCACGCCGGCGGCAGGAGGGTCAGGGCCAGCAGCAGCGACCCGGTCGTGACCACGTCGGCGAGCGAGCTCTCTATGGGGTTAACGAAGTTGTCGGGATCCAGACCCATCCTGAAGGTAAGGATTGCCACGATGAGCGCTATGGCGGTCACGGCCAGGGTGGACAGGATCCCGCTCACCCCCAGGACTGTTGCAAGCCAGAAGAAACGGCCTCCTCCGCCAAATGCGGCCGCGATCAGACCGAAGGCCTGGGAGGCCACGAACCACGCCGTCCAGGCCCCGGTCGCCTCAGGAGAAACGTCGAGGAGAATACCCGCCCCGGCCCTGGCGGTGCCCAGGGCCAGCCGCGTGGTGGCCACCGAACCCACTATCGAACCGAAATCCCCGACCATCGTGAGCAGGGCGGGGTAGACCAGGTAGATGGACCTGACCTCTCCTATCCTTCGTTCAACCCGAAGCAGGAGGTTCCCGGTCAGGGTCACTATGAGGGACACCCCCAGGATGGACATCGACGCTTCCCTGAGGACGCTCCGAAAACCCTCACTCCCCCTCTGAGTAAAGGCAAGGGCGACCGTTGAGGCGGCGAACCCGAGGGCGAGCGCCAGCACGGCCACCCTGCCGAGCCAGCCGGCGCGAAAGACCCTCAGCAACCCGACGTACACCGCGCTCACCACGAAGTCCGCCACGGTGCTCATGCTGGGGTATGTGACGTAGTCTGGGTCGATCCCGAGCTTGAAGAATGCGAAGGAGGCCAGCGAGGTCGCGGGGGCCATTATGAGCTGGGATACTCCCATGGACGCCGTTATCACGATCAGCAGGTCCGCCAGGATGCGTGAGTCGTACCAACCCGTCAGCATTAGTGAAGAGCCTAGAGTCAGGGTGAGCGAGCTTGAGGCCAGGAGGGTTAGGGCGAACGCGGCCGAGATCGTCGCCCAGAATTCCTCCGTGTTCCTTCGAAGCGAAGGCCTTATCGAGCCGAGGTTGAGGCCGGTGCTCAGCCTACCAGACAGGACCCCGTTGACGGCCCCCCTGGCGCTCAGCATCCCGGGGTAGACCGTGACCGCCCAGGGGATGGATCTAACTACCTCGAGGTTGGCCGCCAGGACGCCTCCGGCCAGGAGGTCGCCCAGGCCGAAGCTCATTGCTACGGCCGCCCTGGCGAGCGACTTGGCGTAGCGTCGCAGGTTCTCTGGAAGTCGCCTGAACGTCAACTCCCCATCTTAAAGCACCCCTGGGCATCTCTGTCGCTCAACGAGACCAGCGAAATAAAAGTGTCATCCTGAGACCTCATCTCCACGGCCGCCGCGTCGCGGTGCCGACGCCGGGCGCGGGGGCGAGATCTCTTTAAGTGGGGACGACGGAGGCTCCGGGGGTTCGCGGAGCGCCGGCCCCTCAGGCGAGGCGGGCGGGCCCTGAGACGCACCGAGGACCTTGAGGCGGTGATGGGGGCCTTGGAACTTCCAGAACTCATCCCGGCCCAGATCAGGGGCTTCGCTAGGGGGATACGGAGACAGAGGGGGCTGATCCTCGTAACGGCGGGGAACTCCTCGGCCGTCGTACTCGGCGCGCTGACGTGGTTTTTGCTCGCAAAGCTCCTGACGGTCTCGAATTACGGGAGAGTCAACTACCTTACCTCCATCGCCATCCTCGCCTCCAGCGTTGCGGCCTTCGGGATGCCAGCCACTCTCCAGGCCTACCTCCCGAAGGGAGACAGGCACATTGCCTCAGGGGCCGCTCTGACCGCTGCCGCCGCTGGATTGGCCCTGGGACTCCCCCTCGTGGTCCTACACCCGACCCTGCCGCTCATCACGCTTGGGTACTCCCTCTACATGATCGCAGCCAGCGAGAGGCTCGGTAGGAGGGACTACAGGGGGTACGCCCTCCTGCAGGTGTCGAGCAAGCTCGGGATGCTGGCGTGGATGTTCGCGGCAGTCCCGGCGCTCGGGGTAGACGGCGCTCTCCTAGGCTTCGCCCTGGCCAACCTCGTCTCCTCCGCCTGGATCCTCCGCGAGCTCAGGGAGGCGAGGAGGGGCCTCACCTCGGTGAGGACCCACATCAAGTTCTCGCTCGCGGCGCTGGCGATGGCCATGACGTCCTCGGCGGTGATGAAGTTCGACAAGGTCCTCATCGGCGGCCTCTATGGGGACGAGACGCTCGGGTACTACCAGCTGGCCTTCCAGTTCTACGCGGCCCTCGGCGTCGTCCCGACCAGCCTCAGGAACTATCTGCTCCCCGAGAAGTCGTCCGGCCGCCGAACCCGAAAGGCGGAGCTGATCGGGATGGGGATCTCGACGCTCGCCGCCGCGGCGGGGGCGGCCCTGTCGCCCGTCGCGATAGAACTCCTGTTCCCCAAGTTCTACCCCGTGAGCGCCACCGCCGCCCAGATAGCCTCCCTGGCGGTCGTCCCCGGAGCCGCCTTCAGCATATGGGCCGCCGGCAAGCTGAGCGAGGAGAGGCCGATTCGCGTGCTGGCCGTGAACCTGGTGGCGATGTCGATCCTCGCCGCCTCGATCGTGCTCCTGGGAGGGGTAGCAGGGGTGGCTGGCCTCGCCGCCTCCCTCGTGATCTACAGGTCCTCGGCCGCGATCCTCGCCAGGCTGGTCGACAGGGCGAGGCCGGGACGGGAACCCGCGGAGGGGCTCGGCTGAGGTCACCCCGGCTCCGAGGGGCTCACAGATACCCCAAGCTCCTGAGCCTCTCCTTGATCTCCTCTTCTTCCTCGGGGGAGTAGACCTGCTCCCCGGACTCCTCAGAGAGGACCTCCCCGAGCAGGAACTCTATGAGCTCCTCCACGGAGGAGAAGTCTGACGTGCTCTCCACCCACTTCTTGGCCCTCTCGTAGAGTTCCTTTGAGATCTCCAGCGTCACCTTCTCGCCCTCCACTCGGCTCACCTCTCGCCACCCCCCGCCCGCGCACTTAAAGAGGTTGGTCCGGCGCTCAGGCGGAGATTCCCAGCCTCCTGAGCGCGGCTAAGACCTCCTCCGCCTCCTCCTCCGGGCTCATCCTCTCCGAGTCGACGATCACCTCTGGGTTCTCCGGCTCCTCGTAGGCGTCCTGAACTCCCGTCATGTTCTGTATCTCGCCCCTGAGCGCCCTCCTGTAGAGGCCCTTGGGATCCCTTCTCATGGCGGTCTCCACGGAGCACCTAACGTAGACCTCCACGAACTTCAGCCCCTCCCCCTCGACGATTTTCCTGACCTCCTCCCTGACCCTCCTGTAGGGTGACACGAAGGACGCGACGACCGCGACGCCGTTCCTCGCCAGGAGCCTGGAGACGTGAGCCACCCTCTTCAGGTGTCGCTCCCTGTCCTCCCTGCTGAACCCGGCCTCCGGGCTGAGCCACCTCCTGACCTCGTCGCCGTCGAGCGTCTCGACGCGCCAGCCCATCTCCCTGAGCCTCCTGGCCAGGACCCTCGCGAGCGTGGTCTTCCCGGCGGCCGGGAGTCCGGTCAGCCAGATCACGAACCCCCTCCCCGACCGCCCGACTGTTCCCGCCATGCTCCAGGCACCTCCTCAGCTCACGTCTAGGAGGGGTTCTCCTCTCAGCCCATCCGGTATCCCCAACCCCATCAGGGACAGGATCGTGGGCGCCACGTCGTAGATCGTGGCGCCAAGCTCTCCAGGTTCCACCCTCCCCTCCGGGTCGCGAATCAGGTAGATCCCGTCCCAGTCGTGGACCGCGTCGTCCGGGCCGGTGTCGTTCTCGGGGAGGAACCACCTGCCGTG
Organism: Thermoproteota archaeon; assembly: GCA_027491415.1. Classification (GTDB taxonomy): domain Archaea; phylum Korarchaeota; class Korarchaeia; order Korarchaeales; family Korarchaeaceae; genus DRBY01. The sequence continues at coordinate 16,309 of JAOZFH010000055.1, read as the reverse complement.
GCCCATCGTGCCCGCGGCGCGCCAGCTCAGGTCCCCGAAGTACACCATGAGGTCCGGCGCGTCCCCCCTGACCTCTGGGTAGATCTCGGCCGGCCTGTGGGCCTCTACGCCGAGGCTCCCGCCCCCAGGAACCCGGACTCGCCTCAGGTCGTCCACCAGCTGGGCCAGGGTGGACTCGAAGTCCTCCGGGCTCACCCTGCCCCGTGGCTCCCTCCCCCTGAGGTTCACGAAGATCCTGGAGTAGTAGCCGCCCCACCCCCAGGCAACGGTCCTGTCCCAGTCCACCTTCGCCTTCGCGAGGCCCGTCTGCTCCGTGGGCCTCTCCTCCAGGGCCAGGTAGCCGTTGTCCGCCAGCCACTCGTTGATCGCGAAGGCGCCGGTCATCGCCTTCGCCCCGTGGTCCGAGACGACGAGTATTGAGGCGTCCTTGGCGGCCTGAACGAGTCTACCTATCCCCTCGTCCAGGAGGCGGTAGTAGCGCTCGGCCACGTCGGCGAACTCGCTGTCCGGGACGTGCCTCGGGTGGCTGGGGTCGAAGAACTTCCAGAACGCGTGGTGGAGCCTGTCCAGGCCGATCTCGACGTACCACATGAGGTCCCACCTCTTGGTCCTCGCCAGGTGCTCGGCGACCCGGAGGTGCTGACTGGTCATCTCGAAGAGCCTCTCGACCAGCGGTCCGCGGTCTTCAACCCTGAACTCCACGTCGTGCGTGAAGGGGCCTCCCGCGACCCTCTCGACCTCCAGCCTGAGCCACGGCGGGTGGGTGTAGTTCTTGGCCGTCGAGGGGGTGTGGAAGTCGCTGATCACCCACCCCTGAACCTTGAGGGGCGGGTAGGAGGGCGGGAAGGCTATCAGCAAGGCTTTCTTCCCCTCCCTGGCGGCGTGATCCCACACCGCTGGCCTCGTCAGGTTCCTCGAGGTCACAAGGTAGTACTCCCTGTACTCGCCGGGCTTCCTGTGCCTGAAGCCGTACATCCCCAGCTCGCCCGGAGTGAGGCTCGTGGCCATCACGGCCCAGGCAGGCACGGTTATAGGCGGGTGGCAGCTCCTCAAGGGGCCGTACCTGGCCCCGTCGAGGAGCTCGGAAAGGTTCGGCATCTTGGGCAGGAACCTCTCGAACGCCAGCGACGGCGGCGCCGAGTCCAGCCCTATGACCATGACCCTCTCTCCTGCCAACTCACTCACCTCCTTTCCCTTCCCGAGCGGCCGACATCAGCCAGTCGAGGGCGCGCCGGACGAATTCCCTCGCCTCCAGCTCGGGCAGGATGACGCCGACGGCCTCCCGCTTCCCACCGGCCCTGTAGCCACGGGCCCTGGCCATCTCGGCCAGGGTCGTGAGGTCTAGGTCGAGCCCGTGGACCCTTGAGTAGACTTGAGCGTACCCCCTCCTCCACCGGGAGTTGAGCACGAGCACGGCAACGCCCTCTCTCGACCAGGCGAACCTCCTCCCCACGGTGGAGATCAGGAGGTGAGGGGACTCGAACTCCACGTAGACGACGCTGCCGAAGTCCTCCACGCTGGCCTCCCTCACGACCCTCTCGACCTCGGCCTCGGCGGATCTGTGCCTTATTACCCACTTCTTCAGATCGAGGAGCGACCTCGGATCCCTGTGTCCCCTGCTGAGCACGAAGACCGCGTCCCTCACGCCTTCCCTGTCTCCGACCCTGTAGTTGGCGTCGATAAGCTCGGCCAGCCTCTCGAGCTCCACTACACCAATTCCCAGAGACTCCAGGACCTCTATCACCTGGGGGTAGACTGGGTGAGACTGGAGCGTGGGGCCCAGGTCGCCGGCAATTCCCAGGATCGATCGAAGGTCAGGCTGAACTCCCAGCAGCTGCGTCAGGTGCCAGCTCGCGGATGGCTGCCTTACGTCGACCAGGGGGACCCAGGAGGCCGGGTAGCGCTCCCTCGGCCTCACGTGGTGATCCACCAGCACCACCCTGCCGGCCCCGGCCGCGGAGGCGGCTCTCTCTATGGACTCTACGGGAAGCGCCATGTCGAGCACCATCAGCGTGTCGAACGTCCCCAGGTCCCGTATTTCGTTGGCCGCCTGGGAGTCGAGCCAGTAGAATCCCAGCGGCGGAACGTAGAGCTCGGCGTAGTCCCCGAGGTAGTCGAGAATCAGGCTCGCGCTCGCCACGCCGTCGGCGTCCCAGTGGTGCAGGACGAGCGTGTCCCCGAGCTCGTCTGGCTCCGGCAGCCTCACATCCATCGCCCTCCCTCCTCACCTGACGAAGGGGTCCTCGAAGCTCAGGATCACCTCCGCCACCTCGGGCCTCATGACCTCCGGCGGCGGGACCTCTCCCCTCTCTATAAGCTCGCGGATCTTCGTGCCGCTGAACCTCACCCGGTCGGACTCTGGGTGGGGACATGTCTTCTCGTTGGCTAGGCCGCCGCACCTCCTGCAGTAGAAGAACTCCCTGAAGAAGAGCGGCGTGACCCCGAGGTCGGGGAACTCCCTGAATATCTCCTGGGCGGCGTAGGGCGGGTAGAAGTTGCCGACTCCCGCGTGGTCCCTCCCGACGATGAAGTGGGTGCACCCGAAGTTCTTCCTCATGATCGCGTGGTGCACAGCCTCCCTCGGGCCGGCGTACCTCATCTCGTACCTGAGGATCGCGAGCACGGCGGTGTCCCTCGGGTAGTAGTGCCGGATGAGGGCCCTGTAGGCCTCCAGGATCACATCGTCCCTGAAGTCCCCGGGCTTCTTCCTCCCTATGACGGGGTTGATGAACACGCCGTCGACGAAGGCCAGGGCAGTCTTCTGAAGCTCTTCGTGGCCCCGGTGCGGGGCGTTCCTGGTCTGAAAGCCGACGACGGTCTTCCAGCCCTTCTCCTTGAACAGCACGCGGGTCTCAATGGGCCAGAGGGTGTACCTCTCGTAGGGGTTCGGCACGGAGCCCACTAGCGTTATCCTGCCGCCCAGCAGGAGGTCGCCCATCTTCAGGGTTCGGCGGACTCCGGGATGCTCTGGGCTGTCGGTGCCGAACACCGAGACGGCGGTCCGCCTCTTGTCGTACCTGTAGATCTCCTCAACCTCCATCAAGGCTGTTGGAGAGCCGTCGAGGGTCAGGAGGACCTCGTCGCCCTCAGAGATGTCGACCAGGCTGCCCTCCTCCACGTCCAGGACTACCGGGAGGGTCCAGGGAACGTCGCTCGCCAGCCTCATCCTGGTGAGGCAGGACTCGAAGTCCTCGCTCAGCATGAACCCCTCCAGGGGGCTGTAGACCCCCCTGGCGATGTTCTCGGCCTCAATTGCCTTCTCCACGCTTATCGGTATCTGGGGGAGTTCGGCTGCTTCAGCGAGTATCTTCTCTCTCCTGGAGTCGGAGGCCACCCTGTTTACCAGCCTGCCGCCGTGCGGCCTGGACACCACGCCAGATCACCTCCGGCTCAGTCCAGATAGCCGAGGGCCCTGAGCCTGCGCTTGATGCGCTCCTCGTCCTCTCTGGTGAAGTCGAGCTTCGACTCCTCGTACGACGCGACGAGCTCTCTCAGCACGTAGGTGACGTAGTCGCTGACCGAAGAGAAGCCAGTGCCCTCAATCATCTTCTTCACCCTCTCGTAGAGCGGGATAGGGATGGAGATCGTCGTGTAGCGTCTCTTGGGCACGAGGGTGTTGTAATGATATGTAATTAATTAAATATTAATATCTCTCCTACGGTTCGCTCAGTCTTGCTTGGAGCAGAGGTAGGAGGACCTAGTTCTTGATCTTTTTTCAGGTACGGTGCCATCTCCCAATAGACCTCGGATTTTTCTCTGCCGGAGAGTCCTAAGATCGTGGGTTTTACGTTTTAAAGCATGGAAGAGTAGACTTTGAGCTCAAAGGGTCATAAAGCCATAGGATATGTTTATATTCACAGCAGACCGGCAGCATACACGCAGGCCCGGATAGCGCAATTCCTAGCCACATCACAAGCCGTGAAGTCGCTCGTTGACCGCCTGTGGCCTCTTGCAGGGAGCGCGCACAAAACGCCCTTCAACTAATCACAACTCAAAGGTCCCGGAGCGGAGTTTCTCCTCAAAATTTCTCGAAAAATCGAGGTTTGTCTTCTATGACAGAAATTTAAAAGGTTAGACTTGGAAAATGGATTTAGTTGGCGTGCATCAAGCGCGAGTACGGACTTAAATTTTTCTTGGAAACTAAACCGTCGTTATGACGAGGGCGCAATGGCGGCTAAGAGTTAACACAATATTCTTAATTGCCGTCTTAATTTTACTCACTTTTCTGGCCGGATATGGTTTGGGTATGCGCTCCAGCCATGCTGGATTAACCCTACAGTCCCAGTGGGAGGGCAAAGAGTTCGAGTGGCTTTACCTAATTTATGCCGTAAATTTCGTAGACTGGAAATCATTTGATGAGGAGGGGATAGTTGTCGTAGATTATGGAGGCGATATCGGTGTTCAATACAACCCAGTGTTCATAGCAGAGTTCGCTCTCTATAACTTCGACGATTTTGTCCTGACGGGAAACACTACTTACCTAGAACGATTTTTAAGACATGTAAATTGGTTAGTAACTAATCAGGTAGTGGAGGATGGCTTGGGCGTTTGGGTCTACGATTTTGATTTTCCTAGGTACGGGTGCAGAGCCCCCTGGATATCCGGCATGGCTCAGGGCCAGGCAATCTCTGCCCTTGTGAGAGCATACATCGTCACGCACAATGATACATACTTAAGTTCAGCAAGGCTGGCTCTTGAGGCTTTTCGCAGGGGTGTCGAGGAGGGGGGTGTCACGCTGCTAGATGAACAGGGTCGCCCCTTTTATCTAGAGTACGTTTGTGAGAAAAAGCCACACGTACTTAATGGTTTCATATTTGCCTTGATTGGTATACACGACTTTTATGTCGTTACAAAGGATCCAGATGCAGAGCGGCTGTACGCCGAGGGGCTCGATACTGTACGGGCCTATCTCAATTTGTATGATTCGGGTAACTGGACATATTATAGTTTGCTTGGCAAAAGATCTGCATCTAGGTACCACTTTCTCCATGTGCTCTTGCTTCTGCGGCTCTATCAAATGACAGGAGACCCCTATTTTCTGGAAACATACAGAAGGTGGGAATCTTACATTTTTTATCATTAGGGGCTGGCCAAAAATTCAGTAGACTTTTTATTACATCACCACCGCGTATTTTAATTCTGGATGCCTAACCCACTCTACTCCACTTGGCTAACTCTACGTAGTCAGGTTCCTCGCTTTCTGTGTAAAAAGTAAGGCCAACTAGCTCCGTTATTCTAAGAATTCTTTTTATTTGATCTAAGCTTAATGAGCGCTTCCATTTAATCAGTTGATCGGATGGATTGATCTCCCCGACCTTCCGAACTGATTTGTTGGCCGCAGAGCTGGGTCTCGCGAGCCTAGCGTAAGCTGCATCTGAGGGAGTTTCACCAATCCAACGAAAGATGTTCCCTAGCTCCGACTCACCGTCTAGCAGGAGTTTCTCGTAAACCACTGTGTACCACGGGTGTGGTCTCGGCATAGAAAGAGGAATGTAGTAATCAAGAGCCCACATCAGTGCCCACGGCTCTACCGGGTCCTCAGGTCTCTTTATGATTCTAAGCAGCTCATCCCTCACATCCGGGTCATGGTTAAAGAGCTCTTTCACAACTGGAGTCCAAACTCGAGGATCGATCCGCCAACCAATATTTAACTGAGATGCTATAGTTGCGCAGGGGTGCCTTATCATTAGATAAATAGCTCTCACTCTAAATCTATTATAAATCCACGGCAATAGTCTATTTGCTCTTATAAATTTGACAACCACTTTAGGTGAAGTTAGGAACTTGAAAATGGTTTTTAGGCGTGGCCTCAGCTCCACATGTCCGGATACTTTACCTTGGAAGACCCTACCTAAGTAATTTTCTAGATCGGGGTTCTCTACATCCGGTGGAATGTAAGGACGGGGGTACCCTTCTAGGTGTATATTTCTTACTTCTTTGTACCACTCTCTATTTAGGGGCTCAAATATAGACCTATATCCCCGTAAAGTTTCTAAAATCTCCATTAGCCACGTCGTGCCGGATCTGGAAGATCCGGAGATAACTATAGCGTCTGCCTCGCTTCCAGAGCCAGCTATTAGCCTGCTTATGGTATACACTATCCACCAAAACTCTCTCGCAAACAATCTTTTAATCGCGCTCACATTACGGTCGATTACCGGCAACTACAGCTCACCTTTCTCCAGAACGCACAACTTGTTACCCTTATTCTGCCAAGACAAGGCACACGGGCGCTACCTTCTTAAGCATATTTCTATCTATACGAGTTCTACCAGATGAACTATGCCAGCTGATTTTTATACTTTTTGAAGTCACGAATAACGTTAATTCACTAATACATTACTACCCAATATAAATTACTTAAAATGCTAATCGAATGTGGGGAAAAGAAAAATCGTGAGCCTCTCGCTGCAGCAATAGGATAGCGCTGGGCTCCTTTTTAGGAGTTTCCCCCTGACCCAGGCAATTGGCTTGGGGAGGGTGACTTGGATTGCTCTCCATTGAATCTTATGAGAAAGAAAAACAGAGGCGGAGAGCCGAAGTAATTAAGCTCCTACTCAAAGAACCACGTCCACGCTCTCTCCTTGACATCGGGTGCGGAGAGGGTGACATGACATCGGCGATATCAGAAGTTGTGGAATACGTGGTAGCCGTAGACATAGACGACAAAGCCCTTGAGACGGCCAGAGAGAGGTTTGGCTGGCAGGTTGAGCTTGTTCAGGCCAGTGCTGAGATGCTACCGTTCAGGAACTCCTCGTTCGAATCGGTCTCTATGCTTGAGTTGCTAGAACATATGCCCAAGGAGAGTCAGCTCGCCTCCGTAGCAGAGGCTGACAGGGTACTCACGAAAGGCGGAACAATCCTAATATCTATTCCATATAAGGAGAAGATCGTTTACTATAAGTGCGTCCATTGTGGAAGGCCTACGCCCAGATACGGACACCTTCTCTCCATGGACGAAAAACACCTCACGGGCCTCCTGCCCGACGGATATAGGCAGGTATCTAGGCTGCACATTGTCAACCTGCCTTATATTACGCTGTGGGGACCCTTTAGGATCCTACCGGTCAGGCTCTGGCTTCTCATACAGAACGTGCTAGGTCGAGTCATGCTGGGTTACTGGCTGGTGATGAAATTCGTCAAGCAGGGTGAGCGAAGTGAGGAGAAGTCTCCTAGATAGGCTTGTTTGCCCGTATCATAAGGACACTCCCCTCAGGCTGTTCGTGTTTTCAGAGAGGTTCTCGGACTCAGGCAGGCGCGGGCCCAGTGAGAGGAGATGCGAGTGGTACTGCGCCCTATTTGACACGAAGTTGGGGGCGAGAGCCAAGGATCAGGGAACCCCAACCCCCTCACCAGAAGATTGCGCGTCCTGTGAGGCAAGGCAGATAGTAGAGGGTATTCTGGTTTGCAGAGAGTGCGGGAGGTGGTATCCCATCGTGGGGGGCATACCACGGGTAATGCCCGATGAGCTGAGGGACAGGAAATTAGACCTAAAGATGTTAGCAAGGCACTCGGGCTTTTTCAGGGACCTATCTTCGGGACTAGCTATCAAGATTAGGTCTGTGAAAACCGAATCCTAATGAATGGTTCACTTTGCCGACTTAAATTCGCGCGCGAAATTCGACGCCCAAAATGCCCTGCCTCCACAGCTCATAAGGTTAAAAAAGGCCCCTGGCACACCAACAGATGCGGCTGACGAGGTCCCTACCTTCGGCTACCATAGCAGCCTCTCTAATTTTGATCACGTTGTCCTTCACGTCCTGGCCCTCGGGCGCGGCGATTGGGCTCGCCTTATCCATCCCCCTTAGCTTCTTTCTGCCGGGGGCTCTCCTAGTGCTTCTGATGCTGAGCAAGGGCCTCGAGCTGGATTTGGCGGAATTCTTTGTGTTCTCGTTCTTTGCAAGCTACGGGGTAGTTGGGCTGATCTCCTTGCTACTACTCCCAGTGCCCGCCGCCGCCAGGTCCCTCGTCCTCCCTGCAACCATGGCCGCCTACGCTGCGCTCTTCCTGCACTGGTTGCGTGATCGAGAAGAAGTCGTCAGGAAAGCCCTGGTCCTCCCTACTAAGGCGGACAGCATGGTCCTAGCTGGCATACTGGCACTAGCCGCTTATCACATCTCTTTGGCCGCCGTCGCCTACCCCGGACTCGGACATCTGGCTTACGCCGACCAGTCCCGCCATGTCTCTTGGGCTAGGGCCATATGGAGGGCTCCTCGACTCTACAATGGGGGATATCCTCCCTTCCTCAGAGTTCACCTTGGCCTAGCGGCGCACTTCTCCGACTTCATGGATGGCGCCCTGAAAGGCGCCCTCTCCGGGTTGAGCCTTATTGTACCCCTGGCAGCCTTCATCCTAGCAAAGAGAATCCTTGGACCGGATCAACGAGTCCATGCCTTGTTGTCCGCCGCCCTCGTCGATCTAACTATAGGCTCCTCTGGTCTGGCCTGGGTAAAGAGGCTTGCCAAGGGACTTCCGATTACTACTGTGGAGTATTATCAATACGGCCTCCTCTATAGTCCATACGTTCTATCATTTGGGGGGATTTTATTCCTATCTTGGTTATATCTTCTTTCTGCGGAGTACAGGGAGACCCAAGCAAGCAGTCAGTTAGCGGCGGTCGCTGGCATACTTAGCCTGGGAATGTTTCTGACCCACATAGTCGAGGTCACGATTCTCTCACTGTCTCTCTTCCTGCACGCACTGCTTACTGAAGACCGGCCGAGGAAGTATAATGTCGGCATCTCCCTTGGATCTTTACTCGGGGGGGCCGCATTAATAGCCTTAGATCAGTGGATGCCCCTCTTCTCTCCCGATTCAAAGTTAATTGCTATCTCAATACTTCCGGCCGCCCTGCTCGCCTCAATCGATATCGCCAGACGCGCACTTAGAACCCTCAGATCCAACGTTCGAGGGGGGGTTCTTGGGAGGAGCGCTCTCCTCCCCAGTCTCACCCCCTACTTGATCATATTCGTGTACGCTTCGTCCGTCATGCTCTGGATGCTCGGGGAACAGAGCCCCCTCAAGAGCTTCACCATGGCTGATGTTCCGTGGTACTACTACGCGCCCCTCCTCGGGCTGTCTGGAATGATGGGCGCCATCTACGTAGTTAAATCCTACGTGAACGGAGATCTCAAAAGAGACCCATACCTTAGGAAGGCTCTCCCAGTCTGCGTTGCAGCCTCCGCGGCGATCGTCGGCACGGTCGTTGGTCTAGCAAACTCTCACCTGTTCTTCACGGGTTACTCGGAACTCAGGATGGTCCCCATCACGCGGGGATTCCTAGCCATCCTCGCTCCGGCGGCCGCCCTCGAGCTGAAAAAATTCGGCAATCTTGCCAGGAGGGTGGCAGTACCAATCCTGATCATCCTAGTTATCGTAATGGAGGCCATTCCCGTAATTTCAGGCACCTACGCGGTGGTGAGCCTCGCCAGCAAAGGCAGCGGCCTCAACCTGAGCGCGTCACGCGAGGTGTTCCTAAGGCTGGAGGCGGATCCCACGGCCTACGCCGTGGCGACGGACCTGAACTCCTTCAAGCATGCAATCCTGGCCGGGAGCCCGGCTACCAGGGTGCCCATATCCGCTCAACTCTACTTTGACATGCTTTGCTCAGATTCCCCTGAACCCGTCCTGGCGGCCCTCTCCCCTCCAATGATACCATCCGCGATGAGTTCCCACATGTACCTCATCACTCAGGGGCAGGGCGTCTTACAGGATGGCTTTCTAGAGGGGATTCTCTCCTGGCTTAAGCCCCAGAAAGCCGGCGATGTGAGTGTATACGATCTTCCCAGGTATCACCCCACGCCGAGCAGATCCACTGTCGCCTACATCATCCCTATAAACCATCGACTCGTTCCCGTTTGGGCCAGCGCGATCGTGGCGTCCTCCATATCAAATGGTGCGTTTAACGTCACGGCCGTCGTTGACGGTGACCCCAGAGCTTTCGTCGACTACAGGGCTATAATTCTCCCGTACGACCCGCCTAGAGGCGACTTGATCGAGGAACGTAGAGTTCTGAGAGAAGATGAGGTGAAAACAATCCCCGTCGCCTGGGACGAGACCATAGACCTGTCCGACCTGCTGTCCTCGATGCTCCCGCCCAGGAGCGTTAAGGTCACGTACCTGAATCTTTCAGGTGGCCCCGTCGTCTCAGCATCTATCTCGGTAGAGATTTCCCCGGTTGGCGGGGTACTTGTCCACAGAGAAGGGCTCGTGTCGATTGTCTACAGTATTCGGCCAGACGGTGGCTATGAGTCAGTTGGGATTCTATTTAGACGTGACGGGGAGATCTACGCCATTCTAATGGCCAAGGAGCCCGATGCTGGCGTGGTTAAGATCAGGGACTTCGATCGCGTTGGGAGCTGGAGTCGGAAGGGTCAGATGAATTTGACTTTCAAGGCCTCTGCGGAGCGAATGGAGGTGGAAGTCAACGGAGAAGAGTTGTACCGTAGGAGGGGGGAGTTCTCTCTCGATGGGATCGTACTAGGCGTGAGCAGGGGTCTACGCGTTGTTTCCATCGGGAAGGTCGTCTCGCAGTCCAAGCGCTGGTTGGATTACGGACCTTACACGACCTCAAGCCGGATCCTCGGGTATGTCGAGGGAGGTGGGGTGGCAATAGTATACAACTTAAACGGATACGGTTCACTCAGCCAGGAGATTCTCGACACGTCGGCGATGAAGTTAAACGCCACAGAAGTGTCAGGAGAAGGGATTACCATCGGGATCCCCCGCCCCTTAGAGGTTCAGGGGGCATCCATTCGAACTGACTTGGATGGAGCCGCGGAGGTTCTCGCTTGGTACGTGGGGGATGGCCGCAGGGCCCCGGCAGTCGTCAAGCTGCGTATGGGAAGCGGAGTTGTTTACCTAGTCAACGCGTTCCCGCTCAGGCAGTACTTGGAATCAGAAGAGAGGCTGGACAAGGATGGCTTAGAGGCGGTTCACAAGATATTGGATATTCCGCTGGAGGATCTCGGCATCTCGACCTTAGCGCCTACTTGGACCCCTTATATGAGTTGGGGGGAGTTCGACGGGTATCTGGGGACCCTTCTGACGGAGAACATGTCCTTGGTTGGGAGTTCCGCTCTAATATTGCCAGCGAATCCGAGTAGTCTCTCCTTGTTCGTAGAAAATCTATCGAAGGGAAATGAGTCTTTCCGCAATCTCTCGGCGGTCGCAGTCCTATCAGGCCCTGGCCTCACGGCTCACCTGAGAGACCCAAAGATAACGAGCGCGCCATCCGCATTCTACGCCGCCATAAGGACGGAGAACTCTATACTCGATTTAGACGGGCCGTCCAAGCTAATTCTTCAGTTTACCAATGGATCTACCCTAACTCTAGGCACTCACACCGCCAAAGCGTGGATCGCGGTAACAGGGCTACACGAGCTCGTCATGAGGCGCCCCACAGTCGTCTCCAGCGGCCGAACAGAGACTCGGTTCTATTTATCGAAAGTGGCAAGGATGTCCATAAATCAGTACAAGGAGAGGAGGTTGATATTCGATGACGGGCTGAGCTTTAGTTGGGAATTTAAATTTGGACCGCTTGTCGCCATTAAGAACTTATCCTACACCAGCTACAGGATTGACCCGCCCCTTCGCGGGGTCGGTGCCGGATGGAGGGAGATGTCCGCAGCTTTTCTCCTGTCTCTCGTGCTAACCATAATCGTGGCCCTTACCTCCGCTCGAGGGGCTCCACAATCCCACGTGCGACGAGACTTTGAAGGAATTTCTTCGCCAAAGCCTCCCTGCTATAGCTCCTTAGAATCATCCTCCTGGCTCTTGCCCCCATCTCTCTAGCGAGGTCGAGATCATTAGAGAGTCGCCATATGGCCTCTGCGAGCGCCGAGGGTCTCTCGGGCGGTACGACCAGCCCGACATCGTTCTCTCTAATGACTCTTGCCAGAAGCCAGTGGTCCCTAGCTAGGGCGATTACCGGAAGCCCGCACGCTGCGTACTCGAAGAACTTCGTAGTGAGGGCACTGCTCCAGAGCTCCTCGTCCCTAAACGGGATGATGCCCACATCTCCAGACGATATGATCTTAGCCAACATCTCATCATCGTCCACAGGCCCAAAATACCTTAGGTCCACACCCGCCCTCTGTGCTAATTCCCTAATGCGTGCTGCATCCTCTCCCCAGCCTGCTACCAGCAGGGAAGTTTCGACACCCCTAGCTTTCGCGATAGAAATGGCTGAAATGACTGTTTCCAAATCGTAGTACTTGCCGATGAATCCAGTGTAAACGAGAACGAGTCCGTTGGGCCGGACTCCCAGTAACGCCCGAACTTCACTTTTTCTCCTGGGGTAAAACACGGAGGTGTCGGCCCCATTTTGTATTAAAATAACCTCATTACTGGGTAGTAGTTTGTGGAGCTTCTCCTGAATTAAAGGAGTCACTGCGATGACCATGTTGCTACGCTTGTAGATATAAAACGTTAATATCTTAACTAGTCTAAATATGACACGTTTTATCCTATTTTTACTATGAGTTATAAGATATTCCTCCCACTCGTCTCTGTAGTCTATAACTATCTTAGCCCCCACGAGTTTCGCTCCAATGAACGCAGCAAAGATCCCTTCCCTACTGGGAACCGATAAAATCGCCACCCGCGGCCTCTCCAATAGAAATATTGGAGGGATTACTAGAAAGGAGGATAATGTATTGAATATATATGCCGGAAGAGAATTTGAATTAATTCGCATCCATGTATTGTAGATTTTAAGGTTTTCTTTCAATTCCCTCGAGCCTACCGTCACGTCCTCTCCCTTTACATCTATGGAAGAGATGACCACGACATCGTACCCCTCCTTCGCTAGGTGGCACGCCCAGTATCCCACCCTCCTCCAGGCAGCCGTCTTGTTTGGGACTGGCCCGAAGCCCGTAAAGAAGCAGACCTTCTGGGACATTTTCTCTGCCCTCCGATCGTGAATACGACCCAATTTCCTGTTTACACACCCATGGGGTTGCCTCGGTTGCTCCTAATGTCGTTTCGTGACTCGTAAATGGACCAACTAAATAAAGCGAAAGACGCGCTATACTCAGTCACTTGATGTGCACGCACGTTATGCACCTATGTCATATTTCTCCCAGGGACACCGTAGGCGACCCATTCTTTGCTCTCGGACTCTCCAAAAGGCAGTCCGCCCGGTATAAAGTGACCCTCGTTGCGTGGAGCCCAAAGGTAAGAAAGCCTGAGAAGGAGCAGCTGGGAGAAAATTTAGTCTGCTTGAGGTTACCTGGCTTCAACTTGGGGCTGAGGCCCTGGGTGACAGAGTATCCGTACATTCCTAGGCTGGGAGAGTACATCGAGTTAATTAGCCCCACGATTCTGCACGTACACTCGCACCTCTTCCTGACTAGCTATCAAGCCTATAAGGCTGCATCACGCTTGGGGATACCGTACGTAGTTACCGTGCACGGATTCAGAGTTCGTCGGGGCGCTTTCGTAGATCTGGCACAGACCGCATATCTCAAAACCCTCGGGAGACGTATCCTGCGTGGAGCAAAGTTCGTTATATGCTTGACCAGATCGGATGCAGAGCGAGTCTCCAAACTGGCCTCGCTGAGTCCCGAGAAGATAAGGGTCGTCCCCGTTCCGGTGGACTTAACCATGTTCGCCTCAGGGGGAAGGCCATTACCTGGTCTGGTGGTGTGGTACGGCCGGTTTGTTAAGGAGAAGGGGCTTGAGGTGCTGATCCGGGCAGCTAAGATATTATCGAATGAAAAAGGACTGGATTTTAGACTTCTGCTGGTCGGGAGAGGTCCGAGGAGGAGGTTCATTGAGAACCTGGTCAGAGAGGAGGCCCTAGAGGGGCTTATAACTGTCCGCGATGCCGTTCCCCACGAAAGGATTCCAAGCATACTCTCTAGGGCAGAGGTATTCGTCCTACCCTCTCTTAGTGAAGGGATGCCTAGGGCCCTGTTGGAGGCGATGGCCGCAGGGAAGGCTGTGGTGGCGTCGAGCCTTCCAGGCGTTAGAGAGGTGGTGATCAATGGGAAGAACGGGCTTCTCGTACCACCGGGGGACCCCTTGAGACTTGCTGAGGCACTGTCAATTCTCTTACGAGATTCGAACCTCAGGAAAAGGATTGGAGAGTCTGCTCGGCTGGCGGTGGAGAAGAATTTCTCATGGGACAGGGTTCTTAGGGATCTAGATGCCATATATAGAGAGGCCCTAGCAGTATTCTGACATAATGTTAGGTACAAAGGCAGCGGTTATCACTCCCCAGCTTGGCCAGTGGATCGGCAATCTTACTTGACCTCAGTATACACAACTGAGGGTTTTGGGGCCTTACACAGTCTGAATAAAGGCCGGAGTTCGCTGACAATCTTTTTTTGGAGGAGAGGGACGGGAAGGTGATATATGATCGTTACCTCCGTCGTGGGCGCGAGGCCCAATTTTGTTAAGCTTGCTGCCGTTATTGATTATTTTGATGAAAAATTCGAACACATAGTAATTCATACTGGACAACATTATGACTATGAAATGTCACAGGCGTTCTTCGATAGGCTTGAGCTCCGAGACCCGGATATATACCTTGGTGTAGGGTCAGGCACTCAAGGCTATCAGCTTGGTGAGCTTATCAAGAGAGCCGAATCGCACCTAATGTCGATCAAACCTGACTTAGTTGTCGTTTACGGAGACACCAACTCGACCATGGGGGGTGCACTCGCCGCTGTTAAGGCAGGGATTCCCGTGGCGCACGTAGAGGCAGGCTTGCGGTCCTTTGACATTAAAATGCAAGAAGAAATCAACCGGAGGGTAACGGATCACATTTCAACGTTTCTATTTGCGCCCACGCCACAGTCCGAAAATAATTTGAGAAAAGAGAGAGTTCTAGGAAAAATATTTTTGACAGGTGATGTGCATGTTGATGTACTATATAAATGGATAGATGAAATAAAGAATTCTAAGATAACTGAGGAACTAGACCTTGAATGTTCAAGATATTTAGTTTTTACGGTTCACAGAGCTGAAAATGTGGATAATCCGAACCGCCTAGCGAAGGTAGTTAGCGGGATAAGAGAGCTTTCGAAGTTTACGAAAATAGTATTTCCTGTTCACCCGAGAACTTTTAGAGCATTGAAGAACCTGGGTTTAATGAACACCTTGACGAGTCTTGAAAATTTAATACTAACAAAACCTTTAGATTACATAGACTTTGTCGGCCTCCTGAATTGCTCCAGTATTGTGGTGACAGACTCGGGAGGGGTTCAGAGGGAGGCATATCTTCTTGGCAAGCCAGTCATAGTCCTTAGGGATAGGACGGAGTGGATTGAGCTGGTCCAAACAGGATGGGTAAAGTTGGTTGATGTGGATGTTGACAGGCTCGTTATGGCCTACTTCGATTTGCAAAAAAGGGCTACGCAGAGACCGCCCCCTGGGATTCTCGGTGATGGGCGCGCGTCGGAAAGAATTACTTCCATAATAATGAACGAATTTGGACATATGTGATATTATTGCACACCTTGTGCTTCTCAGGTACAGAGAAATTGTTGTAGAGCCGTTGCGTAATGCGGCTACTAACGAGATGTTGTCAGAAGGCTGCCGGGCCAATCGAACCCTACGATATTGTCCATTAGCTCAGATGAATTTCAGGTCCCTTGTGAATGCGCACACACACTACAGCTGCTGCGACTTATAGCCCGAATTTGGTCAGTGAGTGAACTTAAGTTTAATGCAATAATGGGAGGCGTTCACATCTATGTAAGTGTGGTGGGGTACGTTGAGGAGCGAGGGACAGCGTACAGGGGTGTGATCTAATGAAGGTTCTAGTGATGATCCCGGCCTACAACGAGGCGCCCACCATAGCTCAAGTTGTGGAAGATGTTCTGGACCTCAACCGGGGCTACGACGTTGTGGTGGTGGACGACGGCTCGAGCGATGACACACCGATTCTGGCAAGTAAAGCGGGGGCCAGGGTAATCTCTCTACCGTTCCACATGGGAGGAGCCATGGCGATTCTCGCGGGCTACCTCTTAGCGATCAGGGAGGGGTACGACTTTCTGCTGAAGATTGACGGCGACGGTCAACACAGGGCGAGAGACCTTCCAAAGCTCCTAGAGCCGGTTCTCCGCGGAAATGCAGACATAGCAATAGGCTCAAGATACGTTGAGGGAGACTTCAATGATCACGACTCCATACTCAAGCAGGCCGGAAGGGCTTTTTCATCTACGGTAGTCACATGGTTGACTAAGATGAAGGTCACCGACGTTACTTCCGGGCTGAGGGCGTGGAACAAGTCAGCCCTCCTCCGCCTTGCGAAATCCTACTTATCTGGAAACATTCCGGACGACTCTGTCTTTTGGCTTTA
>JAOZFH010000050.1 GCA_027491415.1 Thermoproteota archaeon | reverse complement strand
ATCTCCGTCGTCGTCCTCGCAGGGAGCGGGGTCCTCGTCCACCAGCCCGTCCCCGTCGTTGTCACACCCGGCCGGGTCCTCGTCCACCAGGCCATCTCCGTCGTCGTCCGCTCCGTTCACCGAGTCCTCGTCGAAGAGGCCATCATCATCGTCGTCGTCCATGTACCAGAACCCGTCCCCATCCAAGTCCGGGAGGCCGCACGCGGCGTCGTCGGACATCCCATCCTCATCCAAGAGGCCGTCTCCGTCGTTGTCCCCGTAGTTCGGCGGGTCTTCGTTGAGCCTCCCATCCATGTCGTCGTCGTACGGGTCCTCGTTGATCAGCCCGTCGCCGTCGTTGTCTATCCCCGCCGGATCCTCGTTTATCAGCCCGTCCCCGTCGTCGTCGGCGCAGGGCGGCGCGGTCTCCACCGGGTCCTCGTCTATCATCCCGTCGAAGTCGTTGTCTATCCCGGCGGGGTCCTCGTCGATAAGCCCGTCCCCGTCGTCGTCCGCCCCGTTCACCGGGTCCTCGTCGAAGAGCCCGTCGTTGTCCTCGTCAAGGCCCGCAACGGGATCCTCGTCCACATAGCCGTCTCCGTCATCGTCTATGCCGTTCACCGGGTCCTCGTCCACCAGCCCGTCGTTGTCGTCGTCGGGGTCGTCCTCGTTTATCAAGTAGTCCCCGTCGTTGTTTATCCAGCACCCCGGCTCCACCGGATCCTCGTCCACCAGCCCGTCCCCGTCGTCGTCGACCCCGACCGAGTCCCCGATGTCGAGGCCGGTGTCGCCCACGGCGACCGTGATCCCTGCACCACTTATCCCCCAGAGGCGAGTCAGCCAGTAGGAACCCGTGACCTGTCCCGCCCAGTAGTTCTCCGGCTCAACGTGCTCCAGAGGCGCCGCCTCCCCGGAGAGGACCTTCGGGGCGACTATGGACTTCGGCTCTAGAAAGTCCAGAGCGAGAACGTACGCACTCTGCGCCAAATCGTCGACCGCGTCGGCCGGCAGGACGACGAAGGCCCCGTTCATCGGCAGCTCTCTGACCACCCTCCCGCCGACGGATTCGACGGCCCTCCTGAGGTCCTCCGGCGAGTCGGCCGAGAACCCCTTGACCAGCATCGGGACATCCCCGCCGGCGGCGCCGAGCTGGAGGGCGGTCCTCTGAGTCATCTTGTACTCGGGCCTGAACGGGCCTATCCATTTCACGTGCTCCACGCCGAGCAGCTCGTTGACCAGGTCGCTGGGGACGGTCAGGAGGAGGGCGTTGTCGGGGATGTAGGTCTCCACCACCGCCCCCATGGACTCCAGCTCCTGCGTCCACTCGAGCATTATCGGCCCGTCGAACTGCACTATGACGCGGGCCTTGTCTCCAGGGTAGAGCGCCCTTATGCCCGCCAGGTCGGGCTCATCGGGCGCGAGGGGACCGCTGGGCAACTTCAGCGCCGCCTCTGGCTCCGGGCCTGGCCACCCGGCGTACTCGACCTGGAAGTACTTCGGGTCGATCATCTGAACTTGCGGCTTCCCTGGCGCCTTTGGAGCGGCGGCCACAGGTATCCTCAGGATTGTGAGGAAGAAGACGGCCACCACGAACAGCAGGGTCCTGCGACCTCTCTTCAAAATTTTTCACCTGCTGGGCCCGCTCTGAGGGCGTATAATAAAAGTACTACGGACGTAGTAAGGTTGTCTGACCTAACCACCCTCCGCGGGTCGGGGGAGGAACCCGCGGAGGGTGGTTGGCGACGACGGGAGGACTGGCCCGCCGGCAACCTGAATAACGCGCGCTCAGCCGGGCGCGGGGATCACCTCCTCTTGGCGGCGAGCATCCCCAATGCGGCCCCTGCGGCCGCAGACACTGCAATTATGACCAGCGAGTGCGCCCTGGACGGCTCGCCGACTTCGGGCTCTGCTGTCTGTGGAGGCGGCGTCTCCGTCTGCCCACCCCCTGGGGCCAACGCTGAGTTTGCGGCGGAGATCAGCTTTGCCGCGGACAAGAGGAGGTTCAACCTCACCTCTGGGGACTCTGACGCCTCGTACGCAACGAGCAGGGATCTTATCGCCTCGGAGAAAGCGGAGGCCCTTGGGTCCCCGAGCGACCCCAGCCTGTCGGCCTCGCCTGCGATCCACTGGGCGGAGCGCGACATGGCCTCCTCGGCCACCTTCCCAGCCTCGCCTAGCACCGATTCGAGGATTGCCTGGGCGCCCGAGCAGTTTCCTGCCTGAGCGGCCCGGGCGGCCTGCTCAAGCAGCTCCTCAAGGTCGACCAGTCTGTCAAACCCCTCTTCCGTACCCGTGAGGTTGGAGGCGAGATCCACCGCCGACCTCGCCCAGGTCAGGGCGTCCCACCCCTCCGAGGCGTCGAAGGCCGCGCAGGCGACGGACGCCCCGGCCGCGGAGGCTGCCGTCAGCACCCTAACCTCCCTCACCTCTAAGTTTGGCCTCCCCGTCACGATGACCTCCAGCCTAACGGTGCCGGTCACGTTCTCGGGCACCCTAACCAGGAGGGAGAAGTCCACGCTTCGGCCCGGAGGGAGGTCCCCAAGGTAGGCGGAGGCCGCCGTCCTCCCGGCCAGCGTCACCCTGACCTTCACTCCCCGGGCAGTCACCTTCCCGGCGTTCCGCACGGTCCCGTTGACCCACACGTCTCGGCCGGGCTCGACCAGCTGTGGGGCGACGAGGTACAGCTCGAGGACTGCCTTACTGACCACGCTCACGTCTACCTCGACCTTCGCGGAGCCCTGAGAAGTCACCAGGACCAGGATCAGGTGGTGCGTCCCCTCGCCCAAGAGCTCAGAGTCGAATCTGACTTTGATGGTCTTCTCTGAGCCGGCCGGTATGGTCGTCCCGACGTCGACGGTCTCGAGGAGGGTCCAGTCCTCGAGATAGATCAGGACCTGTATGTTCCCGGCGGCCTTATCTCCCTCGTTCAGCACCTTCAGCCGGATCTCAACCTGGTCACCGATAGCGGTCTCCCGAGCTGTGACCCCGAGTATCCTGACGTATGAGACTCCTCCTCCGGTCCAACCGCCCCCGCCGCCACCGCCTCCGGACTCGCTCTTGAGGGTAAGGTCGACACGAATGGAGCCCGTGCCCTCGTTCACGTTCACGTACTTCACGGCCGTCAGGCCGTCCTTGGATGCCGACACCCTCACATTCTGGGTGCCCTCTATCGACAGGGTGATCTGGTAGTATCCGTCCGAGCGGGTCGTCGTCGACCCCGAGTCGCTGTCGCACGTGGCCGTCACGCTCGCGCCCTCGGCGGGGGAGCCGTCGGGCATGTATACGTAACCGTAGATCACCGCCGGAACCCCCTGGGCGTGTGCCGGACTCACCCCGGGGAGCCAGCCGACCAGCAGCAGGCCCGCGATCAACGCGGTCAGCGCGGTCCTGAGGGTCTCCTTCCCCGTGACCCACTTCATCACGCCCACCCCTCCTTGTTCACGCTCTCTTGCCCCTCTATCCACGCGAGCGGAGCCGGATACCCCAAGAAGACGAAGTAGCCGTAGCCCCTGAGGATGAGGAAGTCATAGTCGTCAGGGCTGATGCCGGGCAGGTAAGAGTAGTACCTCCCGGTGGCTGGGTCCCACCTCGCGACCACTCCGCAGGCCTCCCCTATGGCCATGCCCAGGTCCTTGGCCGTCAAGTTATCCCTGGTCGGCTCCGCGACCGATATCATGGTCCACTTCTCCTGGAGGTGGACCACGTAGACCCTGAACGAGAGGCTGAGGTTTCCGGAGGCGCCTCGCACCTGGATCGTCAGGACGTGCTCGCCCTCGGCCAGGGAGGAAGCGCCTAACTCAATGAACACGTCCTCCCTGGCCTCGTCGGCCGAGCCGTCGACCACTTGCGTCGGGGTAGTTGGATCTCCGTCCACGCCGTAGCCCACGCTCGAGATGCCGTCTGGGTGGACCACCGTGAGGTTCACCCTAATCTTACCCTCCAGCACGTGGGGCAGGTCGGCGAGGACCACGGGGGTAGTGGAGTCGCCTCCCAGCACCCACAGTATGGCATTCCTCACGAGCGTCTCCCGGTGGGTCGAGTTGAGGTAGTGGAGCGGGAAGGCGAAGTAGACGACCCTGGATCCGTTCCCGCCGATGCCATCGTAGGCCACGGCCGCCGAGTAGGGTGTTCCGGTGTACCTGAGGAACTCGAAGCCCCCGTGCGGGGAGACCCCGTCGGGAAACGGTGGGGTGACGTTGAACGTGAACGACGCCGGTAGGCCCGAAGTCAGGAAGTGGTCCAACGTAACGTCGATGCCTGCAGAGTCGGCGTTGTCCACCTCATAGACGGCGTGGGCCACCTCGGTCATGAATCGGTCAGACCCGTGGTCGTAGGCTATGTCCTCCCCCTCTACCACTAGGGACCCGCCCCTCTTCACGTACTGGATAAGGAGGTCCGCGTCGCTGGCCGAGATGGCCTCCCCGTAGTAGGTCCCCACGTGCCAGAAAACGGCCACCGCTTCCAGCAGGATGTCGAGGGTCGGCTCGCCGTACTCACTCTCACGATAGACCACCACGTTGAATCCCAGGGAAGAGATGACCCCTGCAATTTCGTCAGGCCACACGCCGACGTCGACCTGACCGCTCCCGTCGTCGTCGACCACGAAGAGCACGGTGTTAGGCGGGAATCCCTTCGCCAGGACCGACATATCGACCCTGAATTGGTCCCTGACGAGGTAGAACGTCTTCACCCCTCCCTGCGTGGTTGGAGTCTCCGAGACTCTCAGCCTGGCGGCCACCGGCGGGATTGAGCCCCGGGGAATCTCGTAGTATCCGTCCGCGCCGGTCGTGGTCTGCGCCAGGAGTGCCCCGGTGTCGTAGTTGTAGAGCGAGACGGTGGCCCCTCCGACCGGCAGGCCGTTGGAGTCCGTGACGTGGCCGTAGAGCTTCGGCTCTGGGGTTGGCGTCGGCGGGACTCCCGAGGGCAGGAGCTCGAGCGTCGGGTCCCCCAGCAGCGTGCCGTACTCGGCGACGGTCTTCCAGTCGTGGACATCCGATATGCCCAACGTCAGAACGTACGCGGCTATCGCCGACGAGTGGGCCGCCCCAACCCAGAGGTCGGTCGAGCTGACCGCCGACAGCAGCTCCTGGACGAAAAGCCTGTCCATCTTGCCGGCCAGCCCGGCATCTACGTAGAAGCCCCCGTAGCCCCACGCCACCCTAGTGGCACCGAAGTACGCCACAGCTCCTCCGTCGGGATTCTTCACGAAGACCTCCCCTATGGAGTCAACGTCCACGAACCTGGCCGTCATGCAGGCCATCGTGACCACTATCGCGGGGGCGGTGGAGTTATTCAGAGAAGCGGCCCAGGACGACGAGTAAACCGTCCGGTACCCGTAGAGTGGTCCAGAGTACCACCCATTTGGATCTCCGTGGCCTGCGAAGTTCACGAAGCCGTACCCCGTGTTTATCTGCTCCTGCACGGAGCTTGGCGAGAGGTTGTTGAGCTGATCGTAGAGCTTGACCCAGTGGTACTGATCAGGCAGGTCTTGGTACTCTATCACGTCGTTGAGGTATTCTCCCTCAGGGTGCAAGGCGTCGTCGAAGGTGACGGTCCCCACGAAGAGGAATCGGTAGAACCAAGAGGAGTCTGGTGAGTAGTTCACGACCTTGGAGACCATGGCCTGGGCCTCTGATAGCGTGCTCGCGGGGAGCCTGCCCAGCAGGACATCCGGCACCCCATCCACCTCCCCGAGCTCGCCGTAGAGGCCGTCGCCGTCCGAGTCCCACGTCCCCTGCAGGTCGGAGTAGTAGAGGTCCGTCTCGACAAAGGACCCGTCACCGGAGTAGTCGGGATTGTCGGAGTCGTCGTAACCGTCAGGTATGTAGGCGAGCCTCACCGGAACCTGATCCGCGTCTCCCAAGATGAGGAAGAAGGCGTAGCCCTCAGCCCTCTTGTCGGCGATGAATGACCTGATCTCCTCCTGTAGGTCGCCCCCCGTGTAGTTGGCATCGATTCCATCTGTTGTGACGACAAGGACGCTCCAGCCCTGGGCCTGCCTGGCGGCGGCCAGGTCGTTCGCCGCAGTCAGGAGGGTCGAGTTCGTTATGATCACCAGGCTCTTGTCATAGGTCTGAACGGGCGCCTTCTGGACCCTGTAGGTGACGGTGACCCTCATCTCCCTGGCGAACCTCACCTCACCGAGGGCTGGCGAGTACTTCACTGGGAAGAGCCTCACGGCCAGGAAGGTCGCGTCTCGCATCGTCTCGACGTTCAGCCCGAAGTGCAGCGAGTAGGTGAAATTCTCTGTAGGGAGGAACTCCATCGAAGAGTAGACGGCCGGGTAGGGCTCCGCCTCGTACCTTAGCCTCGTGTCGTTGAGCCAGGGTGGGCCCAGGGGCCTGGGCTCGGGACCCGGAGCTATCCTGTACTTCCCCTCCAGCACCTCGTACTCCGCCGACACATCGACTGATGCCAACTCCACGCCTGGCGGCAGAGTCAGCGTTACTGTAACGCAGGGTAGGATGGGATACCCGGGCTTGATCAGCAGGTCGGCCCCAGGTATCGTGATCAGATCGTACTTGCCTTCGACTGCTTTGAGGTGAACCTCTGGCGGGCTTAGAGTCACGAGGATGGACTTGGTCTCGAGCGCCGGCGCGTCTGCGGCCCATGCAGGCGCAACCGTTGTGACCAAGATCAGCGTCAGGATAAAAGATGCCGCCAGGACGGGACATCTTGGAGCCGCGGTCATCGCAGGGGTCCTAATCTAGGTGAATAAAAAGGTCTCCGGCACCCCTCGCCTCCAAAATAACCGGGGCGTCCTCTTGGGCGAAATTTAAGTCCCTCTGGTCGCCCAGGATGATTCGACGAGGTGAAGACCAATGGTCGCTCCGTCGCGATTGGCGCTGGTCGTGGCCACGCTGTCCGCCGTGCTTGGGATAGGAATGGTGACTGCCGGCTTCTACTACAGTCTCCAGATGTTTTCAAACACCTCTCCTGCTGGAGACCTGGAGGGAGGGCTCGCTAACCTCGTCTCGATCATAATACAGCTGGTTCCCCTGGCAGTCGGCATGACCGCCGGTGGCTATCTCCTCGACAGGGGTCTCTGGGGTCTCCTGAAGCTGAAGGACAGGGAGGAGGAGTTAGGTGAGTCCATCTACTCCTCTTAGGCTGGCGATCGCCGCCCTCTTCCTCCTCTACCTCGTGCCGTGGATGTTGCTGGCCTACTCGCTACATGAGGGACTGATCTGGCTGGAATCTGCCCCTGACGGCGCCTTGCTTCTCAGAAACTCCTCGCCCCTCGAGGCGGAGGTTAGCCTCTCCTTTTACTCGGGAGATGCCCTCGTCAGCAGCGTGGAGGTCCGCCTCTCGCCCGGCTCGCAGAAGAGGGTCCCGCTTGATGTCGAGAGTCTGAGATCGGCTAACCGTGTGGAGATGACGCTGTCCACGATGGGGTTCGTGGAGGTGAGGGCGAGTTGGACCCTGACGGGCGGCTGACGCCGGGAGAGATCTTCGACCTGAAGACGGGGGCCAAGAGGGCGCTCTCCGCCGCCGCTTTCTGGCTCCTGCTCAGCTTTCTCGCGGCGATGCTGCCCGCGCCCGGTGAGGAACTCGCGCCCCACATGCCGTCTCCGACCGACCTGCTGACCCTCGAGCTGGCAGTCTACGTGGCCATATCGTTCCTCTCGGGAGCCCTCCGCCGCACCTTGCTGGCCCCAGTCCTATCCCTCGCGGCCGGGGCCTACTTCGCCGCAATCATCCTCCAGACGCCTGGCAGGTTCACGACGACGTTCCCCGGGGGGACCGTGGAGGTGGACCTCACCCCGATGAGGGACATCCTCATCACTTGGGTTCTCCTCGACTCCACGCTCTGGGCGTTCAGCCCCATGGAGAGGAGCCTCCTTAAGATCGATAGGGCGGAGAGGTGAGCCCTGCCGCGAGGGCTCAGACCGCTAGCCCGCGACTCAGGGCACTATCCTGTACTCCACCCTCAGGACCACATCCACCCCCAGGGCATCGGAGAGCGCGTCCTGAGCCGCGGTGACCACCTTAGGCGTCATCACAGGCCCCGCCCTCAGCCTGGACTCGCTCACCGTCACCACGGCCCTTACAACCCACCTTCCCGGCTCGACTCCGGCGCTGACGTCGACGTCTGAGGGCTTCACGCCGGCGTACGAGGCGACTATGCTCCTCACCAGCTGGCTCACCGTCTCCGACCCCATCGCCTCTGCCGCCCTGGCCCTCTCGAAGGCGGCGGCGCTGTGGACCATCAGGGTGAACAGGGTGAAGATCACGAAGCCGTAGAGGGCGACGCGCCTCCTCCTCCGCCAGAGCCTCTTGAGGGATGCCACCCCGATCCCGGCCGCCAGCACGATGGTGTACGCCGCGGCCACGTGAGAGAACCTATGCAGTCCGAGGAGGTAGCCGGAAGCCGCCCAGAACGCGAACCCGGCGGCGCCTACGCGAACGTAGTCCCTGAGCCCGCTGGACTCCCTCGCCTTGGACACCTCGGCCAGGAGCATCCTGCCCGAGGCAGCGGCGAGGACAGCCACACCCAAGAACACGAGGTCGCCGCCAAGGGTGGGCCCAGGCAGGTAGGCCAGCACTCTCTCTCCCAAGTCCTCTACGGATTCAAAGAGGGCAGAATAGACGTCGGAGAAGGCGTAGGACAAATCGGTGGATATTGCGGCCCCGAGCGCCCAGGCCACGAGGATCGGGCCGACGAGTATGGCTACCCTCCGCGCCACCATCGAGGTCAGGTCCGAGATGGTCCCGGGCCCACCTAGTATCCCTATGGTGACCCTGAGCCACGTGGAGAAGAGAATCAGGATGGACCTGAGCGTCTCTCCGGTGGCCCTAGCGGCCCGGGCGGCCGGGGAGCCTTCGCCCCACGCCTCCGAGATCGAGTCGACGGCCTCGCGGTAGAGGCCCTTAATGAGCGGGTAGATGGCGTAGATCTTCGCCGACAGGTATCCGGCGGAGACTATGGCCACCACGTTGACCGTGGTCAGGGTCAGGGCCCCGACGGCCAGGGACGGGTTCCCCATCGCCACGCCCACGCCCACGGCCGCGGCAGGCGGGACCAGCGCGATGGCGACCGCCGACCCGACAAGGGAGCTGGCGTCGCTCAGCTGCATGGACGCCACCGCACCGGCGAAACCTGCCGCCAGGGCTATGGCCAGGTCCGCCAGGTTCGGGCTCGCCCTCAGGGCCAGCTGCTCGGTCATCCTCACCGGGACGAAGGCCCTCGTGAAGAAGGTGGTCATGGCGGAGAGGAGCACTATAAGGGCCGTCCCCTTGATCCCCACCCTGAAGCCCCGGTAGAACAGGTCCAGGCCCAGAGGTCTGCCCTCGCTCCAGACGTCGTATAGGGCGAGGCCCACCGCCCCGGCCACGAACGTGCTCATGAGGGGTGCGAGCAGCATAGAGCCTATCACGGCCGTCACGTTGTCCGCCATCATGCCTACGCTGGCGAGCGCGCCCGCGAGGGCCACCATGATCATTCCCCGTAGGGAGCTGGCTGACCCGAGCTCGTCTTGAACCCTCTTAAGTATCTCAACGGCCCTCCGGTTCACCGACTCCAGCGCCTCCTCACCTAGGTCGAGCTCCCTCACCACCAGCGTGGCGAGGGTGGTGTAGCCCGTGGAGTAGAGCGGGAACAGCGCCAGCGCGATCAGGAGGACCCAAATCGACGCCGTGGCCACCTTCGTCCAGAACTCGAGCGAGAGCTGCGGGCTGAAGCTCAGCGACAGGTCGAGCTCCCTGGAGAACGACCAGAAGAAGATCCGGAGGTCGCTCACCTCATCGATCTCCTCCTCCATCCCGCCTAGCGAAGAGACGATCTCCTCGTATAGCTCGGCGGCCCTTTCCGGGTCTTCTCCTTCCACCACCAGCCTCGCCAGCTCCCCGAACTTGATCGAGAGTGCCTCGCGCAGGGAGGAGAGCGCCTGAACCTTAGGATCGTCTCCCCTTACCTGGAGGAGGCGGTCCAGCCTCTCATCAATGTCGGTGAGCCTCATGGCGAGCTCTGCTATCTGACTGAGGGTCGGGGTGACGTAGAACGGTAGCTCTGCGGACACAGACTCGCCGTTCACTGCGAAGACCACCCTGATCGAGTGGGCACCGGGTCCCGCGTCTTCGGGGACCCTCAGGGTGACCAATGCGGAGGAGGACCCCTTGGGCGGGATCTGGAGTATCTGAGGGGAGGCCGAGGAGATAACCCCGCCCGCGCGGACGAGGGATACGTGAAGTACGCCCTCGATCGGCGTCTCCTCCTGGCTGAACACCCTCACGGAGACGCCGACCTCCCCACCTGGTGGGGCCCCTTGGAGGTTAGTGGAGGCGTTTAGCCCCACATGCGGCTGAGCCAGGCCGTAGGCCGCGTTCGCAAGCACTGCCAGAGCCGCCAGCGCGGTCAGGGTCCTCCTCTTGCTCACCGCGCACCCTCCCGAGTCTGCGAGCACCTCTGACAGTCAATAATCAACTCTTGGTTCAGGTGGCCTCAGGATATTTAACGGAATCAGGCTGAAGCCTCGCCTGCCCTTCTCCTCCTGAGGAGGAGCAGGAGCGGCACAGCGGCGGCGTTGTACACGGAGGCGATCAGGAACGGCGACTGGGGACCCAACCTGTCCCACATCGCGCCGCCAAGCAGATATCCGACGGCGGAGGCCACGCCGGTCACGGCGTCGACTAGACCCATCGACCTCGCCCGCTCCTCGCCGGGGGCGCTGAGTTCTGAGATGAGGGTCCTCCTGGCGGGCATGTCCAGGGCTCCCACCACCCCTCCGAAGAGCAGGATGGCCGCGGCGGACCAGAACCCGCTGGAGAGGGTGAAGGTGGACCACGACAGGGAGGACAGGAGGACGTGGGCGGTGAGCACCTCCGCCGATCCAGCCGCAGTGGTCAGGTAGCCGGCCGCGATCTCGCTCACCATGACTCCCGCGCTCCTGATGGACATCAGCGTGCCGACCAGCCCCTCGCTGAGCCCTAGTTCCTTCAGGGCGTAGAGCGAGAAGAAGGGGCTCACGGCCATGAACCCCATGGTGTGCAGGAAGAGGGCCACCAGCAGGATGATCATGGACTTAGACGGCTTCCTCGACGACTTGGGACCCTCACCCCGCCTCTTCACGCGGCCGGCACCGCGCGAGCCCACTTTTCCCCTCAGGATGAGGGCTAACGGGGCCGCCGCGGCCATCAACAGGCCGCCGGCGAGCAGGAGGTACGGATACCCGAGCCCCTCGATGATGGCTCCTGCCAGGGCGCCAGACACGGTCCTGCCGAGGACGACGGCTGTGTAGAAGGCCCCGAAGGAGACCGCCGCGCCCCACCTGCCCGGAATCTCCGATAGGAGCCCCACGGCCGCCGTGCCGAAGGCGCCCTTGGAGAGCCCGTAGACGAGCACGGCCGTGACGGTGATCAGGGGGGTCATGGCCAGTGGAAAGAGGGGGGCCAGCGCGGCCGGTGGAACCAAGGAGAGCAGGAGGGCGGTGACGTAACCTCTGGAGGCCGAGATCCTTCCTGCCGCCCAGGACGCGAGCGCAGAGGCCACGGTGAAGCCGGCGTTGAATAGCCCTATCTGCGACCCGCTGTAGCCCATGGCGTTCAGATAGAGAGATAGGAGCGTTATCACGATCCCGTGAGCTAAGGTAACGCTGAACGCCAGGTAGTAGAGGGTGAAGCGCGCTGATCCGTGGTCGCCCGCTGACCGGCCCATCACGGGCGCCCGCGCGCTGATCGTCAAAAATCTGCACGCTTCTACCCTCGCCGTCAGGTGTAGGCCCACACTTTCAGAACGTTTATCCCATGCCGCGGCCAGCGACACTGGATCTTCTATGGACTCGGTCGACGACGTCGTTGACAGGCTGGCCGGGATCGTTCGGAGCAGCCTCGACGATCCCTCCAAGGTTTTCAGCCTCATCAAGAGCATGGAAAAGCACGAAACCCTATCTAGGCTCGTGTTCGCCATCAGGCACCCTCTGCTCTATGGGAGCAAGTTCTTGGGCCTCCT
This sequence comes from Thermoproteota archaeon, assembly GCA_027491415.1. Taxonomy (GTDB): domain Archaea; phylum Korarchaeota; class Korarchaeia; order Korarchaeales; family Korarchaeaceae; genus DRBY01. The sequence goes on along the minus strand of JAOZFH010000050.1, from coordinate 74,851 downwards.
TTACGTGCTCATGCAGTTCCTGCTCTCCGCCCTGTTCCTGGTCACCGGCCTCCTGCTCGTGGTCCCATCGAGCGAAGAGGAGTTTCAGGAGGTGATGTACCAGTTTCTAGATCTCCTGACCAAGGCCAACGTCTCGGGGCTCAGGTTCCTCGCCTTTCTGGTCGGTCTGGCCCTCCTGGTAATGTGCGTTAACAGCTTGGCCAACGCAGGCGAGGTCATGCAGGGCCTCGGGGTCACGGAGGAGGGATGATCGCCCGTGGTAGTGGTTGAGCAGATCAGGAAGGCGCTGATCGTCGTCAGGCTGTTCGCTGGCGCGCTTAGCCTGATCCTGGCGGCCGCCCTCCTGGTGGGCCTCGCCCTGTTCCAAGACAGGAGCCCGGCTTCCCTCATCCTGGGCTCCGCGCTGGCCATGGTCTACGGCATAGGGGGCCTGATCTTCCTGGGGGGCATGTTCGGCAGGCTGGCCAGGAGGTTCGAGATTAGAGGCGAGGCGGCGACCCCCGAGCCCATCTACGGCTTCTTGTCCCTGCTCGTCGCCGGCATCGGGTCGACGATGGGCATCTCCATGCTGACGGTCCTCCCCTACGCAATAAGATCCTCCTCGCTGGCCTCCACCCTGGCCGCCATAGCCCTGTCCGGGGGCATCTCCCTCCTGCTGGCGCAGGCCTACGGCACCATGGGGAGGCTCCTCTCCGGCCGGGGGGAGAGGTCGGTCGGCGGCCCGGCCTTCGTCAAGTCGGCCTACGGACCCGGGGCGTCGTACTTCCTCAGCAGGCTCAGCATGTGGGTGGGCACCACGGCGCTCACGGCCTTCAACCTAGTGATGTCGATCAAGTTCCTGGCGTCCTACCTCCCGGATGTCCTGCTCGCGTTCCGGATCTCTGGATTCGCGTTGTACGTCACGATCGCCGTCGTGGGCCTTGCCGTCCTCCTATGGGCCGCCCTCCTGTTCAAGTACGAGGGCACCCACAGGCGGGAGGTCGCGCTGGTCCAGGCGGGCCTGATAGCCGCCTTCCTGACCCTCCTGACCCTCAGCCTGTCCAGCTTCCTGGAGTCGGCTCCATCGCCCCCCCTCCGCGTCCTCTCTGAGAGCCACCTGACCCTCAGAGACGTGATATTCAACGCCGGCTACATCTACCTGGTCCTCTTCGGCTTCCAAGAGGTCCAGGCCCTCTTCGAGGAGAGCAAGCCAGAGGTGAGGATTCCGCTCCTGGGACCCGTGTCGAGGGAGAGGTACGTCGGCTGGGCGATGATGCTAACAGTCGCCGCGTCGACGGCTATCTTCGCGGTCTACTCGGTGGTCATCTCCCCGTTCGACCTCTCTGGCGACATCCCTCCCCTGGAGATCTCCTTCGGGATTGGGGAGATGGCCGTCCTCGTAAACGCCTCCCTAGTCCTGCTGGCCGCGATAACGACCCTCACCCCCTCCTACATGGCCGCCAAGAGGCACCTGGAGGAGCTCGGGAGGGACGGCCTCATACCCGCCTCCATCACGAGGCACTCCTGGATGTTCACCCTGGCCATGGCGCTGATCATGGGCCTCCTAGAGACCAACACCCTCGTGGGGATAGCGGACGTGGGCATACTCCTGTCCCTCGCCCTCATCTCCTTGGCGGACTTCCAGCTCAGGAGGGGGAGCATAGGGCCGCTGGCGACCGCCAGAGACCTGGCCGTGTCTGCGGCCTGCCTAGTCGTGCTCGCCGCGTACTACCTCATCGAGCCCCAGACGTTCATCCTCGGCATCATGTTCCTCGTCCTGAACTGGTTCATCTTCTCTGTGTTCAGGCTGGGGGCCGGAATGAACCTCTTCATGGCCACCCTGACTCTCACGACCTACGTGGTCATCGAGCGGGTGCAGCTCGCGCAGGCCTTCTTGGGCGTCTGGGTGACCAAGAGGGTGGGGACCGTCCTCCTCCTGCTGGCCGCGGCCTACCTGGTTCAGGCCGTGCTCCAGCTCAGGCTCAGGGAGGTGTGGTACGACCTCCTGAGACTGGCAGGGTCCGGCCTCAGGTCCCTCAAGGTGGCCTTCTCCCCGGTGATCTCTGACGTGAGGGACGAGCTCGAGAGGACCTCGCTCATGAGGAAGAGGTACGAGATCATCGACGCGGCCATAAGGCTCGAGCACCTCAGGGAAGAGAGCCCAGAACTCTACAACAAGCTTCAGCCGCTGGTGAGGAGGGACCTCGAGAGGCTGCTGAGGTACGTGAGGCAGGAGGGCGGTTGAGGCCGGCCTCAGCCGCTGACCTCCACCAGCTCGGGCTCTCCGGCCCTCTTCCTGCCCTCCATTCGTGAGGCGGCGACTCGGAAGTACTCCACCCTCCTCGCCACGACGAGTCCACGCTCGGTCAGCCTTATCCTGAATCCCCTCCCCTCCCCCTGGGCGGGGGTCACCTCGACGAGGCCGTGGGGCTTCAGGTAGCGGTTGATGTAGTAGTCGATGGTCGCCACCCTCCTCCTGAGTTCGTCGGTCTTCCCCCTCTTATTCCCCCTTCCCCTGTGCTCCACGCTGGTTGCAAGCTTGCTGAGCTTCATTCCACCTGGGTTCTTCGCGAGCGCGTCTATTATGTCGAGGACCCTCTTGGGCATCGCCAGCACGCTGGCCGGAGGGACCGGGATCTCGTCGACCGAGTCCCCGTAGGCGACCACCACCCTGAGGCCGAAGAAGGAGGCGGCCAGCTGGAAGGCGGCTGGGACCACCGGGGAAACGGAGTTGAGGAGGAGGTAGACCTCGGCCCCGGCCCTCTGGGCGTCGTGGGCCACGTGCTCGACGACGTCGAGCACCTCGTCAATGTCGTACAGGTTGACCTCCTCCACGACCACCCTCTCAACGAAGGGGCCGACCCGCTCGCAGTACTCCTTTACGGCCGACTCTCCCCTCGAACCCCTCTGAACAAGTCCATAGACCACCTTAGGGGGCAGCTTCCTGTGTACGGCTGTGAGCTCCTCTATCGAGCCGTTCTCGGCAAGCACCAGGTAGATGCCCCCGGCCAAGGCGGTCGCCTTCCGCTGCAAAATGAATTTTGACAACTAAAAAAGGCTTCTAACATCAAAGCTATTTTCACGTTGTATGCTGGGGATTTGAAGTTAAGTTTTGAATTTACACAGGAACTTTGAGTACCACAATTTATCTATATGATAGGTGAAAGTTACGTCAAACTTCCGTGAAAGTGGGGGAGCGCGTTGGTCAAGGCCGTCAGGCGCCGCAGCGACCAGCTCGGCCCGCTGGAGCCCTACCTTGGGGAGGCCCCCTTAGAGTACAAGCTAGTACCTTACGAGAGCTTAAGGACTGAACTGGCCACCCAGGCGGTTGAGTACGCCGCCGAAACTGCAAAGCTCGCCGTAAAGATTCAGAGACTCAGGGCTGCCCTCAGGTCCGCCGTCGGGATCTCCCGGGTCGACTCCGTCGACCCCTCTACCTCCACATTCGGCGCCGCGGACGCCGGCGCCAACGGCCGAGATCTGCTTATCGGAGTCTACCCCGTGATCACGGCCGTGGGGGCGACCTTCAGGGGCGCCTCCATGATCTCCGGTCCTAAGTCCGCGACTGCCAAACTCCCGAGGCTCTACGGAGATGAGGAAGAGGCGAAGAAGCTCTCCACCCTCGTGGGGTACTACCTGCAGTTTGAGCTGGCCAGGCACATGCTTGACGAGGCCAAGGACGGCGTCCTGATCGACGGCCCGCTGATTCTCAGGAGGAGCGTCTACAGTCCGAGGGGGAGGTACTACGGGGACACCTACGTCCGGGCCTACTGGTCGGCGTGGAGGTCCCTCGCCCTCCTGCTCGAGGAGGCCAGGGACAGGGGGGTCCCGGTCGTAGGCGTCGTGAAGCGGGTCCGGTCCACGCAGGTGGCCAGGAGGTTGGGGCTGGACTCGATCGGCGACTCGGCCCTGGCGGCCCTCTGCCTGTCCCCCGGAGAGTACACCTCCCCACTGCCGATGGAGTCCGCCTGGGCCGACCTGGTCGGGCACCTTCGGGAGGCGGGCGTGCACCCCCGCGGCCTGAGGCCCCACTCGGTGCTCGTCAGGGCGGGTCAGGGCGGGCAGTCCTACCGAGTAGACGTGCCCGAGTACGCGCTCGACAGGGTCCACGAGATCGTAAGCAGGCTCTACTCCCTCCGGATCCCGCCCTCCGGTCTGCCCGTGCCGATAGTGGCGGTGGACCGCCTGACCCGGGTGACGAACCGCGAGGCTGCCCTGCTCCACCGCCGAATGTTCTCGACCCTGGCCTCCAGGCTGGGGGCCGACAGGGTCGACGCACTCACCCTGCTGACCCTCCAGCACGGTGAGTCGTGAGGTGCAGTCGATTGGAGGACGCCAGGATCGTGGGCTACGTTATGTCGGGATCTACTCCGACGAGGATAGCTTTCGTCGTTCGAAGAGATAGGAGAGTCGCCATCGGAAGGTACTACGGGTTCAAGCACCCGTTCTTTGGTCCTGAGGGGCCCACGGTCTTCGTCCGGGTCTACGAGATCACCGCGATCAACGAGGAGATGGAGTCGGGCAGAGCAGCGGTCTTGGCATCCTCCTCCGGACTCCTCCCGGACTACCCCAGCGAGCTGGAGTACCTGCTCGCTGAGTCGGAGGTGCTCGGGTACAGGGATCCCACCACGGGGGAGATAACGCCCCTAGAGTCTCCCCCATCCACAATGACGCCGATACTCGAGCCGACGGCCGAGGAGCTGGCCCACTTCGTCGGCGACACCGCCACCGGCGGGACCCCAGTGAGGGTGGGGGCGATGAGGGGCCTCGGGGCCCCCCTTCACCTGGACTTGGACGCCATCGCGAGGGGGCACATGTTCGTCGCTGGCATGACCCGCTCGGGGAAGAGCGTCTCTGGAGACACCGTGGTGGCGATATACGACGTCGCAGATGACAGGATGTGGCTCGGCCCAATAGGGGACTTCTTCGCGGCTGTGAGGGGCAGGGTGGACGGGGTCAGGTTCTTCACTCTAGCCCTTAACAAGAGGACCCTGCAGCCCGAGTGGGCGCCTGTCAAGGCGATCCTGGCCCACCCTGCCCCCCGGAAGATGTACGAGATCGTCACGGATACCGGAAGGAGGCTGAGGGTTACCGGGGACCACTCTCTGCTGGTGTTCAGGGGCGGGAGGGTGATCGCAGTTAGGCCAGATTCGGTGAGGGCGGGCAGGGACTACGTGATCGTCCCCTGGGGCGGCGGGGAGCTGGGCAGGGGAGGGCTCGACAGGCTGAAGGCCATGGTGGCGGGGGTCGTGGCTGCGCAGGGGCTGGCGTGGAGGGACGGGTCCGAGATCTTCGTCTTCGGCGTGCCTGAGGACTTTACGCTGAATCTAACGTCGCTCGGAATTGAATGGTCCACGCTGCGCGATCCCTCGAGCGTTCTGATCAACGGAGACGGATTTTTGAGGGTAGCAGCACGCGAGGGACCGGCCTTCGCCCTCAGATACGACGGCAGAACGGCCAAGGCCGTCATATACTCTGCCATAAGCTCCATGGGATCTGCGTCCAACGGCGACGGCGACTTCACCATACTCTCGGACTCCGAGCTAGAGCTGGTGGCGGCCTCCACCCTGGCCGGGATAGCGGGCGTCAGGACTGTGGAGTTCGGGGAGGATTACCTGATCCTAGACTCCGGGGACTTGAAGGCCCTGAGAGAGGACGTTATGGGGAGGTTCAGCGGGGCGGGGTCCATCTCCATCAGGGTGCCCATGGATGGATCCCGCAGGATCAGGCTGCTGGCAAAGAGGATCCTGGGCGACGGCGATCTGGTGGATAAGGAGAGACTCGTCAGGGCACAAGAGAGGATCGCCAGGATGTTGGAGGCCGCCAAGAGCCCCAAGGATCGGGCCCTGCTGGAGAGGTTGTCCAGGCTCATAGGCAGGATCCTGAACGCCGAGGTCACGTTCGAGAGGATAGTCGCCGTGATGGAGGTGGACTCGGAGGAGGAGCTGGTCTACGACCTGAGCGTCGACAGGCACGAGAACTTCCTGGCGAACGGCGTATTCGTCCACAACAGCAGCTTCACGCTGAACCTGATCAGAAGGGCCATGGGATCCACTCCCAGCCCCAGGTTTCTGATACTGGACAGAAGGGGGGAGTACGAGGGCCTCGCCAACTTGGGCGGGGTGGTGATGGAGTACCGGGCCTTCCTCCCAACCTCAGGCGCCCTCAGGCCGGAAGACGTCGCCCGCAGGGCTGGGCTGGATCGGGGGACTAGGGCGTGGGAGCTAACCGTGATGGCGGCGGAGGAGGCCGCCGCGGCCGGTGACATGACTGTGGACGGAATAATCTCCAGGGCGAGGACCCTGGCCGCCAGGATGGCCCTGAGGGACAGGATTTCCCTCCTCCGCCGGATCGAAACGAGACTCAGGAGGGCCTCCCGAGAGATAGAGAGGCCCAGGGGAGAGGGCGTCGACGTGATCGGGGTGCTCAGGGACTTCCCGGTAGTGGTGGTCGACCTGAGCCTCGACGACAACTACGATGACCAGTTCGTGGCCCTACGCAGGGTGATCCGAAGGCTCGTCTCACACGCCGTCAGCAGGAGGAGGGCGGGGGACTTCGCCGCCATAGTGGTGGTGGAGGAAGCTCAGTACCTCGCGCCGGAGAGGGGGTCGCCGGTGGTGGGCGACCCCTACGGCTCCGGAATCGCGTCGGCCCTAACGGAGGCCATCAGCCAAGCTGGAGGATACAACCTAGGATTCATCGTGGTGACGCAGAGGCCGAGCTACGTGTCCAAGGGAGTTATCAGCCAGTGCAACACCGTCGCCGCCTTCAGGCTCCAGAGTGGAAACGATCAGGAGGCCATCGCCAAGTACACCGAGGCGGGCGAGGCCGTGGTCAGGTTCCTGCCCTCGCTGAGGGACCACGAGGCCGTCGTCTGGGGCATGGCCAGCCCCATTCCCTTCCCCGTCGTGGTCAGAGTCGAGGTGGAGGCGTTCCCCTCCAAGGCCTCGGCGAGGCCCAGCGAGGCGTGGATGAGGATGGCAAGGGCTCGAGGTAGCCTCGATCTAGGTTGAGCGCGCGTCAACCGCCCGGAGGACAACTAGCGGCCCACGGGCGCATTCAGCTCCCCTGCGGAGGTCGTTCGCCCTCAGAGGCCCCCGCATGGGGGCAGGCGAAACCCTCAATAATAAGCGTGGGCCTGGCCGCGTCCGGAGTCCCGCATGAGGTCGCGGCTCAAGACCGTGCCCCGGATCGCGATCCTCACCCTCCTGGTCGTTTCAGTCCTCGCTCTACCCTCGCCGCTCTCACGAGGGCCGGGCTTCGCGCAGCCAGCCCCCGCGTCATCGGCCGTCACCCCCGTCGATGGGAGCGTCAGGGGGGCAATGGTGGTTGGGCAGGCCGTAGGAGGCCCGGGCGGGTACCCCTTCGCCGGCTGGTACACGGACTCAGCCGCGGCGGACCCAGCGACCAGGACGGTCGTCTTTGCGTGGGCCTCTTTAGACGCCCAGTTTGACAGGGACGCCCTCTACCTCGTGTTCATGCGGATGGGCGACTGGAACGCCACAAAGGCCGTAAAGAGGGCCGCCCTCTGGGAGGACATCGTCAGCGTCGACTCGGTCGCGGCGGGCGGAGGGCGCGTGCTCGTCACCATGACCGAGACCGAGCCCGACGGGTCTCAGTACGATGTGTACGCCGCGCTGTACACGCTCGAGGGGCGCTTCGTGTGGGCGGGCTCCGTGGCCAATCAGGACGACGTGTACGAGGAGTACAGCAAGGCCTGCTGGATCCCGGGCTGGAACGAGTTTCTGGTGATCTGGTGGAACGGGCTCGACCACCATCTCTATGGCCGGAGGGTGGCGACGGACGGCACGCTTGGACCGATCATCGACATAACCGACACCGATTCCGGGTTGTCCATGAGCTGGAGGGACGCCGATCAGCTCCTCTGCCTCGGCGGATCTGACAAGGCCCTGGTTGTCTACAGGTACTTAGACTCCGGTGGAGACTTCGGCGCCTCCGCCAGGTTCGTCCGGTCTGACGGGTCCGTCAGCCCCTACGTCTCGGTGTACGACTACTTAGCGTCGGAGGAGATGCTGGGCGTGAGAGGGGGCTATCTTTCGGGGTACTTCCTGGTCCCCTTCCTGTCCGGGGGGAGGGTGGGATACGCCGTCCTGAGTGAGTCCGGGGAGAACAGGGTCTACTACACCAGCTATCCATTCCTGGGGGACGGGAGGCACCCATACGCTATTTCGGCTGGGGACAGATTCGTCCTGACGTGGATATCAGCCTCAAACAACGGAGACGTCGTGATAGGCAACGTGGATCCCTCGACATGGGCCATAAGCTCCGTCACGGTCGAGTCCACCTCTGAATACGCCGATCACCCCCTAGTGGCCTACGACCCCGGGGAGGGAGAGTACCTTCTGATTTGGAGCGGCGGAGCGCTTCCCGGAGAGTATGACATTAAATACGCCGTTTTGAGCGCCCAAAACCCAGATCAACCTCCCTCCATATCGGGAGGGCCTGGCGCCCTCGTTACAGACCAGGCCGATCAGGTGGCCGACGCCCTTGGGTTCATCTCTTCAGACAGGTTCGCAGTACTCTTCAGGGACTGGAGGGACGGCGAGGTGGACCTCGCCGCCCTCGTGGCGTTACCCTCCGCGGAGCCGGCAGGCACAACGGAGGTCTATCTCATGCCCAACCAGGGAGCCGACTACAAAGCCAGGCTCATTGACCTCATAGACTCGGCCACCTCCGAGGTGCTCGTTGCCGTGGCCTTCTTCCAGGACATGGACGTGGCCCAAGCTCTGGCCGGCGCGAGGTCTAGAGGGGTAGACGTCAGGGTGATCTTGGACGACTCTCCCGGGAACGACGCAGTCGCCAGCTACCTGACAGCCAACGGGGTGCAGGTGATCGACGACTCATCGCTAGGGGACCCAGACCACATAATGCACGACAAGTTCTTCGTGATCGACGGCAGATGGCTCGTGGTCGCCACTACAAACCTCATACCAGAGGATCTCACAACCAACAGCAACGCGGCCCTCGTGATCGAGGCCACCGCTCCCGCTTACCACTACAGAAAGGAGTTCCTTCAGATGTGGAACGGGGGGGCTGGCAAGTTCGGAGTGGAGAAAGACGACGACATGAGCTTCCTGGCCTTTCTGGACGTGTCGGGCCGGACTGTGAGGGTCGAGGGTTACTTCACCCCGATGGAATATGGCTACAGAACAAAGCTGCCAGACCACATATCCTGGTACCTCAACAGGTCTGCCTCCCGGATAAGGTTCGCCTCCTACATATTCACCTCGAGCTGGACGGTCGATCCGATAGCGGAGGTTCTGATCTCAAGGCACGGCGATGGGGTCGACGTCAGGGGGGTCATGGACGAGATCCTGAACCTCAACACGCCCGGCAGGAGGAGCTACGACCTCATGGCCGCGGGGATCCCAATAGCTTTCCCGAGGGTTTATCCCTACAAGACCCACGACAAGATATTCACGGCAGACGGCGAGGTGGCCATCATAGGCAGCTACAACCCCACTGGGTCGGCGACTCTCATCCACGATGAGAACATCCTGGTAGTCGTTGACCCCAGCCCCACCGGCATCTCAGCTGAGCTAGAGACCCACGTCGATCAACTCTTTTCCACTTGGTACGAGCCCGGCTACAGCTGGACCCCTACGCACCTGACGATCGACAGGGTTGCATTCAAGCCAGATGACACAGGCGCCCCTACTCTGGAGTGGGTGACTCTCTACAACCCCACGTCGTCCGACGTCCAACTGGACAATTATGCGATAGGTGATGTGGACGACCTCTCCAGCGACCCAGACGACGCGCTCTACCAGTTCCCGCCCGGGTACACCGTTCCGCCCGGGGGCTACGTGGTGGTGGCGTACAGCGCGGCGGACTTTCGATCGATCTACCGCTACAGACCGGACTTCGAGATTGCTGGCACTGACCCGACGGTGCCCGACCTGGTTCGCCTGAGGCCGACGGACTTCAGCGGGGAGTGGAACCTCGAAGACTCCGGAGATGAGATTGTACTAGTTGAGATCCACCCAGACAGCGACTTCCTCTCCGTAATAGACGCCGCCTGGTACGGCGCGAGCGCCTACCTCCCGGCCCCGCTTGACATAACCCCCCTCGCCCAGTACGGTGGTTTCCGCGAGGTGGTGACCGGGCTCTACGACGTTGACCCCAACGAGCGCTACGGTATCGTGAGCAGAGACTCTATCTCAATGTTCCCGCCGAAACCCCTGGGCCCGGCGGTCGGTGGAGTCTACGTCCCCCGCGGGTTGGACCTGCGGATAATACTCCCGCTGACCACAGTCCTGGCAGCCTTGGCCGCCCTCCGCGCTTGGGGGGCCGCGAGAAGGGGCCGATGAGTGAAGGCGGCCTGCCCGTCTGTCCACCCCCACCACCCTGAACTTTTTTGCTCGCCCGCTCAAGCGTCCGGGGTTTTCGTATGGCTGCGTGGTTGTTCTACGCGCTCCTGTCCGCGCTGTTCGCCGGCCTCGTTGGCGTTGTCGGAAAGATAGGCGTTGAAGAGGTAGATCCGATAACCGCCACGGCGATTAGGGCCGTCATAATGGCCATACTCTCGGCTCTGTTCGCGGCGGCCATAGGCAGGACCGACCTCAGCAAGGTGGACGCCAAGGCCCTCGGCTTCATAGCCCTGGCGGGCCTCTTCGGCGCAGCCTCTTGGATGGCCTACTTCAAGGCCCTCAGCGTGGGCGAGGCGTCGAGGGTCATCCCCATAGACAGGACCAGCGTAATCTTCGGGGTCGTGCTCGCGGCCCTCGTGCTCGGGGAGAGGCTTACGCTGCCGAAGGTGGTCGGTAGCCTCCTGATAGTGGTGGGGGCGATAATAGTCTCCATGTTCTGAGGCGAGGGTGGCGAGGATCGGACTTGACCCGACGCAGGCGAGCCAGGGCCAGAAAGGGAAAGGCCGAGATCAGGGAGATACTGAGCGCCATGCTGTGGAAGCCGGGTGAGAGGCCCGAGGAGTACGAGATAGTGTACATCTCCAGGGGGACGGAGACTGGCCTGGACTCGGTCAGGGGCGGCGACCTCTTGGAGGTGAGGTCGGACAGGATGGTGCTCCCGGACGGGACGGTCATTCCCCTCCACAGGGTGGTCCAGGTGAGGGTGAGGGGGAGGGTGGTCTGGGAGCGCGGGGTCGGGTGACGCCGCCCTCCGCGGATCTGGGACCGCCGGGCGAAGTTACAGGAGCTTGAGGGCCTCCTCCGCCAGCTTCTCGCCAAGCTCGCGCGCAGCCCTGAGGTCCTCGTCCCCCGGCGTCCCCTTGACGGCCAGCTCCCCGACTATCGGAAGCTTCAGCCCCTCTACCACCTCCCTGACGACCCTGAGCGCCCCGCCGCCCCACCCGTAGGAGCCCAGGAGCGCCACAACCTTGTTCTTGGGCTTGTACTCCGCGAGCAGGTCGAGGTAGAAGGTCACCCCAAGGAAGGGCCTGGCGTTGTGCGTGCTCGACGCTATGACCAGCGCGGCCGACTCCAGCGTCTCCGAGAGGAGGTCGTCGTAGTCGGCCTCCGCCGTGTCCATGACCACGACCTCGAACCCCCTCCCCCTCAGACCCTCTGCCGCGGCCTCCGCGAGCCTCTGCGTGCGCTCGTACTGGCTGCCAAGCACTATCAGGGCCCTCTTGAGGGGGGTCCAGGACGTCCACCTCTCGTAGGTCTTCAGGACGGACTCGACGTCCCTGTGGAGGGCCCCGTGTCCCGGCGCTATGAGCCTCGGAGAGATCTCCCTGACCTTGGCCACCGCCTTGGCCACCATTGCCGAGTAGACCATCAGGATGGAGGAGTAGTAGTCCCGCAGCTCGAAGCCATCCGGGTCCTCGTCGTGGTAGACGGCCGTGCTGGCCCCGTGCGAGCCGAAGAGGTCGCACGTGAAGAGGACCCCCTCCTCTTGGAGGAGCGTCATCATGGTGTCTGGCCAGTGCACGAAGGGGGCCGAGACGAACCTTAGGGTCCTGTCCCCGAGGCTGATCGTCTCCCCGTCCGCCACGGGCTTGGACCTGTCGGCCGGGTAGCTGGAGAGGGAGGTCCCTATCTGAATCGCCTGCCTCGTGCCCACCAGCCTCGCCTTAGGGGCCCTCCTCAAGACCTCGGCGAGGGTGCCCGAGTGGTCGGGCTCCGTGTGCTGAGAGACGACCAGGGTGATCTCTGAGGGATCCACAACCGTCTCGAGCGCCTCCCAGAACGCGTCCGAGACCCGCTCATCGGCGCCGTCTATGAGAGCAACTCCCTCAGACCCCTTGACCACGTAGAAGTTGTAGGACGTTCCCTTTGGGATGGGCCAGAAGTTCTCGAACCTCTTGAACGTGGTGTTGAGAACCCTGACGAGGGTGACTCCCGGGGCGACCTCTGCCCTGATCCAACTCAAGCTTCCACCGGGCGTCGGAGGCCGACAAACCTGAAAAAATTTACACTCCACTATGAGGGGCGTTGAGGATAGAGGGTCGGCTGGGGTACGGGCGGTTCAGGTCGAGGCCTAACAGGTTCACGGTTGTGCTCGACACGTCTGCCGGGACGAGAAGGTGCCACTTGAGAGATCCCGGCAGGCTGAACGAGATCTTGGTTCCGGGGGCCAGGACCATATTCTTGGAGAGGGGCGCCCCCGGGAGGAAGACGGACTGCGAGGTGCTCGCCGTGTGGTCGGGGGGCTGGTGGACTGTCGTGAACTCGGGCCTTCACACGGACCTGGCCACGGAGCTGATACTCTCGGGGGTGGTCCCGGAGCTCCCGGCTGACGCCCCCATCAGGAGGGAGGTCAGGTTTGGCGACAGCAGGGTCGACCTCATGCTCGGCACCTCTCCGCCCACGCTTGTGGAGGTCAAGGGGTGCACGCTGGTGGTTGATGGGGTGGCCCTGTTCCCGGACGCGCCCACCGAGAGGGGCACCAGGCACGTCCTAAACCTCATCAGGGCCGTCCGCTCAGGAATGAAGGCCGCGGTGCTGTTCCTGGTGATGCGGCCCGACGCCGAGAGGCTGGAGCCGAACGGGGAGACCGACCCGAAGTTCGCGGAGGCCCTCAGGGCGGCCCGCCGGAGGGGGGTCGCGCTGCTCGCCCACAAGTTCAGGCTCAGGGGGAGGGTCATCGAGCCGGCGGGCAGTATACCCGTGGTGGCGTAGCCCATGGGTGAGCCCTTATTAACCCCAGACGGGGGCCGCGCGGGATGCGTGACTTGAAGGAGGCATTTGAGGAGGCCGTGAGGGGGTTCAACGAGTTCCGCAGTCCGGAGGCCGTGGCAGAGCTGATCCACGTTGAGGGAGACGCCGCGGTCGTCAGGATGAGGGGCCCCTTCTGCGCCTCCTGCGGCCTCTACGACTACTTCGAGGACCTCGCCTGGAGGGTCCGAGATCTGCTGGGCGACGAGGTCGTCGTTGAGGCCGTTGACAGGGTGGGGGACGATGAGTACCTGGCCCTCTACAGGGTGGGGGAGAGGGCGAGGGTCCTCAGGGAGGCTGAAGGGCCGACGGCCTACTTTGGATCGGGGAGGGTTGAGGACCAGCCCCGGAGGCGGTAGGGCCCGGGGACGGCTTAGTTTGTAATTCTAACCGGATTAATTTAAATTAGAAACCAGCGAGGCACGAGAACCAGAGGTTGCCATGCCGGGCCTCGTCGATCTGATCCTGGAGTGGCTCAGGGGATACCCGGCCGGGTACGAGCGCCTCCTGTCCATGATAGGCATAGAGGTCCACTGGGCCATACTGCAGTACGTCCTCGGCCTGCCGCTCCTGGCGGTCTTGGCCGAGGCCATTTGGCTGCGGACGGGGAACGAGCACTGGAAGAGGCTGTCCAGGAACCTGGCCAAGGGCTTCGCGGTGGTCTTCGCGGTCGGCGCCGCCTCCGGCACGGCGTCGGAGTTCGGGCTCATACTGCTCTGGCCCAACCTCACGGAGGCGGCCGGCAGGTACATCTACTTCCCGCTCTACCTCGAGATCTTCGCCTTCATCACGGAGGTCGTCTTCATCTACCTCTACTTCTACGCCGACGGCAGGGTCTCCCGCAAGGCGCACCTGCTCATCGGGGTGCTCGCCCTGGCCGGCGCCTGGTTCTCCGGGGCCATGATCCTGAGCGTCAACTCCTTCATGCAGTCTCCGGCAAACGTCTTGGCGAACTACGACCCGACGACGGGATCCTGGGCGCCGCCGGAGGTGCTCCTCTTCGTCCCCACTCAGGTGGCCCAGGCCCTCGACGCCCAGAAGCTCGCGTCGGTCGGGGGGAAGCTCCTGGAGAGCGGGGCCGACTACGTCCTGGTCTCGCTGCCGGCCGGGCTGGTCAGGGCGCTGATGGGTCAGGCCTTCGCCGGCTACACCGTCGGCGAGAGCCTGCTCGCGGCGGTCGCGAGACCCGAGGCGGCCCAGGCGCTCGCGTCGGTCCCGCTCAAGAGCGTCCTCGACTCGATAGTGGCCAACACCGTAAGGCACGCCGGCGTGTACACGATCACCTTCAAGTCCGGGACTTACGTGGCCACCTTCGTGCACTCCATAGGAGCCGCGGTGACCGTCTCGGCCTTCACGGTCATGGGCGCCTACGCGCTGAGGCTCCTCAGAACTCCCGGGGACGATCCGGACAGGGAGTACTTCAGGAGGGCCTTCAAGTTCGCCGCCGTGGTGGCCCTGGTGGCCGTGGCCATCCAGGGGACCGGCTCCGGCCACGCGATGGGGGCCGCCGTCGCCGAGTTCAACCCGGAGAAGTTCGCCGCGATGGAGGGGACCAGCGAGCAGATAACGAGTCTGCCGGCCTTGATCCACGCCGAAGGGCTGGTCCACGGGAAGCTCATGCCGCTCCTGGCCTACGGGAGCACGAGCGCGGTCATCCCGTCCTACGACCTCATCCAGTCCGACTTCAGGCCCCCCCTGGTCGTGCACTACCTCTACTACACCAAGATCGGGCTGGGGGTCCTCCTCGGACTCGTGGCCCTCCTCTCGGTCGCATGCCTCAGGAGGTCGGCCGAACCGCCGGGCTGGGCCCTCAACCTCTCCGCCGCCTCGCCGGTCCTGGCGCATGTGGTTAGCTTCCTCGGGTGGGCGGTCAGGGAGATGGGGAGGAAGCCCTGGGCCATCTACGGGATCATGGACGTCCAGACCGAGCTCACCGTGAACCCGCCGCCGACGTGGCAGCTGATGCTAGTCGCCGCCTACCTAGTCGCCCTGCTGGCGCTCCTGTTCGCCGTGGTCTACGTCTACCTCTGGAAGAGGGAGGAGAGTGGGAGGTGAGCTGACGCATGCCCGAGCCCGTTCCCATCGTCTTCATCCTCTCCCTGGCCTTTGGCCTCCACATCGCCCTCGTAAACCTGGACATAGGGCTTGCGACGCTCATCCCGATCATGAAGAGGGTCGGGGAGCGCAGGGAGGACGAGTTCCTGGTCAGGAGGGCCAAGAACCTCATGAGATACTACGCAATGACGTACGCCGTCGCCGGAGTCTTCGGCACGGCCTTCACCGTCGCCCTGCTCGCCTTCTACCCCGCCTTCATAGGGCTGGCCGGGCACCTCACCTGGGTGCCCTTCGGCCTCGCCGTCCTCCTCATAGCCCTCAGGTTCCTCTCAGTGGCCGGCTACTGGTACCTCTGGGATCGCGTCTCCAGCGGCATCCACCTGCTCATCGGGGCCGCGATGGCCGCCACCGGCATCCTGATCCCCCTCGGCTTCAGGGCTGTCTTCGCGTTCCTTAACGCCCCGTTCGGCCTCAGGCTCCAGCCAAAGCCCCACCTGATACTGGGCGAGGCGCTGTCGAACCCGACCCTGATGCCGCTCTACCTGAAGAGCGTGTTCGGCGCCCTGTCCACCGGACTATTCGTCGTCGCGTCGGCATACGCCTGGAGGTACCTCAGGACGGAGGGTGAGCTGAGGGAGAGGTACGCCGGTCTGGTGAAGGCTCTGCTGCCGTACGGCACGCTCTCCCTGTTCTTGATGCTGGTCTTCGGCTTCTGGTACACGCTAAGCCTCCTCTCCGTCTCGCAGTACAAGTTCTTGAACATCTTCGGCGGGTTCTTGGGCGCGGACCCGACCAAGGACTTCTCCTGGCTCTTCCTTGTGAAGATGGCGCTGGTGGCCGTTCAGTTCGGAGTCATCCTCTACGTCCTCGACAGGCTCCTCAAGGGATTAGAGCTCGACGACCGACCCATGAGCTGGATAAAGACGCTGGGGCCGGCCGCCCTGGGCACGGTGATCACGGGAGAGCTGCTCAACATGTACAGCCAGCTCCCGTACTTCGTGGCCAGGCCCGACCTCTTCAACATGCTGCCGTCCTGGGTCGTCAGCGCCCTCTCCGTCGACACGGTGAACCCCCTGGCCAACCTGCCTGGCGTCTACGTCATCACGGGCGCGGCGCTGACCCCGCTCCTCGCGGCCGTTGCCGCGCTGATCTACGTCGCGACCAAGGGGGAGCCCGAGGATCTCGAAGGGGTAAGTCGGCAGCGGGAAGAAATGGCAGCGGAAGGTGGAGAAGGGCAGCCTGAAGTGGGCCGGACAGGCGGCGACGGAGGGTCGGATTGAGACCCCGAGGGTCTCTTTTAGACTCCCCTAATTTTTCCATTTTTATTGCCTCTGGTTGGATACCTCTTTGTATCTTTGGGAACTCTGAACAACCCGAGATCAATCACTTTGTTTAGGTAAAGGTCAGGTTATTGAAGTTTGGATAGCGAAGGTAAGACTTATAATATCACAACCAAGTTGGTTAGTAGGTGGTATCATGGAGGGAAGGATTCCGCTGCTGGGCGAGAAGTTCCCAACCCTCGAGGTCCAGACGACCCACGGCAAGATCAAGCTCCCCGACCACTTCGCCGGCAAGTGGTTCGTGCTGTTCAGCCACCCAGCCGACTTCACGCCCGTCTGCACCACCGAGTTCGTCGCCTTCCAGAAGAGGTACGAGAAGTTCAAGGAGCTCAACACCGAGCTCATCGGCCTGAGCATCGACCAGGTGTTCAGCCACATCAAGTGGGTCGAGTGGATCAAGGAGAAGCTCGGCGTGGAGATCAAGTTCCCGATAATAGCCGACGACCTGGGCAAGGTCGCCAGCGCGCTGGGCCTCATTCACCCGAACAAGGGCACCAACACCGTGAGGGCCGTCTTCGTAGTCGACCCGAATGGCATAATCAGGGCCATCCTCTACTACCCGCAGGAGCTCGGGAGGAACGTCGACGAGATACTGAGGATGATCAAGGGCTTCCAGGTGGCCGACAAGCACGGCGTGGCCATTCCGCACAACTGGCCCGAGAACGAGCTGGTCGGCGACCACGTCATAGTCCCGCCCGCCTCTGACGAGGAGACCGCCAAGGAGAGGCTAGAGAAGGCCAAGGCTGGAGAGATCGAGTGCTTCGACTGGTGGTTCTGTCACAAGAAGGTCGAGTGAGCCGCCCGAACCTCTCCACACTTTTTTCTGAATTTTACCCGAGGGGGCCGAGTGGTGAATGGCGGCCGGCGATCACCCGCGGCGAGCGGCCCCTACGATTTCTTCCACGGAGTGAAACCCCTCCTCTCGCAGATACCCCTCGATCCCTGAGGCCACTCTCCTGAACACGCTGAGACCCCGGTAGATCAGTGCCGTCCCGATCTCGACGGCAGAGGCGCCCGCAAGGAGGTACTCCACGGCGTCTCGCCAGTCTTGTACGCCTCCCACCCCCACTACTTGGATCTCGTCGCCGAACTCCCCATAGAGTTCGTAGACGGCTCTCAGGGCCACCGGCTTCAGGGCCCTGCCGGACAGACCCCCAGTGATCCCTGAGAGGATCGGGCGGCGGGCACGTACGTCAATCGCCATTCCTCTGAGCGCGTTGGTTGCCACGAGGACATCCGCGCCGGCATCAACGGCTGCCCCCGCCAGCTTGGTGAGCCCCCAGTGCAGGGGAGGCAGCTTCACGAATACCGGCACGCTAACAGAGCGCCTGACTGCCTCGACCAACTCTCTCACGAGTTGCTCACTCCCAATAGTGTCCAGCTCGTCCTTAGAAGCGTTGGGGCATGAAACGTTCAACTCCACCGCGTTGGCACCCGCCTCTTGAATCATCGATGCCATGGTGGACGCTTCCTCTGAGTTAAGCGCCCAGATGCTCCCTATCAGCGGTGACCTGAGGCCGGAGGACCGGTACGCACGGATCTCGGGTAGGAAAGGCTCCAGTCCAGGGTTTGGGAGTCCCATGGAGTTGAGGAGCCCCGTGTCCAACTCTACAACAACCGGATTGGGGTTACCCCGCCTGGGATGAAGCGTGAGGGTCTTCGTGGTCACAGCGCCCGCTCCGGAGCTTGCTGCCCTGGCCAGAAGGGACGCAGACGTCCCGAGCACTCCGGAGGCCAGAACCGTCGGATTAGCGAGGCGGAGGCCCGCGAGCTCCACCTCGAGCGCCCATCCACCCGCAGATCTCTCTGAGGGCCGAGTCTCGGCTCCCACGCCCCCTTCAGTCCTCACGCCCACACCTCCAGCGACCGCCTGGCGAACTCCGCGGAGGCCAGGAGCCTGGCGTCGAAGACGGGCCCGTCTCTGCAAACCCTCATCCCGGTCGACTCGACCTCACAGGATCCGCACAGCCCCAGGCCACACCTCATCCGCCTCTCAAGGCTGATCTCCAGCCTCACGCCCCTCTGGAGACAGGAAAAGGCCAGCGCCCTGAGCATGGGCTCGGGTCCAGAGGCGTGGACCACATTCGGCCAATCCAGCTCCACCACGTCGGTAACGAGACCCTTCTCCCCCAGGGTGCCGTCGTCCGTGGACACGGTCACCCTGTCTACGACCTCTTTGAATTCCTCGAGCAGCAGCGCGTCGTCGGCGGACTTGAATCCGAGCGCCGCCCAGACCTCCACCGGCCCGTCGAGAGCTCGAAGCTCATCTGCTAGCCTGAGCAGCGGGGCCACGCCAAAGCCCCCGCCCACGAGCAGGTGTCTCCCAGGGCTTGTGGAGAACCCGCGCCCGTAGGGCCCCCTGATCCAGAGCCTTGCCCCCTCGCCCACCTCCTCGTGGATGGCCCCGGTGACCCTGCCAACCCTTGCGATCACCAGCCAGATCTCGCGCCCCCTCTCCCTGGCGACGCTGATCGGTATCTCCCCGGATCCCGGAAGCCAGACCATTACGAACTGGCCAGGCCAGGACCCGAGGCGCTCCTTCAACTCCAGGACGTAGAGCTTCACTCGCGCCGTGAGTTTCTCGACCTCTCTTACCTCCGCCGTCAGGTGCACCCTTGGTCACCCCCTTCCACCGACTCTTGTCGCAGTCAGGTGTCTGCGCACCTCCTCGGCCGTCGCCCCATCGACCAACCCTAGCTCGACTCCCCTCTCTACCACCCCCAGGAGGGTGGTCAGCGGCCTGAGATCCACCCCGAACTCTGTCAGCCTCTCCCGAGCGCCCTGCTCCCTGTCGACGACCACGTAGGCGGCTCTGACATCGGCGCCGGATGACCTTAGCGCCCTGACGGCTCGGAGTATCGAGGATCCCGTGGTGGACACGTCGTCGATGACAGCCACGTCCCACCCCTTCTGAAGTCCGCCCTCGAGCGTTGACATGGTCCCGTGATCTTTTCGCCGTCCTCTGATGTAGAGCAGGGGTATTCGAAGTCTCAGAGCCACGCCTGTGGCCAACGGCAGGCCAGAGACGGCCACGCCGCACACGGCGTCGTGCCCACCGAGGAACACCAGGGCGGAGAGCCGCTCCACGAGTGAGTCGAAGAAGTCGGGATGCGAGGCCGCTGGCCTGAGGTCCACGTAGACAGGGCTCAGTTCGCCGGAGGAGAGCCTGAACCTCCCGAACCTCAGCAGCCCCAGCCTAAGGATTTCCGCCTTCAAGTCCATCGCGCCCACCCCCTCTGAGCCTCGACGACTTCCTCGGCAGAGGTTCGAGGGTTCTCGGAGAGCGTTATGGCCCTGCCGACGATCTCAAAGTCTGCTCCTGCCCTGATCGCCGCTCCAGGCTCTGCCCCCTGGGCTCCCACCCCCGGCGATAGGATCGTGGCCCTGGGGTGTAGGGACCGAGTGGCCTCAATCAGCCCCGGCTTGGTGGCCCCCACCACCAGCCCCTCCACCCCGACCTGTCGAGCGTACGCCACCAGCGTCTCGAGACTCTCTTCGAAGGTGTGCGCTCTGGGGTGACTCATCGCCGCCACCCCAATGAGGTCGATCCCCAGTTTCGCGGCAGCGGAGGAGACCTCCTCCAGCCCCATTGGGAACAGGTGGATGATGGCCGCGTCGAAGCCCATCAGCGCCAGTCCCTCCAGCACCCGAATCTCGACGGCCGGGATGTCCGCGAGCTTGAGGTCCGCGATCCAGTAGAACTCAGGGTACCTTGAGGCGAGGCGAGACAGACCCTCCCAGCCGACCTCCAGCGCCAGCGGGAGGCCAACCTTTACCCCGACCGCGAGATCGTCGATCTCCTCTAGGAGCGCGCTGACGCCACTCTCCTTCGGTCTCGAACCGCTCAGAAAGTCCACTGCGAGAACGAGCCTGCTGTCCAAACTGACCGCTCTATCCCAGAGCTTCCTGAGGGAAGGAGAGCCCTCCAGAACAGACGGCAGGCCCCAGGTGTTCAGGTCGCTTTTCTTCAGGGTGCCCTCCTACCGGCACTCCGAATCGGTATAAGTCCGTTTCCCCGGCCCTTCCACTCCGCCATGCTGGAGAGAGTCATGACCTTCGCGATGGGGTAGAGGTGGCCTCGGCATTCCCGCCGGCGAGATCGTGAGAAGGCTCAGGGCTGAGGGGATCCCGGCGAGGCTGTCTCACCACGCTGGCACCTTTCCGCACAACTACGTGTCCTACTGGGCCTCGAGGGAGGAGGATCGCCTGGGCCTCGACGCACCTGCGGGGTCCATTCTTGTCCCCATCTCGTCCGAGATAGCGGCCGAGATGGATAGAGAGGTCCTGAGTCTCTTGGCGTCAGCCCTGAGGAGGGCTGTGGAGGTGGCAATAGAGGTCGCGGAGGGGTCGGCGAGGGTCCACTTGGATTCGTTACCGCCCTGATCAGGCTGTTCCGGAGTCATGCGTGAGTTGGGAACGTCCGTCCTCTGTGTGGGTCTCTGGAACTCAGGGACGACGCTGGGGGCCAGAAGGCGGTGAAATCAGATCTCTCCGGCCCTTGCTGGCTCTCCATTTGAACCCCAGAGAGCTGCTATGGTTAAATTGTTCCTCTGAGTTCTGAGGATGCACCCTCTGACCCAGAGTCGCCTTCACGGCCCGTGTAGGGGCTCTTTTTGGGTTTCGGCAGGGCGCACTAGGGGAAAGTGATGCCCGCATGAGTCGTTCTGTGCTTCTTGCGCTGGTCCTCTGCCTGTTCGCACTAGCCTCTGCCCCCTTCCATGCGGCCTCTCCAGTCGGGGCCGCGCAGACCCCACAGGCAATGCCGCCCGAGCTGGACTTCGGCTCCGTCTACGTTGGCGCCGTGGTGGAAGGGAGCTTCAGGGTGACCGACGCGAACATGGTGAGGATCAGCTCGGGGCCGAGCTGGATCGAGATCGTCTACTCCGACCCGGAGATCCGCAATCCGAGCGGATCCGGGCTCGTGGGGGTGAGGGTGAACACGTCGACCCCGGGAGAACTGGGGGGCGCCATAGTGGTGGAGACGGATGCAGGCGACCTGACGATCCCGGTATCCGCAAGGGTCCTGGACTCCACCCCGAGGCTCGACGTCTTGGTATACTCCTCGCCCTTCTCTGAAGGGTCGACGACGAACCCAAACGCATTCTCGACGCTTCAGAGATTCGTGGAAGAAGCGGAGGTCAACGTGAGCTACGTCCTCCGCGAAGACTGGCATCGGGTGTCGGACGGCCTAGAATCCTTCGACGTAATCATCCTCGACGAGAGGGGCCTGTTATCGATGAGTCAATCCCGCATCAAGTCCTACGTCAGGTCCGGGGGGTACCTGGTGGTCTTCGCCTCCTACTTCTTCAGGGGTTCGGTGGACGCGGCGAATCAACTGACGGGCGAGTTCGGACTGACGTTCAGGGATGGGGAGGAATCGGGGTGGATTAGGGCGGACAGGCTGGCGGAGCACTGGCTCACGGAAGGCGTTTCCGCCGTGGGGCTGCTCCGGCCAACCCCGGTAGAGGCCTCGTCACCGAACTCCCTGGTGATCGCGGGCATTCCGGGCGAGTCGGGGGACGTGGGGATGGTCGCCTTCTCCGAGGTGGACGGGGGCGGGATACTGGCCGTGGGGTCCCCCCTCTGGTGGGCCTTCTTCCTGCAGGGAGATCCAGATGGAAACGACCGCCTGCTCCTGAACCTCTTCGACCGGGCGGCATCCGGAGGGCGTCCCGAGGAGGCCACCGAGGAGGCGGGGCTCAACGTGACCCTCTCGCCCGAATCGCTGAAGATCTCGCCGGGGGACTCGGCCGATCTGAACCTCACCCTTCAGTCCCTCGGGGGATTTGAGGCCGACCTGCTGGTGGGATGGACGGTCACCCCACCCACCGCGCAGCTGGCCGTTGAACTTCCGTCCGGGCCCGTGCACTTATCGTCCGGGGAGGTCGAGACGGAGCCCGTGACCGTCCGCGTCGACCAGAGGATCGAACCAGGCAACTACACGGTGAGTCTGACCTGCGTCGCCGGGGGCGAGAGGTTCACCGTGAACGCCACAGTGTCGGTCCCACCTCCGCCGCCCACCGAGACCGCTCCGCCCGCGGAGACCGAGACTCAGCCCCCCTCAACCTCGCCCCCACAGACCGAGGGGCCGTCGTCGACCACACCCCCACCCGCCGGGACGGGAGGAGGACTCTCCTCCCCGGTGGCCGTTGCCATCGGCACCGTCCTCGGAGGAACCGTCGTAGCGCTGGCCGCGTGGATTCAGGCCAGCCGACGAGCGAGGCGCGGGGGCGGGGGTGTCGGCGAGGAGGGCACAAACTGAACGCGGATCCGTGCAAGAGACCCTCGTGGGGCCACTTGGCCCCCCTCCCGATTTTTAACCCAGGTTTCGCGCGTTTCGTCGCAGGGCTCTTTCACGCCGTGAGATTCCGTGTAGTCTCGTCCCTAATGAGAAGAGAAGCTTACTTAGCCGAGCTTGTTTCAGAACTCGGCATATCAAGGAAGGTTGTGGAGTATCACGTAGCAGAACTCGAATCCAGGGCTTCGCTGTGATACGGGTAGTGGGCTATTAATATCTTTGAAATTCCATCGTAATTCTGGATTGTTTTCTCCCACCCAATTCCAATTGATCTGGGTAGACCCTTCCCATATCAGAATCGAGAGCACAAATAAGAAGTCTAACCTGAACTACGCCGTAGAGCGGCCCGAAGTATTTCTCCCAGAAGTAAGCCCCTTTCTCTATGGCTGTGTAATCGTTGTTACCCTCCACAGCAATTATGGGCACCCTCAAGCGGAGGAGTTCCCTGTAGCAGTCATAAAACGAAGCTTCCTCTTCCAGCTTGGCCATTGCATCGATCAGCGCGCGCTTAAGAGGAGGTTAGAGAGATGGATGTGAAGGAGATTCTCGAAATCAGGCCCAGTAGGTCGCCTGATGCCATCATTAGAATCAAGCCACCGGATCCCCCGCTAATCCTGAACAAGTCTAACGGGAAGTTCATGGTGGCTAAGAGCGAAGTCGTTGTAAAGATACTGAGCTTGTCCGACGGCCCTAGAACCCTTAAGGATATTTTAGGGGAAGCCTTCACATCCGAAGACCCCCCGCAGGAATTGATTAGAGCCGCCTGGAGGCTGATCCTAAAGCTCTCCGAGAGGGGAGTTATTTGGCTCGACCTGAGAGAGATGAGTCGAGGGTCAGAGGGATCCTGACGCCGGAGCTTCTCACCCTGTACTCCCTCATCTTCGCCGACGCCCTCTCCAGGTCGGTCGTCGGCGTGTCGCTCCCCCTCTACCTGAGGGAGCTCGGATCCTCTGCCGAGGCCTACGGCGCGCTCCTCACGGCCTCCAGGCTCCTGGGCATGGCGATAGGGGTGCCAGCGGGTGTCCTGGCCGACAGGCTGGGCGGAGCGCTTCAGATGGCCGTCGGGGCGATAGCGTCGGGCCTCGGCGCCGCGGCCCTCGGGGCGGCCTCGGGGGCCGCTGCCGTCGCTGCCCTCTACTTGGCCTCCTATGCCGCAGGGTCTGTGGCCAGGGTGCCGACGGCCCCCATGCTGGCGAGGCTGAGCGGCGGGAGGGGTCTCTCCTTCGGCGTGTGGGGCCTCCTGCTCTCCTCGGCCATGGCCTTGGGCACCGCGGGCTCTGCCCTGGTGGCCTCGAGGCTCGGGCTGCGGTGGACCTTCGCTCTGGCCGGCGCCCCCCTCGCCCTGGCCGGGCTGGCGGCCCTGAGGCTCCCAGGGTACGAATCCGCAAAGACGGGCTCCGGCTCGGGCAGGTTCAGCCCCCCTCCGCGCTGTCCGACCTCCGCTCCATGGCAAACCGCGGGCTGCTGGCCAGGTTCTGCGTCATCAAGTCCCTCGACGCCCTGGCCTACGGCTCCTACCCTCTGGTCCCCCTCCTCGGCGAGTCCGTCGGCCTCTCCGCTGGCCAGGTGTTCTCGGCCTACTCCGCTGGGTACGCCGCCCGCGCCGCCCTGTCCCTCGCCGGCGGGGCGCTGGCGGACAGGGTGGACAGGAGGAGGCTCTACTCCGCGACCTACGTCGTCGCTACATCCGTCTTCGCCTGCCTGGCGCTCGCCCCCCTGATCCCGGTTCTCTTCTACGCGGCCCTGCTGGCCGGCGCGCTGACGCCACTCTTCTCCCCCGGCCTGCTGGCCTACACGATGGACGCCTTCCCGGAGGAGGACAGGGGCAAGGCGGTGGCCATAGAGGGAACCTTCACCAGGGCGTTCGGGGCGTTGGGACCAGCCCTAGCGGGACTCCTTTCTGGCCTGGGGCTCGAGGGCGCCTTCGCCGCCTCCGCCGGGCTGGAGGCGCTGGCGCTGGCCGTGAGCCTGACTCTCCCGAAGATTGAGGCAGGGAGCAGATCTAATTCGCCCAAGTGAGACGCGCAGGCAGGCTAGCCTTGAAGCGAGGAGGTCAGCTCCAATCCCCCGCTGGCTCCCTCGGCAGCCTGATCAGCTCCCTGGCCCTGTGCCCGAGTAGGACTCAATCCCCCTGCCGCCAGCGCGGCCAAGACCGCTGCCACGGGGATCCTCAGCGAGACGAAGAGCCTCCCCGCCTCCTCCTCTCCCTCAGCGGCGGCGTACACGAGCAGATCTTTTCCTTCAATGGACAGCTCGTCCAGGCGGGCCTCGACCTCGATCAGGAGCCTCTCCCTCTCCCCCTCCCTGAGGAGATCCTCCTCCGTTATGTCCCTTTCGAACCTCTCTAGGAAGGCCCTCCTAACCTCGTCCCACCTCTCCCTCAGCGAACCCCGTCGACCTCGACCTCCAAGGCTCGGATGCCGAGCCCTACGTGGCGACGCGGACTTATGGATTTCCCCCCTCCCCTAGGAGGGGGGAGGAGCCTACATAGGATCATCTCCCGTAGGCTCTTTTATGACTCCGTTATATCGGGGAAGATGTTACCCAGTATGGGTAACAATGCTTCCTCTCCAAGCCTCGGCCAGGACCTCGAGCTCCCCCGCCGCCGACCTCAGGAGTTCTGCAGCCTCTTCAGAGCCTCCGAGTCCCCAAGCCTGGCGGCCAGGAGGGCCTCCTCGAGGCCCCTCGCCCCCGCTTTTTCACCCAGGTTCCGCCGTTTCGTCGCGAAATAGGGATTTCACGACGGTGATGAGAGGCACTCAGCTCCCAGGAGGCTCTCTGCCGTCGAGCGGACTAGCTCGACTAATTCCGGTGATATAGCCTGCTGGTGAAGTAGGGCCATACGAGCAGGCACATGGGGGCAGACCACGTCGCGCTCTCGAGCACCAGGCCGCGCGAGAGCGGGTAGTCTACGACCAGATCGCCGACCCGGGAACCCACGAAAACGAGGGAGCCGAATATGAACGCCTTCCAGAAGGGGCTCCTAGGCGGTAGCCTCTCGTAGGAGACGGCGTAGAGGGCGCCGCACAGCGCGAATATCAGAGCCGTGAGAGTTCCGATCAAGAACAGCCCTTCCAAGCTGGGATAGTAGGGCCTCCCGAGGGCTTCCGAGATCTCTCCCCTGTACTTCACGGCGAGGAGGTAGTAGTTGATGGGCACGGAGAGGGCGCCCAGGATAAGTCCTGAGAAGCCGCCTGCCCTTGCCCCCTTGACAAGATCCCCGGCTCTCATCTCCGTCTGGGCCTCCGCTCCTTTGGCTGAGGAGCATAAACCAGAACTTAAGGGTTTTTCTCCTTGGGTTCCGCGGGGTGGGCCACGGGCCCTCGGTCAGACGTCAGGACGGCGAGGGCAGGGCAACCGCCCCGGCCGGCTCCGTATTACATTCACAATACTTAATAGTGCATGCCCTCATCCCCCGCCCGGATGGGCAGGACCACCCTCACGATCTCCCGCGAGACCCTCGCGATGCTGAAGAGGATGAAGGAGGAGCTCGGCCTTAGAACCTACGAGGAAGTGATAGTCAAGCTTGTGGAGGAGCACAGGACCTCAAAAGCGAGGGAGCTCGTGGACAGGCTCATGCTCCGCGATCGCGAGGCGGAGAAGCTCAGGGAGGTGGTGCGGGAGAGGAGGGGGTCGTGGTGGAGGAGGTCCTACTAGACACGGACGCCCTCATTGAGCTGCACAGGAGGCCTGAGACCCTGTCTACCGTCTTGGACAGGTATAGGTGCCTAATCTCCCAGATAACCCTATACGAGTATCTCTTCGGTCTAGCCTACCTGGGGAGGGATTTAGACGAGGAGAAGGGGGCCCTCGAGCGGGTGTACGAGGTCGTCCCGATCTCCCAGACGATCCTGAGGAGGGCCCTCATGGTTGACCTGGAGCTCACCAGGCGCGGGGAGAGGCTGGAGTTCCGCGACCTCATAGTCGGGGCTAGCGCCATTGAGCTCGGGGTCGGCCTGGTCACGGGAAACCTGAGGCATTTCGAGAGGATGTCACAGTTCGGCCTTGGCCTCATACCCCTGGATGAGTTCGTGCGGGCAGCTGGATCAGCAGGTGGACGGAGATCCGGGCGATGAACCGGGCTCACACGGCCGGGCGCGGGCTGCAAGCGCGTACGAGGCTCGTTTCAGGAGGAGGGCCCGGCCTAGGAAGGGGTTATATTATGTAAGCTTACTTAGGTTGACAGAGGTGACGACGCGGGTGAGGGCGTCCGCCCGCTGCCCACCGGCGTGGCCAGCCCCCTGGTCTGGCTTGCCCCTGGCGCTGGTCTCCGCGGCAATGTGCTCGATCAGCGCGGCAATACCGCTGGGCTTTGCGTCCTGGGTCGTCAAGAGAAGTGACGTTGCCCTGACATCCGGCATCCTGATAGCGGTGGGAGCGGCCCTTCTCCTGGCCGCGGGCGGTAAGGAGGCTAAGGTCTCAGGTCAGTCGCTGATCCTGAGCTACGGCCTGCTCAAGAGGGTCGTCAGGCTCCCCGACGTTGTGGAGCTTGCGGACGTGGGAGAGCTGTCGGGGTTCGTCCTCGCGCGGAGACTGCCTGGTCTGGCGCTATCCACAGCCGTATCGACTTTGTCTGGCTGGGCAGCCCTGTGGTGGTCGCTGGCGCAGGTGTGGGCCTCTCCACTCACCCTGCCAGCCTCTCTAGCTGGGGCGCTCTCGCTGCAGTACGCAATGCTGATCACCTTGATCTCTCCAAGCGGGGGCAGGAGGCTTGACTTCAGACACGCTCTGGGCATTTCGGCGGGGCTAATTGCCTTGCTCGCATCCGCCGATGCGCCAGCTGGCGTGGACAAGATTCTGGTAGTGCTCGGATGCGCCGGGCTGCTCTTCTCGGCGGCCTTTGCGATCGCTCCAAGGAGGATGAGGGACCTCCTGCTGATCAGGCTGGCCGACGGGAGCGTGTACGTGATAGTCATGAGGGGAGAGACTGTCTCAGAACTGAGGGATGCCCTCGTTAGAGCGCTAGGAGGTGCCGAGAGTGAGGTGTGACGGCGGCCTGTCTGCAGCCCCATGGTCTGGCCTTAGGCTACCGCTAGCTGCGGTGGGGTGGGCCGCCCTCTCCGGGAGCGTTGTATACGCGCTTGTAGCCTCTATGACGAGAGCAAGCAGTCTCCTCAAGATATACGGGGTTCTAGCCGCCGGCATGACGCTTGGTATGGCCGCCATCGCGCTGAGCGCCGCCATGGTGGAGGTCTCGAACGGCGAGCTAGTGCTCAGGAGGAGGATATCCCCAGAGCGCAGGCTCAGGCTCGCCGACGTAGTGGAGCTTGTTGAGATCACGTCAACTAAGGGCTACTTTGCTCTTAGGAGGATACCTGGGCTCACCGCCATTACGCTCGGCGAGCTGGCGGCAGAGACGATCGTGTTCTGGTGGGGCTTCTCGAAGTCGTGGCCCAGCCCGCTGGCCCTTCCAGCCGCGGTCCTTGCGGCGGTCTCGCTCAGCTCTACCTCGCTCACGCTCCTGGCCTCTCCCGCTCTCGGCAGGGTGAGGGGACTTGGCCACAGACTGCGCCTCGCCGCGTGCCTGAGCTCGGTAGCCGTTGCGGCGTCGTCCTTCATCGCCAGAGTGCCCCCACAATCTTACTCGGGCGAGTTCCCAATCGTGCCGGCGTGCCTCGGCGCCCTAGGCGTGGCAGGGCTGTTACTTAGCGGAAGGAGAGTTCCGGCGCACTCGGCCTTCAAGCTGAGGTTCTCCGACGGCGAAACCCTGTACGTCTTGGCTCTCACTGAAGTTGACGCCCTTAAGCTCAGAGAAGCCTTATCGGAGGCCGTCGCAAATGCCGAGACTTCCTGAGAGGATGGAGCAGGCTTGGCTCCTTACGGCCAGGGGGCTCAGCGAGGCCGACGCCGCCAGGGAGCTGGGGACCTCGAGGCAGGCCGTCAACAAGGCTGTGAGGGACGCCAGGGCGAGGTTGGCGGCCTGGTTCGTCGAGATGACCGAGTCCCTGAATGCCGACCTTATCAGGATGGATGCGGTGAGGGGACTCGCCGTGATGAGGAGCAGGCAGCTGGCGCTCAGGATCTACGCGATCTACGTTCCTGGGAGGGGCCTCAGGGTGATCTTCGGGATGGAGCCCCTCTGCCCGGGGAGAGACGGCCGGAGGCACTGCAGGGAGGTGGTCGAGGCCGCCCGGGCGCTGGGTCTAATCGAGGGCCTGGGGGAGGGCATTGAAGACGCGGTGAGGGGCCTGATCAGGGTCATGGAGAGCTAGCCCCGACCGCGTCGGAGCCGGCGATGGGGAGAGGCCCGACTCTCCCCGACCGGATCGTGGCTGGGCGTGGGCTAGGGCTCCACCCTCTCTATGCCCCTTATCCTATCAAAGTCCTCGTCGTAGCTCGCTACGATCCTAATCCCGCTCTCCAGGGCTGACGCCGCATGCAGCGAGTCTCTGGGCTTGAGCCCGTACTCCTCCATGATCATCTGCGCCCTCAATACCGTAGACTCCGTCAAGGAGAGGAACCTGAGGTGTGGGAACTTGAGCAGGAGAGCGCCCTGCCTTACGGAGGCCTCGACGCCAGCCAGCTTCCTAACGACCCAGACTACCTCATCCCACGTGAGGAGCGAGGTGCTAGCTTCCACCTCGCCCGAAGCTATCTTCAGCAGGAGGTCCCTCGACCTCTTAGCCCGCTCATCTCCTGGGTCGTAGATCGCGGGGTAGATGAACACGTTGGAGTCAACGTAGAGCAACCCTCTCCTCCACCTCCTCCTCCAAGATCCTCTCCAGATTCACCTCTCCAGTCAGCTTCTCCTTCACCTGCGAGCAGAACTCGTTGACGAAGTCAGCCGGATCCATGCTGGGTCTGATTATGAGCCTGTCCTCCTGGACCTCCAGAAGGACCTCTGTTCCGGGCTCCATCCCGAGGAACTCCCTGATTATCTTGGGAATGACTATCTGCCCCTTCGGGCCCACCCTCCTCCTCACTATCATTCCGATCGCTCCGGGCTACATTTTCTCAAAATGTAATTTAACTTTTTCCTACTCTAGATTCCAACTGCAGATACCGGAGGGGCTATGAGCTCGCCATGAAGATCACGGAGCCAACGTTAACGGACTCTCTGCATGGGGTCATCAAGGTGAAGCGCCGCTGGTGCTCTGCCCCCACATAGCCACCGTTCGGGTGGTATATCCGGCCGGGGGTCAGGCTTACCTCTAGGGAGGTTCCGTGGGCACGGGATCGATCTGATCTTCCAAAGAAAAGCATCAAGCCGTTTTGGGGGAAATTTACGCCGACGCGATTATCGGCGTAGCGTCCGCCGGGCGCTTGACTGCGGGCGTTCAACGGGGCCGAGGGCGGCGAGCCTCACCAGCAAGCGGCAGTCGGTCCCCCTGAGCACTTTGCTGACGTTTCCCCTCGTCACCCCAAACTCCCTGGCTATGTCGCTCATCTTCTCGCCGAGCCAGGCGTGATGGTAACAGTAGGCCAGCTTCCTCTCGGACATGTTGGCCAGGAGGCCGACCGTCAGAGATATCACCCCCGCCAAGTGGACGTCGGAAGGGCCGGCAGAGGGGTCCACCTTGAGGTCTGCTATAGACTCCCTCCCCACACCCCTGATCAACTTTAGATCCTCGAGAGCCTCGCGGGCCCTCCAAAACGCCGGTCCGTCGCACTCGTCTGCGCTCTCTCCTAGCACGTGAACCTCCCCCGCTCCGACGCCGACTCGAAACTCTACGTCTGGGACTGAGACCTTTAGGGCGTGGAGAAAGAACGTCGGCGGTCGCCACCAGTTCACCAAGAACTCCACGCTGTCCCCCGCCGTAAGAGCCGGTCTGACTAGGCACTCCCTCCGGAACCTACTATGGGACTCCCCCAGCAGCCTCCCTATCTCACCGTAGAGCCTCACCTTCTTCCGGACCTCCATCTTTCTGGAGCCAGACAGGTCCACCACGACCGCCACCGGCATCATCCCACCAGCGGAGACAGGAGCAGCCAGCTCATCACGGTTCCGGCGAGGAGGCTCGAGAAGGTTCCGATGATGTGCCAGTCGGCGCACACCCTCTCCTCCGCTCTGGAGAACCGGAAGATGGCCTTTCCGGCCACCAGCAGGCCCAAGACGTTCATCACGTCCTTCAGCGGGATGTCCTCGATCTTGGAAATCAAGAACACAGAGAAGATGACGCTCCTCTCGAGGTAGCCGATTATCCTCCCTCCGGCTGGCAGCCCCCCGCATTTCTCCCTTATTCTCTCTCCCCCTAGGACGAGCGAGAGCGCCGAGATTGCGGCAGATGGGAGCATCATTGTTGAGAGCCACGCTAATAGCAGCTTCACTACGAAGCCCAGGTCTAAGGGTGCATGGTCAGGGACTCTCCCTGTCAGGGTTATCGGGATCGCCGCAGCCGCTCCCGCGAGGAGCTCGAGGGGGATACGCCAGCTCGACCGCATTGAGACCTCCCCGAACTCGAGGGCTATAAAGTTTACCTATTAGGTAAACAACTGGATGCTGTATACCGTTTTGTTCAACTGCTGGTGCCCCACTCTCGGTCGTCAAAGCCTTAGGCGGATACCGGATTTTTCGCTAAGCTCTCGTATGGAAGGACGCGCAGACGATCTGCTTTGCTTCTTTATCTGCATTTAGGCTGAGAAGAGGTCCCGGCTTCTGCGGCTCCGTCACTTGCCTTCGGGGGACTTCGTGAGGGGGGAGATTGAAGGCGTGGGGGCATGGATGGGTAAATGGCAACCAGCCCGGAGGTCCACAGCGACCTCGGCCACAGCAGCTCCGTACTCGGCCACCCTCCCGAGGCTCTTGAGGGCAAGCCGGGCCTAACCTTCCTTTCCCTCAGGGCGCCTGAGACCAAGGGTGTCCTCGAGTATGCCGTCTCCGAGCTTGGGGGATCTCTGCGGACTTCTTCAGCGCGTACCGTGCCTTCCCTTTGCCCAGAGATACGAGGCCTTCGTCGAGTTGTTCAGAATCTCGGCTCCAAGTCTCGCGAGTTTCCTCAGCTTCTCCAGGTTTGGCAGCGGATCCCCAAGCTTGATGGCCGTCTTGGCCACCTTAGCGGCGTGATCTCCAGTCCTCTCAACGGCCTTGGCAGCCGGCCTGTAGCCGAGAGCGTCGGTGACCTACCTGAGGTCGAAATCCTCAGGTTCGAGCCTCCTGGACACCGCGGCGGAGGCCTGCCTGCCTATCAGTAAGTAGGATAGGACTTGTCAATCTCCTCGTCTCTCCCGACCATCCCTTCAGCTAAGTCTTTACTCAGTCCAGAAGGGCTTGGGTGGCGCCTAGGACCGTTATCGCTTGCTGGGCGCTCATCCCAAGGAGGGCTCTGGGGGGTTGGGAGGTCCGAGTAGGTGCTGAGGCACTTGAAGGTCGTCGAGTCCCCCTCCTCGGCGACAACCTCTACTCCAAAGGGCTTCGGCCTTATGGACGACGAGCTGAGGTCCGACTTTGAGAGGCTGGGAGAGGCTCAGAGGACTCGAAGAGGCCCGGAGTCCGCCAAGGCGAGATCCGGGAGCCTTGAGGGGGAGGTTCAGAATGACCGGCGGGGAGTTCGTCGGGGAGACGGGTCCGATCGAATGTTAGGCGACGATCACAAGGAGTGGTTCGCAGAACTCGGGTACGTCGAGTTCGGAGTCAGGAGGGTGGGATCGCTGAGGAGCGAGATGGGACTGCTGGATGAGTAGCTCGTCACGCAATCACGGGGGCCTAGGGATGGGGTCCTCCCCGGGGCCGACTCGACCGGCGGGCAGATAGATCCCTCAGGTTCCTCCGCCTGGAGCCAGCGGATCGGCGCGCGGCAGGTGCTGGCGGCGTTGAGTCCTCACTCCTCCTTTCATGAATCGCCTGCTCATCCGCTCTATCTCGCCCCAGCTCTCCCCGGCATTCTCTCTTACCATCCCCAGCACACGAGATAGAGGCCCAAGACAGACCCACGACCGCCAGCGCCACCAGGGCCAGGGCCGAGCGAAGCGCACGTAGGTAGGCCGGGGCAGACGCGTCCAGAATCGAGTCAACTGTCCTCCCCGCGCTGAACCCCGCAACCGCGGAGAGGACAATCTCCGACCTCTTAAGGGTTCTGAAGGTCCCGAGACTGACGTAGGCGAAGGCGAAGAAGGTGTTCTCCAGGACGAGCCAGACCGGGGCCACCTCGACGGAGAAGGCGAGGACCAGGTCTTGGGCCAGGTACACGATGCCGAGCGACGCGCAGAGAACCGAGAGGGCCTTCCGGGCGAGCACGCCATCAGGTCGGGTCGACCCGATTATAAAATGGAGGCCGGCCGGCGCCGGTCAGGCGCTCCTCGCCAAAAAGGTGCGAGGAGCCTCGCACCTTTCGGCGCAGGGTTAAAAGGGTCGCTCGGGTGGAAGCTCGTGCGCGCCCGATCGCTCGCCGTCCTGGCGCTCGCCCTCTCGCTGCCCGCGGCCGCCGCCTACTTCTTATGGTCTGGTCGGGGCGGCGGTGGTGTGGTCGGTCCGAGCGGGGTCGGCTACGAGCTCTCCTCTCTCAGGAGGCCGGGGCTCCCCCCGCCAAGCGTCTCCCCGGCCAGGCCAGCTCCGACCTCCCTGAGTCAGTCGCTCCCCCTCGAGGAGTCTCAGCTGGCCAACCCAGACGCCATGGATGTCCTCAACCTGGGCCCGGCCCAGAGGACGTCCGTACTGGAGAGGGGCTTCGTTTTGGTGAGGTGGGGCGCCTTCGACGACTTCTCGGAGGCCTACGAGGCCCTGCCCCCGACCGTGCCCGTCTACGTCACGGCAGACACCGTACTGCACGCGTATCACGTGCTCTTCGACACCACACTCGCCCAGATAGAGGAGCAGAAGATCTACCCGGACTTGGTGGCAGTCACGAGGGCCATGATGGAGGAGAGCCTCACCCTCAGCATGGGATCGCAGGGGGAGGTGGCGGAGGCCGCCAGGAGGAACGCGGCATACTTCGCGGTGGCCCTCTCGCTCTTAGACCCAGACTTCGAGCCCCCCAGAGAGGTGCGGGACGTCGTTCAGGCTGAGCTGAGCCTGATAGAGTCCCACCCGGGGGTGCAGAGAAGCCCCCTCTTCTGGTACAAGGAAGACTACAGCCAGTACATTCCCAGAGGCCACTACACTCGCTCGGAGACGCTCCGGAGGTACTTCAGGGCGATGATGTGGTACGGGAGGATGGCCTTCCTCCTGAGAGGGGGGCCCGGCGGGTTCGTGACGGCCGACCAGGCCAGGATGCTCACTCTCCAGGCCGCTCTGATCTCCGCGGCCATGCCGAACGTGGAGCTCGGGGACGGCAGGACTGTGGGAGAGGTCTGGAGCGATATATACTCGGTGACAGCCTTCTTTGTGGGCTTTGCGGACGACCTAACCCCCTACGACTACCTGGAGGCCCTCGCAGAGCTCTTTGGAGACTCGGTCGAGGCCCGGCAGATTCCCGGCAGGATAGACGAGATCAGGGCGCTGGTCGCCGGGATGGGGAGACCCAAGATCTACGGCGGGACCGGGTTCTGTGTGGTCTACCCGCCCTTCACGGAGGAGGACTTGGCGGAGTGCCTCGACGCGAGCGCGGGGATGAGGTTCATGGGCCAGCGATACGTCCCAGACTCGTACGTCTTCCAGAGGCTCGTGACCCCCTCGGTCGGCCTGTACACGGGAGACGACGAGCCGTTCACGTTGGGCCTTACCGACGGCGGGCCGGCCAGGGTGTTCCCGAGGGGTCTAGACTGGTTCGCCGTGGTCGGGAGCGAGACCGCCCTGCAGGTGATGAGGGAGGAGGGGGATGCCGACTACGAGCGCTACGAGGACGTGGTGGCCCGGCTCAGGGAGGAGTTCTCGAACCTGAGCGAGGATGACTGGTCGAGGAACCTGTACTGGTCCTGGCTGGACGCGCTGAGGATCCTCGCGAGCCCCAGGCCGGAGGGCTACCCCGCGTACATGAGGACCGAGGCGTGGGAGCGCAGACAGCTCCTCGCGGCCCTGGCGTCGTGGTCCGAGCTGAGGCACGACACGATTCTCTACGCGAAGCAGAGCTACACTCCAAAGTTGGCTGCAGCGCCTCCGGCCACGCCCGAGAGGCTGGCCTTCGTGGAGCCGATCCCAGAGCTCTACGACAGGCTTCTCGCACTCACGAGGCAGTCGAGGGAGGGCCTCCGCTCCTTGGGGTACTTGACTGAGGATGCCGATCGCAGGCTGGCGGGCATGGAGGACTTGCTGGAGAATCTGGCGAGGATCTCCAGGAGGGAGCTAGCTGGAGAGGCCCTCTCCAGGGAGGATGTGAAGTTCCTGCTGAGGATCGGGGAGGTGTTGGAAGACATCCTGTCAGGCCTCTCGGAGAGGTCCAAGTCCACCGTTATGGTGGCGGATGTCCACACAGACCTGAACTCCGGGCTGGCCCTAGAGGAGGGGGTTGGACCTTTAGATCTATTGGTGGTGATTTTCCCAGCGCCAGATGGGACCTACGTGGCAGTCGGACCTGTTCTCACGTACTACGAGTTCAAGCACCCAATCTCGGACAGGCTGACCGACGAATCGTGGAGAGATATGCTCGCTCAGAATCCGCCCGAACTCCCGGACTGGATCTCGGATCTTTACGCAGAGAGCTGGGGTTGACTTGCCTTCACCCTCTCTTCTCTCCTCTCTCGCTTGGAGACCAGGTCGAGGACTATCAGTACGAGCCCAAGCGCGAACACCGACCCCAGGCCCAGCCCCGGCACGAAGAGGACAAGGGTGATCAGGGCGGCCAGAACCCACAGGTCAACCGACCTCTCGGGGGGCGCTCTGTCCCACCCGCAGATCGCCCTACCGATGTACTCGAGGAGCCTCTCAACCAGGTCCACCATCAGCGCGAGTGTAAGTAAGGCGAGGACGGGAGGCAACCCATCTACCCAGGATGTTGATGGGAGCATCATGGCGCATCTGACCTTTGCCGATAAAAGGTTTCACGCAGAATTAACAAGTTGGGGGTTTCCCTTTTTTCTTCGTCGCGGCGACATCATGTGGACAGGGGAGAGGACCCTTGTGCATTGGTAGGTCTTAGGTCCTGGTCAACTCGACCTCACCAGCTCGGCGAAAGTGGGGCCGGGAGGCTGCAGGTGATCTCCCTGGGCTCCCCGGGGGCTCGGCGGGTTCGCGCTGGAATTATTACCCTCATTGGGTCCGACAACATTAGATGGTGTCGCGGTCTGGAGACTGGTTTAGGCAGGCCGTCAGGGACCTCGAGTTTGCCAAAAGGGCTTTGGAGGATGGTTTCTACGAGTGGGCCTGCCTCATCGCCCACCAAGCGGCAGAGAAGGCGGTTAAGGCTCTTCACCAGATGCTGGGCAATGAGGTCTGGGGTCACTCAGTCTCCAGGCTCCTACAGGCTCTACCGGAGGAGAGCAGACCTCCTCGAGAACTCGTCGAGATGGCTA
This sequence comes from Thermoproteota archaeon, assembly GCA_027491415.1. Classification (GTDB taxonomy): domain Archaea; phylum Korarchaeota; class Korarchaeia; order Korarchaeales; family Korarchaeaceae; genus DRBY01. The sequence continues at coordinate 38,717 of JAOZFH010000050.1, read as the reverse complement.
AGGAGCTGGATCAGCACTACATCCCTTCCAGGTATCCGAACGCCCACCCCGAAGGCGCTCCCATGGACTACTACACGAGGGAGCAGGCCGAGAGGGCGATTTCCTATGCGAGTGAGATACTCGAGTGGGTCAGGGGTAAAGTTGTTCAGGCTTGACTACGATGGAGTTGTGAGATCACTCTCCTCCTACGCCCGGAGGAAGGTGAGGGAGGGAGCCCTGGCGGTGATATTGATAGGGTCGCTGGCCAGGGGAAACTACACGGCCTTCTCGGACGCCGATGTAGTGGTGGTCGTGCCCGACGGATCAGCCCCAGGCGATCCGGCGGAGCGTGTGGGGGAGTTCTTGGATCCGAGCCTCCCGATCGACCTAGACCCCTTCGTCTACGAGAAGAGCGAACTCGTCGAGATGGCCAGGCAAGGGAGGAGAATCGTGGATGAGATCCTGCGCGTGGGTAGGATCCTGGCCGGCGACCCTGGCATACTGGAGGAACTGGAGAGGAATTGGAGGTCTAGGGAGAGTTAAGGAGCCTGTCACGCCACGCCGAACCTCCTCTCTCGAGGTGAGGAGGGACGAGGCATCGGGGCGCGGCCTCCGGTTAACCCTTATGGGCAACCCTGTCAATCGATCCACAGGTGCGGCCAGGTGGGCCGATTCCCCGGATTGTCGACGCTCTTAGCGGCGCTGGCCGCTTCGGCCCTCATCATCGCGCCTCAAGCCCTAGGGAGTCCGGCCGGTAATCGAGAGCGAGGTCAGACGCAGACCGCCACGACCCCGCCCATCCTCCCGTCGGAGTTCGCGGGGGAGGGAATAAGGGGGATAGTCTACATCCTCCCGTCGGAGTGTTGTACAAGCTATTGGACGGAGGAATACGGGGACAGGATATACTTCTACGTGTACGCCAACCTCTCAGATTGCAGGAGGCCGATCGGGAGTGACTTCTCCCTGATGGGGAGGTATTACAACACCGTGATAGTGATCATCCCCGCGGACGACTCCCCCCTCTTTCGCCACAACCTGAGGGTGATAGACGACCTCGCGGAGGAGCGATCCATGAGGGTCATCTGGGGGGTCTTCCCCAAGTGGAAGTGCGGGCCCGAGGACGACTACCTCGAACCCGGAACCCCCATGAATGGGCTGGTGCTGGGGCTCATGGAGTTTCTCTCAACGTTGAACTCGACCTGGAAGGTGGCCATATGGTACGGGTGGAGTTATAGGCGTGACTACGCGGATATAATCCGGTTCTACGACTCCCTCCCCGAGGCGCTGAAGGGGGTCTACGCCGCTTGGCTGGATGAGGAGTTCGCGCCGCTGGTCAATCAACTGGCGGGAGTCGGACCGGAGTTCCTCGTGATCACCGAGCTGTACAGCGAGGACGAGATAGCGAAGTTCTCCGGCACCCTGCCCAATCAGATGGTGGTGACGGGCTATGAGGGGGCAGGTGACGTGGAGGAGTGGCTCAGCGGGATATGCCCAAACCTCAGGTCCGTGAGGAACCCTTCGCTGGTGGGGGTTTGGATGTTCTACGACAGGGGAGACGGGTCGGGGGAGGACTACGGGGCCTACTTCCCAGGGGAGGGCCTGGCCGACCCGTGGAGGTGCCTGAGCGGCGTGCGGCGCTCCTCCCATCCGCCGGCGCGGATCCCGGTTACCCGGGTGGTGGGGCGGATCATAATTCCCACATGACAGGGGGCTCAGGGCGCGCCGCTGCAGGCCCCCTCAGTCCGGCTTTCCGTCACGCCTTCGTACGCAGGATCCTCAGCTCAGTCGGCCTGAAGGTTACCGTCGACCCAGTCGGCGGGTCTTCCAACACAAGCTCGACTTCTTCATCCCCCACCCTTCCCTTCACCCTGTAGGCGGATCTGGAGCGGGACACCGCGATTATCGTGGCGGCAATTCCGGCGGGCGTCTGCTCAACCTCCTCGGGGTAGAAGGCCACGGAGACCGCCTCCCCAGTCCACTCCAGCTCGACCTCGTAATCCCCAAGCCCGTATCTACTGCCGCCCCTCCGCTCCAGCCTGAGCACGTTTGCACCGAGGAACCTGGCGACGAACTCGCTCCGAGGATCGTCCACCACCTCGCCGGCCGGCCCCTCCCTCAAGATCCTGCCGGCCCTCATCACCGCCAGCCTGTCGGCGATGGCCAGCGCCTCCGCCTGGTCGTGGGTCACGTGGATGGCCGTGAAGCCCCTCTCGGCGTGGAGCCTCCTGATCTCCCAGAGGAGATCCTCCCTGAGCCTGGCGTCGAGCGCCCCGAAGGGCTCGTCCAGGAGGAGCACCCTTGGCTCCGGGGCGAGCGCCCTCGCTATGGCCACCCTCTGCCTCTGACCTCCAGAGAGCTGGTGAGGATACCTCGACTCGAGGCCCTCGAGCCTGAGGAGCCTCAGGTACTCCCTGGCCCGGCGCCTGGCCTCGACCCCCCCAACCCCCCTCGCCACGAGCCCGAAGGCCACGTTGTCTAGGACGGTCATGTGCGGGAACAGCGCGAGGTCCTGAAAGACCATACCGACGTTTCTCTCCCTTGGGGGCACCTCGGTGACGTCGACTCCGCCGAACAACACCCTGCCGGAGTCCGGCCTCTCCAGGCCAGCGACCACCCTCAGCATCGTGGTCTTCCCACACCCGCTCGGGCCCAGCACGGCGGTGATGGTGCCCTCCGGAGCCCTGAGCGTCACGGATTCCAGCGCAACCACGTCTCCGAACCTCTTGCTCACGGACCTCAGCTCGACCTCAACCACCCCATTCTCCCCTCCGCGATTTGCTTTGCCCACAGCGCCCCCCACGTCAGCAGGGCCACGAGGGACGAGACCGCCGCGGCCTCCTGGAACCTCCTCACCCCCGCGTACCTGAGGGCCACCACGGTCATGGTCTGCGTCGCCGGGGAGGCCAGGAGCGCGCTGGCCGCCGTCTCAGACAGCGAGAGGGCCAGGGAATAGAAGGCGCCAGAGAGCACCGCGGGAGCGGCCGCCGGCAGGAGCACCCTGAAGGTGGCGTCCAGCCTGCTGAGGCCCAGCGTCTCGGCGGCGTCCACCAGGCTCTCAGACAGGCCTGACACGCCCGACTCCACGGCCCTCATGGCGAAGGGCGCCGCTATCATGATGTGGCTCGCCGCTATGAGGGACCAGCCGGGGGCCCTGAGCCTGAGGCCGAGGGCGTAGAGCCCCAGGGCAGCCGTAATGGATGAGGTACCAAGGGGTAGAGATGAGACCCCTAGGGCCAGAGACCTGGCCTTGGGCGGAGCCGAGGCGACCAGCGCGGCGAGGGAGAGGGTGACCACGGCCGTCGTGGCGGCGAAGAAGGCGCTGTTGAGGAGCCCTCGGAATGGTTCAGTCCCTAGGGAGGCGTCGTAGGCGGTCGAGAGGATCCTCGCGTAGACGGTGGGATTGAACCTGTCGGTCAGCGGGTCGAAGAGCGATCGCACGAACAGGTAGGCGACGGGGTAGATCGATAGAGCGGCTGAGGCGTATCCATAGACCGCGGCGAGGGCCGCCTGGGATCCCACCAGGGGCCTCCTCCTCCTGACCTCCCCCGAAACCCCCACGGGGGACCACCTCAGGGATGCCCACGCAACACCCATCGTGGCGGCCAGCTGAATCAGCGCCGCGGCGGAGGCCCGGTCGGCGTCGAGGAACACCTTGTACAGGGAGTAGATCTCCACCTCGAGGGTCCTGTACCGTGGTCCCCCCAGGAGTAGGGGTATAGCGAAGCTGGTGAAGCTCAGGGAGAACGTGAGAGAGAAGCCGGCCGCGATCCCCCTCAGCGCGAGTGGGAGTGTGACCCTGAAGAACCTCGCGAGCGGCCCCGCTCCAAGGGTCTCGGCCGCCTCCTCGATGCTCGGTCCAACGGATCCTAGGGATGCGGAGATCATTTGGGCGCAGACCCCGAAGTTGAAGTAGGCGTGCGCCAAGACTATCGCGATCCAGCCCTGCGGAACTAGGCCGGCCCTAACGAGTAGCAGGAAGGCTAGTGCCACCGACACGGTCGGAAGGGTAAACGGAAGCGCCACGAGTGTCTCCACCAGGCTCCTGCCGGGGTAGTCGTACGTGGAGTTGAGGTAGGCCAGCGGCAGGGCGAGCAGCACGGCGGCCCCGGCGCTGGCCAAGGCCTGTAAGGTGGAGAACCTCAGGGCCCTAGAGACTACCGGGTCTCTGGCGGCGTCGACGATGCCTCGAACCCCCTCAACGAGCAGCGCCCCGGCCGATGAAGCCCAGAGAGAAAAGAGGAGGGCGGCGGCTAGGAGGGCGGGAGCCCAGTGTTCCACGTCCCGCCCTAGCCGTCCGCCCTTAAGGAACACCCGCACCGCCTCTCCTCGACCTTACTAGGGTTAGGACCCCACGGCCCTCCTCCACTCGTCTAGCCAACGCCTGAGGTTGGCCGCGATCTCGTCCGTGGAAAGGACCTCGTTCATAAGCCTGATCTTCGTGGGATCGATGGCGTACCGCTCGTACTCTGGGGGAAGCTGGACGTTCTCGTTGGCCGGGTACATCCAGTTGTTCAGCGGTATGAGCCTCTGCACCTCGGGGCTGAGGAAATACTCGATGAACTCCTCCGCCAGCTCCCTGTGCGGGGCCCCCTTGACTAGGCCTATGCCCTCTATCTGGAGCCAGCCCCACTCCTTACCGTTGTAGGTCACCAGCGTCGCCCTGTATCTGGTTTCCTGGTAGAAGTGGTAGGAGTACGCCCCGTCGGTCCCGTAGCTCACCACGATCGGCCTGCCCTGAGCCTCATCCAGGAAGACGTCGTAGGCGTCCCCCCAGCTCCCCGCGACCAGCATGCCGTTGTCGATCGCCCGAGTCCACCAGCTCCTCCAGTCTCCGCCGGTCATCTTGTAGTAGGCGATCTGCCAGAGCAGGAAGCCGAGACCGGTGCTGCTCACGGTCGGATCCTCCGCAACTATCTTGGAGGCGTACTCCGGCCTGGCCAGGTCGTCAAACGTGAGGCTGGACATCTCCTCTTCTGCGATGCGCTGACTGTCGTACACCAGTGCTATGAGGCCGTAGTCGTAGGGCACGACGTGGTGCGTCGGATCTAGGGAGCTGACCAGCCAGTCGTAGATCTCGTCGAGGTTGCTCGGGGTGTAGGGCTCGAGCACCCCGGCATCGACGGCCTCGTGCACGAGCACGTTGTCAATCCCTATGATCACGTCCGCCTGCGGGTTGTCCTTCTCCTGGATCAGGGCCAGCAGCGCGGACCTAGCGTCGTCGAACTCCCTGACCACGACCTCGCAGTTGTACCTGCGCTCGAACTCGCCGTAGACCGCGTCGAGCGTCGCGTTGGGATCGTCCCCCCACTTGAGCAGGCTCTCGTAGGTGTAGATGACCAGCCTCCTCTCGGCCCGAGCCTCGCCGGTCCTCTGCAGGGCCACGTACGCTGCGGCTAGCACCACCACCGCCGCAAGGGCTAGGGCCAGGATCCGGCCGGCAGTCCACTTCACACCACACCCCTCCCGGCAGACACCGGAGGGGCCGCGGGAGTCGGCATAAGGAGGTGCCGCGGGCACGCTCCCTACGCCGGCATTACCCGGATCAGGTTCCAGGGGTCGGCGGCGCGCTAGCCGCCCTCTCAGCCGGGTTGCCCCAGCTCCCCCGGTGCCCGCCGGGGGGCGAGAAACCCCGGGCAGTATAAATCACTTACTGAAGTCTCCAGGGACGCCCCTTCGTCGTCTTCCCGTTGGACTTGACGCGCACGGCTCCCGGCGGACGTAGATCGCTCTCGAGAGGTTGACGCCCTGTGAGGAGAGCCAGGGGCCCCGGATTTCACCCGTCGGACCCGGTCAGAGGGGCGTAGGTGAGCCCGTCCATCTGGTGGCAGCGTGGTATCGGGGAGATCAGGTCGGCCACGGTCTCCAGGACGACGTCCAAGTTATCGAGCGCGTACTTCCTCGTCGAAAACCGATCCTCCCCCCACAGCCATATCAGCACCCTCCCGGGGCCGAGATCGTAAATCCCCGGCCCGCCCAGCGCGCGGGTGAGCGGGCGGAGCAGGTCCCCGAGGTGGGGGCTCTCGGGCCCGCCCAGCAGGATGAGCACCTTGCTGTCTAGCATGGCCAGCCTCAACCCCTCCTGGTCCAGCCGGGCCCTGCGGACCTCGACGCCCATTTGACGAATCTCGTCGGCCAGCCGAGTCCCGGTCAGGTTCCAGTCTATGTCGTTCGACAGGATCGCCACCTCGATCCCTGGTTCCCGCCACTCAGACCACAGCTCGAGTGCGCCCTGCCGGCTCAGGGCGTAGATCCTCACTTCGCAGTCCCCAGCCGCGGCTATGGTCTCAATCGCCGCCCGCGCGACTTTCCCATACACGGGGACCTCGAGTTCCCACGACGTGCAGCGGACCTCTGCGCCCTCCTCCGCCATGAGGAGGAACACCCTCCCCCAGGGATCCCTGCCAAAGTCCAGCGTACTGGGCAGCTCCAAGAGGACTCCGTCGTACAGGTCGAGCGCCCAAGCCCCCACCAAGCCTTCGGGTACCGCGGCCGGGGCCTGCCCCACGGCGACCAATCCGGCGTCGTAGACGCCTATGGCCCAGCGATCCCCGAAGGCAGATCCCCTCCAGCACCCGAGCCAGTAGAGGTTCGGCAGGTCCTCGAGTTGGACTTCTCCCCACACCTCGGACGGGGAGTAGGCCGCCCCGTCGTGGCCGAACACCCTGGCCCCAGCAAAGGAGTAGAAGGCCGCCTCCCTGCCTCCCCTGTCGGGAAGGGCGTAGCTGAGGTGAAAGAACCCCAGCCTAGGGTTGCGTCTCCGGGCCTCCTCGTAGGGTTGGACGACGAGTTCGGGGACGTACATAGCCGGGCTCTCCCACGAGTCCGCATCCCACGGAAAGAGCACCGTGTACCCCTGGACGACGTCGGAGAAGTACGACTCGCTGATGTCCCAGTCCACGTACCTCAGCGGCTCAGCTCCGCACCTGTAGGCTTGGTTGGACACGATCACAAGGTCGATCCCCCTCGCCTCGGCCTCCTCTCTCAGGCCCACCAGGAACTCCCTGAGCGCCTCCCATAGCGTGAGGTTGGGGTGTCTCTCCCTGAACTCCTCGAGGTACCCCGGCACCTCAGACGCCCAGTCCTCCGAGCACGCCACGGGGAACCAGTCGAAGAAGATTGCAGAGTACCCCCCATCGGAAATCTCGTCCAGCAGCCTGACGATCCTCTCCCTTCGGAGCTCCTCGCTCCCATAGTCGTAGGCCAACGCCCTCCCGTAGGGACCGTCGAAGCTGACGAGGAAGTCTTCTCGCCTGTACCCGCCCGCATCCCACTCGTACGTGGCGAATATCCAGTCGTACAACATCAGCCGCGCCCCGGCGTCGATGAGCTCTGATCTAACCCCCGGTGAGAGTTCTGCGGCCTCTACTATATCTGCCATCTTGGCTAGGCTTAGCTTGTCCTCGGTGGGCGGTCCCATGAAGTAGAGGCTGATCCTGGCGTTTGGCCTTGGCGCGCGGGTACCTGGGCCCTCCATCGAGAGTGGAATTCGTCCGGGCCCCAGGTCGAGGGAGGTCACTTCAGTTGGACCCCACGAACCTCTCGGCGTGGGCCAGATTAGGGGGAGGTCCTCCGCCTGCGGGATACCAGGCGTTGGTGAGAGCCTCCTCGTGGCGGTCAACCAGCTGGAGCCGCGTTCAAATCCCAAGGGAGACCAGAGCACCAGCGCCAAGAAGATGGCTGACGCAGCGACCGAAGGCCGTGCTTCCACTGGCCTAAGTTCATCGGTCTTAGCACTTATGCTTTCGCGTTCGACCCCCAGCTCTCTGCATGGGTGACGGGTTTAATGGGAGCGGGTGTCAGCGCAGCGCGCAGCCTCTCTGAGCGTGGTGATGGGCTTGAACCGGAAGGAGCATGTAGACGAGATGGTGGGGGTATTCGAGGGAGAGGTCTTGCGGGAGCTTGCTTGCGAGCCCGATCCGACAACCAGGGTCCTCATCTTCTTCTCGTGGCTTAACGAGTGCCTCGAGGCCAGGGGGATTGGCAGTGCGATTCTCGTTGGAGGTTTCTCAGTCGAGGTGTACGCGGGATCGACTTGGTGAAGTCCTTGGATGCGATCGCCGACAGGGTTGGGAGGACTTGGGTCCCCCGGCTTCGTCCCCTCGCTGAGAGGGGGGGATCGACCTGGTCGGGACGGTCCCCACGGGGAAGAGGAGGCCCGTGGAACTGGTGGTCAGAGGGAGGAGGCTCTACGTCGAGGCCCCTGAGGATCTGATCGTCAAGTCCCTGGCGGGCCGGAAGTTCTGGAACTCTGGGATGGATAGAGACAAGACCATCCTTCTCCTGAGGGCTCTGAGGGGGCGCATAGACTTGGACTTCCTCAGGAGAAGAGCTAAAGAAGAGGGGGTCCTTGACCTTCTCGAGGAGGCGGAGGACCTTGCCTGGGGGCGGCGAGTCCCTGACCTTAGTTGACTGGGATGAGCTCAGGTCATCAAGGGACAGAGTGGCCCTCCGAGAGGCCCTCAAGGCGGCCCTTCGGGCGAGGGAGAGGGAGAGGATCAGGGGCTCCAGGAGGGTCCTGGAGGACGTGAAGAGGCTTAGAGATCTCGCGAGACTCGTTCTGGAGGAGATGGGGGAGAGGGGGGAGATATCCTTCCGGCTGGACGAGAGGGGGGCGATCCAGGCGGTGTACATCGGGTCAGGCCCCGCGGAAAGGGACAGGCGCTGATCCGGGCCCTGCGCCCGTCTCACCCTAGGTGGGGAGCGGTGTCCCAGTTGTCCGGAAAGGCCCGCAGGGAACTCCTGAACCTGATCACGAGGCTGTCCGGCGCTAGGCGGGCGGATGTCAAGGTTCCACCCAACCCGCTCCTGGACGCGGGGGTCGTTTCGGGCTCAAGGTCAATATACGTCTGGGCCACCGACCCGGCCCTTGGGGTCCCGGGGGAACACCTCGGGATACTGGCCTTCCACTTTACGGCCTCGGATGTTGCCGTCATGGGGGGAAGGCCCGAGTACGTGGCCGTCAACCTCCTCCTCCCTGCGGGGTTCCCCGGCGAGGAGGCCGTGGAGATCATGCGGCAGATCCACGAGGAGGCGCGCCTGTACGGGGCCTCCGTGGTGACCGGTCACACCGGCTGGTATCCAGGCGTGAGCGAGCCGGTCGCGGTGACGACGGTGGCCGGGAGGGTCGACAGACTGATGCTCCCCTCGAACGCCTCCTCCGGAGACAAGATATTATTGGCCGGCGCCGTCGGAGGCGAACTTCTGTACTCCCTTGCCCACTTCAGACCCTCCGTCTTGGCAGACGCCTACGGAGAGGAGGGTGTCAGGAGATGGAGGGGCTACTACAGGGACCTGTCGGTCGTGGACTCTGCCATGCTCCTCTCCCGCAGGGGCCTGGCCTTGGCCATGAAGGACGGGGCGGAGGGCGGGCTCGTGAGGGCCCTGAACGACCTGGCGGACGCCTCCGGGCTGGGATTCTACGTGGAGGAGGAGAAGCTCCCGATCCCCCCGGAACTCCTGGCCCTGGCCGACGAGCACGGGTTCAATCCGCTGGCCGCCTCCAGCTCCGGTCTGCTGGTGGCGGTCGTCAGGCCAGAGTGGGCTAGGGAGGCTGTGTGGTGCCTGGGGGTCATAGGCATCTCTGCCGAGGTCGTGGGCGCGCTCCTCGGGAGGCCAGAGGAGAGGCTGATCCTGGGCCCTTCAGGGGGGAGGCCATTCCCCCGGGAGGCTGAGGACCCCTACTCCCGTCTCATCTCTCGCTAGCCCCGCGCCGGGCCCCCTCGACGATCACGAACCGGGGAGAGGACGCGTACCCCGTGACCCCACCCGAGGAGAACCGCACCTCCACGAACACGCCAGCGTAGGCCTCGGTCACTGGAATCGACGCCCTCCAGACACCCTCTTCCAGGGTCATCCGGATTGGGCTCCAGCCCGCTGTCACCAACCCGGCGAGGCTCTCAGAGGTCGCCGTCCACGCGGTGACCCCCAGGATCTCGCAGCGGCAGGTCACCTCAGCCAAGACCCACGCAGAGCCGCCGGTCGAGTGAGAGACGTGGACATTGACCTCAGGGAGCTCGGCCGCGCCGGTGACGTGGGCTAGGAAGGCCCTCCAGGCTGCCGCCGCCCTCTCGGTCGAGTGGAGCCCGGTGTGCGTAGCGTTGGGGACGATCTCGAACCACAGCGGCCCGTGGTAGTAGGAGGCGTAGGTCCACTCGACTGCCGGTGGACTCAGCTGGTCGGCAGTTCCGAAGATCACCATGATCGGGATCGAGAGTTCGTCGAAGTGTTTCACCGGATCGTACACCTCCAGCAGGTCATCCACGTTGGCTGAGCGGTTCACCTGGTCCAGGACGCCGTAGGCTTCCATAACGGCCAGCGACCCGATCGGCATCCCGTAGGCCTGATAGTGGGACCGCAGCAGGGCGGTGAGGTTGGCCCCGTTGTAGGAGCGCGGCGCTATCGCCGCGACCCGGTCGTCGTAGGCGGCCACGATCCAAGTCGTGAGTCCCCTCTTGCTACCTCCGCTCAGCACGAAGCGGCTCGGGTGGGAGGGGACCAGCGGGCTCTCGAGTGTCATGGCCCGTGAGTAGGCGAACGCCATGGGATAGACGAGGTGCCAGGTCAGGTCGCCGGTTTCGAGTGCCTTGGACATGGAGAAAGCCATGAGTTCAGTCTCCTCCAGCCCGAACTGGCCGTTGGGCACGTCGAACAGCATCAGAACGGGGACGCAGGTCTCTGCGACCGCTCTGGCGCCGAACTCCACCGCGAATCGCTTGAACCCGGCGGGACCAGGACCGCCGGCGACGACGGCGCCGAGTTCGGAGTCGCACCCCTCCGAGTAGAAGATCCAGGCCCGGTGACTCCACCGCTTACCCTTCCACCTGATGCCCGGGAACTCGACGGCGAGGTACCTGACCTGGCGACCCTCAACCTCGATGGTCCCGTTGGCCAGCAACTCGTAGGAAATCTCTTCGGGATCCCTCGCGTCGCTGAGGTCTAGCGTGAGGGACTCGGTCCCGCCCCCGCCACGGAGTTTGGTCGGCCTCACCCAGCGAAGAACTCCCACGGCGACCAAGCCTGCGAGCAGGACGACGATCAGGATAAGCGCGCCTCTCCCCACTCTCCACTTCACCGGGGAGCGTCGGAGGGGAGGCTAGTTTAGGGACGCCTGGGAACGATCTTGAAACAGGCGAAACGCCATCTCGGCCTCACCTTAGGCCCAGCTCTCTCTTCCACCTCCTGCCAAGGAGGTAGAGCACCAAGTAGGTTACGAAAGCGGTCGCGATTACCACGGCCGTGATCACCACCTTCACGCCCATCCGCGGCACCCAGCCCGTCGACCCCCATACGTTCGTTAAAATTGATAACGTATTTCACGAGGGCCCAGCTGAGGGGTCGATGGGGCTATGCCCGCCGACGACGCTAGTCAGAGCGCCGCCAATCCGGATCTCGCGGGGCAAAGCTCGGCGGCAACAAGCAAGCGGGAGAGAATCCAAAGGCTCTACGGTGAGTACTGGAGTCCGAGGTTGGTCACCACCACCTACATGCTGGTGTACCTGACGGAGGGAGCCGTGCGCAGCCTAGGGATCTTCCTCCCATTCTACCTGTCGGAGAGATTCGGCTTAGGACCGGCGGACATCGGCTTCTTCGTCGCCGCGGCGTACATAGCGTGGCACTTCAAGTTCATCATAGGCCTGGTGATGGACCTCACCCCCTCCGTGAGGGGCTGGAGGCGCAGGATGTACCTCATGGCCGGCAACGTCATGAGGATGGTCTGCTTCTTCCTCCTCGCGAGGGCCGCGGATCCGTGGAGGCAGGCGTTCCCTGCCGCGCTGATCATCTTCTCGGGGGACGCCCTCCTGGACATCGCGGCCGACGCTCTCCTCCTCGACGTCACCCCTCCCGACTACCACGGTATGGGGTTCGGCTTCGGCTGGGGGGGCAGGGCCATTGGATACTCGCTCTCCGCCCTCTTCGTGACTTGGGCCGTCTCAAGGTTCGGGTGGGACGGCGCCATCTCTCTCATGGCCCTCTACACCATTCCGGCCTTCGCCATGGCCGCCGTGAGGGAGCCCCCGCTCACGGAGGAGAGGAGGATCAACAAGAGGGTCCTTGCCCTCACGTTCACCGACCCTAGGCTGCTGGCCGCCGTGATCTTCGCAATATTCGGGGCGTCCGTCTACTCCTTCGACCCCAACAGGGGCGTGTTCTCCCTAGTGATCAAGGAACTCTCCGGGAGGAGCCTCAGGGGTGGAGGCCTAGCCTCCGTGGCCTTCGGTTTGGCGGTCGCCGTTGGATCACCGATCACCGGGATGCTGGCCGACCGGATAGGTCACAAGAGGGCGTACTACTTCTCCCTCGCCGGGGCCGCCGCATCCCTTGCCGGGATGTCTCTCCTGACCCCGGAGAGGGTCTGGCTCATGTACCCGCTGTCCTTCGCCCTGGGCTTCTTCGAGGGCTTCAACTTCACCACTTGGGAGACTGTGCTCGGCGACCTCTGCCCACCAGAGTTCCCGTCGTTCCTCTTCCAGTACTTCATGTCGATGCTCCACGTCTCGGCCTACCTGACGGCCGTGTTCGTGGGGTGGGGGATAGAGGCCCTGGGGCCCAGGATGACGGTGCTCCTCTCGGCCCTGTACATATCGATGGGCTTCATTCCCGCCTACTTCGTGAGGCCGCTGGCCACGGGTAAGGCCGAGAGGATCTGAGGGACACCCCCCTCCCCTTTTCAAAACTGCGAAGAACCTCGCACCTTAAGCACACGGTTTATTTACCCTCCTTGGACCTCAAAGGCGGTGAGTATGACCAAGAGGGCGCTCTACGTGGTTGGGTTCATCCTGCTCTCAGGCCTAGCTGGCTACCTCCTCTTGGGATACGTGGGTCTCACTCTCCTGGGGGTCGGGCGGGCTCCGCCCGCCCCTGGCTTGGAGGAGGTCCCCCAGAGCGGGGTAAAGGCGGCTAGGGGGGCGGGCCTCCTGATCACGCCCGGGGTGGGAGAGGCCGCCTACGGCGGGGCCGGAGTCCCGGCGCCGACGGCGCCTCCCGCGACGTATCCCGTCACGTCGGCCGGAGGCGCGGAGATCCCCACCTCGGCCTACGCAGGGAGGTCGCTGATCATAAGGGTGGAAATGGGCGTCGAGGTCCCCGAGGGCCAGGTTGGACAGGCGGCCTCGGCCGTGGAGAAGGTGGCGGTCTCCAAGGGGGGCTGGGTGGAGTACTCCATGGTGACCGACGAGTACGCCACCGTGACCGTGAGGGTCCCGGTCGAGAGCCTCGACGCTGCCCTGGCGGAGATCAGGCAGATAGGCACCGTAAAGAGCGAGACCAGGAGCGCGACCGACGTCACGGACCAGCTTGTCGACCTCGACGCCAGGCTGCGGAACGCTAAGGCGGAGGAGCAGAGGCTGCTGGAGATCATGAGCAAGGCCGAGACCGTAAACGAGATACTGCAGGTTGAGGATCGACTCTCCTACGTGAGGGAGAGGATCGAGAGGCTCGAGGCTCAGAAGAAGATGCTGGAGGAGCAGGTGGACTACGCGACCGTGACCGTCACGATCTCCGTCCCGGAGCCCGAGCCGCCCGAGGAGCCCCTCCTCCCAGGCTTCAGCCTCAGGGACCTGGTGAGGGCGGCCCTGAAGGCGCTGGTGCTTGCCCTCACCCTGATAATCGTCGGGGCGGCCTTCCTTGCGCCGATCGTGGTGGTGGGCTGGGCCATCCTGGCGGTCTACCGGAGGTCGAAGGGGGTACCGGGGCAGGTCCCTCAGTCTGGGTCTGGCCCCTCTCAAGCGCTCGCCACGGAGGGAGGTTGACCCTCAGCCCTCACCTCCCCCCTTCTTTGAGCTGGGCCTTTCGGACGTTGAGCCTGGGGTGAGGGCTCACACCGAGCTCCTAGAGGCCTCGACCCTCAGCGCGAGCTCCTCCCTAACAAGCCGGTAAAGCCCGCCGAGGAGCGAGGACGCGGCCTCCTCCTCGAGGCCGATCATTCGCAGGATGGCGTTATCCAGCTCCCACCTCTCATCTGATCCAATCTGGTCGGGCAGGGGCGGCAGCTCCCTGGAGCCGACCCTCAGGAGGACCTCGGCCGCCTTGTCAACCTTGCCTGGGGATAGAGAGGGAACGTTCGGCGTGGGGATGCTCTTGTAGTCGTCCAGCAAAAACCTAAGCCAGCTCGGACCGATCTCCCGACCGGCCAGCAGCAGATAGGCCAGGAACGCGGTGGAGTTGTACCAGGCCGCCAGGGCCGCCTCCCAGGTGGGATCCCCGCAGTCCACTGGGTAGAAGTTCTTGGTCGCAGTCACCTGCTCAGGCGAGTAGAGGGCCAGGCTGCCGCGCCTGGAGGGATCCAGCTTGTCGAGGAGGAAGAGCCTGGCGAAGGGCCTCTTCGAGGCCACCTGCCTAGTCGCGTGGGCCCACCAGGCCGGTCCGAACGATCGAATGGCTGGCCTGGCCGCGCCGCTCTCCTCTCCCCACTTGACGTACTCCCTCACGTCCGGCGGAGCCGACGAGAGGTCCTCCGGCAGCGTCAGAAGCAAGTGCGAGGGGTACGTAACCGCAATCCACCTGTGGGCCTCTGGCTTCCTGAAGGCCGGTAGCAGGAACTCAGACGGGATGAAGAGTTCTCTCCCGCTTTCGCCCACTATGAAGGCACCCTCGGGGCCCCAGCCCATGAGGGACCAGTACCTGTGGGGGATGAGGAAGAAGTCGGGGCCGTACATCTCGACCCCCCTCAAGGACCTGCAGGGCGGGCCGTGCCTCAGGGCCCCGCTCGAAAGGCCCTCCAGCAAGACTGGCAGGAGGAGGTCCTTGATGGGGTGCCTCCTCACGGCCGCTAGGAAGCTGGGGAAGGCCCTCGCCTCCGCCTCGATCCTCTCTGCGGGCATCGCGCGCCTACCTATCAGCCGCTCGACCTCGCCGAGCGCCTCCTCTGTGAGTCTGAGGTGTTCAATCCCCCTGAGCCCGAGACCGCGGGTGGCCAGCAGGATGACCTCTTTGAATCCGCTGCCCGCGCTGGCCGAGTGCCACGGCCCCTCGAGCAGGGCCACGTGGTCGAACCTGTCCCTGAGCATTCTCACAACGCCGCGGCCGTATAGGGTGTAGAAGGTCGAGGCGGGGAGGACGCTCGCGAGCACCCCTTCATCTCTGAGCAGCCTCTCTGAGAGGGCGAGGGCGAACGCCTGAAGGGAGGGCTGGCCCCCAAGGTCCTCAGGCGCCCCGGGCCCCTCTGACTGCAGGAAGGAGCGGTAGTCCCTCTCCAGCAGCTCCCACCTGGTGAAGGGCGGGTTGGTGAGAATCACGTCGACCTCTGACTCCTCGCCGGAGAGGGTGCGGAAGCTGTCGCCCGCCCTCACGTCGAGTACCCCCTCGTCGCCGCGCAGGGCCGTCAGGACCGTGGCGTAGCAGGCCAGGGCCGCCTCGGGAACTATCTCGGATGCCAGGACCAGACTGGGGTTCAGCCCGGCCATCACGGCCTCCCACAGGGTCACGCCCGCGCCGGCGAATGGGTCGGAGATCTCCGGCGACCCGCCGATCACCCTCCAGGCCGACCTGGCCATCATCCTCGCCACCGGCCTCAGGGTGTAGTAGGCGGCCAGCCTCTTCCTGAGGCCGCCCAGCTTCGGGGCCAGGGAGTCCTGTATCTCCCTGGCCAACCTCATGGCGCCGTGCCTGGAGAGACCTCGTGCCCTCCTGACGGCCTCTTCCAAGATTTGAGGATCTAGCCCGTCGATCTCGATGCCCGAGAGGCCCTCCGGCTGATCGAACTCCTCGGGTGAGGTCAGGCCCCTCCAGTAGGCGATAAGGGCCAGGGAGCCGACGGCCTCCCTCCTGAGGCCGGGCCTAATCATCACCTAATTTGACCCCCTGTCTGGAAAATAAGGTGAAGGCCCCCAACCCGAGGGGCCTCCCTTCCGCCTTCAGGCCAGGAGGCCCTGGACCACCACCCCCACGGTCGCCAGCAGCGGGGTGATCAGAGTCGCCTGGACATTGGCCGCCATGAACGGCACCAGCGCCTCAATTTCCTCCGAGTGTCTCAGGGCCCCAGAGCTGGCCTTGAAGGCGGGAAAGGCGCCGACGATCCCCAGCAGGGCACCCACTGGGAGAACTCCAGAGGCCACCAACGCCGCCAGGCTCAGGAACGCGAGGATGTGCACGGCGGCAAATATCCTGGCCGCGGCGGGCCTTCCCACCAAGATGGGGAGCGTCCTCCTCCCACCCCGAGCGTCGGCCTCGACGTCGGGGAACTCGTTGAGGAGCAGCAGGTTTGCAATCAAGAGCCCGAGGGGGATGCCGGCGAGGAATCCCTCCAAGTCCATCCTTCCAGTTTGGACGTAGTAGGCACCCAAGACCATGAGCGGGCCGAAGTTAAGGCCCGTGGAGAGTTCTCCGACTCCCAGCTTGGTGAGGACGGGAGTGTAGAGGTAGGCCGTTGCGGCTCCCACGAGCCCCAGCGCCAGCACCCAGGGACCGACCGTCAGGGCGAGGTATGCGCCCACCGCTAGGCCGCCCAGCAGAGACGCCACGCCGAGGGAGTAAACTGACTTGGGATTGAGGAGCCCCGCCGTCAGGATTCCGCTTCCCCCGGAGAAAGGAGTCCTCTTCGTGTGCAGGTCCACACCTCCGACGTAGTCGAAGTAGTCGTTGAGAACATTGACGGCCATGTGTAGAAGCAGGGCGCCGAGGACGGTCACAGCGCAGAGCAAGGGGCTGAAGTAACCCCTGACCCAGGCAAGCGCCGTCCCAAATGCGACTACATCGGGAGTCAAGAGGAGAAACGGCGCCCTGAGCTCAGCAAGCCAGACTCTGAGGCCCATTCCACTTCCTCACCTTGAGCCAGTCCCGGTCAATTGTGAGGTGCCTATAAGCTTCTGCATGCGACTACAGATGCCCTCTATGTTCTCCTTATCTATCGAGTAGACCTTGAACCTGCCAGACCTCTTCTCGCGGACCAGCCCGGCCATCCTGAGTTCTGATAGATGGTGAGAGACGAGAGACTGGTCTTTCTGGAGTAGCTTGGATATCGCGCAGACTGGAAGGCTTGTCTGGCTTAGGAGCGCAAGTATCTCGAGCTTAGGCTCAGAAGAGATGAGCTTAAATAGTCGAGAGACCTCATAAACCTCCTCCTTCGAGGGAATGACTATCTTCTCTGGAATCTCGTCCTGGGCCCTCAGAACAGAAAGACAGTCCTCACCAATCAGTTTCTTTATGCTTTCTGACTTTAGGATCGCCCTCGCCATCGGCGCTCCAATCCGGGTATGATATTCGACAGATTTAAATGTTTGAATATTGAAAAGGTGTTTGTATTGTTGGCTGATGAGGCCCAACCTCACTCAGCTGGTACCTGAGTTATAACCACGGGGCCAGGAAAGAACCCCTTCGACCAGAGTCTGGCCAACAGACCGTGGTAATCCTTCGAATGCCCCACCAGCCTCCCTCCGAGCACGGCGACGTACTCTCCAGGGTAATTTCTCTTAAGCCTCTCCAAGTTTTCGCTGACCCATGCCCAAGACTCGGAGAGGAGCCTTACTTCCTTAGAGGTTGGAGAGACCATGCTACCTAAAAGTCCTCGCTCGCCAATTTAACGGGTCCAGACCGTTCGTAATACGGAAGTATGACTCAGCTCATTAGCCTCTATTACGCGCGAATTGATTCTTCCGTCCGTACTTACGGGTGATACCGTTAAATCCAACACCCACTGGTCCCGAGTAGTGGACCAGCTGAGAGACGCGTACAAAAGGGAAGCCAAGGCTTCCCCCCTTAAGAGAGCTTGGCTCCTCGCGCAAGCCGCTCCTCTGCTCCTTGGGATTGAAATCATCATTCACCCGCCGACGGGCTGGAAGGTGTGTCACTCCCCCCACGCGGTGGAGTCGGCGTTCATGCTCATCCTGTACGCCTTCGCCTGGTGGATCCCAGCCATCTCCATATCTAGCGCCTGGGGGATCCTGAAGAGACCACTACTCAAGAAGGCACGCGCCACGATGGCTGTCGGCGCCGCGGAAGTCTCGCTGGGGGTTCTCGTGCTCTCCGTGGGGGAGTTTAGGAAACTCCCCCTCGGCATCCTCCTGGCGTCCGCTCTTGCGATAGCCGCTGGCGAGCTGATAATCTCCACAGACGGCGTGATCTCCATGACTAGGCTGAGTTCCGTCGAGTATTCCCCGTTCGAAATTGAGACCTCGGGGGGCTGGTCTCAAGTGGTCGGTGTGGCTCTCCTGGCTCCGATTATGGCCCTCGTCGCGACCCACCTGACCCGCACGCTGACGGTTGCCCCAGACCCCAGGTGGTGGGCGGCCCTTGGCGCGACGCCCGGGCCCGCGCTGACCATGACTTGGTGCGTTCGCGCCCGGAGGGAACTTACCCTGATGAGGGGAGAGGAGGGCAAGCTCCTCTGCATGGCGATCCTCCTCTCCCTGGTATCTGCCGTCCTCCTATCCCTGTCTTTCCTCCTGTCTCCGAGGGTCGTCTGGCTCGCCGCCTCCCTGACGGTGGTTTCGGCCAGCGGGATAACGTTCGACAGGGCCATCACCTACTGGTCCCTCAACTCCCTCTTCCAGAGGGTGAGCATCTTCCCCAAGGGAGTGACCGAGGGGGTCATCCTCATTGAGGCCGAGCCGGCTGCCTACACCGGGAGGCTATTGGCAGCTCTCCGCGACATCTTAGAGAGTTCACCGGACACCATCCTCCTTCTAACGAGGAAGGGGTCGCCGCTTGCCGGACTCCTGAGGCGAGCCGGCCGAACCGTCCTGGCCTACTTGACGACGACCCCCATCTCTCACCCCAGGGCCCTGGACGAGGAGGGGAGAGAGTACGAAGTTGGGGTGTCGGCATCTCAGCTGTCGGCCCTGGTGAGTTCGGTCATGAAGGAGGCCGGCACGCCTATCACGCTGATCGTGGACTCTTTCAACGACCTGGCGAGCAACCTCGGGGTCAGAGAGGCCTACTCCCTCCTGAGGGTCCTCTCAGATCTGGCGCTGGGCGAGGGTGGGAGAGTGATCGTGATATCCTTCCCGTCAGCGCTCGGTCCCAGGGAGGCGGCGGTCGTCAGGACGCTTGCGACGGAGATACTCCTCGTTTGAATTGTGCTAGCGAAGCCCGACCTTGACTCAGAATTTTATCGCCGACCCGATAACCCCGCCCGTGCCTCCGATAGTTTTAGGGGAGGGAGCATCTACCATAGGCGCGTACGTGGCGGCCGGAGTCGTGGGTGGAGTCGAGGTCAGGGAGGACTGGCCGGGGCTGGCTGGGCTCATCGCCTCGGTGGAGAGCGATCTCCGGGCCAGGATGACCCTGGACTCCCTCAAGGACGACCCGGTGGTGAGGGCCTTCAGGGACTTCTTCTGGCGCATTGGGATAGACCCGACAAAGACGAGGCCGTCGGCGGAGGCCCTTGCGAGGAGGGTCTTGTCGGGGAGGGGGATCCCTCGGATTAACAACGTCGTGGATGTCGGAAACGTGGCGAGTCTCGAGTTGCTCGTGCCAATAGGGCTCTACGACCTTGACAGAATCGAGCCGCCCATCTACCTGAGGCTGGCGGAGGCGGGCGAGGAGTTCACGCCCATAGGAGGCAGCACCCGAACCCTGAGCGGAGGTGAGCCCGTCTTAGCGGACTCGCTGGGGATATTGCACCTTTTCCCTCACAGAGACTGCCGACGCACCATGATCAGGCCGGACACCCGGAGGGTCCTCGTGGTGGCCTGCGGCGTGCCGAAGGTCGAGCCTGCCAGGGTTCTCGCAGCCGCGAGGCGCGTCGCCACGCTCCTGTTCGATTACGCCGGCGGCAGGATCGTCGAGGAGGTCCGTCTCTTTGGAGCACGCTGACGCCGACTTAACGTTTTAACCTTCCCCGAGCCGAGGGTCAGGGGTGAAGCCTCTGTCCATATCCGAGGAGCTTCAGAGCCTGATCAAGGAGATGAGGAGGAGAATCCCCGATCTTCTCTACTCTGCCGTGATAAGCGCCGACGGGCTGGTCATAGTGGCAGACCTTCCCCCAGAGGTGGACGAGGATCTCTTCGCAGCTACCCAGGCCGCCCTGATCAGCGTCAGCGAGAGGGTGGTCGGCGAGGTGGGTATAGGCCCCCTGAGCGAGATAGTCGTGGCCGGCGACAAGGGACGGGTCGTGGCCATGCAAGCCGGTCCCGAGGCCATCCTCGTGTCCGTGGTTCCAGCCGACGTCAAGCTTGGCCTCCTCCTGGTGGAGATGAGGAGGCTGGCCAGGGAGATCGCCAGCAAGTTCTGACAGGCCCCCTCCAGAGGTGGAGTCTGTAATGGCCAGGGAGTTTCCGCGCGGCGTGCTGGAGTTTGACGAGGAAGGTAGGCTGACCCTCCTCGGCAGGCCGGTCATCCTCATGGGGAAGGACACGATTGCCCAGCTCCAGCACTCCGTTGAGACCGTCCTGGGGTCGAGGACAGCCAAGCTCGCGTTCTACCACGCTGGATTGTCCGTCGGCAGGGACCTCGCAGAGAGGTACTCC
The DNA here is from genome assembly GCA_027491415.1 of Thermoproteota archaeon. Taxonomy (GTDB): domain Archaea; phylum Korarchaeota; class Korarchaeia; order Korarchaeales; family Korarchaeaceae; genus DRBY01. Next base: position 18,336 of record JAOZFH010000050.1, on the reverse strand, counting down.
GACTTGGAGGATCACGAGTCGGCCCTCCGGGAGCTGGCCGGGTGGGCCTCCCTGGCCGGGTGGGCCTCCAGGATGGATGTTGTGAGGATAACCCATTCTCCCCCTGGGTCGATCGTCAGGGCCTGGGGGACCTACGCCGAGAACTACCCCGCCAAGCCCTCGGAGGGGGTGTGCCACCTGATAGCGGGGCTGCTCGCAGGATTCCTGTCCGCGAGGTTCGGCCACCGCATGGTGTCGAAAGAGACCTCCTGCCTGGCAAAGGGCGACGAGTACTGCGAGTTCGTCGTATCGGGGAAGTAACCCCTGGGCCTGGAGGAGACCGGCCCCCCGCGGTCGGGCCAGAGGATGGTGCTCGTTGATGCTGGCGGCAACTTGGCGGGTGGGCCTCGCCCTGCTCGCGGCGGGCCTCCTGCTTGCCTCGGCGGCAGAGGTGGGGGCTCCAAGGTTGTCAGAGCCCCTCACCCCAAGGCAGGGTGGAGAAAAGGCGCCCAACAGGCTCCTCGTAGCTGCGGGGGCCATCTGGGCCTTGGCGCTGGCATCCCTCGCCCTGACCGCCGCGAGGAACGTGGGGGTCCTCCAGGCCGGTGGCCGGACGAGCTGGGTGAGGGCCCTGACGTCGCTGCTGTCGCTGGCCCTCATCCTGGCCGCCCTATACCTGTCGAATCCGGGGGAGTATGAGGGACTGAAGGCCTCCGGAGAGGGGAGGGGCTTCATACCCCCCGACTGGCTCTCAAACCCGCCCATCCCATCTCTGGGCGTCCCGGCTTCTCCTGGCGCCTCCCGGGCGGGTGCGTCGCTCGTTCTGTGGGCGGCCATCGCGATCGGGCTGGCGGTTCTGGCGTTCTCCGTCGTCACCCTCCTGAGGCCGGGTGTCTCGCTCTTCGGCGGGCTCGCTGGACGTCTGTCAGGACGCGAGGAACGAGAGAGAGTCGCAAAAGATGGGAGCAGGAGGGTATGGCCCAGGAGGCGGTGGGAGGGAGCCCGCCTACAGGTCATAGAGTCCTACAGATCTGCGGTAGAGCACTTGCGCGGTCAGGGCGTCCCGATGAAGCCCAGCTGGACGCCGAGAGAGCACCTCGAGCAGGTCAGGCGCATGGGCCTGCCGGAGGCCTCACCCCTGTCCGACCTGGAGCGGCTGTTCGAGCTCGCTCGGTACAGCAGAAGGCCCGTGAACCCCGAACATGCCGAGCTGGCGAGGAGGCTCTCAGAGGCGGTCAGGAGGGGGCGAGGGTGATGAGGCTCAGGCTTGAGATTGCCCTGATCTTCCTACTGGCGCTGGCTGCCTCCGCTCCCGTGCACTTCTTCGTCAGGTGGCTTGCGCTGCTGATCCTGACCGTCTGGACAGGGGTGACCGCGCTATCTCTGCTCCCGCCGCCCCGCGGCAGGTCCACCCGAGAGTTCCCGGTCGCGCCGGGAAACAGGCTGCTCGTCCTCTCAGAGGTGGTAAGATCTGCCCTGAAGGGATCTAGGCAATCTCGCAGGATCGTCGCGGATGAGGTCGCCGACCTGGCCAGGGAGGCCGGCCTCTCACGGTCAGAAATCGAGGCCGTCAGGACGGGGTTGCTGGAGGGCGATCTGGCGACCGTCCTGGAGTCCTGGCTAGCCAAGATTCGAGGCCTCCGGGGCGGGCGACCGAGCGCGGAGTCAGACGGAGGTGAGGTGATTGGAGGTTGAACAGGTCCGAGACAGGGTTGGAGCGGTGCTCGACGAGGTCTCCAAGGTGATAGTCGGAAAGAGAGATGTCTTAGAGGTCCTCATGGCCTGCGCCCTGTCCCAGGGCCATGTCCTCATCGAGGACGTGCCCGGCCTCGCCAAGACGCTGATGGCGAAGACGCTGGCCGGGGCCATGAGGCTCGGGTTCTCGAGGATTCAGTTCACACCGGACCTCCTGCCGGCCGACATAACCGGGACGTACGTCTTCGACCAGTCCGTGGGGGACTTCAAGCTCAGGAGGGGGCCCGTGTTCGCCAACATAGTCCTGGCGGACGAGATCAACAGGGCCCCCCCGAAGACCCAGTCCGCGCTTCTGGAGGCCATGCAGGAGCTGCAGGTGACCATCGAGGGGGAGACCCACAGGCTCGACAGGCCCTTCATGGTGATCGCCACACAGAACCCCATAGAATTCGAGGGCACGTACCCCCTGCCGGCGGCCCAGGTCGACAGGTTCCTGGTCCGCCTCCGGGTGGGGTACCCGAGCGAGGAAGAGGAGGTGGAGATCCTCAGGAGGAGGCTCTCCAGGAGGTCCGACGAGGCGTCAGTGGAGCCGGTGATAGGCAGGGGGGAGTTCTTGGAGATGCAGGAGGCGGTCGAGTCAGTCCACGTGGACGAGTCGATACTCCGCTACATGACGAGGGTCGTGCGCAAGACCAGGGACGTGCCGGAGGTAGAGCTCGGAGCCAGTCCTAGGGGGACTCTGGCCCTGCTGAAGCTCTCCAGGGCTTTGGCGGCCATGGACGGCAGGGACTTCGTCACACCCGACGACGTCAAGCGGATCGCGATACCCGCGCTGGCGCACAGGCTCATACTGAAGAGGGAGCTCTGGTACACCAGGGTGACGCAGGAGTCGGTGGTGGCGTCCGTCTTGAGGCAGGTGGAGGTCCCCAAGTTTGAGTGAGGAGCCTCCGCTCTCTCTGGGTCCGTCGGCGGGACCCCTGCTGCTGGCGCCGATCGTGCTCACCGGTCTGGCCATAGCGACCTTCAGGTGGCGCCTGCTCGCCGCCGCGGCTCCCCCGCTGATCCTGCTGGTCGTCGCCCTCGTCCTCTCCACCCCCCGAGAGGTCAGGGCGGAGAGGAGGATCGACAGGGACGTCGTCGCCGAGGGAGAGCGGGTCGACGTGAGGGTAGAATTGGAGTTCGAGGGGGGAGTCGCGGCCGCCGTGGAAGACGACCTCCCCCCTCGGGGGGAGGTGGAATCCGGGACGTGGGCGGCACTGGTTGGGGGTGCAGGCCGGGTCGAGCTGGACTACTCGCTTAGGACCATGAGGGGCTTCTGGAAGTTCAGATGGGTTCGAGTTGGCTTCAGGGATCCACTGGGGATATTCGAGCGATGGAGGAGCATCGAGTGCAGGGGGTACCTCTCCGTCATGCCCTCGCTGGTCAGGGCGGGAGGGCTGAGGACCGAGGCCAAGGGCGTGAAGCCCCTCCTCGGGAGGTCGCCATCTGACGCGCCGGGCATGGGGACCGAGTTCTACGCCCTGAGGGAGTACGTTCCGGGGGACCCCATGAGGTCCATCAACTGGAAGGCCACGGCGCGTCTTGGCCAGCTGATCTCGAACGATTACGAGGCGGAGAAGGCGGCCGATCTAGTGATAATCGTAGACTCCACGCTCCCCACAGGAGTGGGCGACGGCAAGGGTGACACCCTGTTGGACGTGGAGGCCAGGGTCGCCATAGCCCTGGCGGACGAGGCGCTGAGGTCGGGACTCAGGGTCGGGCTGGCGAGCGTCGGGGGCCCGGGCGTGTGGGTGGGGCCTGACTGGGGGAACAGGCAGCTCCTCAAGCTCGGCAGGACTCTGGCGGTGCTCTATCCCTCGGGCGGCGCGGAGACGGCCCCCTTGGTCGCCGAGTCCATAGCGGTACACGTTGGGCCCAGAACGCACGTGGCCGTCATAACGCCCCTGACGGGGGAGCACTGGATAGACGCGGTGGCGAGGCTGGCGTCGGCCGGCAGGAGGGTCACGGTGATATCACCCTCGCCAAACGTCTTCAGTCTCCCAGAGAGCCCTGACCTGGCGAACTCTCTGGCCTTCCAGATACTCGAGACGAAGAGGAGTCTCCTGCTGGCTAAACTCAAGCCGTACGCCGAGGTGGTCGATTGGAATCCGAAGAGCGATCTCGGGGTGATCTGGAGGAGGGTGAGGCTGGGTGCGTAGGCTCAGGGTGCTATCGGCCGTCTGCTCCGCCGTCGTGGCGTTGGCGTGTCTGAGGTGGTGTCCTCCCTTAGCCTTGGCGCTCCCGGCGGCCTCCGCAGCCGCGGCGTTGGCCGGTTGGATCGGACCTTACTCCATTCTCTCCAGCCTGTCGTGGATCGTCCTGGCGGCCTACTCCGGGGACGCGGTTCAAGCGCTCACTCGGTCGTGGCTCGGACTCACCGCCACGGTCGTTGGCCTGGCCGCCCTCGACGCTGACCAGAGGGGCTACTCGCTCAGGCGCCCGGGGCTCATCGCCACCCTGCTAGTGGTGGAGCTGTCCACCCCGCTCACCGTGCCGCTGGCCGCCATGCTCCTGCTCCGGGGAGTCGGGCTGAGGGTGTGGCTCACACCCATGGTGACCGGTGCGGTCGCCCTCGCGTGGTTGGCGATCAGGGCCCTGAGCTCGGCGTGGCGCCCACCACCTCAACGATGACCACGCGGCCGCTCGGAGTGTCCCTCTCGTAGACCACCCTGAAGTAGGGGGACTTCAGGAACTTGTCCTCGCAGATCTCTACCCCAAACTTGTAGCCGTTGAGGCTCGAGATCATGTTCCCGTACCAGACCATCATGTCCGAGTAGTAGATGTGCGTTAGGTTGTACCTCCTCGCGATGGCCCAAGCCTCTGCCGCGTTGCAGGTGGAGTACATGCGGTATAGATCGTCTTGGACCCTCCCTGGCGCCTTGATGTAGGGGTAGTCCACGTTTCTGAGGGGGAAGGCCCCGCCCAGGAGCGCGCGACCCCCGCACACCCCAGCGAACATCTGCGCCCGGTAGTAGTCGGCGCTGATCCTCGCCCACTCGCCCGCGTGCTCCCTGAACCAGACGGCCGCGTTGTACTCATCCACGGTCATTCCGGCGTTGGTGAGCTTGCCCCCGAGGTCGTAGAGGGCGAGATCTATCCCCGCCCCCACGAGGATCAGTCCGAGGGCCAGCAGCCGCCTCCTCTTAGGTGCCTGACTGAGGCCCCAGAAGAGGGCCGCCCCGGCTGCCAGAGCCAGGGGTTGGGCCAGGAACGGGAAGAACCTGTACCCCTCGAGGGGCTTGGCAAGGGTGGACCAGCTCAGGTGTATGGCTCCGAGGGCGCTTAGGATGACCTCGTTCTCCGCCTCTATGGCGTTGGGGACGATCCACAGCAGGACGGGGAGGTGGTCCCTCCACCTCTCGAGGATCAGCAGCGTCCCCGCTATCCCTATGGCCGCGGCGAAGGGGCCGTACAGGGCTATCTGCTCCTCTGGAGGGAGGAGGCCGCTTGACGTGGTGAGGGCCTTGATCCACCACCAGTACAGGTTCCTGGGCAGCCACCAGGGCGCGGCGATCAGCTGAGACAGCCCTATGGCCACCAGGAGGTCCCTGAAGATCCACCTCCCCGCCTTGCCCTGGAGGTAGAGCCCGAGGCTGAACACGATGAGGTCGAGGGCCTCCAGGAAGTATGAGAGGTGGAAGAGGAAGTTCAGACCCATCAGGAGGCCCGCGAGGAGCACGTTTCCCCGGGACGGGTCGGAGGCGTGCCTGTACCACATCGCCAGGAGCAGGGGTATAATGAACATCGTGAGGGACTGCGGGTCCGCGATGCCCGTGAAGTAGACGAAGTTCGGCGTCAGGGCTAGTATGAGCGTCGCCGCCGCCCCGACCCAGCGGTCGTACATCTCTCTTCCTAGCACGTAGAGGGAGAGGGGGGAGAGAGCCTCCACGAACGGGACGAGCCTGGTCACGACGGTGGGGATGTCAAGGCCAGTGAGCCTAGCGGCGAGGGCGAGGAGGAAGGGGGACCCCGGGGGGTACCACATGGGAACGTAGCCGTAGGGGGCGTACCTGATGTCCGGCTCCGGAAGGGACCAGTGGTCGAGGATGTGCTGGGCCATGCAGATCCTGTACCACACGTCTGCCATGAAGGCCGGCAGGTGCGGGTCGACGGATAGCTTGGGGATGAGCCTCAGGGCAACGCCGGCCGCGTAGACGACGATCAAGAATGCGATTTCGAGTCTGCTGAACCTGAAGAGGTCTCTGAGCCCCCTTCTGCTTGTTGAGCCCATGCTCTCGGAACCATCGGGCGGGCTGCGTGATATACTTTTTCGCTACACCTCCACAACCCGGCCGGTGGATGGAGTGGCCAAGAAGGTGATCCTAGACGTCGACACCGGCGTAGACGACGCCGTTGCCGTGATCCTCGCGCTCAGGTCGCCCGAGCTGGAGGTCCTGGGGATCACCACCGTCACCGGGAACGTCGACGTGGAGAAGGCCACCAAGAACACGCTGCACGTGCTCGAGCTCCTCAACAGGACGGACGTCCCCGTGCATCCGGGTGCGAGGGGACCGGTGACGCCGGGCACGTGGAGCGTCGGGGAGAGGTTCCACGGAGCCGGCGGCCTTGGCGGCGTTCAGGTCCCAGAGCCGTCCACTAGACCGAGAAAAGAGCACGCGGTGGACTTCATCAGGAGGGTGGTCAGAGAAGAGGGGCCGAGGGAGGTCACGCTGATCACCACGGCCCCCATGACCAACGCGGCCCTGAGCCTGCTCATCGAGCCGGACCTGGCCGAGAGGCTGTCCGCGATAGTCTCCATGGGCGGCGCCTTCTGCACGGGGAGGCAGGGCACCGGAAACAGCTCCCCCAGGAGCGAGTTCAACGTCTGGTTTGACCCCGTGGCGGCCAAGGTGGTCTACAACTCGGGCGCCAGGGTCTACGCGGTCGGGCTGGACGTGACCACTCGGCGGGACGCCGCGATCTCGAGGGAACTCTACGAGCGCCTCGCGGAGTCCCCCGACGAGGTAGGGAGGTTCGTCCACGCCATCCTCGGGGCCTACGTGGACGCCGTGGGCTACGCGCCCATGCACGACCCGATGGCCGTCGCCTCCGTAATCCTCCCGGACCTGCTGACGTTCGAGCTGCTGCCCGTGGACGTGGAGATCTGCGGAGAGCTCACGAGGGGAGAGACCGTGGCGGACTTCCGGGACTTCGACGCGGAGGTCCCCAGGCGCAGACCGAACGTCCACGTCGCCGTGGACGTCGACGGGCCGGAGTTCCTGAGGCTCCTGCTGGACAGGGTGGCCGGCCTCGAGCTGGGTTGAGGGGGTGATCTCGATGGGAGGCCTCCTTGCAACCTGCGGGGCGATAAACTGGGACGTAAGCCTGTTCGTGAGGAGGTTCCCCGAGCCGGGGGAGGAGGTCAGGGTCGAGAGGATAGAGAGGGTCCCCGGCGGAACGGCCGCCAACGTAGCCGTGGCCGCCGCCAGGATCCTCGGCCCGGACAGAGTGGCCTTCCTGGGGGCGCTTGGGGGTGACGAGATAGCGAATCGACAGATCGAGGAGCTGCGGAGGGAGGGCATCATCACGGACGCGATAAAGGTGATCGAGGACGAGGAGTCGGGCCAGGCCTACATAGTGGTGGACTCGACCGGTCAGAACGTCATCCACACCTACTTCGGCGCGAACCTGAGGGTCGACGCTGAGTACGTCAAGAGCGATCCCGTCAGGGAGATCGTCGAGAGGTGCAGGGTCGTCGTCATAATGGACCCGCCCCTGGAGGCGGCCGACGCCCTCGCCAAGCTCGCCAGGGAGTCTGAGGCTACGGTGATCTGGGACCCCGGGGTTTACGTGGACCGTGGACTGCGGGAGCTGGCTCGGGTGATGGGGAGCGTGGACTACTTCGTCCTCAACGAGGTGGAGACGAGAAACCTGCTCGGATCCTCCGATCCGTCCTCAATAGCCTCCAAGATGGCCGAGGTGTCCCCGGGGGCCAAGTTCATCGTGAAGCTCGGGGCGAGGGGTTCCATGCTGGTGGACACCTCCACGGGCAGGTGGGTCAGTGTGGGCGCTCCCTCCTTGGAAAGGCTGGGGATGAGGGTGGTCAACACGGTCGGGTGCGGGGACGCCTTCATCGGCGCCCTGGCGGCCTCGAAGTACGAGGACCTGGACGACGCGGAATCGCTGGTTAGGGCGAACGCCGCCGGGGCTCTGAAGGCGACCAGGCTGGAGACCAGGGGGAGCCCAACGAGGGAGGAGCTCCTGAGCTTCCTGGAGCGGGCCAGGGAAATGATGGCGGTCCAGGAAGGCTGAGGTCGGCCCACTCACCTCTCCGAACCCGACCCCAGCCTCAGCCTCTCTACCTCCGAGAAGACCTCCTCGATTCTGTCGAGCAGGGTGCGGAGGGCCTCGTCGACGCTGGCGAATCCTATCACCATTGGATAGCGCCCGGACCGCCTGATCCTGAGGTAGTTCGGGCCCATTCTGGCCGCGAGGAACACATCCACGTCGGACAGTAGCCTCGCAACGGCCCTGAACTTTCTCGAATCTCCGTGCTCTCTCTCCTCCACGTCCCGGACCGAGTTGGGGCGCCTCTCGACGAACTCCACGCGTCCGTCCCTGTAGACGTCGTAGAGCAGGAACGCGTCTGAATCGCCGAAGTGCTCGCGGCTCAGGCGCTCTTCGGTCTCGTCCACGCCAAGAGCGACCCTGATCCTCTCCAGCTGAGACCTCCGCTCCATCAGTCCATCGCCGCCAGCTGTCTCGAGGACGTCAGCCTTCTGTATATCTCCCGGCCTATGGACCTCTTAGGGGCCTCCCCCCTGACGACCGGGCCGATCAGGTCGGGTCTCTCGGTGACTATCATGTCGACGCCCAGCTCAACCAGGCGCCTGGCCTGATCGGCGTCGTTCACGGTCCACGCCGCGACCAGCATCCCCGTGGAGTGAAGTGTATGGACGAGCTCGGCGTCCACGAACCCAACCTCCACGGCCAGCCCCCGGGCCCCCGCGGACCGGGCGATCGAAAGGGGGTCCACCGGGCGGCACTGGATCGAAGCCAGAATGGTTGCTCCCTCCAAGCGGCGAGAGAGCCCCCTCAGTAGGGGGTGAAACTTCGACGTGATTATGAGCCCCCTCTTCGCCTCCGCCTCCACGAGGGTGATCATCTGCTCGGTGAGCCTGGGCGACTTGAGGTCCAGAACGAGGGGGATTCGCCCCTCAACACCCGATAGGAACTCCTCGGCGGACTGGCCCTCCCCGTTGCCGAGCGCTGCGATCCTCCTGAAGATGGCCTCCCTCAAAGTGGCTGGCTTGATCGAGTCGGGCCCGTGATCTATGAACCCTTCATAGAGGTCGATCTCCACGGCGTCGACGCCCTGCCTCAGGTACCTGCTCAGCTTGGCCAGGGTGTTTGCCCTGTGCCCAACTAGGAGCGGCCGACTATCCCTGCCCAACTTGACAGCGGGCCTTCAACTCAAGGATTTGAACTTATCGCGGTCTGAGTCGCCGAGCGACCTTCTGGTCCCTTGGCTCTGTACTGGAACGGCCGGAGGCGGCACACCGCCGCGAACGAATATTAGATAGCTGTGGAGGCTGGCCTCGGGGTCGAATATGAGGAGGAAGGCCGTTGCGGCAGCACTAGCGGTTGGCGTGGTTCTGTCATTCCTCCCTGTGTACCAGTCCCAGGCCTGGTGGTCCAACGGACACAGGCTCATGACCACGGAGGCCATCAAGCTCATACCCGACCCCGAGTGGCGGCAGTTCTTTGAGCACTACGCCTACTTCCTCAACGAAACGTGCGTCTGGCCGGACTCCATCTACAAGGCGGAGGATCCGATGGAGGAGCCCAGGCACTACTACGACCTGGAGATACCTCCAGAGAAGAGGACCTACCGGGACGGAGTTCTGCCTCAAGCGGTCCACAACTACACCATGGCCATGGTTGAGGCCCTGAAGAGGGGCGACTGGTTCGAAGCCCTGGCGCTGGCCGGCAGGGTGGCCCACTATGTCGAGGATGCCCACCAGCCCTACCACGCCACCGTGAACTACAACCCGATGGACAAGCACGGCCTCGCCGACTCCCTGGTCGAGAAGCACTGGAGTGAGCTCACCCTCGACCTGTCCGCCTCGATCGAGCCCATCGATAACCTCACTCAGTTCGCCTTCGAGATAATCGTTGACAGCAACCAGAAGGTAGCGAGGCTCAACGCCACCCTCATCGGGGACCCGAATGACCCGAGCGACGACAGGGAGTGGAGCGACGACCTGAGGGACCTGATCAGCGAGCAGGCCAGCAGGGCTATAGTGGCCGTCGCGAGGGTCTGGTGGACGGCGATCACGCTGGCCGGGGTTGAGCCTCCTGACTTGTCACAGTCCTACTCCATCAGCGTGGACCTCGCCGCGCCTGACAGGGCCAAGACCAGGCTGCTGGCCGAGGCCACTGTACTTGACGGCCTCGAGATACCGCTCGACGCTGAGGTGACCTGGACGTTCGGGCAGGATTCCGGCGAGGCCAGGAGGGCGGATGTGGGACTCTACAAGATCAGAATAGACAGCGAGGTACTCCAGAAGTACGCCGGTCAGACAGTCACGCTAACCGTCAAGGCCACGAAGGAGGGCTACGGCACGGCCGAGGCCTCCGCTCAGGTCTACGTCGAGCCGCTGGAGATACCGACTCCACAGCCCTCTGGGCCTTCCCTGGAGCTCAAGTGGGTGGCCCTGATAGCGATAGTGGTTGTCGCGGCCGTAGTGGTGATACTCCTCCTGAGGAGGAGGTGACCCTCCGGCCCCTTTTTCCCCTATTTTTCGCCCTCCTAAGCTTTCCGCTAGGAGGCAGGCGTCGGCCCGTCACCTGGATCCGGAGAGCTTGGATAGGAACTTCTGCCTGTTCACGATGAACCGCTCGTGGGTCCCCTCTCCAACCAGCGTGTCACCGTAGAGGCACTTGACCCCGAAGATGAGCCTCCTCCTATCGACCTCAATGAGCTTGGCCTTCACGGTCACCTCTCCGCCCACCGGCGCCGGCGCGAGGTGTCTGACGTTCACGGCAGTTCCAACGGTGGTCTCCTCGGGCGGCAGGTGCGGCTGCACGAGGTCCCTCGCCGTTGTCTCCATGAGGGCGATCATGGAGGGCGTGGACAGCACGGAGACGTCACCGCTCCCGATGAACGAGGCCGCCATGTCCTCGGTGACCTTGAACCTCCTCTCGGCCTCCATTCCCACCTCGATGCTGCGCCCGGTCATTGGGCTCCCCCGCGGCCGGTGGGGAAATGTGAAATAAGCTTGCCACCTGGGACCCACGCGGATGCCGAGGGTCACGGCGACTTTCATCAAAGTGGGCGGCTCGGTCATAACGGTGAAGGACGCCCCTGAGCCCACCCTGAGGGGATCTGTCATCTCAGACCTGGTCAGGGAGGTGGCCGAGGTATACTCGGAGGGTGAGCCCCTGATCCTCGCGAACGGCGCAGGGAGCTTCGGGCACCCACTGGCCAAGAGGGCTGGGCTAGACAGGGGTCTCCAGGAGGGTAAGGAGCTTCCGTCGGCCCTCACAGCCCAGTCTGCCCTCCGGCTGAACTTCGTAATAGTGGAGGGGCTCCTAAAGCAGGGCGTGCCAGCCATTTCCTTCTCGCCGCGCTCGTACGTCTACGGCACCGACTCCGGCTGGGACGGCGAGATCACCCCCATGAGGATGGCCATCGAGAGGGGGTTCCTCCCCGTTACGTTCGGGGATGTGGTCATGCACCAGACGAGGGGGGCCGCCATATTCTCGGCGGACGACGCCCCCATAGTCCTCGCCCCCCTGATCAGACGCGTCGTCTTCCTGGTCGACGTCCCAGGCGTGTTGGGTCCAGACGGCGAGGTCTTGGAGACGGCTGGCCCAGACGTCCTGGAGTACGCGGGCGGCTCCGGCAGGGCAGACGTCACCGGGGGGATGGCCGAGAAGCTCAGGAAGGGATTCAGGCTGGCGTCCAGTGGGATAGAGGTCAGGGTCGCTGGCTATGCCTCCGCGGGTGACCTGAGGAGGGCCCTCGCGGGAGAGGCGGGCACCCTCCTATTGGCCGGGAGGTGAGCTCAGCGGGCCTCCAACTTGCTGTAGGGGCACACCGCCATGCAGGTGGAGCAGGACTCCCCGTTCTCGCACCAGTGGAGGTGGCACCTCTCCGGGTCAATGTACCACTTCAGGGCCCTCGGGTTGTTCGACTTGGTCAGCCCCTCTAACTCGGGCTCATTGTCCTTCGGGATGGCCCCGACCTCGCAGCTCTCCGCGCAGAGCTTGCACCTCCTGCAGAACTCCCTGACGCCGAACTCGATCGGGCCATCGGGCTCCATCGGGAGGTCGGTGAGCACCTTGCAGAGCCTTACCCTCGGGCCAAACTGCGGAGTTATCAGAAGCCCGCTCCCGCCCAGCTTTCCTAGACCGGCGTCTATGGCCAAGGGGATGTTCAGGGCGGTGTCGTTCCTCGACTCGATGGCCCCATAGCCGAGACCTGATGAACTCACCCACGCACGACAGGAGGGGCACCAGCTTGGAGTAGCCCAGGCCGGTCGCCGCCTCGGCTCCGAGGGTGGGCGTTTTGGTGTCTCTCCTGACCCACGCGCTCGCCTCCCTCGGATCGGAGAACCCGTGTCTCCTGCCGAAGGGTGGGACTGGGTGGCAGGGCTCATCCCGAGAGTGGGCGATGCGGGGTCGAAGGAGGGAGTCGGGAGCCCTCGAAGCTCCGGCTATCGCATACTCTGGGAGGGAGTAAAACTCCCTTTCCTCCTCCAGGACCCGCGGAATCTCGGCGGCGAACCACCGCCTGCCCATCCCACAAGCGGTCCCACTCACCCCTCCTGAACACGGTCATGCTGATCCCGAACCTCCCTCTCCGGCTGAGATCCAGAACGTACGGCAATTGGTTCGCTCTCATCAAGCGGAGCCCTGTCGTGCGACTGGCGTCTCCCAACGTTGAACCCAAACCTCTCCCGGATCAAATAAACCGTGAGCATCGGCCCCGGCGGTCGGTCACAAGTGCGGCCGACTCTCAGGGACCCTCTCGGATCCGCTCCGGCCCCAAGAGAATGTCCCTGAGCATGACGGAGAGTGGGTGGTCGCTGATCCTTATCAGGACGACCCTCCCCACCCTCCTCACGTCCACGAGCCCGAGTTCCCTGAGTCTGTCCACGTGCGACTTGGTCGATTCGTAGCTGAGCCCACACTCCCTGGCAAGGCGGCTCATGTTGACCTGACCCCTCCTGGCGAGCACCCTCAGTATCCTGATCCTCCCCCTGCTGCCCAGGGTCTCCTCGATCAGCTCATCCCAAGTCATATCCTCCATGGGCCTCGCCCGCCGCCGGGGAGAGGCTGGCTGGCTCTCACCCGCCGCCGGCCCTCTCCCTCCTGACCTCGCTTAGGACCTCCCTGGCCACGTCCTCTCGGATCTTCTTCATCCTCACGAGCCTCTCCACGACAAGGTCGACCTCCTCTCCGACCGCCCCGACAGCCATGGCCACGTTCCTGGCGTGGAGCTTCATGTGACCGGCCTGGATGCCCTCCGTGGCGAGGGCCCTCAGGGCCGCGAAGTTCTGGGCGAGGCCGACGGCGACCATGACCTCGGCCAGCTCCCTCGCCGTCTTTATCCCGAGTACCTTCAGGGCCAGCCTGGCGACTGGGTGCACCTTCGTCACGCCGCCGACCACTCCGACCGCCATCGGCATCTCCAGGTATCCCTCGAGGTCCCCGTCCTCGTTCTTCCACCAGGTGCTGAGGCTCGTGTACCTGCCGAACCTCGCGGCGTAGGAGTGGGCCCCGGCCTCGATCGCCCTGGTGTCCTGTCCAGTCGCCCTCGCGACCGCTATGACCCCGTTCATGATGCCCTTGTTGTGAGTGGCCGCCCTGTAGGGGTCGTTGGCGGCGAACTCGTAGGCGTAGACTATGCCGTCCACCACCTCCTCGCCTCCTATGTCCTCGGCCCTGAACACAGCGTGCGCCCTGGCCAGCCTGCGGTCGGCCAGGTTGGAGATTATCCTCAGCAGGGCCCTCCCCTTGGTGATCCTCTCCAGGAACGGGGCCACGGCCTCGGCCATCGTGTTAATGGCGTTGGCCCCCATGGCGTCCCTCACGTCCACCAGCAGGTGGACGATGACCATGGGCCCGACGCCCGTCTCGATGACCCTGACCTCCACGTCCCTGGCCCCGCCCCCGAACTTCACGAGCACGGGGTCCTGCTCGTTGGCTATCTCCAGGATCCTGTCCCTCTCCATGAGGATCTGAACCCTGGCCTCCTCTGGGTTGGGGACGTCGACCAGCTGGATCTGCCCGATCATTATCGACTCGGTGGAGCTTGCCCTGAACCCCCCTGAGGGCCTGGCCATCTTTGCGGCGTTGCTGGCCGCCGCCACGACCGACGGCTCCTCGATGGCCATGGGCACGAGGTAGTCTCTCCCGTTGATCAGGAAGTTGGTCGCGACCGCGAAAGGAAGCGGCCAGGTCCCGATGACGTTCTCGATCATCCTGTCGGCCACGTCCATTGGGAGCGGCCCCTCCTTCCGGAGGAGCTCAACCTCCTCCTGGCTAAGGTCGGCGAACTCCCTGACGGTCTCAATCCTCTCCTCTATGGGCAGCCTGTAGAAACCCGGAATGCGAGAGGTCTTCGCCATGGTGGGTCGGTTGAGGCGGCCACGCCAATCCTAAAAATGCGGTCACCCGGCCGGATCCCGCCCTCCTTTGGGGTGCGAGCAGAGCCCCCTACCCTCCTCCCTCACCCCCCTCCGCTCCTCCCTCCTCCTCAACGCCCGTCCTCTTGAGGATTGCCCTAGCCACGCTCCTGACGATTCTCTTAGACACTGTGGGTATCCTGCCTTCGAGATAGGCTTCCTCGTCCAGGTGGCTTATCTTCCCGGAGATGACGCCCCCCACGTCTACCCACCACGCCCTGGACCCATTGGGGTCTGGGAAGACGCTAGTGAGGCTCGCCACAACCTTGGCTTCGGGAGAGAGGGACCCTATGAGCTCCTTCCACGCCCTGGCCTGGCCCCCGTCCTCCCTGGTGCAGATGACGACGTATCTGGAGTACCGGAGGATGTCCATCTCCTCTTCGGAGAGCCTCGAGTTCTCCTCCAGCCTCCTCCCCCTCAGGCTCATCACGATGAAGTGAACGTTTCCCTCCCTTGCGGCCGTCCGAAGGGCCTCCCTGAGCCAGGTCAGCCTTCCCTCCCTGGCGGCATCCTCTAGGTCTATGCCGAGCGTGAGGGTGGCGTACCCACGCGACTTGAGTTCATTGCTGATCATCTTGACCAGCACGCCCTTCCCGGACCGCGGCTCGCCGACAACGAGCACTACCTCAGCATGTCCGGCGCGGCTCGCGCTCATCTAACCGAATCACCACCCATTGCCTCCGACCGGCAGTCGCGGAAGCGCCCAACCTGCCGGGCCACCTCCACACGCCGTGCGATCCTGGCCCCGGCCATGCGCCCCCTCCGGCCAGCATTTAAGCAGTTCGAGTTTGTTGACGTCAGGGGCTGACCTCGTAGGACGTTGCACATTCCACTGGAATCTCCGCCAGTTGTAGAGGGGTTATGCACCTCCCGTTCAGACAGGCCCGATCTTGGCCTGGGACGCAGACTCCGGGGGCGTATCAGGCGCCCTCGCCGGTCGCACCTCGGAGTGGTAAAGAATTTTAGCAGGTCGCCCCGGCGGTGTCATATGCCCAAGTTCAAGGTGACCATAGACAGGGACCAGTGCATCAGCGACGGCGTGTGCTGGGCCCTCTGCCCCCAGGTCTTCGAGATGAACCCCGACGACGGGAAGTCCCAGATCGTCGAGGAGTACAGGACCGACGACATAGGGACCGGCGTGGTGCCGGAGGACCTCGGCGACTGCGTGAAGCAGGCCGCCGACGCCTGCCCGGTCCAGATCATACACGTCGAGGAGGTGGAGGGCTGAGCCCCAGGCCGGGGCTCACCCCCTTTCTTGCTTTCTCACCAAAAAAGCTCAGGGCCTTGACTGCCCGTTTATCAACCTGCTCAAAGTCTTTGCCCTCTCTGTGGCCGCCTCCACGGCCTTCATCACCGAGGACCTGACCCCGCCCTCTTCAATGTAGAATATCCCCTCTATCGTGGTGCCCCCGGGGGTAACCACCATCTCCTTGAGCTGGGCCGGGTGGACCCCCTGCTCCAGCACCATCCTGGCTGCCCCCAGCATGGTCTGGGCCGCGGACTTCAGGGCGACGTCCCTCGGCAGACCGACCTTCAGCCCGGCGTACATCAGGGCCTCTATGAAGAGGGCGGCGTAGGCGGGCCCGCTCCCGCTCAGCGCGGTGACTGCGTCCATCAGCTCCTCGTGAACCTCTTCGCACGTCCCCATACACCCAAACAGCTCCTTGAAGAGCTTCACATCCTCGTCCGTGACTCTGGGTCCCCTGCAAAAGGCCGTGAAAGACTCCCTGACCGACACGGCTATGTTGGGCATGGCCCTTATGACCCTGGCCCCCGGCGCAGCCTTCCCCAAGGTCTCGGTGCTGACGGCCGCTGCCAGGGATATCAGGAGCTTCCCTTTGATCTCTTCAGATATCTCTGCCGCCACTCCCGCGGCCTTGTGCGGCTTGACCGCGAGTATGATCACGTCTGCCTCCCTGGCCGCCCGCCTGTTGTCGGATGTGAGTTCCACACCCTTCTCCGCCAGGTGCCTCGCCCTCTCGATCCTCCTCCTGGTTGCGACAACCCTCCAGCCCGACTCCGCTAGGGCGGTAGCGACGGCTCCTCCTATGGCGCCGGCGCCTATCACCGCAACGACCTGCTTGCTCACAGGGCCTCACACCCTAGCACGCGATATAATAAGTTGTGCCCAGCCTCCCAGAGAGTTTGAACTGCCCGCGGCACTTCCACGGGGAACTCATCCTGATCTGCAGGGGCCAGATCTGGTCGCAGGCTCTACTCGAGGCTGTCCCCCTCTTGACCTCTGCGAGGAGTAGGCGGTCTTCAGCACGACGACCGTGTCGGCGCTCTGTTGAGCGTGCCGTCGACCGCTATAGCCTCGACTCCCGGGGGCACTGCGCCAAAGTCCAGCCAGGCCATCAGCGACACCTCGACGGCTGTCTTGAGGCCGTAGCCCCCCACCATGATAAGGGTCTCCACGACCGACCAAGAGGGCGGCGTGTACCCGTACCTAGCTAGGCTGTAGTCAACAGAGCCTCCCGCGAGGTCGTGGGTGCGCGGTCAACGATCTGGACTCCAAGCTCCTCCAGCCTCGCTCTTACGTCCTCTGGGATGTAAGGCCACCTTCCCCCTCCCATCTCGCAGTCCCACTGTGGGGGGCCGGGCACGCACACGACCTTAGCTTTCCCGGCCTTCTCTGCGAACCTTATGGCCGTCCTCCCAGAGATCGACGCGACTATTAGGTAGTTGATGTTACCTCTCATCAGCCCCTCCGCCACGGCCTCGTTGACTTCATCGGTGTGTTCTCAGAGCCCGGTCTCTCAAAATACCTGATCTTACCGATCATATCGGATCTACTCCTCTGGGATCTCAACATTCTCTATTCTCTTAACGGCTTACCCGCCTGATGGAAGCTTCAGGGCGCTATGTAGGTTTTTCCACCGAGCCCCTCGCGGTCCCACCTGAGCGTTCTCTCGAGGCGGACGTATTCAGCCCCCCATGCTTCATGCAGAGCGCGGCGCCGGGGCAGGCAGTCTAAGTAGGCCAGCGTGTAGACGGTGAGCCCCTGTGAGCGCGACGCAAGATTTAGTAGAAATATTAAAGTAGAAGTTAATCTAGTAAGTTACTAGAAAAATGCCCAGAGTCAAGGTCACCAGGAACTATCAGGTGACGATCCCCCGGGAGATCAGAGAGAGAGTGGGCCTGCGTGAGGGGGACTATCTGGAGGTGTCCCTCGACGACAGGGGGAGAATTGTTATGGAAAGGGTCAGGCCAACTCGGAGAACCCTCAGATCGGGGAGGAGGCTCACCCCAGAGGAGATCGAGAGGCTGATCGAGGCGGGTATGCGGGAGGCCCTGCCTTGAGGGCTGTCTTGGACACCAACGTCTTGGTCTACGATACGTTCGAGGATTCTATCTTCCACGTAGAGGCTAGGCGACTCTTGGACTCCCTAGACGCGTGGGTGATACCCATCATCGTGCTCTACGAGTATGTGTGGCTCATGAGGGGCCTCGACGTCGACCTGGCCGACGTGGTCGAGAAGGTGTGGGAGTACGCCTGGGACCACAGGGCTCGGGTCGTGTCGGGCGGGAGAGAGGCAGTCAGGTGGGCGCTGGCGATCCTCAGGGAGGAGGGACGCCCACTCTCGAGGTTCAATGACAAGGTCGTGCTTGCTGTGGCCCAGAGTGAGGACCTTCCCATCGCCTCGTTCGACGAGAGGCTCCGGAGGCAGGCCAAGAGGCTTGGGCTGGAGGTCCTACCCTAGCCGCTCCGACCTCTGGCTCTGCGCCGTCGCCGCGACTCGCTGACCGACCCTCGTTCGGTAGCCCTCGCTTTTTATCTTCAGATGGGCTCGACCTTCGGAGGTCGCGGCGTTGGCGCTCCTCCTTAGGATGACGAGCTGGTCAAGGGCCGCCCTGTCCTTCGCCCTCAAGCTGAGCGAACTTCTCGGCGAGGATCTGGTGGCCGTCTACGTCTCCTCCTCCCCCGAGGAGACCGTGGACGGCTACAACGCCTTGGTCGTGGTCAGGGACCCGGAGAGGGTGGAGA
>JAOZFH010000042.1 GCA_027491415.1 Thermoproteota archaeon | reverse complement strand
TCTCCCCGCCATCGTGGCTGCTCTCCTGGTGCCCTTCCTGAGCGCTCATGGCCTCTCCCTACCAGCCTGTTGGGATCGGGAAATAAGTGATATCCCGTGAAAACTCCCTTCTATGACGCCCAGTTCGGCCAATGGGAGACCATGTAGGGCTAATATTACGGATGTGAACTCCGGTCGAAGCCAGCGATCTCCGCGACGCCCTGCGGGGTCCGAAGCGCTGCGGCGACTGCCTATATACCGATCATCCTCCGCATCGGGTGAGAATGCCAGGCTGCCTAGGCAGGTACGTGGGTCTGCTCAAGTCCGCCGTGACGTCGGCGGCGGGCAGGTTCGTCCTGAGCTCACTCTCAACGCTTCTAATACCGGTCGTCATCCTGGCCGCGGTCGGAGCCTTAATCTTCGGGTCGCCGCCGAGCGGCCTCGGCGTCGCGGAGGAGGGCGCGGCCCTGGCGGTGAGCTTTCCGGGCGAGGAGAACCCAACACTCCTAATTGGGTGGCCGGAGTTCGCCCTCCTAGTGGTCCTCAGCTTCACTCTAGGTCTCTACTCAGCGGTCGAGCGGTCGCTGGGCAAGTTGGGGGTTTCCTCAGCCTCTGTAGGAGTTGCCTCCGCTGTAACCGTGACCACGTGCTGCACCATAACGCCAGCCCCGCTCGTGTCCTTTGCCGGGGCGGCTGCGGCCTCGGTGTCCTCGGCGGCCCTAGCCTACGGGCTCCGAGTTCTCGGGCTGGCCACGATGACAGGGGCGACGGCCTACTACGCCTACCGGGTCTACAGGGGGGTGAAGAAGGCGTCGGAGCTCCTGTGTCTGGGGCTCAGCAGGTGGATGACCGCCGGAACTCGGTGACCTGACGCAGGGTCACGGGTCAGACCAGCAGGGATGACGGGCTACCTCCAGTAAACCGCGGCGAACGCGTCCCGCGGCAACCTCGCTCGTGACCTACCCTTGGATCTCTTTTGGGAGTGCGACCTCCTGTACGCATCTTTGCAGGCCCTTGTGCAGAACGTCCTTCCCCTCCACTCGTAGGGCCTTCCCTCTATGGGTCTGCCGCAGTTCGCACACCTGGGAAGCATCTTCAGGGAGGCCCTGAGCCGGTCCAGCAGACCAGTCACCCTCTTCGCCGCCGCAAGACACGGCGGGAAAAGAATTAACGCATTTCCTGTGGAGGGGCTGACCCGTGGTCGAGTTTCGGAGGATCACGCGGGAGGAGGTCGACGATCTCCTGAGGCTCTGGAGGGAGGCCGGCCTGCCGCACAAGCCCAGGGGCAGGGACAGCCCAGAAAGCCTGAGGAGGCAGATGGAGGAGTTTCCCTGGGGCTTCGTCGGCGCCTACGACGGGGGAAGGCTGATAGGAGCCGTGATCGCCACCTTCGACGGCCGCAAGGGGTGGATAAATCGGCTGGCGGTTCACCCGGACTACAGGAGGAGGGGGATCGCCTCGGCCCTCGTCTGGGAGGCGGAGAGGATCCTCCGCGAGAGGGGCGCGCACGTGATCTCAGCCCTGATCGAAGGGTGGAACGAACCCTCCCTGAACCTCTTCATGAAGCTCGGGTATCAGGTCGCGGAGAACATCCTCTATGTGAGGAAGGCAGACGACCCAGACGCCTGATCTCTGGCCCGGATCCGAAGGCCAGCGCCGGATAACCCTTAACATGGGGAAACTCTGGGTGGCCCGATGAGGAAGGCGGCCGCCGCGCTCACGACGCTGCTACTGATCGCGCCTGCCCTGCTCTCAGCGGGCCCAGTGACGCTGGAGGAATCGTGGAGCAAGAGCGCCTGGGGTTCAGTCGAAGCGCTTGCGTGGAGTCCCGACGGCGAGGGGCTGGCCGCCGGCACGGGGACCGGGTCCCTCTTCCTGTTCGGCGGTTCGGGGTCTGGTCTCTGGACGAGGGGGCTCGGGTCCACCGTCACCTCAGTTGCCTGGATCGACTCCCTGATCGTGGCATCGACCTCGTCTGGTCTCGTCAGGGCCTACTCGCGGTCCGGGGAGTGGGCATGGTCCCTCCAGCTGCCGGCGCCCGTCTCGGAGCTGGCCGTTGGCCCCGGTACCATAGCGGCGGCCGCGGGCTCAGAGGTGGTGATCCTCGACTCGGCAGGAAACGTCGTGGGGAGGGTCGGGCTCAACGGGACCGTCTCACACGTCGCCCTGATGGGAAACGGGTCGGTCGCCTCCGTAGGCAGTGATGTTCTCCTAGTCGGGGATAACGTCAGCAGGGTCGCGGAACTTGACTCCGCGGTCACCTGCCTGTCCGTCTCCAGGAGCGGCCTCCTCGCAGCCGGATCGACCGCCGGGATGGTGGCTGTGGTGAGAGAGGAGGATGTGCTCCTGCTGAAGCTGTCTTCGGGCGCCATTGAGGACCTCGGCTGGGGACCCACAGACCTGCTGGCGGTGGGATCCGAGGACGGCGTCGTGCGGGTCGTCACCCCCTCCGGAGAGGAGGTCTGGTCGGACTCCATCGGCTCGGCTGTCACCGAGGTTGAGTGGGCTCCTGACGGATCCCTGCTGGCCGTCGGCGGCCGAGGGGGCGAGCTGCTGGTCGTGACGCCGACTGGGGCGGAGGTGCTCTCCGTCACGCTGGGTGAGGCGGTCGGCTCGCTCGCGTGGAGCCCGGACTCGTCTGCCCTGGCGGTCGGCACCTGGAGCGTCCGCGTCCTCGTCAAGGTGAACCCGACCGTCTCCATCTCGG